>NZ_JBITFA010000019.1:0-162610 GCF_044455705.1 Kitasatospora sp. NPDC051170 | reverse complement strand
AAGCTAAGCCTCATAGCGCCGATGGTACTGCAGGGGGGACCCTGTGGGAGAGTAGGACGCCGCCGAACAATCATTGTGAAGAACCCCCATCCGGGATCCGGATGGGGGTTCTTTGCGTTTCCGGAAAGCCCGGGATATCCCGGATATCCCCGGACTTTCGGAGGCCCGTCCACCCCGCCGGATGGGGGGTTCAGGGCCCGGGGCCGCTGTGACACCGTCAAAAAGCCGCTAAAAGAGCCTGCTCAGAGCACGGATCAGCGGAAATCCTCCTCGCTCGACCGTAGTGTCGAAGGGGAGGGGAACAGGTGTCCGGGGGTGGCTCCCGGGCTGGGCCGGATCAAGAATGGTGCTCATGGGACGAGGCAGGCTGCGGATCTATCTCGGGGCGGCCCCCGGGGTCGGCAAGACGTACGCCATGCTCGCCGAGGCGCACCGGCGCCAGGAGCGTGGGACGGACGTCGTGGTGGCGTTCGTGGAGGACCACGGCCGGCGGCGGACCGCGGACATGGTGGCCGGGCTGGAGATCGTGCTGCGGCAGCAGGTCGTCCACCGGGGGGCCAGGTTCTCCGAGATGGACCTGGACGCCGTGCTCGCCCGGCGCCCCGAGGTGGCGCTGGTGGACGAGCTGGCGCACACCAATGTGCCGGGGTGCCGCAACGCCAAGCGCTGGCAGGACGTCGAGGAGCTGCTAGCGGCCGGGATCGACGTGGTCTCCACCGTGAACGTCCAGCACCTGGAGTCGCTGGGGGACGCGGTCGAGGGCATCACGGGCGTGCGGCAGCGCGAGACCGTCCCGGACGAGGTGGTGCGGCGGGCGGACCAGATCGAGCTGGTGGACATGTCCCCGCAGGCGCTGCGGCGCCGGCTGGCGCACGGCAACGTGTACGCGCCGGAGAAGGTCGACGCCGCGCTCGCTAACTACTTCCGGCCCGGCAACCTGACGGCTCTGCGCGAGCTGGCGCTGCTGTGGACCGCGGACCGGGTGGACGAGTACCTGCAGAAGTACCGGGCCGAGCAGGGCATCGAGGGCGTCTGGCAGGCCCGGGAGCGGATCGTCGTCGGCCTGACCGGCGGCCCGGAGGGGGCGACGCTGATCCGCCGCGCGGCCCGCATCGCGGCGCGGGTCTCCGGTGGTGAACTGCTCGCCGTCCACATCTCCCGCTCGGACGGTCTGGCGGGCTCGGGCTCGCCGCAGACGCTGATCGAGCAGCGCGCGCTGGTGGAGAACCTCGGGGGCTCCTTCCACAACGTCCTGGGCGACGACCCGGCCGGCGGGCTGCTGGACTTCGCGCGGGGTGTGAACGCGACCCAGATCGTGCTGGGCACCAGCCGCCGGCCCGGCTGGCAGTACCTGTACGGGCCGGGCGTGGGCACCACGGTGACCCGGGAGGCCGGGGACATCGACGTCCACATGGTCACCCACGAGCACGCCGGGCACGGCAGGCGCAACAAGGTGCCCGTGCGGCGGGTGACCGACCTGGGGCGGCGCCGGACGGTGGCGGGCTGGCTGGTCGGGCTGGCCGGGCCGCCGCTGCTGGCGGTGGTGCTGACGGCGATCGGCGGGCTGGGCCTGTCGACCGACATGCTGCTGTTCCTGTCGCTGACGGTGCTGGCCGCGCTGGTCGGGGGCCTGCTGCCCTCCATCGCCTCGGCCCTGGTCGGCTCCTCGGTGCTGAACTACTACTTCACGCCGCCGCTGCACACCTTCACCATCAACGAGCCGCAGAACATCATGGCGGTGGCGATCTTCACGGTGGTCG
This sequence comes from Kitasatospora sp. NPDC051170, assembly GCF_044455705.1. Taxonomy (NCBI): domain Bacteria; kingdom Bacillati; phylum Actinomycetota; class Actinomycetes; order Kitasatosporales; family Streptomycetaceae; genus Kitasatospora; species Kitasatospora sp. NPDC051170. The sequence continues at coordinate 160,850 of NZ_JBITFA010000019.1, read as the reverse complement.
GCATCTCCGTCGCCTCGGTGGTGGACCTCGCCGCCCGGCGCACCCATCAGGCGGCCCGCGCCCAGACCGAGGCGCGCACACTCAGCGCGCTGGCCGGGACGGTGCTGCGCGGCGCCCCGAACGGGGACGGAGTGCTGACGGCGCTGATGGAGCAGGTGCGGGAGACCTTCGGGCAGGAGAGCGCCGCGCTGCTGGAGCGCCCCGAGCCGATGGGCCCCTGGGTGCCGGTGGCGGTCGCCGGGCCGCGCCCGCCGGAGCGGCCGGACGACGCGGACGTGGACGTGCCGGTCGGTGAGAGCCTGGCCCTGGTGCTGCGCGGCCGGGTGCTGCCCGGCGGGGACCGGCGGCTGCTCGGCGCCTTCGCCGCCCAGGCCGCCGTGGTGCTGGAGCGCCGTCGGCTGACCGGGGAGGCCGCCGCGGCCAGGCGGGAGGCGGAGGGCAACCGCATCCGCACCGCGTTGCTGGCCGCCGTCTCGCACGACCTGCGCACCCCGTTGGCGGGCATCAAGGCTTCGGTGAGCTCGCTGCGGTCGGCGGACGTCGACTGGGACCCGGAGGACGAGGCGGAGCTCCTCGCCGGGATCGAGGCGGGCGCCGACCGGCTGGACCACCTGATCAACAACCTGCTCGACATGAGCCGGCTGCACACCGGCACCGTCACCCCGCTGATCCAGGAGACCGACCTCGACGAGGTGGTCCCGTACGCGCTCGGCGGCGTCGCGCCGGAGTCCGTGCGGCTGGAGGTGCCGGAGACCCTGCCGATGATCCGGGCGGACGGCGGGCTGCTGGAGCGCTCGCTGGCCAACCTGGTCGAGAACGCCGTCAAGTACAGCCCGGAGGGCGTGAAGGTGCTGGTCAAGGCCGAGGCGCTGCGGCGGCCCGGCGGGCCCGGCCGGGTGGAGCTGCGGATCGTCGACCGGGGCCCGGGGGTGCCCGAGGACGCCAAGGAGCGGATCTTCGCGCCGTTCCAGCGCTACGGGGACGCCCCGCGCGGCGCCGGGGTGGGCCTGGGGCTCGCGGTGGCGCGCGGGTTCGTCGAGGCGATGGACGGCACCGTTACCGCCGAGGACACCCCGGGCGGCGGCCTCACCATGGTCGTCAGCCTGCCCGCCGTCGAGTGGCCCCCGGACGCGCCCGAGCCGGTCGAGTCGGACCAGCCGGTCGAGTCGGGTCAGCCGGTCGAGCCGGACGAAGTCGTCGAGCCGGACCAGTCGGACGAGTCGGTCGAGCTGGTCGAGCCGTCGGAGCCCGGGATGGCGAAAGTCGTACCGTCAGTTAGTTCCACCGTCATCGAGTCAGACAGCTCAGACCGCACTGAAAGGCGGAGCCCGTAAATGACCCGGGTCCTCGTCGTGGACGACGAACCGCAGATCGTCCGCGCGCTGGTGATCAACCTCAAGGCCCGTAAGTACGAGGTCGACGCGGCCCATGACGGCGCCGGCGCCCTGGAGCTGGCCGCCGCCCGCCATCCGGACGTCGTCGTCCTGGACCTGGGGCTGCCCGACATGGACGGCGTCGAGGTGATCCGCGGCCTGCGCGGCTGGACGCGGGTGCCGATCATCGTGCTGTCGGCCCGGCACGCCTCCGACGAGAAGGTCGAGGCCCTGGACGCGGGCGCCGACGACTACGTCACCAAGCCCTTCGGGATGGACGAGCTGCTCGCCCGGATGCGCGCGGCCGTCCGGCGCGCGGAGCCCGTCGCGGGGGAGGACGACTCGCTCGTCGTCACCGAGAGCTTCACCGTCGACCTCGCCGCGAAGAAGGTCAACCGGGACGGCACCGACGTCCGCCTCACCCCGACCGAGTGGCACCTGCTGGAGGTGCTGGTCCGCAACGCCGGCCGGCTGGTCAGCCAGACCCAGCTGCTCCAGGAGGTGTGGGGGCCCGCCTACCGCACCGAGACCAACTACCTGCGGGTCTACCTGGCCCAGCTGCGCCGCAAGCTGGAGCGCGACCCCTCGCACCCGCGTCACTTCATCACCGAGCCGGGCATGGGCTACCGCTTCGAGAGCTGAGCCCGAGCCGGTTCGGGAGCGTCCCGGAGAGTGACCCCCCGGCGGCCGACGCCTGCCGTCGGGGGGCCGGAAACCGGTACCCTTCCGGCATGAGTGGTGACAAGAACGGCGACCAGCCCCAGGGCCGCCTGCGCCGCATGCTCAGTCGGCTGACCTCCTCGACCGAGGAGCTGCAGGCCGAGGAGCTGCGCCAGGAGAGCGCCGCGGAGTCGGGCAGCCGTCCGATCGCCGCCTGCGGTGACCGCGACCTGGTCACCGTCGCGGGCACGCTGCGCACGGTGACGCTCCGGCCGCGGGCCGGGGTGCCGGCGCTGGAGGCCGAACTCTTCGACGGCACCGAGGCGTTGGACGTGGTCTGGCTCGGTCGCCGCTCGATCGCGGGCATAGAACCCGGCCGCCGGCTCGTCGCCAGCGGCCGCATCAGCCACGCACGCGGGCGCCGCGTGCTGTTCAACCCCCGATACGAGTTGCGTCCGGTCGGACACGGGAGCGAATGAGCGTGAGCAACCAGCCCGGCGGTGACGCCGCCACCCGGCTCGGCCCCGACACGGCCGCCCTCCAGGGGACCGCGGTCCCCTCCCCGGAGGCCCCGGCGCCGCTGACCCCCGAGGAGGAGGCCGCCCGCAGGGCCGCCGCCTCCAAGGAGGCCGCCGACACCGTCCTGAAGGCTTTCGGCGGCGTGCGCGGCATGATCGACATGACGCTGCCCGGCCTGGTCTTCATCGTCACGTACAACCTGACCCACCAGGTCAGCAGCGCCGCCTGGGCCGCACTCGGCCTGAGCGGCCTGTTCGTGGTGGCCCGGCTGGCGCGGCGGGAGACCATCCAGCACGCCTTCAGCGGCGTCTTCGGCGTCGCCCTGGGCGCCTGGATCGCGATGAAGAGCGGCAAGGCCGAGGACTTCTACCTGCCGGGCCTGCTGTGGAACGTCGCCTACTGCGCGGGCTTCGCGCTCTCCGCGCTGGTGCGCTGGCCGATGATCGGCCTGATGCTCGGGCCGATCACCGGCGAGATGTTCACCTGGCGCAAGGAGAACCCGGGCCGCTTCCGCGCCTACACCAAGGCGACTTGGGCCTGGGTGGTGATCATGGGCCTCAAGCCCGTGATCCTCTTCCCGCTGTACTTCACCCACAACGTCAACCTGCTCGGCTGGCTGAAGGTCGCCCTCGGCATCCCGCCGATGCTGCTGGCGATGTACGTGACCTGGCAGATCCTGCTGAAGGCGCCGCCGCCGATCAAGGCGCAGCTGGAGGAGGACGAGGAGGAGCCGGCCAAGTAGCCGGCCCGCACGTACGGGCACAAGACGCAGGGCCCGCACCCTTTCGACGGGGTGCGGGCCCTGCTGCGTGCCGTGCGGTCCTACTGGGCGCCGGGGGAGGACGAGAGCAGCTGCTCGAGCTCCTCCTCGCGCTCCTGCGCGGCGACGAAGAGCAGCTCGTCGCCGCCCTCCAGGGTGTCGTCCTTGCCCGGCACGAGCACCCGGCCCTCGCGGATGATGGTCACCAGCGCGGTGTCCTGCGGCCAGGCGACGTCGCCGACGCGGGTGCCGACCAGCTCGGTGTCGGCGGCCAGGGTCAGCTCGACCAGGTTGGCGTTGCCCTGGCTGAAGCGCATCAGGCGCACCAGGTCGCCGACGCTGACGGCCTCCTCGACCAGCGCGGACATCAGGCGCGGGGTGGACACGGCCACGTCCACGCCCCAGGACTCGTTGAAGAGCCACTCGTTCTTCGGGTTGTTCACCCGGGCGACGACCCGCGGCACCGCGTACTCGGTCTTGGCGAGCAGCGAGACGACCAGGTTGACCTTGTCGTCGCCGGTCGCGGCGATGACGACGTGGCAGCGCTGCAGGGCGGCCTCGTCCAGCGAGGTGATCTCGCAGGCGTCGGCGAGCAGCCACTCGGCCATGGGGACCCGCTCCACCGAGATGGAGTTGGGGTTCTTGTCGATCAGGAGGACCTCGTGGCCGTTCTCCAGCAGCTCGCCCGCGATCGAGCGGCCGACGGCACCGGCCCCGGCAATGGCGACCCGCATCAGTGACCCTCCTCCTTCGGCCCCTGCGCGAACGCGGCCTCCACGGCCGTCAGGTCGCCCCGGCGCAGCATCACGTGCACCAGGTCGCCCTCCTGCACCACCATCTGCGGCGAGGGCAGCACACCCTCGCCGAGCCGGGTGACGAACGCCACCCGGGCGCCGGACGCCTCCTCCAGCTGGCCGAGGCGCCGGCCCACCCAGGCCGGGTCGTACGCGACCTCGGCGAGCTGCACGCCGCCGCTCGGGTCCTGCCACAGCGGCTCGGCGCCGCTGGGCAGCAGCCGGCGCAGCATCTGGTCCGCCGTCCAGCGGACGGTGGCGACGGTCGGGATGCCCAGGCGCTGGTAGACCTCGGCGCGGCGGGGGTCGTAGATCCGGGCCGCGACGTTCTCCACGCCGAAGGTCTCCCGGGCCACCCGCGCGGCGATGATGTTGGAGTTGTCACCGCTGGAGACGGCGGCGAAGGCGCCGGCCTCCTCGATGCCCGCCTCGCGCAGGGTGTCCTGGTCGAAGCCGACACCGGTCACCCGGCGCCCGTTGAACCCGGCGCCCAGACGGCGGAACGCCGTCGGGTCCTGGTCGACCACGGCCACCGAGTGACCCTGTTTCTCCAGCGCTCTGGCCAGGGCCGAGCCCACGCGGCCGCAGCCCATGATGACGATGTGCACCGGCGCCTACCTCACGCGTTCCGTAGGGGTCTTGACCTGCGCAAACACCGATCATCTCCGTTTCCCGCCCGGCTCTGTGCGGGGCGAGTGCTGTGTGGGGGGCCGACTCGGGGAGGCTCCGAACGGCGTCGACGAGGGTCGACAACGTCAGTGTTGCCCGCCGACTCGTATCCGACACGCTAGCCGGTCCGTACAACACAGTCGCGATGAAGGGGGGTAACTCCGGCGCAAGCTCGCGGAGGGAACCCCTACGATTCCTTAACGTGCCTATGCCGACTGACCTACCGAAACGCATCCTGATCGGGCGTGCGCTGCGCAGCGACAAGCTGGGCGAAACGCTCCTGCCCAAGCGGATCGCGCTGCCCGTCTTCGCCTCGGACGCGCTCTCCTCGGTCGCGTACGCCCCCGAGGAGATCCTGCTCACGCTCTCCGTCGCGGGGGCCTCGGCGATCCACTTCTCCTGGCAGATCGGCGTCGTCGTGGCGATCGTGATGCTCGCCGTGGTCGCCTCCTACCGGCAGAACGTCCACGCCTATCCCAGCGGCGGCGGCGACTACGAGGTCGCCACCGTCAACCACGGCCCCAACGCGGGCCTGGTGGTGGCGAGCGCGCTGATGGTCGACTACGTGCTGACCGTAGCCGTGTCCACCGCCTCGGGGGTGGCCAACGTGGTCTCCGCCGTCCCGGCCCTGCGCGGGCACGAGGCGGTGCTGTCGGTGGTCGTGATCGTGGTGCTGATGGGGATGAACCTGCGCGGTGTGCGCGAGTCCGGCTCCGCGTTCGCCGTCCCCACCTACGCCTTCATGATCGGCGTGGTCGGGATGGTCGGCTACGGGTTCTTCCGCAGCACCGTGCTCGGGCAGGACATGCCCGCCGAGAGCTCCGGGTTCACGCTCGAGGCGACCCCGGGCAACGGCTCGCTGGCCGGGTTCGCGATGGTGTTCCTGCTGCTGAAGTCCTTCTCCTCCGGCTGCGCCGCGCTGACCGGTGTGGAGGCGATCTCCAACGGCGTGCCGGCGTTCCGCAAGCCGAAGAGCAAGAACGCGGCCACCACCCTGCTGATGATGGCCTCGATCGCCGTGGTGATGTTCATGGGCATCATCTGGCTGGCCCGCCTCACCCACGTGCAGATGGCCGAGAACCCGGCCGAGCAGCTCGTGGGCTCCGGGTCGGGCTACCACCAGAAGACGGCGCTGGCGCAGATCAGCGAGGCCGTGTTCTCCGACTTCACGCCGGGCTTCTACTTCGTCGCCGCCGTCACCGGCCTGATCCTGGTGCTGGCCGCCAACACCGCCTTCAACGGCTTCCCGGTGCTCGGCTCGATCCTCGCCCAGGACCGCTACCTGCCCCGGCAGCTGCACACCCGCGGCGACCGGCTGGCCTTCTCCAACGGCATCATCCTGCTGGCGATCGCCGCGATCGTGCTGGTCCTGGCCTTCGACGCGGACCCGAACCGGCTGATCCAGCTGTACATCGTCGGCGTCTTCGTCTCCTTCAACATGAGCCAGTCCGGGATGATCCGGCACTGGACCAGGCTGCTGCGCACCGAGACCGAGCCGGCCAAGCGCCGCCACATGCAGCGCAGCCGGGCGATCAACACCTTCGGCCTGGTGATGACCATGGCCGTGCTGATCGTCGTGCTCGTCACCAAGATCAGCCACGCCTGGATCGCGATCGCGGCGATGGCCGTGCTGTTCGTGATGATGAAGGGCATCCGCCGCCACTACGACCGGGTCTCCGAGGAGCTCCTGGCCGTGGAGGAGGCCGACGACACGGTGATGCCCACCCGGGTGCACGCGATCGTGCTGGTCTCCAAGCTGCACAAGCCGGCGCTGCGGGCCATCGCGTACGCGCGGCTCGCCCGGCCGCACACGCTGGAGGCGATCACCGTCAACGTCGACCCGGACGACACGGCGGCGCTGCGGCGGGAGTGGCACGAGCGGGGCATCGAGGTGCCGCTGAAGGTGCTGGACTCGCCGTACCGGGAGATCACCGGGCCGGTGCTGGACTACGTGAAGAACCTGCGTCGCAGCAGCCCGCGCGAGGTGGTGTCGGTGTACATCCCCGAGTACGTGGTGGGCCGCTGGTACGAGCACCTGCTGCACAACCAGAGCGCGCTGCGGCTCAAGGGGCGGCTGCTGTTCAAGCCCGGGGTGATGGTCACCTCGGTGCCGTGGCAGCTGGAGTCCTCGGAGCGCCGCAAGCCGCAGAGGGCCTGGTCGGCGCCGGGCGCCGTCCGCCGTGGCGAGCCGCGGGCGCCGAAGGCCGTACAGTCGAAGGATTCCGTGCGCACCGGTTCGACCGGCGGCGCGCCCACCGACCGCAGCAAGGACTCCGACCAGTGACCCGCAACACTCCGTCCCGTTCCTCGGGCTCCTCCTCCGGCAAGGGCAAGGGCGGCGCCCGCCGGGGCGGCTCCCAGCCCGGGCAGGTGGCTCGTCCGCGCTGGGGCCGTCCGGCCCGCCCGGAGGCCACCGACCGCGACGGGCTGACGGCGCGCACCGCGCCGGTCGTGCCGGGGGAGCCGGAGGAGCGCAGGGCCGAGAAGCCGGCCAGGGCCGCGAAGGCGGACAAGCCGGCCAAGGGCGGAGCGCAGCCGGCGAAGGGCGAGAAGCCGGCCAAGGGCAGCGCGCAGCCGGCGAAGGGCGCGAAGGCTTCCGCCGCGTCGGGCGGCGCCGGGGGCAAGGCGCCGCGCAAGCAGGCGGTCCGGCCGCCGAAGGCACTGCGGGCGGGCGCCGCCCCCGTACGGGCGCAGCGGCCGCAGGCGCCGTCCGGGGAGCCGCTGGCCGGTGAGCGCTACGAGGTCGAGGTCGGCCCGGTCGCGCACGGCGGCGGGCACTGCGTGGCCCGGCACGAGGGGCGGGTGCTGTTCGTGCGGCACGCGCTGCCCGGCGAGCGGGTCGTCGCGCTGGTGACCGAGGGCACCACCACCTCGCGCTTCCTGCGCGCGGACGCGGTGGAGGTCCTGGAGCCGGCCAAGGAGCGCATCGAGGCGCCGTGCCCGTTCTCGGGCCCCGGCAAGTGCGGCGGCTGCGACTGGCAGCACGTCACCCCGGGTGGCCAGCGCAAGCTCAAGGCGTCGGTGCTGACGGAGCAGCTGGCCAATCTGGCCGGGCTCACCCCGGAGGAGGCCGGCTGGGACGGCAGCGTCGAGCCGGTCGGCGACAAGCTGCCCGCCGGGCAGGTGCCGGCCTGGCGCACCCGGGTGCAGTACGCGGTGGACGCGCAGAGCGACAAGGTCGGGCTGCGCAAGCACCGTTCGCACGAGCTGCAGCCGATCGACCGCTGCCTGATCGCCGCCGAGGGCGTCACCGAGCTGGGCGTCGAGGCCCGTGACTGGCCGGGCGTCGCCACGGTCGAGGTGATCGCCGCGACCGGGTCCTCGGACCGCCAGGTGGTGCTGACCCCGCGTGACGGCGCTCAGCTGCCGATCGTCGAGCTGGACAAGCCCGTCTCGATCGCCCGCGTGGACGACCACGGGGGCGTGCACAAGGTGCACGGGCGCTCCTTCGTGCGCGAGCGCGCCGTGGGGCGGACCTGGCGGATCAGCAACGGCGGCTTCTGGCAGATCCACCCCGAGGCGCCGGACACCCTGGTCGACGCCGTCCTGGACGGACTGGACCCGCAGTGGGGCGAGAACGCGCTCGACCTGTACTGCGGCGTCGGTCTGTTCGCGGGCGCGCTGGCCGACCGGGTCGGTGAGGACGGCGCGGTGCTCGGCATCGAGTCCTCCAAGCAGGCGGTGGCCGACGCCCGGCACAACCTGGCCGTGCTGGAGAACGTGCGGATCGAGTGCGACAGGGTCGAGACGCTGCTGCCGCGCACCGGCATCACCGCCACCGACCTGATCGTGCTGGACCCGCCGCGCGCGGGCGCCGGGCGGGAGACCGTCGCGCACCTGGCGGGCCTGGAGGCGCGGCGCATCGCGTACGTGGCCTGCGACCCGGCGGCGCTGGCGCGGGACCTGGCGTTCTTCCGCGAGGGCGGGTACCGGCCGGTGTCGCTGCGGGCCTTCGACCTGTTCCCGATGACGCACCACTTCGAGTGCGTGGCGATCCTGGAGCCAGCCGGGCAGTGACCCGGTGAAGACGGAAGGAGGCGGTCACCCCCGGGGGTGACCGCCTCCGCCGTATGTCCCGCTAGTCGTTGTGTTCCTCTTCCTCGGCGCGGTGCGGCAGGTCGATGCCGTGCTGCGCGGCGAGCCGCAGGAGCGTGGCGACCCGGCCCTCGTACGCCTGGACGCCGTCGGCGTCCCCTTCGGCCCGGGCCGCGGCGAGGTCCTGCCGGGCCTGGGCGAGCTGCTCGCGCAGCTCCTGGTCGAACATGGCTGTCATCTGCCGGCCTCCGCACCGGTCGGTGCCGCTCGGGGAACGCTCAGGAGTGTTCAGGGGTATTCAGGGGTGTTCAGGAGTGTTCAGAGTCCCGGATGGTGAAGGACTCTTCAAGTCTCCCGCCTCCCGGGCGGGGCGCGGCGGGGAGGCGATCGGCCCCGGGGGACGGTCCGGGGACGGCCCGGGGACGTCCGGGCCGGGGTTGTCCAGGCCGGGGATGTTCGGGCCGGGATGCCCGGCAGAGTGCAAAGCCCGGGTAAAAGATGACGGTCAAAGGGCCGATCGGGCCGTGTCAGGGGCTTGACGAGGCAATTCGCCGGGGCGAAGGTGAGCCGCTGACATGTCATGTGTGCCGTTGCACCGCCCGTCCCCGGCAGAGGCCGCGTGACCGTCGTCGCGCGTCGTCGTGGGAGCGGGAGGGGGAGCGTCATGGAGCTGGAGCTGCGGCACCTTCGGGTGCTGTGTGCCATCGCCGACACCGGGAGCGTCGGCCGGGCCGCCGCCCTGCTCGGCGCCTCGCAGCCGGCGACCAGCACCCAGCTGCGCCGGATCGAGCGCCACCTGGGGGCGCCGCTGTTCGAGCGGACGGCCGCCGGGGTGGCGCCGACGGGCTTCGGGGCGGAGGTGGTGGCCGCCGCCCGGGAACTGCTCACCCGGGCCGACGGCCTGGGCCGCCGGACGCAGGGCGACACCGACCCGGCCCCGCGCGAACTGCGGCTGGCGGCCACCAACTCGCCGATCCTGCCGGGCCTGGTCACCCGGGCCCGGCACCAGCGGCCCGGGCAGCGCTTCACCCTGTCCTCCGTCTACCGCTCCTCGGACATCGTCGACCTGCTGGAGCGCGGCGAGGCCGACGCGGCCGTGGCGGTGGACTACCCGGGGCGGGAGCTGCGGCACTCCGCGGCCGTCGCGCACCGGGGGATCGTCACCGAGCCGGCCTTCGTCGCGCTGCCGGCCGGTCACCGGCTGCGCCACAACACGGAGGTGGCGCTGGTGGACCTCGCGGGGGAGGAGTGGTTCCTGACCCCGGACGACGGGGTCGGCTGGCACCGGGTGTTCCACGGGGCGTGCGCGGCGGCCGGGTTCGCGCCGGCGACGGTGCACGAGTACCTCGGCGGGCGGCTGGAGCTGCAGGAGATGATCGCCGCCGGGCTCGGCGTCTCCGTCGTGCAGGCGACCACCCGGCCGCTGGCGGAGGTGGTCGTCAAGCCTCTGGTGGGGACGCCGATCTGGATGCGGCAGCTGCTGGTGTGGCGGCCGGCCGGGGTGGGCGGGGAGGTCGTGGAGACGCTGTTCGGGGCGGCGGCCGCGGCGTACCGGGACCTCATCGCGGCGGCGCCGACCTTCCAGGCGTGGGCCGCGCGGACGTACCGGTCGTAGGGGCTCCGGCGGGCGGCCGTGTTATGGCTGGCTCCCCTGATGTCATATGACCTGTGACATTGTTCTGACGGATGCCCGCTGGCAGGATCATGACCGTTCCCCCCATGCCCCCACGGCACGTCCTCCCCGCGCCTCCCCCACAGGAGAAGGGCCCCCACCAGTGCGCCATCGGATACCCCTCCCCACCCTGCTGGCCGGCTTCGTCGCCGGCTGCTGCGCCGCCGCGACCCTGCTGCCGGCGGTGGCCTCCGCAGCCCCCGTCCCGTCCGAGAAGCCGTCAGCGGGCGCCCCGGCGAAGGCCGATCCGGCCTCCGTCGTGCCCGAGCCGCTGGGGGCCTTCCTCACGGCCTCCCCCTCCTCGGAGGAGCTCGCGCCGGTCGCGGCCCCGCTGCCGCCGGCGCTGCTCGGGCAGGTCGTGATGGGCCAGCCGGCCGGTACGACCGTCCAGATCGCCGCCCGGCCCTCCTCGGCCTCGCCCGTCGCCAAGCCCGCTGCCAAGCCGGTGGCCTCCGCCCGTACGGCTGCCGCCGCCGCGAGCTGTACGCCCGCCGACTTCGGCAGCCGCAGCGGGGCGGACCTGGTCTCGTTCCTCAACGGGGCGAGCACGGACTGCGTCAACACCCTGTTCAACGTCACCGGCACCGACGCGGGAAGCATCTTCAAGGAAGACAAGATGCTCACCGTCACCAAGGCCCTCCAGGCCCAGGCGCCCGGCTACACCGGCGACAACTCCACCGGCATCCTGCAGCTGGTGCTCTTCCTGCGGGCCGGCTGGTTCGTGCAGTCCCACAACGCGGACGCCGTGGGCCCGTACGACGGCGCGCTCACCACCGCCTCGCGCGCCGCGCTGGACGCGTTCTTCGCGAACCCCCACCGCAAGGACGTCAGCGACGCCAACGGCACGGTGCTCACCGAGGTGCTCGTCCTGACGGACAGCGCCAACGTGCAGGGCGGCTACCTGGACGTCTACAAGCAGATCCTGAACAGCTACGACAACTCGTACAACGCCTTCCCGAAGATGCTCAAGGCGGTCAACTCGATGTTGTCCGCGCCGCTGTGGCGCGGCAACTGGAACCCCGACTTCCAGGCCGCCGTCGCCGCGGACCCGAGCGTGGCCACCGCGCTGGGCTCCTTCGCGCTGGGCCACACGGACCTGCTCGGCACGGCCAACGAGTACCTGGACGTCAACGCGGGCAACGACCTCGGCCGGATGGCCGGCGACGGGCCGAAGGTCGAGGCGGCCGTCAAGGGGCAGGTCAAGGCCGTCCTCGACGGCGCGCAGATCACCGGCGTCACCGGCCCGCTGTACGTCCACACCGCGTTCAACGCCAACTACTACGACGGCGGCCTCTGTTCGTACTACGACATCTGCAACCTGCCGGCGAAGCTGACCGCGGCCGTGCTGCCCAACCAGCTGGTCTGCGACAACCGCACCATCCTGACCGAGGCGCTCTCGCCCGCCGACCTCGCCGCCGTCTGCACCAGCCTGCGCGGTGAGGACACCTTCTTCCACAACATGGTGAAGGACAACGGTCCGATCCCCGGCCAGTACGACAAGAACCTCACCCTCGGGGTCTTCGCCAACCGGGCCGACTACCTGACGTACTCCTGGGCGATCTTCAACAACTCCACCGACAACGGCGGACAGACCGTCATGGACCCGACGGACCCGAACAACCGGGCCGTCTGCGTGATGTACCAGAAGGCGTGGAACGACGGCTTCACCGCCAACGTGTGGAACCTCAACCACGAGTACACGCACTACCTGGACAACATCTACGACATGAAGGGCAACTTCTCCACCGAGATCTCCGTCCCGGACATCTGGTGGATCGAGGGCGTCGCCGAGTACGAGTCCTACGCCTACCGCGGCACCACCGACACCCAGGCGATGGAGGAGGCCGCGAAGCACACGTACAAGCTGAGCACCGTCTTCCAGAACACGTACGGCAACTCGGACACCGTGCGCACCTACCCGTGGGGCTACCTGGCCGTGCGGTACATGTTCGAGAAGCACCCGGCGGACGTCCAGACCATGCTCGGCCACTTCCGCGCCGGTGACTACCAGGGCGGCTACGCGGTCTACAACGGCCTCGGCACCTCCTACGACGCCGACTTCGACGCCTGGCTCGACCAGTGCGCCGGCGGGGCCTGCTACGCGGCCGGCCCGACCTCGCTGATCGGCCAGTCCGTCAGCGGCGCGACCGTCTCCCTGACCGACAAGTCCGTGCAGACCGGCTCCGGCCGGATCGTCTCCTGGCACTGGACCTTCGGCGACGGCGCCTCCTCCGAGGAGCGCAACCCCAGCCACACCTACGCGGACAAGGGCTCCTACACCGTCGCCCTGACCGTCACCGACGACACCGGCCGCACCGCCAGCACCCCGGCGACCGTCACCGTCGCCACCGGCGGCGGCACCACCGCCCCGCCGACCTGCACCGACCAGCGCACCGACGCGCTCGGCAAGAACTGCTCCCGGCCGGGCCTGTCCGCCACCGCCGGCAACGTGGACTACCTGTACGTCTACCTGCCGGCCGGCACCAGCACCCTGAAGATCACCACCACCGGGGGCACCGGCACCGCCTACCTGTACTACAGCGACTCCACCTGGGCCTCGCCGAGCTCCTTCACCGCCTCCTCGACCAACGCCGGGACCACGCAGAGCATCACCGTCAGCAACCCGACCGCCGGGTACCGCTACGTGAGCCTCTACGCGAAGACCGACTTCAGCGGGGTGACGGTCAGCACCCAGTTCTGATCCTCCCGTTGTGCTCCGGGGCCGGGTCCGCGGCGGTTCGCCGCGGACCCGGCCCCTTCGCGTGTCGGGGGCCGGTTCGGGGGCCCCGATGACGGGCAGGTAGCCCAGGGGCGTGCGGGAGGTGTGCGGGCGGTGTGCGCGCGCCCTTGTTGTGCTAGCACATCGGCGCTAGCTTGAAGGGTATGGGTAAGAAGCAGCTGAACGTGAGGGTCGACGCCACGACCGCTGAGATGGCCCGGGAGCGGGCGGAGCAGCAGGGGATCAGCATGAACCAGTACATCGAGCGCCTGGTCCAGCAGGACATGGGCGAGTCCGGACGCGCCTTCGTCGACGCCGCCGCCCAGTTCATGAAGGAGTACGAGACGGCGTTCCTCGCCGAGTTCGCGGAGCCGGGAGACCTGCAGGACGTGCGCCGTTGAAGCTGGAGATCGACCTCTCGTGGCTGCTCATGACCGCGGAGCAGTACACGCCCGGTGACCCGCAGGTCACCGACTACGGCTCGCTGCTCGCGGCCGTCACCCGGCACCAGGCGGAGATCTTCGACATCGCCGTCTACCCCGAACCGCACGACCGCGCCGCCGCGTTGATGCACCAGTTGATCCGGGTGCCGGCGCTGGAGAAGACCAACGAACTGTTCGCCACCGCCGTCGCGTACGCCTACCTCGTCGCCAGCGGCTGCACCGTGGCCACCACCGCCCGCGAGGTGCGCAGCCTGTCCCGGGCGATCCGGGAGGGGCGGCTCGGGGTGTCGGGGGTCGCGGAGAGGCTCGCGGCCTGGGTGGTCGACGAGGCCGAGGGGGAGGGGGTCAGCGGGGCGGAGGACGAGGACGAGGACGACGAATGACCGTGTCGTCCTCACCCTCGCGTCTTGGGCCCTGTCCGGGCGATCTTGCCGGGACAGGGCCCAGTGCCGCGTCGGGCAGCACTAGTTCTGGGGAGCGGGCTCCGCGATGAGGGCCGTCGCGAACGGGCGGAAGCCGATGCGGCGGTAGATCCGGGCGACGTCCTCGTCCGCGGCGGAGAGGAAGAGCGTCCGCACGCCGTTCGCCCGGGCGTCCGCGACCAGGGCGGCCGTGACCGCCAGGCCCAGGCCCCGTCGGCGCGCCGCCGGGAGGGTGCCGACGCCGGCCACCTCGGTGACCGCGCCCACCGGGTTGTGCTGGCCGGCGCAGAGCACGACGACGGCGCCGCCGTCCGTGCGCTCGATCGCGGCGGCCAGGGCGGAGGCGCCCGAGGCGATCCGCCCGGAGGTGCGCTCCACCCAGCCCTCGGCCGTCAACTTCTCGGCGGTCGCGGCCACTTGGGCCGAGCCTGCGGTGCCGATGGCCGTGCCGGGCTCGCCGAAGGCCAGGTGTGGGACGGCGACGGCGGTCGCCAACTCCGGTGCGTCGAAGGCCAGGACACGCACCTCGACGCCCTCGGGTAGGGCGGGCGCCGGGGCCGGCTCGTCCTGCGGGCCCAGCACCAGCAGCGGGTGCTCGTGCACCGTCAGCCCCGCCGCCTCCACCGCCGCGCGCAGCTCCGGGTCGTGCTCGGCCACCCACTCGAAGGCCTCCGGGACGCCCAACTCGCGCTGGCGCTCCAGCACTCGGCGGACGTCGTCGACGGTGACGGCCGGGCCGTCGTGGCCGAGGGCGGGGCGGGCGTAGAACGGCCAGCCGGTGCCCTCGCGGACGAACAGGGTCAGCGGGCCGAAGTCCTCGGTGCGGGCGCCGCCGCGCGGCACGGCGTCGTAGTAGCGCTCGATCTCGTCCAACAGGGCGCGGTCGACGTCGTGTTCATGATCGGAATTAGTCACGGACCGTATCCAACCAGCCGCATGGAAGGACCGCCACCTCTTTGGCACGACCGGTCTGACCGGGGATCTTTGGCGTTCCTTGGGGAGTTCTTGGTACGCCTATTGTTGCCGAACGCTTACGAGATCGCGGCGATCTTGCGGGGAGAGCGCGTGGCATGCTGAGGCTTTTCATACTGGGGCTTTTCACGCTGGGACTCCCGTAGCGCCGCCGGGGAAGGCGGGGCGGAGGGCGTCGAGGCCGAGGCCGAGGGAGAGGGGGGAAGTCAGGCCCATGAGGCTCTGCTTTCTGGTGGAGGAGCACTACCGGAGCGACGGCATGCCGCTGGACGTGGCGCGGCAGCTGACCGTGTGGGGGCACCGGGTGGACGTGCTGCGCCCCGGCGACTCGCTGATGGCGATCTCCGAGGCCGTCCGGGCCGGCAGCCACGACGCGTGGGTGCTCAAGACCGTCTCCGGCGGCCCCGGGCTGACCCTCCTGGAGGCGGCCGCCGCCGTCGGCCTGACCACCGTCAACGACGTGCGCTCCATCCGGGGCGTACGGGACAAGGCGCTCGCCGCCGTCATCGCCCGCACGCGCGGGCTGCCCGTGCCCGTCACGTACGCGGCGGCGCGCTGGGAGCGGCTCGCCGAGATACCCGCCGCCGAGTACCCGCTGGTGGTCAAGCCCGCCGACGGCAGCTCCGGGCGGGCCGTCCACCTCGTCGCGCACCCCGAGGAGCTGCTCGCGCTCGGGCCGGCGCTCGCCGGGGAGGGGCTGCTGATCGCGCAGCCGTACGTCCCGAACTCGGGGACGGACCTGAAGGTGTACTGCGTCGACGGCGAACTCTTCGCGACGGAACGTTCCTCCCCGCTGCACCCCGGGCAGGGCGTGCGCGAGCGGCAGGTGCCGCTGCCGGCGGAGGTCGCGCGGATCGCGGCGCAGGTGGGGGAGGTGTTCGGGCTGGACCTGTACGGGGTCGACGTGCTGCTCGGGCCGGACGGGCCGGTCGTGGTGGACGTCAACGACTTCCCGAGCTTCCGGCAGGTGCCGGACGCGGTCGCGCGGGTGGCGCGGGCGGTGCTGCGGCTCGCGCGCAGCGGGACGGCGGTGTCGGTGCCGGGTGTGGTGGAGGCGGGGGTCGTCAAGGCGGGCGTCGTGGAGGCGGGAGCTCTGGAGCCGGGCGTCGGGGAGCCCGGTTCGCTGGTGCCCGGGCTCGGGGCGTACGGGCGGCTGGGGGCGGCACTGTGAGGGTCGGGCTGATCGCCGTCGACCCCGGGCATCCGGTGCTCGCGGCGACCGTGGAGCTGCTGGGGCGGCGGGGGTGCGAGGTCGTGTGGGTCCGGGAGGCGGGGGAGGCGGTGGACGTGTGCCTGCTCAAGGCCCACGGGCCGCAGTTCCTGGCGCTGGCACGGGAGTTGGAGGCGCGGGGCGTTCCCGTGGTCAACTCGGCGGCGGCGACGGAACTCTGCCAGGACCGGGTGCTGATGGCGCGGCGCGCGGAGGAGGGCGGGCTGCCGTTCGCCTCGACGCTCTTCACCGGGCGGCTGGGTGGACTCGCCTCTCCCGCTTACCCGTTCGTGGTCAAGAGCCGGCACAGTCGGCGGGAGGACCTGGTCGCGCGGGTGGACGGCGCGGCGGGGCTGCGGAACCTCCTCGGGCGGTGGGCCGAGGAGCCCGTCGTCGTCCAACCGTTCCTGCCGGGGACGGGGTGGGACCAGAAGCTGTGGGTCGTCGACGGGCGGGTGTTCGCGGCCCGGCGGCGCTCCGAGCTCTGGGCCGCGGGCCCGCCTGCCGCCGGGCCCTGGGAGGCGCCGGCCGAGCGGGCTGAGCTCGCGCTTCGGGCGGGCGAGGTGTTCGGGCTCGACGTGTACGGGGTCGACCTGTTGGACGGGGCCGGGGAGCCGGTCATCGTGGACGTCAACGCCTTCCCCGGGATCCGGGGGCAGGAGGGCGCGCCCGAGGCGCTGGCGGGGCTGGCGATGCGGGTCGCGGAGTCGGGGCCGGGCTCGTCGGGCCTGGCCTCGCCGGGCCTGGCCTCGCCGGGTTCGGCTTCGTCGGGTTCGGCTTCGTCGGGCGTCTAGGCTGGCTGACCAGGGCCCGGCCCGTACGGTCGGAGTCGGAGTCGGGTCGAACGGCGAGGGAAGACGGAACGTTGCTGCAGGACATCGAGCGCTACCTGACCTGCCCCCACTGCGCACAGGCCCTCGCCCCGCACGAGCGCACCCTGCGCTGCGCCGCCGGGCACAGCTTCGACCTCGCCAAGCAGGGATACGTCAGCCTCCTCGCCGGTGACGCCCACACCGGTACCGGTGACACCGCCGAGATGGTGGCCGCCCGGGCCGACTTCCTCGCCGCCGGGCACTACCGGCCCATCGCGGAGGCGCTGGCCTCGGCGGCGGCCGCCGCCGTTGCCGTTGCTGGAGAGGGGGCCGGGGACGGGCTCGTCGCCGACCTCGGGGCCGGGACGGGGTACTACCTGGCGCAGGTCCTCGACGCCCTGCCCGGCAGGGCCGGGGCCGCCCTCGACATCTCCAAGTTCGCGCTGCGCCGCGCCGCCAGGGCCCACCCCCGGATCGGCGCGGTCGTCTGCGACGCCTGGCGCCCGCTGCCGCTGCTCGACGGCTGCGCCGACCTGATGCTGAACGTCTTCGCCCCGCGCAACGGGCCCGAGATCCGGCGCGTCCTGCGGCCCGGCGGCACCCTGCTGCTGGTCGCCCCGACCGGGCGGCATCTGCGCGAACTCGTCGGCGCGCTGGGGCTGTTGTCCGTCGACGAGGACAAGCAGCGGCGGATCGACGACAAGCTCGGGCCGTATCTGACGCCGGCCGGGCGGCGGGAGGTGGAGTTCACCCTGCGGCTCGGGGCGGCGGACGTGCGCACCGTCGTCGGGATGGGGCCGAGCGCCTGGCACACCGACGCGCGGCGGCTCGAGGACGCGCTGGCGGGGCTCGCGGACCCCGTCGAGGTGACGGCCTCGGTGACGGTCGCGGAGTACCGGCGCTGAGCGTCAACGGTGCGGGTGCCGTCGGGGTGGCGGCGGCCACGTTGGGATGAATCCGGGCGCGTTTTGTTTGCGCCGGAACGTTTCGGCCGACGGGCCGGTGGCGGGCCGGGGCTAACGTCCGACGGGTGAACCGCGACGCCAGTCGGCCCGCCGCGCCGGCCCACCCCCGACCGTCCGTCCCGCAGTCCGGCGGGCCTCCCGCCGCCCCGGCGCCGTCCGTACCGCGCCCGACCCTGGAGCGGCTGCGGCTCGCCTCCTTCAAGTCCTACCGGCGCGCGTCCCTGCCGCTCGCACCCCTGACCGTGCTGCACGGGCCCGCCGGGGTCGGCAAGTCCAACGCCCTCGACGCGCTGGCCGTCCTCTCCCGGCTCGCCCTCGGCGAGGAGATCGCCGACTCCTTCGACGGGCTGCCCGACCGCCCCGGCCCGCTCGCCACGCCCGTCCGCGGGGGCCTCGACGGATGCCTCCCGCACGGCGGCGTGGCGATCGGCCTCGGCTGCACCGTCCGCTCGCCGCACGGGGTGATCGGGCTCGACCTCGTCATCCGCCCCGACGAACCGGTCCGCGTCGTCCGCGAGACGCTCACCCTCGACGGGAAGACCCTCGTCGACACCGGCGAACAGGACCTGCGGCGGCGGCGCGTCAACGTCTGCTGGCACAACGACAGCCGCCAGGGCGACATCCGGGCGCCCCTGCCCAGCAGCAGCATGATCACCGCACAGCTGCCGCTGCGGGTCGCCGGCTCCTCGCGCGGCGAACGCAAGGTCCTCGCCGCCGCCGAGGACCTCCTCACCGCGCTGCGCGAGGTCTTCCCCCTCCACCCCGTGCCCGCCCTCATGCGCGGCTGGGCGCGCGCCGACCCCAACGCCAGGCTGCGCAGCAACGCCGCCAACATCTCCGCCGTCATCGACCGGCTCAGCAACGAATGCCCGCGCCGGTACGGGAAGTTGCTGCGGGTCGCGCAGGCCGCCGCGCCGTACTCGCTGCTCGGGCTCGACCTCGACCGCCGCGACACGGCGGCCGGGCGGCGGGTGCTCACCGTCTTCGACGAGGGGCTGCGCGGGCGCACCCGGGCCGACCAGGCGTCGGACGGGATGCTGCGCCACCTCGCGTTCGCGGCGGTGCTGCTCACCGGGGCCGGGGTGCTCGACCTCGACGTGGCCGTCGAGGTGCCGTGGGCGCACCGGCAGCTCACCGTGCTCGCCGACGACCTCGGGGCCGGGCTCTCCGCCGAGCAGACCGGCTCGCTGCTGCGGCTGGCGCGGGACATGGCGGGGCGCAACCAGCTGCGGGTGGTGGCGGCCTTGCAGGAGCCGCAGGCGGCGCGGGAGGCCGCGTCGGAGGCGCGCGCCGGGGAGGAGGTGGTGCTGGTGGAGTGCCGGCGCGACCCTGCGTCGGGGCTGACGGTGCTGCGGCCGGAGAGCCCCGTCTCCTCGGCCCGGGTACCGGGGCAGCGGGTGGCGGGGGCGGATGGGGTAGACCTGGGGGAATGAGCGAACGAGTGACGGGGCCCGCGGCCTCCGGCGGTGCGCCGACCCTGGAGGAGCTGCGGCAGCGGCTGGTGGACTTCGCGGCGGCGCGGCGGTGGGAGCCGTTCCACACGCCGAAGAACCTGGCGGCGGCGCTGAGCGTGGAGGCGGGCGAGCTGCTGGAGATCTTCCAGTGGCTCACGCCCGAGCAGGCGGCCGAGGTCATGTCCGACCCGGACCGGGCCCACCGGGTGCGCGACGAGGTGGCGGACGTGCTTGCGTACCTGGTGCAGTTCTGCACGGCGGTCGGGGTGGACCCGCTGGCGGCCCTCGCGGCCAAGATCGAGCGCAACGAGCACCGCTTCCCGGTGCCGGGGGCCGCTTCCGTCAACCCGAACGTCAATCCGGACGCGGGCGATCAACCCTTGTGAGGGACGGAAGTTATCCACACCCCCGGGTTATCCACAGGATTTCCGAGGGTGGATGCGGGGCCTCGCCGTTTTCCGCACGCTTTCGCCGTGACCACCTGAACCGCCGACCGGTGGTGACGGTGGTCGACGGAGACGGCGAGCGAGAGGAGCGGTGGCCATGGAGGCGCTGCGACTGATCAAGACGGCCCGGCACGCGTTGGCCGAGGCGAGACACGTACCCGACGTCCTGGCGGAGGCGCGGCAGGCCGCGCTGCTGACGGAGGCGGTCGGTGCCCGGCTGGCGGACCTGGACGACGACGAGCTGACGGGCCTGGGCCAGCAGCTCTCCGAGGCGGGCGCGCACGCGGCGGTCTGCCTGGACCGGTCCGTCGTGCGGGCCGCCCTGGTGAGCGGCGGAAGGGTCGGCAGGCTCACCGAACTCGGCGACCTGGGGCCGGCGTTGGGCGCGCTCGACGGCCTGCT
Source organism: Kitasatospora sp. NPDC051170 (assembly GCF_044455705.1). Lineage (NCBI taxonomy): Bacteria > Bacillati > Actinomycetota > Actinomycetes > Kitasatosporales > Streptomycetaceae > Kitasatospora > Kitasatospora sp. NPDC051170. Next base: position 140,523 of record NZ_JBITFA010000019.1, on the reverse strand, counting down.
GCGGGACGTCGGGGAGACGCTGGTGGTGCTGGCCTGCGGGGCCGACACCGAGAGCCTCTACTGGACGTGCATCGACGGCGTGGACGCGGTGTCGGACTGCAAGGACCTGGCCGGGCGGCTGCGGGAGGCCGCGTGCCGCTCCGGGGCCGGGGAGGTCACGGCACTCGGCGGGGCCCGGGCGGAGCGGGCCGACCGGGGGTCACCCTTACTCGTGGTCCGGCTCGGCCCGCCGGGTGAGGGCGGGCCGAAGGAGGAGGCGCAGGCGCCGCCGGGTCATCGAGTACCGGGTGCGGCTGGAGCTTCGGAGGTGTCGGTGCCGACGGGGTAGCCGGAGGACTGCAACGCGGCGAGGTCCGCGGTCACCGTGGCGAGCAGTTCCTGCATCTGCTCCAGCAGACTCATGGGCGCACCGCTCGGAAGCGGCGGTGTGGCAGACGTATCGGACATGACGGGACCTCTTCGGATCGGTAGCGCGGTGAGAAACGGCCGGCGGTGGCTCGGCCGGAGCGACGGAGGTGGCTGCTGCCCGGCCACCGCGGGCACACACCTCCGCCGCAGCAACCAACGAACCGTTCCGACAGGGGGTCACCGATCACCACCCGATGCGGTCCAACCCCGGTACGGGGTAAGCCTCCCGGGTGAGCCGGGGTTGCCGTCGGGAGACGGCATGGGTAAGGCGCGCGTGCGGGCGGGGCCCGCAGTGGCGGAGGAGGGTGGCGGGGCGCGCGCGAGGCGCGCAGGTGAGTGGGTGAGCGGCGGGCGCGCTGGACGGCCTGCGGATGGTGCTCGGCGCCGGGCATTCACGGCGCCGAGCAGACCAAAAGGGACCCGCGAGAAGCAGGCATGGGCCCCGCGCCGCGAGCTCGCGGCGCGGGGCCCCGGGAAAGACGTGGTGGGTGGCCCCACGGGCGTGGTGCGGGAGCATCACGCGAGGATCCCGCTGGCCCGCGCCCCCGGCGCGGGCCAGCGGGAGGGTGCAGGTGCCCGGCGCGGGTGGGGTGGGTTGCTGGGCGCTGGGGTATGCCCCAGCGCCCAGCAACCCCGGGGAGGGGGAGGGGGAGGGGGAGGGGGAGGCAGACAAGGGGTAAGAGTTTGCCCCCGGCGCCGCGCGTTTCGCGGCGCCGGGGGCAGTACCAAGGCGGCATCGCACCCGTCCTGCGGCCCGGGGTGCTTCATGCTCCAGCTGGGCGCTTGGAGCCTGCGCGGATAGGTGGCCGGTCATGGCCGGCGGCGGTGGCATCGGTCGCGCCGGTAGTCGGTTTGAATCCCTTGACGATGAGCCAGATGGCCAAGGTCAGCTCCCAGACGAACACCGGTATCGCGGTGAGCGCCCCCACCCCGGAGACCTGCTGGTAGAGACCGAACAGCTCGGCGATCGCGGAAGCGAAGATCAGCGGGCCGCCGACCAGCCCCAGCACGGCGATGAAGCGCGGCACGAGCTGCGAGCGGTACATCAGGTACGCCACCACCGTCGTGTTGGCTCCGCAGATGAAGTCGGGCCCGAGCAGGAACGTCCAGTCGTGGACCGCGACCAGCGCTCGGCCCGTGGTGAGGAGGGAGGCTGGATCCGCCCCTTGCGGCGGATGCTGACGCAGCGTCACGACTGAGAGAAGGCTGACGATGCCGACGGCGATGACGGCGGCCTCCAGCGTGCGAAGGCCGACGTAACCGACGGCCAGGCCTTCGCTGTGCCGCCGAGTGACGGGGAACAGTGCGAACGCGCTGCCGACGATCGCGATGGCGAGGACCACCTCGAAGAGGGCGCCCAGGAGCACCCGGGTGTCCGCGCCCCGGCCGACGATGTAGTCGGCGTCGTGCAGCACCGGGCTGTACAGGATGAGCCCGCCTATCGAGGTGACGTGGGTGACGAGGTAGCACACGCCCGCCGCTGTCGCGAGCTTTCTCGGTGAGGCCACCGGGACTCCTTGGGTGATGTGGTGCGCCGCAGGTGTACGGCGTACACCTGCGGTCGTCACAGTATGGTGTACCGCGTACACCCGTCAAGAAGGGATCGGCGACGACCGGTCGAACGGAAGGCGGTCAGAAGATGGCCCAGCAGGCAGAACCAGCGCGCCGGACGCCCCTCAACCGGGACCGCGTGCTGCGTGCCGCCGTCGCGCTCGCCGACCGCGCCGGCAACGAGGCGTTGAGCATGCGCAGCCTGGCGCACGAACTGGACGTCGTGCCGATGGCGCTCTACAAGCACGTGGCCAACAAGGAGCAACTCCTCGACGGCATGGTGGATGTCATCGTCGGCGAGATCGAGCCCCCGGCCGGCGACGCGAACTGGAAGAGCGCGATCCGCCGCCGCATCCTCTCGGCACGACGAGCGCTACTGCGCCACCCCTGGGCTTCGCGCGTCATCGAGTCCCGAACCAGCCCGACCCCCGGCGTACTCGACTACCTGAACTCGATCATCGGCATGTTCCGGGCCGGCGGTCTGTCCGCCGACCTCACCCACCACGCGATGCACGCCCTGGGCAGCCGCGTATGGGGGTTCACCCAGGAGCTGTTCCCGGCCTCGCCGAGCCCGGCTCCGGCCGACGCCGACCCCCAGGCGCTCGCGGACCTGCTGGGCGAGATGGCCGCCCGGTACCCGCACATCGTCGAGATCGTGCTGGCTCGGCCGCACGACGGCGAATCGGTCGTGGGCCAGGGCTGTGACGACCAGTTCGAGTTCGAGTTCGCCCTGGATCTCCTGCTGGACGGCTTCGAACGACTCCACCGGCAGGGATGGACATCCGCCGAGCGATTCTGACGCGACGGCAGTACCTGCCTGCTGGGCCGGGCAACAGATCCTCACGGCGCCCTCTCGCGCCGCGTCACCATGTCAGGGTTTCCGCGCAGGCTCTTGGAGAGTGGGTTCAGTCCGCCGGAAAGGCACTGCTCGTCGCTGGGCGCTTGGGCATGCCCAAGCGCCCAGCGACCCGGGGGCGGGATGCGAGGGCAGGGGGGCGGGCGGGGGAAGTGTTTGAAGGAGTGGGCGAAGGGCGCAAATTGGCCCCTGGAATTCGCCAACTGCGGTGAGGGGCCCTGGGAGGCGTGCTCTTTGCCTTCCCGGTCGTGGTGCGCAGCGCGCGTGGGGCAAATATTGGCCCCTTGGGGATAGAGGAGTGCGGGCAAGGGGCCAAAGTTGGGCCCAGGGCGGGCTGGTCAAGCGGGTGAGTGGGGTGTTGGGCCGGCGGTGCGGTGGTGTTCAACTGGGGGACGCTTGGGGGTGGATGATCTTGGGGGTTGCGTTGGTAGCGTCGGTGGCTGAGTGAGTGTCAGCGAAGTGAGAGCGCGAAAGAGGGTCATATGGCTCCCAAGACGATCCGCCGTGCCGTCATCCCGGCGGCCGGGCTGGGTTCCCGGTTGCTGCCCCTGACCAAGGCGACGCCGAAGGAGATGCTGCCGGTCGGGGACAAGCCGGTGATCGAGCACACCGTGCGGGAGTTGGTGGATTCCGGGGTCACCGACATCACGATCGTCGTGTCGGGTGACAAGAGCCTGATCCAGGAGCACTTCCGGCCCAACCCGGTGCTGGTGGACCAGTTGCGCCGGGACGGTAAGACGGCGTTCGCGGATTCGGTGGAGGAGATCGGGGAGCTGTCCCGCAAGGGGCACATCAGCTACCTGTACCAGCAGGGCCCGTACGGCAACGGCACGCCGGTGCTGAACGCGGCGCGGCACTTCGGGGAGGAGCCGTTCCTGGTGCTGTGGCCGGACGACGTGTTCGTGGCCGAGGTGCCCCGGGCGCAGCAGCTGATCCGCGCGTACGAGCAGACCAACGCGCCGGTGCTGGCGCTGATGCCGATGGCGCCCGAGGACTCGTACCGCTACGGCGTGCCGGTGGTGAAGGAGGACCTCGGGGGCGGTTCGCTGCGCATCAGCGGCCTGGTGGAGAAGCCGAAGCCGGTCGACGCGCCCTCCGAGTACGCGGCCATCGGCGGTTATGTGATCACCCCGGGCATCGTCGACGAGATCCGCGAGCTGACCCGCCGCTGGCACGAGAAGCCGGAGGACGAGGTGTACCTGACCGACGCCATCAACGTCTACGCGACCCGGCGCGCCGTCTACGGCCAGGTCATCGACGGCACCTGGTACGACACCGGCAACCCGGCCGCGTACCTGCGCGCCCAGTTCGCGGCCGCCCTCGCCGACCCCGAGTACGGGCCGGACCTGCGCCGCCTCGCCGCCGGGCTCTCCCCCGCCGGGGAGTAGGAGGACGGCTTCGGCCGTCGCTCGGTCGGGTGAAGTAGAGGGAGTAGGGGGAGTAGGGGGAGTGGAGGGAGTAGGAGAACGAGAAGGGTCCGGCCGCCGCGGGAGGCGGCGGCCGGACCCTTCCGGACGGACAACGTCAGTTGTGCGCGTGCAGGTCCGCGTTCAGGCCGCCCCAGGAGCCGGAGCGGGCGATGACCTCGACCGCGCCGCTCTGCGAGTTGCGGCGGAACAGCAGGTTGTCCTGGCCGGACAGCTCGACGGCCTTGGCCACGGTGCCGTCCGGGGTGGTGACCCGGGTGCCGGCGGTGACGTAGAGGCCGGCCTCGACGACGCAGTCGTTGCCGAGCGAGATGCCGATGCCGGCGTTGGCGCCGAGCAGGCAGCGCTCGCCGACCGAGACGACCTGCTTGCCGCCGCCGGAGAGGGTGCCCATGATCGAAGAGCCGCCGCCGATGTCGCTGTGGTCGCCGACGACGACGCCCGCGCTGATGCGGCCCTCGACCATCGAGGTGCCCAGCGTGCCGGCGTTGAAGTTGACGAAGCCCTCGTGCATCACGGTGGTGCCGGCGGCGAGGTGGGCGCCGAGGCGGACGCGGTCGGCGTGGGCGATGCGCACCCCAGACGGGGCGACGTAGTCGGTCATGCGCGGGAACTTGTCGATCCCGTAGACGGCCAGCTGGCCGCCCTGGGCGCGCACCGCGAGGCGGGCCCGCTCGACCTGGTCCACCGGCACCGGGCCGATGCTGGTCCACGCGACGTTGGCGAGCAGCCCGAAGATGCCGTCCAGGTTCTGCCCGTGCGGCTGGACCAGCCGGTGGCTGAGCAGGTGCAGCCGCAGGTAGACGTCGTGGGTGTCGAGCGGCTTCTCGTCGAGTGAGGCGATGGTGGTGCGTACGGCGACCACCTCGACGCCCCGGCGGGCGTCGGCGCGCAGGGCGTCGGCGGCGCCGACGCCGAGCTCGGCCTCGGCCTGCTCGGCGGTCAGCCGCACGGTGCCGGCCGGGCCGGGCTCGGCGGCCAGCGCGGGCGCGGGGTACCAGGTGTCGAGGACGGTGCCGTCGGCGGCGATGGTGGCCAGGCCCACGGCCACGGCCCCGCTCGGGAGGGAAGAGGAGGAGGTGGTTTCAGCAGTCACACCGAGCACGGTAACCAATGCGGGGGCGCGCTGCCGACCACGCCCGCCGGCCGGACGCTCCCGCGCCCCGACCGCGCCCCGACCGGACCCCGACCGCGCCCCGACCGCGCCCCGACCGCGCCCCGACCAACACCCCGCCCGCGCCGCCGCCGACAGACTCGCAGGTCATGGCGCACCGCCGCCGGAAAACCCGGTGCCCGGCCGCCCACTCGTCGGCAATACTCGCTCGGGTGTTCATGTCGATCTCCACCACCGGCAGCACCGAGAGCCCGGCGACCGATCTCGGATTCCTGCTGCACAAGCACCCGGGCAAGGTCCAGCGGTTCGCGACGTCGCACGGCGAGGCACACGTCTTCTACCCCGAGGCGGGGGACGAGCTGTGCACGGCGGCGCTGCTGCTGGAGGTCGACCCGATCGCGCTCGTCCGCAAGGGCCGTGGCAAGGGTCGCGGCGGCTCGCCGGACTTCGCGCTCGCCCAGTACGTCAACGACCGCCCGTACGCGGCCTCTTCGCTGCTCGCGGTGGCGCTGCGCACGGTGTTCCGCTCGGCGATGAAGGGCTCCTGCGAGCTGCGCCCCGAACTGCCCGGCCGGGTACGGCCGTTGCGCATCTCGCTGCCCGCCGTGCCGGCCAACGGCGCGGGCGAGGGCGGCGGGGTGGCCATGGTGGCCCGGCTGTTCGAGCCGCTGGGCTGGCGGGTCGAGGCCACGGCGATCCCGCTGGACGAGCGCTTCCCGGAGTGGGGCGAGTCCCGCTACGTCCGCCTGGAGCTGGCCTCCGACGCGATACGGCTGGCGGACGCCCTCCACCAGCTCTACGTGCTGCTGCCGGTGCTGGACGGCGCCAAGCACTACTGGGTCGCCCCGGACGAGGTCGACAAGCTGCTCGCCGCCGGCGAGGGCTGGCTGGCCGGTCACCCGGAGCGCGCCCTGATCACCCGCCGCTACCTGTCCCGGCGCTGGTCGCTGACCAGGCTCGCCATGGAGCGTCTGGAGCTGGCCCGCCTGGCGGAGGCGGACGACCGCGAGGTCGAGGAGATCGACAACGCGGTCGACGACCGGCCGGAGGAAGCCCAGGACCAGGCCCAGGAGGAGCAGGCCCCCAAGCCCCCCTCCCTCGCCGAGCAGCGCCGCACCGCGATCCTCGCCGCCCTGCACGAGACCGGCGCCGCCCGCGTCGCCGACCTCGGCTGCGGCCAGGGCGAGCTGATCGGCGCCCTGCTCAAGGATGCCCGCTTCACGGAGATCCTCGGCGTGGACGTCTCCGTGCGCGCCCTCCAGGCGGCCGCCCGCAAGCTGCGCCTGGACCGCATGCCCGAGCGCAAGGCGGCCCGGGTGTCGCTGGCGCAGGGCGCGCTGACGTACACCGACGCCCGGCTCAAGGGCTACGACGCGGCGGTGCTCTGCGAGGTGATCGAGCATCTGGACGTGCCGCGCCTGCCCGCCCTGGAGTACGCGGTGTTCGGCGCGGCCCGGCCGAGGGCGGTCGTCGTGACGACGCCCAACGCCGAGTACAACGTCCGCTGGGAGACCCTGCCAGCGGGTTCCGTCCGGCATGCCGACCACCGCTTCGAGTGGTCCCGCGCCGAGTTCGGTGCCTGGGCGGAGAAGGTCGCCGCCGCGTACGGCTACACCGTGGAGCTGCGCCCGGTCGGCCCGCTGGACGAGGAGGTCGGTGCCCCGACCCAGCTCGCCCTGTTCCGCACCGACACCGCCGAAAGCGCCGCAATCACGGCAGTCACCACGCCCGAAACCCACACCACCACGCCCGAAACCCACGCCACCCCGCCCGAAGGAGGCGACCCCCGATGACCGACACCGACGACACCGACGACACCACCACGGAGAACCGGGCCCCGAGCCGCCTCCTCCCCGTCACCGACGTCTCCCTCGTCCTCCTGATCGGCACCAGCGGCTCCGGCAAGTCCACCTTCGCCCGCCGCCACTTCCTCCCCACCCAGGTCGTCTCCTCGGACTTCTGCCGAGGCCTGGTCGCCGACGACGAGAACGACCAGTCGGCCTCCGCCGAGGCGTTCGATGTCCTGCACTACATCGTCGGCAAGCGCCTGGCCGCCGGCCGCCTCACCGTCGTGGACGCCACCAACGTCCAGCCGGAGGCCCGCCGGCAGCTGGTCGCGATCGCCCGCGAGCACGACGTGCTGCCCATCGCGATCGTCCTGGACGTCCCGCCGGGCGTGTGCGCCGAGCGCAACCGCTCCCGCCCGGACCGCCAGCTGCCCGCCCACGTGATCCCCCGCCAGAACCGCGAGCTGCGCAGGTCCCTGCGGGGCCTGGAGCGCGAGGGTTTCCGCAAGGTGCACATCCTGCGCGGCGAGGCCGAGGTCGCGGCGGCCGGGATCGAGATCGAGAAGCGCTACAACGACCTGCGCCACCTCTCCGGCCCCTTCGACATCGTCGGCGACATCCACGGCTGCCGCTCCGAGCTGGAGACCCTGCTCACCCGCCTCGGCTACGTGCTCACCCGGGACGCCGAGGGCCGCCCGGTCGACGCCGCGCACCCTGAGGGCCGCACCGCCGTCTTCGTCGGTGACCTGGTCGACCGCGGCCCGGACACCCCGGGCGTGCTGCGCCTGGTGATGGGCATGGTCGCGGCCGGCCACGCGCTCTGCGTGCCCGGCAACCACGAGAACAAGCTCGGCCGCGCGATGGACGGCAAGAAGGTCACCGTCTCGCACGGCCTCCAAGAGTCCCTGGACCAGCTGGCGGGCGAGAGCGAGGAGTTCAAGGCCCGGGTCCGCACCTTCATGCGCGACCTGGTCAGCCACTACCTGCTGGACGGCGGCGCCCTGGTGGTCTGCCACGCGGGCCTGCCGGAGCGGTACCACGGCCGCACCTCCGGCCGGGTGCGCTCGCACGCCCTGTACGGGGAGACCACCGGCGAGACCGACGAGTACGGCCTGCCGGTGCGCTACCCGTGGGCGGAGGAGTACCGGGGCCGCGCGATGGTCGTCTACGGCCACACCCCGGTGCCGACCGCGAGCTGGATCAACAACACCATCTGCCTGGACACCGGCTGCGTCTTCGGCGGCAGCCTGACGGCGCTGCGCTACCCGGAGCGCGAGCTGGTGAGCGTCGAGGCCGAGCGGGAGTGGTACGCCCCGGTGCGCCCGCTGGTCACGGACGCGCCGGGCGCCCGCGAGGGCCGTCCGCTGGACCTCGCCGACGTGGCAGGCCGCCGGGTCGTGGAGACGGCCCTGCACGGCCGGGTCGCCGTCCGCGAGGAGAACGCGGCGGCGGCGCTGGAGGTGATGAGCCGTTTCGCGCTGGACCCGAGGCTGCTCGCCTACCTCCCGGCGACGATGGCGCCGAGCGCCACCTCCCGCCGCGAGGGGTACCTGGAGCACCCGGAGGAGGCGTTCGCCGGCTACCGCGCGGACGGCGTGCGCCACGTGGTCTGCGAGGAGAAGCACATGGGCTCGCGCGCGGTGCTGCTCGTCTCCCGGGAGGACGCGGCGCTGGAGCGGCGCTTCGGCACCGCCGGGCCGGGTGCGATCTGGACGCGCACCGGCCGGGCCTTCCTCGCGGACGACGGCCTGAGCGCGGCCGTCCTGGGACGCGTCCGTGAGGCGGCCGAGCGGGCGGGCCTGTTCGAGGAGCTGGGCACGGACTGGCTGTTGCTGGACGCCGAGCTGATGCCCTGGTCGCTCAAGGCGGTGGAGCTGCTGCGCCGCCAGTACGCGGCGGTCGGCGCGGCCGCCGGCGCCGCCCTGCCCACGGCGCTGGAAGCCCTGGAGCGGGCGGCCGGGCGCGGCCTGGACGTCGAGGAGCTGACCGGCCGCCAGCGCCGGCGCGCCGCTGACGCGCAGGCGTTCACCGAGGCGTACCGGCGCTACTGCTGGCCGACCGAGGGCCTGTCGGGCATCCGGCTGGCGCCGTTCCAGGTGCTCGCCGCCGAGGGCGCCAACCTCGCCGTGCGCCCGCACGACGAGCACCTCGCCTGGATCGACCGCATGGTGGAGGCCGACGGCGGGAAGCTGCTCCACCGCACCGGCCGGCTGCTGGTCGACACCGGGGACGAGGCGTCGGTGGCCGCCGGCATCGCCTGGTGGGAGGAGCTGACCGGCGCGGGCGGCGAGGGCATGGTGGTCAAGCCGCTGGCCTCGCTGGTGCGCACGCGGCGCGGCGAGGGCCGCCCCGGCGGGCTGGTCCAGCCGGGTGTGAAGGTGCGCGGGCGCGAGTACCTGCGGATCATCTACGGCCCGGACTACACCGGGCACCTGGACCGGCTGCGCGAGCGCGGGCTCGGCCACAAGCGCTCGCTGGCGCTCCGCGAGTACGCGCTGGGCCTGGAGGCGCTGGACCGGCTGGCGGCGGGGGAGCCGCTGTGGCGGGTGCACGAGCCGGTGTTCGCGGTGCTGGCACTGGAGTCGGAGCCGGTCGACCCGCGGCTGTGACCCATCGACCACGCGAGCCGGACGAGGGGGAGTTCCACCAGGGGCTTCCCCTCATTCACCGCCCATCCTGCATATAAATTCGAACTCTCGTATACACTTGCCGCTTCGTTCGGTCCGCCCCGTCAACCCAGGAGCCCGGCATGGCCTTCAACCTCCGGAACAGGCACTTCCTCAAGGAGCTCGACTTCACGCCCCAGGAGTTCCGCTTCCTGGTGGACCTGGCCGCCTCGCTCAAGGCGGCCAAGTACGCCGGCACCGAGCAGCCCCGGCTGCGCGGGAAGAACATCGCGCTGATCTTCGAGAAGACCTCCACCCGCACCCGCTGCGCCTTCGAGGTCGCCGCCCACGACCAGGGCGCCACCACCACCTACCTGGACCCGTCCGGTTCGCAGATGGGCCACAAGGAGTCCGTCAAGGACACCGCCCGGGTGCTGGGCCGGATGTTCGACGGCATCGAGTACCGGGGCCACGGCCAGGAGGTGGTCGAGGAGCTGGCCGCGTACGCGGGCGTCCCCGTCTGGAACGGGCTGACCGACGAGTGGCACCCCACCCAGATGCTGGCCGACGTGCTGACCGTCACCGAGCACACCGCCAAGCCGCTGGCGGAGGTCGCCCTCGCCTATCTCGGCGACGCCCGCTCCAACATGGGCAACTCGCTGCTGGTCACCGGCGCACTGCTGGGCATGGACATCCGGATCGTCGCCCCGCGCGCCCTCTGGCCGGCCGAGGACGTGCAGAAGGCCGCCCAAGCTCTGGCCGAGAGCAGCGGCGCCCGGATCACCCTCACCGAGGACGTGGCGGCGGGCGTGGCGGGCGCCGACTTCCTCTACACCGACGTCTGGGTCTCGATGGGCGAGCCCAAGGAGGTCTGGGCCGAGCGCATCGAGCTGCTCAAGCCGTACCAGGTGTCGATGGACACCGTCCGCGCCACCGGCAATCCGGACGCCAAGTTCCTGCACTGCCTGCCGGCCTTCCACGACCTCGGCACGGCGCTGGGCCGGCAGATGTACGAGGCCACGGGCATGACCGAGCTGGAGTGCACCGACGAGCTGTTCGAGTCGGCGCACTCCATCGTCTTCGACCAGGCCGAGAACCGCCTGCACACCATCAAGGCCGTCCTGGTCGCCACGCTGGGCTCCTGAGGGCGCAGCGGCGGAGCAGCGGCTACAGCTTCACGCAGGCCACCCGGTCGCCCGCCGCGTGGCGGCCGGCCGGGGTGCCCGCGTGCAGCACCAGCGAGCGCGCCTCGCCCGGCCGTGGCTGCCAGGCCACCGTCGCCGAGGCCGCGCCCTCCCCGGTCGCGTCGGTGCGCAGCACCAGCCGCAGTTCGTTGCGCTCGTTGGCGTAGGCCGGGTCGGTGGAGGGCTGCACCGGATCGACGGCGTCCTGGTAGTGCGGCCCGGAGGAGGCCGGCTCGGCCCCGCAGGTGCCGGTGTGCAGGTGCACCGGGAAGGTGTGGTCGGCGGCCAGCCCGCGCACCGTCAGGGTGAGCCTGGTACGCCCGGGCGCGGAGCGGTCGGTGACGATCCGGGCGTGCGAGCCGTACGGGACCAGGTCCTGCGCGTAGCTGATCGCGGCGGGCGGGACGAAGGCGGTCGCCGGGTCGAAGTCCGCCTCGACGACGGAGACGGGGGAGGCGGCGGGCGCGAGCAGCGCCAGCGGCAGCAGGGCGGCGGCGAACGGAGCGGTCATCGGACGGGCCTTCCACGGGCGGCGGGTCGATCGTCCCCCTGCCTAACGCCCCGGGGGCGGCCGAGGACACCGCCGCCGCCCTCGCCCCGGCCTCGCCCCGCCCTCATCCGCCCTCACCCCGCCCCCGCCCGGCGTCGTCCCCGGCCTCACCCGGCGTCGCCCGGAAGGGGTGGGGCTGCGATGGTGGAGGAGGCGCCATGCACTATGGTTTATCTCGACATCGAGATACCTGGCCCGTAGGATATATCTCGACATCAAGATACTTGCCGAGAGGCGCTCGCCGGCGATGCGGGTGAGGCAAGCCTAAGTAAGGCTGACCTTACCACCGTGTGACGGCCGGATACCGCACGAAGCACCCATGAAGGAGTCAGTCGTGTCCGCGAACAGCTTCGACGCCCGCAGCTCGCTGCAGGTGGGCGACGAGTCGTACGAGATCTTCAAGCTCTCCGCCGTCGAGGGTTCCGAGCGGCTGCCCTACAGCCTCAAGGTGCTGCTGGAGAACCTCCTCCGCACGGAGGACGGCGCGAACATCACCGCCGACCACATCCGCGCCCTCGGCAACTGGGACGCCACGGCCCAGCCGAGCCAGGAGATCCAGTTCACGCCGGCCCGCGTGATCATGCAGGACTTCACCGGCGTGCCCTGCGTGGTGGACCTCGCCACCATGCGCGAGGCCGTCAAGGAGCTGGGCGGCGACCCGGCCAAGATCAACCCGCTGGCCCCGGCCGAGCTGGTCATCGACCACTCCGTCATCGCGGACAAGTTCGGCACCCCGGACGCCTTCGTCCAGAACGTCGAGATCGAGTACGGCCGCAACAAGGAGCGCTACCAGTTCCTGCGCTGGGGCCAGACCGCCTTCGACGAGTTCAAGGTCGTCCCCCCGGGCACCGGTATCGTCCACCAGGTCAACATCGAGCACCTGGCCCGCACCGTCATGGTCCGCGGCGGCCAGGCGTACCCGGACACCTGCGTCGGCACCGACTCGCACACCACCATGGTCAACGGCCTGGGCGTGCTGGGCTGGGGCGTCGGCGGCATCGAGGCCGAGGCCGCGATGCTCGGCCAGCCGGTCTCCATGCTGATCCCGCGCGTGGTCGGCTTCAAGCTCAACGGCCAGCTGCCGGCCGGCACCACCGCCACCGACCTGGTCCTCACCATCACCGAGATGCTGCGCAAGCACGGTGTGGTCGGCAAGTTCGTCGAGTTCTACGGCGAGGGCGTCACCGCGATCCCGCTGGCCAACCGCGCCACCATCGGCAACATGTCGCCGGAGTTCGGCTCGACCTGCGCGATCTTCCCGATCGACGCCGAGACCATCAACTACCTGAAGCTCACCGGCCGCGACGAGCAGCAGCTCGCCCTGGTCGAGGCGTACGCCAAGGAGCAGGGCCTCTGGCACGACCCGTCGGTCGAGCCGGTCTACTCCGAGTACCTCGAGCTGGACGTCTCCACCGTCGTCCCGTCGATCTCCGGCCCGAAGCGCCCGCAGGACCGCGTGGTCCTGGCCGAGGCCGCCACCAGGTTCGCCGAGGCGCTGCCGGCCTACTCGGCCGAGGCGTCGAAGCCGACCACCGTGACCGCCGCCGACGGCTCGACCTACGAGATCGACAACGGCGCGGTCGTGATCGCCTCGATCACCTCCTGCACCAACACCTCCAACCCCTCCGTCATGCTGGGCGCCGCCCTGCTGGCGAAGAAGGCCGTGGAGAAGGGCCTGCACGTCAAGCCCTGGGTCAAGACCACCCTGGCGCCCGGCTCCAAGGTCGTCATGGACTACTACGAGAAGGCCGGCCTGCTCCCGTACATGGAGAAGCTGGGCTTCAACCTGGTTGGCTACGGCTGCGTCACCTGCATCGGCAACTCGGGCCCGCTGCCCGAGGAGGTCTCGGCCGCCGTCAACGAGGCCGACCTGGCCGTCGTCTCGGTGCTCTCCGGCAACCGCAACTTCGAGGGCCGGATCAACCCCGACGTCAAGATGAACTACCTGGCCTCCCCGCCGCTGGTGGTCGCCTACGCCCTCGCCGGCAACATGAACATCGACATCACCCGCGACGCCCTGGGCCAGGACGCCGACGGCAACGACGTCTTCCTCGCCGACATCTGGCCGTCGGAGCAGGAGGTCGCGGACACCGTGGCCGGCTCCATCGACGAGGCGATGTTCGACAAGGGCTACCAGGACGTCTTCGCCGGCGACCACCGCTGGCAGTCGCTCCCGGTCCCGACCGGCAACACCTTCGAGTGGGACTCCGAGTCCACCTACGTCCGCAAGCCCCCGTACTTCGAGGGCATGGCCAAGACCCCGAGCCCGGTGACCGACATCGCCGGCGCCCGCGTCCTGGCCAAGCTGGGCGACTCGGTCACCACCGACCACATCTCCCCGGCTGGCAACATCAAGCCCGGCACCCCGGCGGCGCAGTACCTGACCGCCAACGGCGTGGAGAAGCGCGACTTCAACAGCTACGGCTCGCGCCGCGGCAACCACGAGGTCATGATCCGCGGCACCTTCGCCAACATCCGCCTGCGCAACCAGATCGCGCCGGGCACCGAGGGCGGCTACACCCGCGACTTCACCCAGGCCGACGCGCCGGTGTCGTTCATCTACGACGCCTCGCAGAACTACCAGGCCGCCGGCATCCCGCTGGTCGTCCTGGCCGGCAAGGAGTACGGCTCCGGCTCGTCCCGCGACTGGGCCGCCAAGGGCACCGCGCTCCTGGGCGTCAAGGCCGTCATCGCCGAGTCGTACGAGCGCATCCACCGCTCGAACCTGATCGGCATGGGCGTCCTGCCGCTGCAGTTCCCCGAGGGCGAGAACGCCGAGTCCCTGGGTCTGACCGGCGAGGAGACCTTCTCCTTCACCGGCGTGACCGAGCTCAACGAGGGCCGCACCCCGAAGACCGTCAAGGTCAAGGCCGTCGGCGCGGACGGGACCAGCAAGGAGTTCGACGCGGTCGTGCGCATCGACACCCCCGGTGAGGCGGACTACTACCGCAACGGCGGCATCCTGCAGTACGTGCTGCGCTCGCTGATCGGCTGATCGAGCACATCGGCTGATCGAGCACATCGGCTGAGAAGTTCAGTAGCTCCTGAAAAGGGGGCCGGACCCGCGACTTCGCGGGCCCGGCCCCCTTTTGCATGCTGCGCCGACCGCGCCCACCCCCTTGTGCGATGAACGGCGGATGGACTAAACCTCTGTGCAATCTGGTCCAGACCATTATTCGACGCCGCCTCAGAGAACGGGTCCGGTATGCCCAATCGCGCCTCAGCCCTGCTCGCCGCCGCCACCGTCGCCGCGCTGCTCGCCGCCCCCGCCACCGCGAACGCCGCGGACGGCGGCCACGGCCACGGCCCGAAGCTGAAGGGCCAGCGGGTCGGCTACTTCACCCAGTGGGGCGCCGACAGCTCCGCCAAGCGCGTCCAGGAGTCCGGGCAGGCTTCCAAGCTGACCGTCATCAACTACGCCTTCGGCAACGTCTCCGCGGACGGCACCTGCTTCGAGTCCAACGACTCCGGCCAGGGCGACGCCCTCGACGACTACCAGCGCCCCTTCTCCGCCGCCGCCTCGGTGGACGGTGTCGCCGACGCCCCCGGCCAGAAGCTCAAGGGCCACTTCAACCAGCTGCGCAAGCTCAAGGCGAAGAACCCGCAGCTGCGCGCCGTCATCTCGCTCGGCGGCTGGAGCTGGTCCAAGTACTTCTCCGACGCGGCCGCCACCGAGGCGTCCCGGCAGAAGTTCGTCTCCTCCTGCCTCGACCTCTACATCAAGGGCAACCTGCCCGTCCTGCCCGGCTCCCCGGAGGGCGGCGCCGGAGCCGGCGCGGGCGTCTTCGACGGCATCGACATCGACTGGGAGTACCCGGGCGGCGGTGGGGACGCGGGCAACGTGGTGCGCCCCGAGGACGGCCGCAACTACACCCTCCTGATGCGGGAGTTCCGCCGCCAGCTCGACGCACTGAACGGCAACGGCAGCGGCAAGCACGGCAAGCACTACCTGCTCACCGCCGCCGTCGCCGCCAACGAGACCGTCGCCGACCGGCTCGAACTGCCCGAACTGAGCGAGTCCGTGGACTGGCTCAACCTCATGACCTACGACCTGCACGGCCCCTGGGAGGGCAAGGGCCCGGCCAACCACCAGGCCAACCTCTACTCCGACCCCACCGACCCGGAGCCGCGCCAGCGCTCTGCCGACAAGGCCGCCGAGCACTACCAGGAGCGCGGCCTGCCCGGCGAGCAGCTCGTCCTCGGCGCCCCGCTGTACGGCCACGGCTGGACGGGCGTCGCCCCCGGCCAGCGCGGCGGCCTCTACCAGAAGGCCACCGCCTCCGCCCCCGACGTCTCCTACCGGGAGGCCGACGCCCTGCCCGGCAAGGTCTACTACGACCGCGAGCACGGCGCGTCCTGGAAGTACGACGGCAGCACCTTCTACAGCTACGACACCGCCGACGTCCTCACCCAGAAGGCCCGCTACGTGCGCTGGAACGACCTCGGCGGCGTGATGGTCTGGTCGCTGGACGGCGACGACGATCGCGGCAGCGCGATCGCGGCCCTCGACCGGGGCCTGCGCCGCGACTGACCCGCGCCGCACAGGAAGAGCCGGAGGGGCCCGCCGTACGCGTGTACGGCGGGCCCCTCCGTGAGTCGGTGCGTCAGCCGGTCAGCTCCGGTCGCAGGCCTGCGCCCGCAGCGCCCGGGCCAGGTCGTCCCGGCGCTCCAGCACCAGGCGGCGCAGCGCCGGAGCCGCCTGCGGGTGCCCGTCCAGCCAGGCGTCGGCCTCGGCGAGGGTCGGCTCGTCGGTCTGGGCGATCGGGAAGAACCCGCCGACGAAGCGCATCGCGATCTCGATGGTCCGCTCGGACCAGATGCGCTCCAGCAGCTTGAAGTACGGCGCCGCGTAGAGCGCGGTGAGGTCCCGGTGGGAGGGCAGCGCGAAGCCCGCGATGTTGGCCTCGACGAGGGCGTTGGGCAGCTCGTCGGAGTCCACCACGGCGGACCAGGCGGCGGCCTTGGCCTCCGGGGTGGGCCGGGCGGCCAGGCACACGGTGTACTGGCGCTTGCCGCCGGCGGTGTTGTCGGCGGCGAGCTCGGCGGCCAGCTCCTCGTCGCTCGCCTGCCCGGCGGCGGCCAGGGCCAGCCACAGGGCCCAGCGCAGCTCCTGGTCGACGTCCAGCCCGTCGATGCGGGCGCTGCCGGTCAGCAGGCCACGCACCAGGCCGAGGTGCTCGGCGCCGCCGGCGGTCTGGGCGAGGAAGCGGGCCCAGGCCAGCTGGTGGTCGCTGCCGGGGACGGCGGCGCGCAGCTCGCGCAGGGCGCCGTCGGCGAGGAGGCGGGCGCCCTCGCCGCGCCAGGCCGGGTCGGCGTACAGGTCGACGGCGGTCTTGGCCTGGGCGTGCAGGGACTGCAGCACGCCGATGTTGCCCTCCTGGCCGGCGAAGCGCAGCACCAGCGCGACGTAGTCGCGGGCCGGCATCAGGGCGTCGCGGGTGAGGTTCCAGACGGCGGACCAGGCGAGCGCCCGGGCGAGGTCGTCGCCGATGTCGCCGAGGCCCGTGCGCAGCGCCTCCAGGGACTCCTCGTCGAAGCGGACCTTGCAGTACGTCAGGTCCTCGTCGTTGAGCAGGACGAGCGCGGGGCGGGTGCGGCCGGCGGCCTCGGGGACGACGGTGCGGGCGCCGGTGACGTCGACCTCCAGGCGCTCGGCGCGCACCAGGGCGCCGTCGGCGTCGCGGTCGTAGAGGCCGATGGCGATGCGGTGCGGACGGAACACCTCGCCGTCCTGGAGGACGGCCAGCTCGGTGATCCGGCCCTCGGCGTCCGTGGTGACCTGCGGGGTGAGCGCGTTGACGCCGGCGGTCTGCAGCCAGGCGGCGGCCCAGGACTTGAGGTCGCGGCCGCTGGTCTCCTCCAGCACGCCGAGCAGGTCTGCCAGTTCGGTGTTGCCGAAGGCGTGGCGCTGGAAGTAGCGGCGGGAGCCCTCGAAGAAGGCGTCCGAACCGGCGTACGCCACCAGCTGCTTGAGGACGGCGGCGCCCTTGGCGTAGGTGATGCCGTCGAAGTTGAGCTTGGCGTCCTCGAGGTCGCGGATGTCGGCCGTGATCGGGTGGGTGGTGGGGAGCTGGTCCTGGCGGTAGGCCCACGCCTTGCGCTGGTTGGCGAAGGTGACCCAGGCGGAGGAGTAGCGGGTGTTGGCGCCGATCAGGGCGTAGGAGCCCATGAAGTCGGCGAAGGACTCCTTGAGCCACAGGTCGTCCCACCAGCGGGGGGTGACGAGGTCGCCGAACCACATGTGCGCCATCTCGTGGAGGATGACGTTGGCGCGGTTCTCGTAGGCGGCGTCGGTGACCTTGGAGCGGAAGACGAAGTCCTCCTTGAAGGTGACGCAGCCGGGGTTCTCCATCGCGCCGATGTTGTACTCGGGCACGAACGCCTGGTCGTACTTGCCGAAGGGGTACGGGTAGTCGAACCGCTCGTGGAAGAAGTCGAGTCCGAGCTTGGTGACGCCGAGGATCTCGTCGGCGTCGAAGTGCGGGGCGAGGGACTTGCGGCACATCGCGGACAGCGGGATGTCCAGCACGGTGCCGTCGGCGAACTCGCGGCTGTAGTGGTCGCGTTCGACGTGGTACGGGCCTGCGACGACGGCGGTGAGGTAGGTGGAGATCGGCCGGGTGGGCGCGAACTCCCAGGTGCGGGCGCCGTCCTCGGTGGTGACGTTCCCGTGGACGGCGTTGGACCACACGTCCCACGCGGCCGGGGCGGTCACGGTGAAGGTGAACGGGGCCTTGAGGTCGGGCTGTTCGAAGGTCGCGAACACCCGGCGGGCGTCGGCCGGCTCGTAGTGGGTGTAGAGGTAGGTCTCGCCGTCGGCCGGGTCGACGAAGCGGTGCAGGCCCTCGCCGGTGCGGCTGTAGGCGCAGTCGGCCTCGACGGTGAGGACGTTCTCGGCGGCGAGGCCGTCCACGTGCACCCGGGCGCCGTCGTAGGCGGTGGCGGCGTCGAGGGCGCGGCCGTTGAGGGTGACGGAGCGGACGGCGGGGGCGAGCAGGTCCAGGAAGGTGCTCGCGCCGGGCCGGGAGCAGCGGAACGTGACGGTGGTGGTGGAGCGGAAGGCGGCGGCCGCCGGATCGGGGGCGGAGGTCACGTCGAGGCGGACCTCGTAGCCGTCCACGGCCAGGATGCCAGCCCGCTGCTGGGCTTCCTCACGGCTCAGGTTCTTGCCCGGCACGGCGGTACTCCTTTGTCCGGCTCGCACGGTGGTGCGGGGGGTGGGTGGTGCGGTCCCGCGCGCCGGGTCGTCGTGTGGTCCGTGCGCGCAGGGGCATCCTTTCACGAGCCCCCGCGCCGGTACCATTGCACAGCCCGCGCACCGGGCCGCTCGCCCGGACATGCCGGAGGGCCCCCGGAAGCCGGTGCTTCCGGGGGCCCTCGCGTACGTACCGGCAGGATCAGCCGGCCGCGTCGCGGCGCTGCTTGAGGACGCCGGCGGTGATGAGCAGGGCGACCAGCACGGCGGCCGCGTACAGCTGCTCCCGGTTGCTCTCGGTGGTGGTCATCAGCGCGAGGATGCCGACGACGGCGGCCATCGCGACCCAGGTGAGGTACGGGTAGCCCCACATCCTCACGGTGAGCAGTTCGGGGCTCTCGCGATCGAGGCGCCGGCGCATCTTCAGCTGGACCAGGCAGATGAACAGCCAGACCACGAGGATGGCCACGCCGGTGGTGTTCATCAGCCAGGTGAACACGGTGTCGGGCCAGAACCAGGCGGCCAGCACGGCGCCGAAGCCGAACAGGCAGGAGGCCAGCACCGCCCGGCGCGGCACCCCGCCGGAGACCTTGGCCAGCGCCTTCGGGCCCTGGCCGCGGTCGACCAGCGAGTACGCCATGCGGGAGGCGCCGTAGATGTTGGCGTTCATCGCGGACAGCAGCGCGATCAGCACCACGGCCTGCATGATCGCCCCGGCCCCGGGCACCCCGAGGTGGCGCAGCACGGTGACGTACGGGCCGTCGGCGGCGACGGCCGGGTCCTTCCAGGAGACGAGCGTGACGACCAGGGCCATCGAGCCGATGTAGAAGATCGCGATGCGCCACACGGCGGTGCGCACCGCGTTGGCGACGTTGCGCTTGGGGTCGTCGGACTCGGCGGCGGCGATGGTGACGGTCTCCAGGCCCCCGTAGGCGAAGACGGAGGCGAGCAGGCCCACGATCAGTCCGCTGACGCCGGTGGGCAGGAAGCCGCCCTGGCCGGTGAGGTTGGTGGTGCCGGGGGAGCCGGGGCCGATGACCCCGGCGATGCCGAGGCCCCCGAGGACGAGGAAGGCGACGATCGCGGTGACCTTGATCGCGGCGAACCAGAACTCGAACTCGCCGAAGTTCTTCACGGCGGTGAGGTTGCTGGCGCAGAAGAAGGCCATGAACAGGGCGACCCACACCCAGGAGGAGACCCCGGGTATCCAGCCGTTGACGATCTTCCCGGCGGCGGTGGCCTCGGCGGCGACGCCGCAGCAGAGCATCACCCAGTACATCCAGCCCGCGGTGATCCCCGCCCAGGGGCCGATCTCCTTCTCGGCGTGCACCGAGAACGAGCCGGAGGCGGGCCGGGCGGCGGACATCTCGCCGAGCATCCGCATGATCAGCATGACGAGCAGGCCGGACAGGGCGAAGGCCAGGATGATCGCGGGGCCGGCGGCCGCGATGCCCGCGCCGGAGCCGACGAACAGGCCGGCGCCGATCACCCCGCCCAGCGCGATCATCGACAGGTGGCGCTGCTTGAGCCCGTGACCGAGCTGCGGGCCACCGGAGGCCGGGTCGGCGTCGGTGGTCCCGGAAGCCGGGGGCGCGGTGGTGGGGGCCATAGGAGCGGAACTTCCAGACTGTGCGGAATGCGACATGAGTTGTCCAATATCCGGGGACACGCCTGTCCATGCCAAGGAGCTCGCCCCCGGGCCCATCATGCGGACCGGATGTTGACGCACCGTGATGGTTCGGATGCCGAGCGTCCTTTCCGGCCCGGACCCGACAACGCCCGCCGTCGCGTGTTTGTCCGAATCCGCGCCGTTCGCGGAGTGGATCACCGCGTAGGTTCACAGGTGTTCACTCACCTGGGTTCACCCGGACCTCACGCCTCACGGAGGAAGCCCCGATGGCCACAGCCGCCACCGCGACGCCGCACCGCGCCGTCCTCGCCGACCTGCTGCCCGCCGCCACCACCCGCCTCGGCGCCCAGGCCCGCGACCTGGCCCTGGTGGCCGGCGGCGCCGCGCTGACGGGCCTCGCCGCCCAGCTGTCGGTCAACGTGCCCGGCTCGCCGGTGCCGGTCACCGGCCAGACCTTCGCGGCCCTGCTGGTCGGCACCGCGCTCGGCGCCCGCCGCGGCGTCGCCTCGCTCGCCCTCTACCTGCTGGCCGGCATGGCGGGCCTGCCCTGGTTCGCCGCGGGCGCCTCCGGCTGGGCCATGCCCTCCCTCGGCTACGTGCTCGGCTTCGTGCTCGCCGCCGCCCTCACCGGCGCGCTGGCCCGCCGCGGCGCCGACCGCACCCCGCTGAACACCGCCGTCACGATGGTCCTCGGCAGCCTGGCGATCTACGCGGTCGGCGTCCCCTACCTGGCCGTGTCGCTGCACGTCTCCCTCGCCCGCGCCGCCGAGCTGGGCCTCTACCCGTACCTGGTCGGCGACGCCCTCAAGGCGGCCTTCGCCGCCGGCGCCCTCCCGCTGGCCTGGAAGCTCCTCGGCCGCCGGTGAGCGACCACCGCCGGTAGCAACCACCGGCCCTTGTCGGGCCCGGGCGCACGCGCATGCCACACTCGTGCCATGCGCGTGTACCTGGGCTCCGACCATGCCGGATACGAACTGAAGAACCACCTCGTGGAGTGGCTCAAGGGGGCCGGCCACGAGCCGGTCGACTGCGGGCCGCACATCTACGACGCCGAGGACGACTACCCGCCGTTCTGCCTGCGCGCCGCCGAGCGCACCGCCGCCGACCCGGAGGCGCTGGGCATCGTGATCGGCGGCTCGGGCAACGGCGAGGCGATCGCCGCCAACAAGGTCAAGGGCGTCCGTGCGGCGCTGGCCTGGAGCACGCAGACCGCGGAGCTCGGCCGGCAGCACAACAACGCCAACGTGATCTCCATCGGCGGCCGGATGCACACCGAGGACGAGGCCACCAAGTTCGTCGAGGTCTTCCTCAACACCCCCTACAGCGGCGAGACCCGGCACACCCGCCGGATCGAGATGCTGACCGAGTACGAGACCACCGGCGAGCTCCCGCCGATCCCGGCCCACCACCCGCAGGGCTGATCGCTCCGTCGCTCCAGCCTTCCCTCCTGCCTTCCCTCCTGCCGTCACTCCAGCCGTCCACCCCGGCCGGCCGCACCCCGTGCGGCCGGCCGTCGCCGTTCCCGGAACCGTTCCTGTGGGATCGGCCACAGGAACCGTCCGGCGCACGCCCCCGCACGCGGGGCGCGCACAGGGCCCCCGAGCTCCGTACGGCCAACCGGCGCACGCTTCCTGACGGGGCGCCCGCCACCACGGCGAACGGCCGAAACCGGCTGAGCACCCTCGGCCCCCGCCCGTATGCCCGCCCCCGGCCCGTCGACGCGGGGCCGCCCCGTGGATAGGGTCGGACCCCATGGCTGGCAGACCGCCGGGCGCACCGCCCCAGACGACTGCGACGAGGCCCGGCGCCGCCACGGCGTCCGAGTCCGTGACGGCCCGGTTGCGCAGGACGCTGCGCCGGGCCCGCCGAAGGCTGCGCACGGCCGGGGTCGACTACTTCCGCGGCGGCGCCGCCGACTGGCCCGTGCTCTGCGCGCTCGCCCTGCTCGTCCCCCTGATGGTCCTGCTCAACGTCTGGCTCCCGGACTGGGCCCCGCCCACCACCCTGGTCCTGCCGATCCTGGCCGGCGCCCTGCTGCTGCGCCCCGGCAGCCTGGTGGTCCTCTACGCGCTGGCCGCGCTCGGCCTCTCCGCCGAGTCCGTGATCCACACCGGCCAGCGGGTGGCCAGCGACAACCCCGAGGCGTACGTCTACGGCGTCACCCCCGGCGCGGCCCTGGTCGTCGGCGCCGCCGGGGTCGGGGGCCTGCTGCTCGCCCAGTTCCGCGCCCGCGTCGGCGTGCCCTGGTGGGGCGGCTCCACCATGCTCTTCGACCTGCGCGAACGGCTGCGGGTGCAGAGCCGGGTGCCCCGGCTGCCCGACGGCTGGCACGCGGACATGGCGCTGCGCCCGGCCGGCGGCCAGTCCTTCTCCGGGGACTTCGTGGTCGCCGCCCGCACCGGCCCCGGCCAGCGGCTGCTGGAGGTCGTCCTCGCGGACGTCTCCGGCAAGGGCATGGACGCGGGCTCCCGGGCCCTGCTGCTCTCCGGCGCCTTCGGCGGCCTGGTCGGCTCGCTGCCCGCGCACGACTTCCTCCCCGCCGCCAACGGCTACCTGCTGCGCCAGTCCTGGGAGGAGGGCTTCGCCACCGCCGTCCACCTGGTGCTGGACCTCGACACCGGCGAGTACGAGCTGCTCTCGGCCGGGCACCTGCCGGGCATGCAGCGCCTGGCCGGCGAGGGCCGCTGGGAGGTCAAGGAGGCCGAGGGTCCGCTGCTGGGCATCTACGACGGCGCCAAGTTCGAGGGCGTACGCGGCCGCCTGGGCCGCGGCGACGTGCTGATGCTCTGCACGGACGGCATGGTCGAGGCCCCCGGCCGGGACCTCACCGAGGGCATGGACCGCCTGATGGGGGAGGCCGACCGGCTCGTCGCCGGCGGCGGCCGCGGCTCCGGCGTGGGCGCCGCCGCCGCGCTGATCGAGACCGTCGCCCGGGACATCAACGACGACCGCGCGGTACTGCTGCTCTGGCGGGACTGACGCGCCGCTCCGCGCCCCTTCGGCCCGGGGCGGGGAGCGGGCGAGTAGCGGCATGTGCCATCGGCAGCTGTCAAGACCCTTAGCTGATCTTCGGCCAAATCGGACGGCCCGTCGGCGGACCGGACCAGCGGCTTCCGTTCCCCGCCCGTCACCGCTCCGGGGCCGCTCAGCCCGCCCCGCCGACGATTCGTCAGAACGGACCGGCTATCGTCCCGGTCGGCGGAAACTCGTCTCGCATCGCAGGATGTCGGCGTTGGGCTGACTGTCAGACCTTTACGCAATCGGCACGGTCGACCACACTGAGTCCGGGCGGGACTGTTCAGGATTCGGGGGATGGGGGGTGACACGTGCGACAGGGCAGAAGACGGTTGGGCGTGGCCTCTCGCACCGGCGGCGTGCCGGACGGTCCGCGATTCCGCCTCGGGACCGTCGGATCGGCCGGGGTCCGGCATTCGCAGGTGTCGCCGGGCGGTGGCACCACGCTATGAAATCGAGGAAGTGAGTCCGGGTGGCACTCTCCGTCTCCGCGCTGGTCCTGTTCGCGATCCTGTGCATCATCTTCATCCGCAACGGGCAGATGAAGATCCCGCACGCCATCGTCGCCGCCCTGTTCGGCTTCATGCTGCACGAGACCACCGTCGCGGGCTCGATCACGTCACTGCTGCAGAACCTGTCGCACAGCATCTCCAACATCACCGGAGGCTGACCGGAGCCGGGCCGCCCGGACCCCAGGGGGACGGGGGACTACCGGCCGGCCCGTCTGGCCTCCCGCCAGCGCGCGAACAGGCCCCGGGGGCGTACCGCCGGGGCCGTCACGATCGACGGCCGCGCGACCGCGGCCGGGGCGACGGGCTCCTCCGGCGTTGCCCGATCGGCCGTCAGCAGCACGAACAGCCGCGCCCAGCACAGCCGTTCACCGCGCGGCCAGTCCAGCGCGCGCAGCGCCGCCGACGCGGCCTCCGAGACCTCGCCGCCCACCCTGACCTCGGCCACGTCGTCGCCCGCCTTCCCGCCCAGGAAGAGCTTGACCCCCACCGGCCCCGCCCCGGCCAGCTCCGCCCGCAGCGCGGGCGCCAGCGCCGGCAGCACCCGGTTCTCGGCGAGCCAGGTCGCCAGGTGCTCGTTGCCGAAGCCGAACACCGCCGCCGGCCCCTGCACCGCGTGCCAGCCCGGCAGTTGGGGGACGTCCGTGTGGTCGGCGTGCACCCCGCGCCCGTCCGCGAGTTCGACCAGCACCGAGGCGGTGGTGGTCGCCCACATCTTCACCGCGTTGGCGAGCTTCTCCTCCTCGGTCTTGCCGAGGCCCGCCGCGCAGTCCCAGACCACGGGCACGTCCGCCCGCCCCAGGTGCAGCACGAAGCCGAGGTCGACGTGCCCGGCGCCGTCGTCGCCCGGGTGCTCGCGCACCGCCACCGCCGTGGTGCCCGGGCCGCGCACCACCT
The DNA here is from genome assembly GCF_044455705.1 of Kitasatospora sp. NPDC051170. Taxonomy (NCBI): domain Bacteria; kingdom Bacillati; phylum Actinomycetota; class Actinomycetes; order Kitasatosporales; family Streptomycetaceae; genus Kitasatospora; species Kitasatospora sp. NPDC051170. Next base: position 115,794 of record NZ_JBITFA010000019.1, on the reverse strand, counting down.
CGCCGTCCACCGTGAACTCCTGGCCCAGGCGCGCCATCTCCCGCACCACACAGCGCTGAATGACGGCCAGCCGCTCCTCGGGACGCACCGGGACTCCTCCACCTAGGGAGCGCGGCGGGTCCAGGCCCGTTCGAACCGCACTCGAACGGGCCGAGGCTATCGGCCCGGACCCCCGCCGGGAAACCACACGGTCACCATCGGTCTCCGGTCGCGAAAGTTTCCGTTATGCCCCAGTTTGGGGATCGGAACCCGCACCACGGCCCGCCCGGAGAGCCCGACATGCCCCGCACCGCCCCCACGTCCCCCGCGTCCCCCGCGCGCCCCGCGCCGCTCGTCCACCCGGACGGCTCCGGCCTGGTCGCCGAGATCGAGGCGTACCTGGCCTCGCTGCCCGCCCCCGTACGCGCGCTCCAGCCGTACTCCCCGCCCTACGCCCCGCCGCTCGCCACGCCCTACGTCTGCCCGTACGGCAGCGTGCCGCAGCCCTGGTGGGCCGGCCACGCCCGGCCCCGGGCCACCCTGCTCGACCGGGCCCTGCGCCGCCCGCCCCGCCCGGTGCCCGTCACCGCCGCCGACCACCTGCGGCTCGCCTCCCGCTACCTCGTGGCCCACGGATGGCTGCAGGGCGCGATGTGGGACGAGCGCGGCCGGGTCTGCCTCCTCGGCGCCCAGGCCGCCGTCCTCGCCCACGGCTACGGCACCCCGGCCGTGGTGCGCACCGCCCGGGCGCAGCTGATGGAGGTGCTGCACGCCACCGGCCACCCGGTGGCCTCCCCGGACGCCTACAACGACGACCCCGCCACCCGGCAGGCCGACGTCCACCGGCTGCTCGACCGCACGGCCGCCCGCGCGGCCTGGCTGGGGCTGTGACCGGGCCTGACCGAGCCTGACCGCGTCCGGGAACGCGAACGGCCCCGGTGCATGAGCACCGGGGCCGTCGAGGCGAGCGGGCGACGAGAATCGAACTCGCGTGACTAGTTTGGAAGACTAGGGCTCTACCATTGAGCTACGCCCGCGCGATCCGCCGGGCGCCACCGCCCGGAAGGTCTGGGACAGCGTACCTGGTCCCACCGCCCTCGCGCACACCGCATTTCCCCGATCGCCGCCCGAACCGGCCCGGAATAAGTCCACGAGCCGTCCCGACCCGGCGTGTACGCTTCCTCTCGGCACCACGGGGTGTGGCGCAGTTTGGTAGCGCGTCCGCTTTGGGAGCGGAAGGCCGTCGGTTCGAATCCGGCCACCCCGACAGTGCGGCAGGGTCTCGTCCGAATGGGGCGGGGCCCTGTTCTGTGTGAGCGCTCCACGACGACGGTACGACGGCGGGTACGGTGGCGCCTGGCGTCCGCCTTTCGTGGTACCGGTAGGATGGGGCGCTGGCGGTAGTCCCTGTGGCGTCAACCCAGGTCAACCGCACGAGGGCGAGGAGTCAAGCTCACCGTCCACCCCACGGGAGATGCAGCTCCAACCGCCCATCGCCCGTCTCGCCCGACCCTCCCGTACCGGCTCCGGCCGTGCGGTGGGAGCGGGCGTAGACAACCTGACCGCAAGCCCCTAGGAGACCTAACCGTGAAGAGCGCCGTCGAGACTCTGAACCCGACCCGGGTTCGACTCACCGTCGAGGTGCCCTTCGAGGAGCTCAAGCCCAGCCTCGACGCGGCGTACAAGAAGATCAACCAGCAGGTCTCGGTCCCGGGCTTCCGCAAGGGCAAGATCCCGAACCGTGTCATCGACCAGCGTTTCGGCCGTGGCGCCGTGCTGGAGGAGGCCGTCAACGACGCCCTGCCGCGCTTCTACACGCAGGCCGTCGACGAGGGCAAGATCGAGGTCCTCGGACAGCCCGACATCACCAACATCGAGGGTGTCGAGAAGCTCGCCGACGGCGGTGACCTCAAGTTCACCGCCGAGGTCGACGTCCGCCCGGAGATCACCCTGCCGGACTTCTCCTCCATCGAGGTGACCGTCGACCCGATCGTCGTCGCCGACGAGGACATCGAGAAGTCGCTGGAGCAGCTGCGCGAGCGCTTCTCCTCGGTCAAGGACGTCGAGCGCGCCGCCGCCGAGGGCGACGTCGTGGTCGTCGACCTGGTGGCCAAGGTCGACGGCGAGGTGCCGGACGACGGCACCGCCACCGGCGTGAGCTACGAGATCGGCTCGGGCCGTCTCATCGACGGCATCGACGAGGCCGTCGTCGGCCTGTCGGCCGGCGAGGAGAAGACCTTCGAGACCGAGCTCAAGGGCGGCACCCAGGCGGGCAAGACCTCCGAGGTCACCGTCACCGTCACCGCCGTCCAGGAGAAGGAGCTGCCGGAGCTGGACGACGAGTTCGCCCAGCTGGCCAGCGAGTTCGACACCCTCGAGGACCTGCGCGCCGACTCCCGCAAGCGCCTGGAGCGCATGAAGGAGTATGACCAGGCCACCCAGGCCCAGGAGAAGGTGCTCGACGCCCTGCTCGCCCTGGTCGAGATCGAGTTCCCGGAGAAGCTGCTCGCGGACGAGATCCAGACCCGCAAGCACAACCTGGAGCACCACCAGCTGGAGCCGATGGGCCTGGACCTCGACACCTACCTGGAGACCCAGGGCAAGTCCCGCGAGGAGTGGGACGCGGAGATCGAGGAGCAGGCGAAGAAGGGCATCAAGACCCAGTTCGTCCTGGACCAGATCGTCGCCGACGAGGAGCTGGGTGTTAACCAGGAGGAGCTGACCGAGCACCTCATCCGCCGCGCCGCCGGTTCGGGCCTGACCCCGGACCAGTTCGCGCAGCAGGTCGTCCAGGGCGGCCAGGTGCCGATGCTGGTCGGCGAGGTCGCCCGCGGCAAGGCGCTGGCCACCGTGGTCGAGGCCGCCAAGGTCGTCGACACCGAGGGCAACGAGATCAACTTCGACGACGAGGACGAGACGGCCGAGACCGTCGAGGCCCCCGTCGAGGCCGAGGCTCCCGCCGAGGCCGAGGCCGCCGCCGAGGAGAAGACCGAGGCCTGAGTGCCCCGGTAGCCCCCTGAGGCTCACAGCGGGCCCGGACGCCGTACGGTGTCCGGGCCCGCTGCCGTCCCACCCCGCGCGTACGACCCTGCGCTCACAGCGAACAGTTCTGCGTGAGGGATTCTGCGGCCCCGCCTGCGCGTTAGGGTCCTTGGACAGCAACAATCACGACGTGATACCCGGAAGCTGTGCGACACCGTGGGAGCCGCCGAGCGGCTCCCCAAATCGACTGAGCAGGTGCCTAAGTGACGTTCCCGCAGATGCAGATGCCTGGCCTGATGGCGCCGCACGCCGCCGCTGGTGACGTGCTCGGCGGCCTTGGCGACCAGGTCTACAACCGGCTGCTGGGCGAGCGGATCATCTTCCTCGGCCAGCAGGTCGACGACGACATCGCCAACAAGATCACCGCCCAGCTGCTCCTGCTGGCCGCGGACCCGGACAAGGACATCTTCCTCTACATCAACTCTCCGGGCGGCTCGATCTCGGCCGGCATGGCGATCTACGACACCATGCAGTACATCAAGAACGACGTCGTCACCATCGCGATGGGCATGGCCGCCTCGATGGGCCAGTTCCTGCTGACGGCGGGCACCCCCGGCAAGCGCTTCTCGCTGCCGAACGCCAACATCCTGATGCACCAGCCCTCCGCGGGCCTCGGCGGCTCCGCGACGGACATCCGCATCCAGGCCGAGCAGCTGCTCCGGACCAAGAAGCGCATGTCCGAGCTGATCGCGCACCACAGCGGCCAGACCTTCGAGCAGATCACCCAGGACTCCGACCGTGACCGCTGGTTCACGCCGGAGGAGGCCAAGGCCTACGGTCTGATCGACGACATCATGCACAGCGCCGCGGACGTCCCCGGCGGCGGCGGCACGGGCGCCTGAGCCTCGGCCCGGCCCACGACACCACCGTCCCAACGCCTCGGAGGACAAGGACCCCCATGAACATCCCCAGCCTGTCGGCCGCCAAGGCCCGCGTCGAGGACATGCGCGCCGAGGGCCGCTACATCGTCCCGCGCTTCGTCGAGCGCACCACGCAGGGCATCCGCGAGTACGACCCGTACGCGAAGCTGTTCGAGGAGCGCATCATCTTCCTCGGCTCGCAGGTCGACGACGTCTCGGCGAACGACATCATGGCGCAGCTGCTGTGCCTGGAGTCGATGGACCCGGACCGCGAGATCCAGATGTACATCAACTCGCCCGGCGGCTCGTTCACGGCCCTGACGGCCATCTACGACACCATGCAGTACGTCAAGCCGGACATCACCACGGTCTGCATGGGCCAGGCGGCCTCCGCCGCGGCCGTGCTGCTCGCCGCCGGCACCCCCGGCAAGCGGATGGCGCTGCCGAACGCCCGTATCCTGATCCACCAGCCCTACACCGAGACCGGTCGCGGTCAGGTGTCGGACCTGGAGATCCAGGCCAGGGAGATCTTCCGGATGCGCGAGCAGCTGGAGGAGATGCTCTCCAAGCACTCCAACAAGTCGGTGGAGCAGGTGCGCGACGACATCGAGCGCGACAAGATCCTCACCGCCGAGGAGGCCGTGGAGTACGGCCTGATCGACCAGATCATCTCGACCCGCAAGACCTCGCTGACCTCCTGAACGTCAGCACCCTCCGCGGCGGGGCGCGCACCCTGGTGTGCGCCCCGCCGCGGTTCGGACGGACTCTGCAGACGGCATCTGTTCGGTATCAATTCGCCCAGGGCGTAGGGCAGACCCGGCGAAGAGGACGGAATCCCGGGCCCGGCAGAGTACCTTCGGATAGCGAGACCGATCGCCGTCGGGCGTCGTCGGTCCACAGCACCAGGCCCCGGAACCCCTGCGGGGCCCCTGGCGAAGGGGAAGCACCTCGTGGCACGCATCGGAGACGGTGGCGACCTGCTCAAGTGCTCGTTCTGCGGCAAGTCGCAGAAGCAGGTGAAGAAGCTGATCGCCGGCCCAGGCGTGTACATCTGCGACGAGTGCATCGACCTGTGCAACGAGATCATCGAGGAGGAACTCGCCGAGACCTCCGAGGTGCGCTTCGAGGAGCTCCCGAAGCCGCGTGAGATCTACGAGTTCCTCGACCAGTACGTGGTCGGCCAGGACCTCGCCAAGAAGGCGCTGTCGGTCGCGGTCTACAACCACTACAAGCGCGTCCAGGCCGGTGAGGCGGGCCGCAGCGGCGGCAACGGCCGCGAGGACGCCATCGAGCTGGCCAAGTCGAACATCCTGCTGCTGGGCCCCACCGGCTCCGGCAAGACCCTGCTGGCGCAGACCCTGGCCCGGATGCTGAACGTGCCGTTCGCGATCGCGGACGCCACGGCGCTCACGGAGGCCGGGTACGTCGGCGAGGACGTCGAGAACATCCTGCTCAAGCTGATCCAGGCGGCGGACTACGACGTCAAGAAGGCCGAGACCGGGATCATCTACATCGACGAGATCGACAAGGTCGCCCGCAAGAGCGAGAACCCGTCGATCACCCGTGACGTCTCCGGCGAGGGCGTGCAGCAGGCGCTGCTGAAGATCCTGGAGGGCACCACCGCCTCGGTGCCGCCGCAGGGGGGCCGCAAGCACCCGCACCAGGAGTTCATCCAGATCGACACCACCAACGTGCTGTTCATCGTCGGTGGCGCGTTCGCGGGCCTGGAGCGGATCATCGAGGGCCGCGCGGGTGCCAAGGGCATCGGCTTCGGCGCCAACATCCGCTCCAAGCGGGAGTCGGACGCCAGCGACCACTTCCGCCAGGTCATGCCCGAGGACCTGGTGAAGTTCGGCATGATCCCCGAGTTCATCGGCCGTCTGCCGGTGATCACCAGCGTGCACAACCTGGACCGCGAGGCGCTGCTGCAGATCCTCACCGAGCCGCGCAACGCGCTGGTGAAGCAGTACCGCAAGCTGTTCGAACTCGACGGCGTGGAGCTGGAGTTCTCCCGGGACGCGCTGGAGGCGATCGCCGACCAGGCGATCCTGCGCGGCACCGGCGCGCGCGGCCTGCGGGCCATCATGGAGGAGGTGCTGATGTCCGTGATGTACGAGGTCCCCTCGCGCCAGGACGTCGCCCGCGTGGTGGTGACCGGGGACGTCGTCTCCAAGCACGCGATCCCGACCCTGGTCCCGCGCGACATGATCAAGCGCGAGCGCCGGGACAAGAGCGCCTGACGCTCCCCGCCCGTGGAACGTGGAACGTGGAAAGGGCCCCGCACCGACCGGTGCGGGGCCCCTTCCGTCCGTGCTTACTTGGCGATCTCGGAGGTCGCGCGCAGGTCGCGGGTGTCCGAGGCGAGCTTGTCGAGATCCGGGTTGACCCCGTTCTCGGCGTCCGTGTTCATCACCATGACGAGGCTGCTGCTGTCGGCCCAGGCGCAGATGCCGATCTTGGTGTCGCCGTTCTCGACGAGGGTGCCGCACTCCATGTCGCCGCCCTTGGGGCCGGCGTCCACGCTGTGGCGGTTCTCGATGGTCGAGCCCTTGGCGGCCACGCCGTCGAACGCCTGGTTCAGCTGGTCCTTCGGGTTGAGGATCTTGCCGTAGGCGCCGGCCACGATCATCTTCGGCTGGGACTGGGTGTCCTCGTACAGGGCGGCCACGCCGGTGGGGGACCAGTTGCCGTCGCCCTTGCCGAGGCTGTCCGTCATCGCCTTCTCCATGGCGGCGGTGACGGGGGAGTCGTCGTTGCGCTTCATGTCCTTGAATTCGGCGGGCAGGACGACCTTCTGGGTGCCGGCGTTGCTGACGGCGTCGTAGGCGAAGTAGGCCAGGCCGCCGCCGGCCAGGACGACGACGCCGAGGCCGACGCCGAGGCCGATCCACAGGCCCTTGCGGGACTTCTTCTGCGGGGGCACGGGCGCGTACGCGCCGCCGTAGCCGGGGTAGGCCTCGGGGCCGGGGGTACCCGGGGCGCCGGGGTAGCCGGGCTGCGGCTGGGGCGCGCCGTAACCCGGCTGGGGGGCGCCGTAGCCCGGCTGGGGGGTGCCAGCCGGGTAGCCCGGCTGCTGCGGGGCGCCGTAGGGGGTCTGGTCGGACACGCGAGTTCCCTTTCTGGGGAATGACGGGATTACTTCGCGACCTTCATGAGGTCGCGTATCGCCCGGGTCTTGTCGGCGGCTTGGGAGGGGGTGAGCCCTTGGGTGGCGCCGGACATGAAGCTGACCCGGCCGTACGTGGAGCGGTCGGCCCAGACGCAGACGACCGGGCCGGGCTTGCCGAGGGAGGTGGTCGCGCCGCAGGAGAGGCGTGCGGAGGAGCTCCGGCCGTCCCGTGCGGGGTAGTCCGCCAGCGGCGTGGCCCAGGTGAGGGAGCCGGCGCTCTTCTTGGCCTCGTCCATGACCACGACCGGGTCGTTGAGCTCGCCGAAGAGGCCCGCCACCACGATGTAGTCGCTCTTGTCGGAGCCCTTGTCGAAGGCGACGCCGAGGGTGTGCAGGTTCCTGCCGTACACCGCCACCTCGGGCTTGGTGACGTCGGTGCTGTCCTCCTTGACCAGGCCGCGGTCGTAGCCGTTGCCGATGGTCTGGGGCGCGACGAGCTTGTACGTGCCGGGCTTGTCGTCCCCGCCGCCGCCGAGGTACTTCCAGGCCGCGAACCCGCCGCCGCCGAGCACCAGCGCGCCGATGACCAGCCCCGCGACCAGGCCGCCCCTGCCCTTGCGGGGCGGCGGCGGGTAGCCCGGGTAGCCGGGCTGCGCGGGGTAACCGGGCTGGACGGGCTGGACGGGCTGGGCGGGGTACTGGGGCGGGCCGTACGGAGGCTGCTGCTGCGGGTAGCCGCCGTACCCGGGCTGGGGCTGCGGCTGTCCGTACGGGGGCTGGCCCCCGTACGGAGGCTGGCCGCCGTAGGGCGGTTGCCCCGGCGGATACTGCTGCCCCTGCCCGTACATCTGCTCGTGCCCCCCCGCCGCTCGCGCGGCCCTCCGCCGTCTCGAATAGTTCCGTACACTTCCCGATGATCGGACCAGTGCGCACGGCACGTTATCGCACGGGGGCGACGACGGAGCCGCCCGTGCGGGGCTCCGGGCCGTACCGAAAGCGGTTCGTGACCCACGCCTCCGTTACGTAAACTGTGCGTCGTGACCGACACGACGAACCAGCGCCCCGTGAGCACCTTTGCCGGGGACGATGCGGCAACCCTCCCGACGACCTACACCCCCGCGGACGTAGAGGGCGAGCTGTACGAGCGCTGGGTGGACCGTGGCTACTTCACCCCGGACGCGAAGAGCGACAAGCCCGCCTACACCATCGTCATCCCGCCGCCGAACGTCACCGGTGCCCTACACCTGGGCCACGCCTTCCAGCACACGCTGATGGACGCGCTGACCCGCCGCAAGCGCATGCAGGGCTACGAGACGCTCTGGCTGCCGGGCATGGACCACGCGGGCATCGCCACCCAGAACAAGGTCGAGCAGCAGCTCGCCGAGTCGGGGCTCTCCCGCCACGACCTGGGCCGCGAGGCGTTCGTCGAGAAGGTCTGGGAGTGGAAGCGCAACTACGGCGGCCGCATCCTCGGCCAGATGCGTCGCCTGGGCGAGGGCGTCGACTGGTCGCGCGAGCGCTTCACCATGGACGAGGGCCTCTCGCAGGCCGTCCAGACCATCTTCAAGCGCCTCTTCGACGACGGCCTGATCTACCGCGCCGAGCGCATCATCAACTGGTGCCCGCGCTGCCTGACCGCGCTGTCCGACATCGAGGTGGAGCACGAGGACACCCCGGGCGAGCTGGTCTCGATCCGCTACGGCGACGGCGAGGACTCGATCGTCGTGGCCACCACCCGCGCCGAGACGATGCTCGGCGACACCGCCGTCGCCGTCCACCCCGGGGACGAGCGCTACCGCCACCTCGTCGGCCGGACCATCAAGCTGCCGCTGACCGACCGTGAGATCCCGGTCGTCGCCGACGAGCACGTGGACCCGGAGTTCGGCACCGGCGCCGTCAAGGTGACCCCGGCGCACGACCCGAACGACTTCGCCATCGGTCAGCGCCACGACCTGCCCAACCTGACGGTCATGGACGAGCACGGCGCCATCACCGTGCACGGCCCCTTCCTCGGCATGGACCGCCTGGAGGCCCGCTCGGCCGTCGTCGGCGCGCTGCGCGAGCAGGGCCGCATCGTCGCCGAGAAGCGCCCGTACATGCACGCCGTCGGCCACTGCTCCCGCTGCCACACCGTGGTCGAGCCGCGGCTGTCGCTGCAGTGGTGGGTCAAGGTCGAGCCGCTGGCCAAGGCCGCCGGCGACGCCGTGCGCGACGGCAAGGTGGAGATCCACCCGAAGGAGCTGGAGCGCCGCTACTTCGACTGGGTCGACAACATGTACGACTGGTGCATCTCGCGCCAGCTCTGGTGGGGCCACCGGATCCCGGTCTGGTACGGCCCCGACGGCGAGGTCGTCTGCGTCGGCCCCGACGAGCAGCCGCCCACCGGCGAGGGCTGGCACCAGGACCCGGACGTCCTGGACACCTGGTTCTCCTCCGGCCTGTGGCCGTTCTCCACGCTCGGCTGGCCGGAGAAGACCGCAGACCTGGAGAAGTTCTACCCGACCGACGTCCTGCTGACGGGCCACGACATCATCTTCTTCTGGGTCGCCCGGATGATGATGTTCGGTCTGTACGCGATGGACGGCGAGGCGCCGTTCAAGACCGTCGCCCTGACCGGTCTGGTGCGCGACGAGTTCGGCAAGAAGATGTCGAAGTCCTCCGGCACCGCCGTCGACCCCCTGGACTGGATGGACGCCTACGGCGCCGACGCCGTCCGCTTCACCCTGGCCCGCGGCGCCAACCCCGGCGCCGACGTGCCGATCGGCGAGGACTGGGTCAAGGGTTCGCGCAACTTCTGCAACAAGATCTGGAACGCGACCCGCTTCGCGCTGATGAACGGCGCCACCGTCGAGGGCCCGCTGCCCTCGCCGGAGGAGATGACGGCGGCCGACCGCTGGATCCTGTCCCGGCTGAACGCCACCGTCACCCAGGCGGACGCGCTGTACGAGGACTACGAGTTCGCCAAGGTCTCGGACGCGCTGTTCCACTTCGCGTGGGACGAGGTCTTCGACTGGTACGTCGAGCTGTCCAAGACCACCCTGGCGGCCGGCGGCGCGCAGGCCGACGCCTCGCGCCGGGTCCTCGGCGAGGTCCTGGACGTCACCCTGCGGCTGCTGCACCCGGTCGTCCCGTTCGTCACCGAGACCCTGTGGACCAGGCTCACCGGTGCCGAGTCGCTGGTCGTGACCGAGTGGCCGAAGGACAGCGGCTTCCGCGACGCCGCGGCCGAGGGCGAGATCGCCACGGTGCAGCAGGTGGTCACCGAGGTCCGCCGGTTCCGCATCGACCAGGGCCTCCAGGACCGCCAGCGCGTCCCGGCCGCCCTGGAGCTGGACGGCACCGCGCTGGCCGCCCACGAGGGCGCCATCCGCTCGCTGCTGTGGCTGACCGCCCCCGGGGAGGGCTTCGCGGCCAGCGCCTCGCTGCCCGTGGCCGGCGCCACCGTCGCCCTGGACCTCTCCGGCACCATCGACGTCGCGGCCGAGCGCAAGCGCCTGGCCAAGGACCTCGCGGCCGCCGAGAAGGAGAAGGCGCAGACCACCGCCAAGCTCGGCAACGAGGCGTTCCTCGCCAAGGCGCCGGACGAGGTCGTCGCCAAGATCCGGGGCCGCCAGGAGGGCGCCGAGGCCGACATCGCCCGGATCACCGCCCAGCTCGCGGCGCTGCCGCAGGGCTGAGCCCGGACGGACCGTCGAACCCGTCGAACCGTCGAACCGCCCCGAGGGGCCGCTTTCCGCGACGAGCGGAGGGCGGCCCCTCGGGCGCTTTCGGGGGCGCGGATTTTTCCTCGCACCCACGGCTACGCCTAATAGAGCAGCAACATTGCTCCCTTCCGGCGAATATTCATCCTGGACCGGGTGAGGTCCAATTCCGCTCGAATCGATTCCGGTCTTGCCCGCGCGCGTTCGCGGAAGTTTGCAGGACGGATGTGTACGGTGTGCACGGAGTTTCCGCGGAGGGTTTCCGCGGTGGGATTTCGCGGAGCGTTCTGCCGAGCGACGGACGGGAGGGCACGGCGTGGTGGTCACCGAGGAGCTGGTCGACGAACTGCCTGCCGAGGCGGTCGAGGAGGCCAAGGCCAGGGCGGCGACGCTGCTGCTCGCCTTCCGGCACGGCAACCAGCTCGCGTTCGACCACGAGCTGGACCTGCTGCTCGCCGAGCACGCCGCGCGCGAGGTGACCACCCTGCTCACCTGGATCGCGGCCGAGGCCGTCCGCAAGGCGTACGCCCCCGAGGTCGGCGACAAGGTGTTGCGGGCGATGGCCCGGCGGGCCCCCGCCGAGGCCGGGGACGTCCTGGTGGACGAGGAGGCGGCCCACGCGGCCCAGCTGATCGAGGCGGTGGCGGCCGGCGAGGTGGGCGAGGTGCGGGGCCTGGTGTCCGCGACGGCGGACACCACCTATCTGCTCGGCGGGCTGCTGCAGGGCGTGGCGATGATGCTGCCGTTGCTGCCCGAGGGCGAACTGGCCGAGATCACCGCCGAGTTGCGCCGCCGTCACGGCGGCGGCTGCGGGCAGGTGCCGGAGGCCCGGGCCGGCGACTGAGCGCGGCCCGGGCCTGCGGCGGCCGGTTGAGGCAGGCGGTTACGGCAGTCGGTTACGGCATGGCGTGCAGGTGGCTGCCGATGGTGCCCGAGACCGGGTTGCCGGCGCCGGCGTCCCAGTTGGTGGACCAGGTCATCGCGCCGCCGATGCCCGGCCAGGTGGTGTCGGGTTTGTAGGAGCCGCAGTTGGTGCCCCGCGCCAGGCAGTCCAGCGCGGAGTTCACCACACCGGCGCCGACGTAGCCGCCGCCCGCGGCGCTGGTGGAGGCCGGGATCCCGAGGCCCACCTGGTCGGGCCGCAGTCCGCCCTTGAGCTGGATGCACGCCAGGGCGGTGAGGAAGTTCTCGGTGCCCTGCGAGTAGACGTTGCCGTCGCAGCCGTTCATCGCGCCGGAGTTGTAGTACTGCATGTTGACGATGGTGAGGATGTCCTTCACGTTCAGCGCCAGCTTGAAGTACTCCATGCCGGTGGACTGCATGTCGATGGTCTGCGGCGCCATGGTGAGGATGAACCCGCTGCCGGCCCGCGCCGCCAGCGCGTGCAGGGCCTGGCCCATGTAGGTGGAGCTGATCCCGTTCTCCAGGTCGATGTCGATCCCGTCGAAGCCGTAGGACTGGATCAGTGACCAGGCGCTGTCGGTGAAGGCGGCGGCCGAGGAGGAGTCGCCCACCCAGACAGTGCCGTTCTGCCCGCCGATGGAGAGCACGACCTTCTTCCCGGCGGCCTTCTTGGCCGCGATGTCGGCCTTGAACTGGGCGTCGGTGTAGCCGCCGAGCCGGGAGGAGAGCTTCGGGTCGAGGGTGAAGCCGAGGCCCCCACGGGTGGCGGTGGCGTCGGCGAAGGCGACCGCGATGATGTCGTACGCCGCCGGGACGTCGCTGATCTTCTGGACGGGGGCGCCGTTGTCGAAGTTCTGCCAGTAGCCGGTGAGCACGTGCTTGGGCAGGCCCGGCGGCTTGGTGGAGGTCGAGGTCGCGGTCGGGCTGGGGGAGCCGGTGCCCGTGTCGGTGGCGGTCGGCGAGGGGCTCGGGGAGGCGGTGCCCGTCACGGTCGGGCTGGGGGAGGGCTGGGTGCCGCCGGGGCCGAGGAGCGAGACGTCGTCGGCGAGGAAGGCGGGCTGCCCGTACCAGCCGTGCACGTAGACGGTGATGCTGGTGGTGCTCGGGCCGGTGGTGAAGCCCGTGCTCAGCTGGCTCCAGCCGCCCGAGGGCGTCCAGGTGCTGGGATCGCCGCCGCCGGTGCCGCGGGCGCCGAGGTAGACGTAGCTGCCCTGCACCCAGGCGCTCAGCTTGTAGGTGGAGGAGGGCTTCACGGCGACGGTCTGGGTGCACTCGCCGGTGTCGCTGTTGCCCGGGGTGGACTGCAGGGCGTACGTGCCGGTGTGCGCGGTGGCGCTCTGGACGGTGCCGGCGGTGCAGGTCCAGCCGCTCAGGCCGCCGGTCTCGAAGCCGCCGTTGGTGATCAGTTCGCCGTCGGCGGCGTGGGCGCCGGTGTCGGCGACGACGAGCCCGGCCAGGCCGAGGGCGAGCGCGCTCGCCCCGGCCAGCAGGGAGTGGACGGCGCGCGGGCGCCGGTGTCGGGCAGGAGGCATGACTCCATCTCCAGTGGGGGAGGCCCGGCGGCGTCCTGGTGGGGGTGGAGCGCCGTCCGGGGTGTCGATGGTGCGCTTGCGGGAGCTACCGACAACTCAAGTCCCCGTCAGGGAAGGAGACTTGCCTCACAAAATGGAGTAGACCAATTCTGCTGTCAAGAGGGCCGCTACGCGGCCTGCGGCCACTCCTGCCGGTGGTCGGCCGGAGCGGTGGTCTCGGCCAGGGCGGCGGTCAGGGCGGCGATACGGGCCGAGGCGAGGCCGTCGCCGTACGGGCTCGGGGTGGCCGCGAGGCGGGCGAGGCGCTCGGGGGTGTCGGCCAGCCACTCGCGGGCGAGCGCGCCCAGCTCCTCGCCGGGCTGCACCAGCGCGGCGAAGCCGGCCGTCATCGCCTCGGGGCGCTCGGTGGAGCGGCGCACCACCAGCAGGGGGCGGCCGAGCACGGTGCACTCCTCCTGGACGCCCCCGGAGTCGGAGACCAGCAGGGCGGCGTGGCTCGCCAGGCCCAGGAAGTCCCCGTAGCCGACCGGGCCGGTGACGGCGATGCGCTCCAGCAGGCCCTCCAGGCCGAAGCGCTCGACGGCGGCCCGGGTGCGCGGGTGCATCGGGAACAGGACGGGGGTGCCGGCGCGGGCGATGCGGTCCAGCTCGGCGAGGACGGCGCCGAGGGCCTCGGCGGTGTCGGTGTTCTCCGGTCGGTGCACGGTGGCCAGCACGTACGCGTCGGGGGCGAGCCCGTGCGCGGCGAGCAGCGCGGCGCGGGTGGCCTCGTCGGGCAGCCGGCGGCGCACGACCTCGACGACGGTGTTGCCGGTGAGCTCGATGCGCTCCTCGGCGAGGGCCTCGGCGCGCAGGTTGGCGACGTTGTCCTCGGTGGCGGCGCAGAGCAGGTCGGAGACGTGGTCGACCATCACCCGGTTGTGCTCCTCGGGCATCGCGCGGTCGTGGCTGCGCAGCCCGGCCTCGACGTGAACCAGCGGGATCTCACGGGCGTTGGCGGCCAGCGCGCCGGCGAGGGTGGCGTTGGTGTCGCCCTGGACGACGACGGCCACGGGCCGGTCCTCGGCGAACGCGGCGTCCAGCTGGCCGAGGGACTGGGCGATCTGGCCGGCGCGGGGGCGGCCGCCGACACCGGTGAGCAGCTCGGGCCGGGGCAGGCCGAGGTCGCGCAGGAAGCGGCCGGACATGGCCTCGTCCCAGTGCTGGCCGGTGTGGACCAGGCGGGTGGCGTCGCCGAGCTCGTGGATCAGCGGGGCGAGCTTGACCAGCTCGGGGCGGGTGCCGAGGACGACGGCGACGCTGGACGGGGGCAGGCACATGCTCATGAGGGGGCTCCTGGGTGGCGACGTCGGGGGAGGCTCAGTGGGCGCGGAGGCTCAGGACTCGAGGGCGGTGGGGGCGCCGAGGGCGACCTTCTCGGCGTTGCGCCGGGTCTTGGCCCAGCCGTTGCGGCCGAGCAGCACCCGGGCGGCGCCGCGGGTCGCGACGATGAACAGGTGGTAGGCGTACAGCCAGACCAGGACGCCCCACAGCAGCGCGGTGAGCCGGCTGCGGTCGGGGTGGACGAGGCTGCGGTAGGCGAAGCCCCAGAACACCATCGGCAGGGTGGCCAGGACGAAGGCGAGCAGCATCCAGGGCCCGAAGCGCAGCTGGAACTCGGCGGTCTCCTCGGGGAAGAGCACCAGGCCGGCACCGGTGATCCCGAGGGAGAGCGGCAGGAGCAGCACCAGCAGCACGCAGACCACGGGCTGGAGGAAGGTGTACAGCACCTCGGCCTTGCCGGCCGCGGTGTAGTGCGGGGAGCGCAGGACCCGGCCGGTGTAGCGCAGGCACTGGATGTTGCCCTGGGCCCAGCGGGTGCGCTGGGTGAGGAAGCGGCGCAGCGAGATCAGGCCCTCCTGGGAGACGCTGGTCTCGCTGACGTGGGTGAGCCGCCAGCCGGCCAGGCGCAGGTCGAGGCCGGACTCGTAGTCCTCCAGCAGGGCGCGCTCGGGCCAGGGGCGTCCGGCGCGGCCCTCCTCGGCGGTGAGGGAGTCGAGGGCGGTGAGCCGGACGAACTGGCCGTTGCCGCCGAGGCCCACGCTGCCGGTGCGCCGGCGCAGCAGCTGCATGCCGGCGTTGTTGGCCTGGAACTCGACGTCCTGCATCCGTACGAGGGCGCGGGCGAGGGCGTTGGCGGCCCGGCCGCGCCCGGGCAGGGGGAGTTCGTCGTCCGCGTTGCGCATCCGCACGCCGATCTGGACGGCGCCGGTGTCGGGGCGGCCGAGGGCCTTGGCGTTGCAGACCTGGGCGAGGGTGCCGGGGTCGAGCTGTCCGTCCGCGTCGACGACGCCGATGACGACGCGGGAGCGGTCGGTGCCCTCGGGCAGCCGGGCGGAGATCTCGCGGTAGGCGGCGTTGAGGGCGGCGCCCTTGCCGATCCGGGCGTGGGGGCGGCGGCGCTGGACGAGGTGGACGCGCGGGTCGTGCGCGGCGGCGGCGAGGACGAGCTCGCGGGTGGCGTCCTCGCTGTCGTCGTCGATGACCCACAGGTGGGCCTCGGGGGCGCTCGCCCGGAGGCCGTCCAGGGTCTGGACGACCACGGCCTCCTCGTCGCGGCAGGGGATGACCAGGTGCCACTGGAGGGCGGCGGGGTCGCCGGGTTCGGCGGGGGCGTTGTGCCGGAAGGCGTGGCGGGAACCGGCCCAGTAGACGAGGAATCGGCCGAAGACGAACACCATGTAGCCGACGAGGAGCAGCGAGATCAGCCCGGCGAACCAGACGATCGTGTCCTGGCGGAGCACGATCCACTCGTGCAGAGCGTCAGGCATGGCGCGGTTCTCCTCAAGATCAAAGGCTGATGTCTCCCTAGAGTTGCGAATCGATGCTCCATTGCCGTTCAAACTCGCTATATCAATAGTAAAGGGAGCAAACCGCAAGGTTAAGGTGAAGACCGGGCAAAGTGGCCGTTGTCACCCCGGCCCCGACCCGGCCGTACCCCGTCAGGACGGACCGCCGCCGCTCCGTAGACTGTGGTCGTGAGCGACAAGGCCGACCCGAACCCCTACACCCTCCGTCCCGCGGACGGTTCCCCCACGGACGCGCTGCGCGACGTGGAGGTGGAACTCTCCAAGCGCTGGCCGGAGAACAAACTGGAGCCCTCGCTCGACCGGATCGAGGCGCTGATGGACATCCTGGGCCAGCCCCAGCGGTCCTTCCCCTCCATCCACGTCACCGGGACCAACGGCAAGACCTCCACCGCCCGGATGATCGAGCAGCTGCTCAACACCTTCGAGCTGCGCACCGGGCGCTACACCAGCCCGCACGTGGAGTCCGTCACCGAGCGGATCAGCCTGGACGGCGCCCCGATCACCCCCGAGCGCTTCGTCGAGGTCTACCGCGACATCGAGCCCTACGTGCAGATGGTCGACGCCGCCCAGCCGGTGGCGATGTCCTTCTTCGAGGTGCTGACCGGCATGGCCTACGCCGCCTTCGCCGACGCCCCGGTGGACGTCGGCGTGGTCGAGGTCGGCATGGGCGGCTCCTGGGACGCCACCAACGTCATCGACGCCTCCGTCGCCGTGATCACCCCCATAGGGCTCGACCACACCGACAAGCTCGGCGAGACCACCGGCGAGATCGCCGTCGAGAAGTCCGGGATCGTCAAGTCCGGCGCCGTCGCCGTCGTCGCCCAGCAGCAGCTGGACGCCGCCCAGGTCATCCTGCGCCGCGCCGTCGAGGTGGACGCCACCGTCGCCCGCGAGGGCATGGAGTTCGGCGTCATCCGCCGCGAACTGGCCGTCGGCGGCCAGCTGGTCACCCTGCGCGGGCTCGGCGGCGAGGAGTACGAGGACGTCTTCATCCCGCTGCACGGCGAGTACCAGGCGCAGAACGCGGCGCTCGCCCTGGCGGCCGTCGAGGCCTTCTTCGGCGTCGGCGGCGCCCGCGGCGGACAGCTCGACGTGGACAAGGTCCGCCAGGGCTTCGCCGGGGTCTCCTCCCCGGGCCGCCTGGAGGTCGTGCGCCGCAGCCCGACCATCCTCCTGGACGCCGCGCACAACCCGCACGGCGCCCAGGCCACCGTGGCCGCGCTCACCGAGTCTTTCGGCTTCACCCGGCTCGTCGGCGTGATCGGCACCTCCGGGGACAAGGACGTGGCCGGCGTGCTGGAGGCCTTCGAGCCGATCCTGGCCGAGGTCGTCATCACCCAGAACTCCACCCACCGCGCGATGGACGTGGACGCGCTCGCCGCCCTGGCCGTCGAGATCTTCGGCCCGGACCGCGTGCAGGTCGAGCCCCGCCTCGACGACGCCATCGCCGCCGCCGTCACCCTCGCCGAGGAGGAGGGCGACCTCGGCGGCGCCGGGGTGCTGGTCACCGGTTCGGTCATCACGGTGGGCGAGGCCCGCCTGCTGCTCGGGAGGAAGTGACATGAGGACGCTCTGCTCCTCGACCCTGATCGGCGAGGCGTTCCTGCTGCTCTTCGCGGCCTGCGTCGCGATGCGGCTCTCCAGCGTCTCCACGGCGACGGTCTGGATCGTCAGCGGCATCGCCATGGCCCTGTGCCTGGCGCTGTGCGGCATGATCAACCGCCCCGGCGCGGTGCAGATCGGCTGGGCGCTGCAGATCGGCCTGATCGCCACCGGTTTCGTCCTGCCGACCATGTTCGGCCTCGGCGTGGTCTTCGCGGGCCTGTGGTGGTGCTCGGTGCACTACGGCCGCAAGGTCGACACCTTCAAGGCCGCCCGCGCCGCCGCCGAAGCCCAGGCCGCGGCGGCCTAGGCCCTCTCTTTCGGATGTTGTCGCCCGGCAAGATCCGAAAGAGAGGGCCTCAACCACCTCACCGGGGCGGCAAGCCGACACGCCGTGTACGCAAGGTAACCTTCGCCCCGTACCCCCCGCTCATCCCCTCCCGAGGAGACGCACCGTGTCCCAGCGCACTCTCGTCCTGCTCAAGCCCGACGCCGTCCGCCGTGGCCTGGCCGGCGAGATCATCAGCCGCATCGAGCGCAAGGCCGGCTGGCGCTTCGCCGCCGTCGAGCTGCGCACCTTCGACCGGGCGACGCTGGAGCAGCACTACGCCGAGCACGTCGGCCGCCCGTTCTACGAGCCGCTGCTGGAGTTCATGACCTCCGGCCCCTCGCTCGCGCTGATCGTCGAGGGCGAGGAGGTCGTGAAGGGCATCCGCATGCTCGCCGGGGCCACCAACCCGCTGGAGGCCGGCGCCGGCACCATCCGCGGCGACTTCGCGACGATCACCCGCGAGAACCTGATCCACGCCTCCGACTCCCCGGAGTCCGCCGAGCGCGAGATCAAGATCTTCTTCCCGGCGCACGCCTGACCTCTCAGGACAACAGGGCCGTACGTCATGCCCCGGTCGGGACCATTGGCCCGGCCGGGGCATTCTTATCGGGAAATAGGCAACCATCGCCTCCGACACGGCGTCCCAATCCTCGGAGAAGCCATCACGCTCCGGACAATGGACGGTATGCCCCACGTCGACGTCCCCACCGCGCGGCGTGACTACGATGGACGCGACTCGAGGGCCCGGTAAGGCAGCTCAGCTGGTCTCCGCCCAAGCGCGGGCGCGCGCTTTCGTCCCCCCTCCATGAACCCCGAGCCCGGGAAGGCACCCACACCCCATGGCGAGCAACCTGTCGTTCATCGGACGAGACCTGGCGATCGACCTCGGAACTGCCAACACGCTGGTGTACGTCAGGGGCAAGGGCATCGTCCTCAACGAGCCGTCCGTGGTCGCGGTCAACACCAACACCGGCGGCATCCTCGCGGTCGGCGCCGAGGCCAAGAAGATGATCGGCCGCACGCCGGGCAACATCGTCGCCATCCGCCCGCTCAAGGACGGCGTGATCGCCGACTTCGAGATCACCGAGCGGATGCTGCGCTACTTCATCCTCAAGATCCACCGCCGCCGCTACCTCGCCCGCCCGCGCGTCGTGGTCTGCGTGCCCTCCGGCATCACCGGGGTCGAGCGCCGCGCCGTCATCGAGGCCTCCTCGCAGGCCGGCGCCCGCCAGGTCCACATCATCGAGGAGCCGATGGCCGCCGCGATCGGCGCGGGCCTGCCCGTCCACGAGGCCACCGGCAACATGGTCGTCGACATCGGCGGCGGCACCACCGAGGTCGCCGTCATCTCCCTCGGCGGCATCGTCACCGCCCAGTCCATCCGGGTCGCCGGCGACGAGCTGGACAACGCGATCGTCCAGCACATCAAGAAGGAGTACTCCCTCCTCCTGGGCGAGCGCAGCGCCGAGCAGATCAAGATGAGCATCGGCAGCGCCTTCGGCCTCGAGGGCGAGAAGGACGAGCACGCCGAGATCCGCGGTCGCGACCTCGTCAGCGGCCTGCCCAAGACCGTCGTCATCTCCGCCGCCGAGGTCCGCGAGGCCATCGACGAGCCGGTCAACTCGATCATCGACGCCGTCAAGACCACCCTCGACCAGTGCCCGCCCGAGCTCGCCGGCGACGTCATGGACCGGGGCATCGTGCTCACCGGCGGCGGCGCCCTGCTGCGCGGCCTGGACGAGCGGCTGCGCCGCGAGACCGGCATGCCGATCCACATCGCCGAGAACCCGCTCGACTCCGTCGCGCTCGGCTCCGGCAAGTGCGTCGAGGAGTTCGAGGCCCTCCAGCAGGTACTCGACGCCTCGCCGCGCCGTTAACCGTACGCCGACCCGTCCGGCACCCACCGCAAGAATCCGACACTCGACCGAACGGGCGGCCGCCCGGGCCCCACAGCCCCGCGCGGCCGCCGGGTACGAAGGGGCAGTACCAGCACCGTGAGGGACACACGAGAGAGTCGGCTGCTGCTCATCCTGCTGGTGGCCGTCGCCTTCGCGCTGATCACCGTGGACATCAAGGGCGGTGAGGACTCCCCGCTCGGCGGCGCCCGCCGCGCCGCCGCGAGCGCGCTCGGCCCGGTCGAGCGCGGCGCGGCCACCATCGTCGACCCCGTCGCCGACACCGTCCGCGCCTTCCGCGACGCCGCCACCGACAGCGGCCGCGCCGACCAGCTCGCCCGCGAGAACACCGAACTGCGGCAGAAACTCGCCTCCTCCGACATGGCGAGCGGGCGCGGCAAGCAGCTCGACGACCTGCTGCGCACCGCCGGCGCCGGCGGCTACACCGTCAAGGCCGCCCAGGTCATCGCGATCGGCCCGGCCCAGGGCTTCTCCTGGACCATCACCATCGACGCGGGCAGCGACGACGGACTCACCCGCGACATGACCGTCATCAACGGGCAGGGCCTGGTCGGCCGGATCACCACCGTCGCCCCGACCACCGCCACCGTGCTGCTCGCCTCCGACCCCGGCTTCTCGGCCGGCACCCGGCTGGAGGGCAGCGGCGAGATCGGCTTCGCCTCCGGCGGCGGCGACAGCCCGATGAAGGTCTCCCTGCTCAACGGCAAGGCCCAGGTCAAGGCCGGGGACCGGCTGGTGACCTTCGGCTCGCAGAGCGGGCGCCCGTTCGTCCCCGGCGTGCCGGTCGGCAAGGTCACCGAGGTCCAGGCCAACGCCGGACAGCTGACCAAGACCGTGCTCGTCGAGCCGTTCGTCCAGTTCACCCGGCTGGACCTGGTCGGCGTGGTCGTCGTGCCGCCGCGCGCCGACCCGCGCGACGCCGTGCTGCCGCCCGCCCCCGCGCCCGGACAGCCCCAGGCCCCCGCGCAGGCCCCCGCCCCCGCACCGACCGCGCCCGCCGCCCCGCCCGCCAAGCCCACTGGGGGGAACTGAGCCATGCGCCTCGCCCGCATCCCCGTCTCCGCCGCCCTGATCCTGATCGGCCTGATCCTCCAGGTCAGCGTCTTCGGCCGGCTCCAACTCCCGGGCGCGACCCCGGACATACTGCTGCTCGTCGTCATCGGCCTCGCGCTGGTGTACGGGCCCACCGGCGGCTGCCTGGTCGGCTTCTTCGCCGGCCTGGTCGCCGACCTCGCCCCGCCCTCGGACCACGCGATCGGCCGCTACGCCCTGGTGCTCTGCCTGATGGGCTACGCCGCCGGACTGCTGCGCCCCGACCACGGCCGCCAGCGTTCCGTCCTCAGCTCCCTGATGGTCGTCGGCGCCGCCGCGATCGCCTCCACCCTGCTGTACGCGATGGTCGGCGCCCTCGTCGGCGACACCGCCGCCCGGCACGTGGGCCTGGGCGGCCTGGTGATCAGCGCCCTGCTGTACGACCTGCTGCTGGCGCCCTTCGTGGTGCCCGTGGTGATGCTGCTCGGCCGCCGCTTCGGGCGCGACCCGGTGGCCGCCGCCGACGGCAACGACGAGGGCGGCCCGGGCCTGGGCACGCTGGCCCGCTACCGCACCACCCGCGAGGCGTCCTCCGGCCCGTCCTACAAGAAGCGGCGCATGCCCGGCTTCGCCCGCCGCCCGTAGCCCCTCGGGGCCCCTGGAACCTTCGACCTCCCCGCATCCTGGAGCGCACGAGACGTGAGCAACATCCCCGAGACCGGCCGTACCCGGCGGGTGACGATCCGTCTGGTGGTGCTGCAGATCCTGGTGCTGTCGCTGCTCGCCACCCTGGGCGGGCGGCTGTGGTACCTGCAGATCCGCAACGCCAAGGAGTACACCGCCAAGGCGACCGGCAACCACATCCGCGAGGTGGTCGAGCCGGCCGTGCGCGGCGAGATCCTGGACGCCTCCGGGCGGGTCCTGGCAGGCAACGAGACCCGGCTCGTGGTCTCCGTCAGCCGTACCTCCCTGCTGCAGCAGAAGGACGGCGGCAAGGCGGTGCTCGGCCGGCTGGCGGGCGTGCTGGGGATCCCGGCCAAGGACGTGCAGGAGAAGGTCCGGCTCTGCGACGCCAAGACGCAGCAGCCCTGCTGGAACGGTTCTCCCTACCAGCCGATCCCGGTGACCAAGGAAGCCACCACCCAGCAGGCGATGCAGATAATGGAGCGCCGCGAGGACTTCCCCGGGGTCACCGCGCAGCCCACCGCCGTGCGCCGCTACACCGGCGCCGAGGGCGCCAACCTCGCCCAGGTGCTCGGCTACCTCTCGCCGGTCACCGACGAGGAGGTCGGCAAGACCGCCGACAAGAAGGGCCTCGACCGCTACCTGCCGGCCGACCAGATCGGCCGCGCCGGGCTGGAGTCGGTGTACGACCGCGACCTGCGCGGCACCGCCGGCATCACCCAGCTGGAGGTGGACAACCTCGGCCGGGTCATCGGCACCGCCGGGACCGTCGCCCCGCAGACCGGCGACAACCTGGTGACCAGCATCGACGCCCGGGTGCAGAAGGTCGTCGAGGACAACCTCCTCCAGGCCATGAACGACGCCCGCAACACCTTCGACAAGGTCACCAACCGCAACTACGAGGCCGACTCCGGCGCCGCCGTCGTGATGGACGTGCACACCGGGCGGATCGTCGCCATGGCCAGCGCCCCGACCTACGACCCCAACCTGTGGGTGGGCGGCATCAGCGGCAAGGACTACCAGTCGCTGACCAGCAAGGACTCCAACTTCCCGCTGCTGAACCGCGCCATACAGGGTCAGTCCGCCCCCGGCTCGACCTTCAAGGTCATCTCCACCACCGCCGCCGTGCAGGCCGGCTACTCGCTGGACGGCCACTACGACTGCCCGAAGAGCCTGACCATCGGCGGCCGCGAGTTCAAGAACTTCGAGAGCGAGAACTTCGGCGCGATCTCCCTGGAGAAGGCGCTCGAGGTCTCCTGCGACACCGTCTTCTACGGACTGGCCTACGACCAGTGGATGAAGGACGGCGGCATCAAGCCCAAGAAGGACCCGGGCGACTGGTTCTTCAAGACCGCCCACCAGTTCGGCCTCGGCGCCAAGACCGGCATCGACCTGCCGGCCGAGGTGCCCGGCCGGGTGCCGGACCGGCAGTGGAAGCAGTCCTTCTACGACAACAACAAGGACGCCTGGTGCGCGCAGGCGCAGAAGGGCGGCAACAGCTTCTCGGACCAGATCGCCCGGGAGAACTGCGTCGACGGCTACCAGATGCGCGCCGGTGACGCCGTCAACTTCGCGATCGGCCAGGGCGACACCCTCGTCACCCCCGTGCAGATGGCCCGGATCTACTCGGCGCTCGCCAACGGCGGCACCTTCTACCGGCCCACCATCGCCAAGGCCGTCATAAGCCCGGGCGGGGATCTCGTCCGCGAGATCGCCCCGCACGAGGACGCCAGGTTCCCCGGCGACGACAAGCTGCTCAGCTACATCAACCAGGCCACCGCGGGCGTCATCACCAGCGGCACCGCCGCCTGGAAGTTCGGCGGGGCGGGCTGGCCGCAGAACAAGATCGAGCTGCACGCCAAGACCGGCACCGCCGAGGTCGAGGGCAAGCAGACCACCTCCTGGCTGACCACGTACAGCAAGGACTACGCCGTCGTCATGACGATCAGCCAGGGCGGCACCGGCTCCGGCGGCTCCGGCGACGCCGTGCGCCGGATCTACCAGGCGCTGTACGGCGTGGTCGACGACAAGGGCACCATCGACCCGTCGAAGGCGCTGCTGCCCACCCCGCAGGCGCAGCTGCCCAAGTTCAACCCGGACGGCACCGCGATCATCAAGCCGGCCGCCTACCTGGCCGACGCCGCTCCGGCCGCGCCCGCGCTGCCGTACGGCACCCTCGCCGCGGACAGCGCGCTGGAACCGACCCGAGGCCCCGGAAGGGGGCGGGCATGACCTCCTACGGCTCCTACCGGCAGCTGCGGCTGGCCCCGCAGCGCACCGGGGTCTCCAAGGCCCTGGCCAAGGACTCCCCGCTGTGGCGGCTGGACTGGATACTGCTGCTCGCCGGGCTCGCGCTCTCGCTGGTCGGCTCGATACTGGTCTGGTCGGCCACCCGGGGCCGGGACAACCTCACCCACGGCGACCCGCAGTACTTCCTGTACCGGCACCTCACCAACTTCGTCATCGGCCTGGTCCTGTGCGCCGTGGTGATAGCCATAGGGAGCCGGCGGACGCGCACCCTGGTGCCCTTCGTCTACGTCGGCGTGATCCTGCTGCTGATGGCCACGCTCAGCCCGGTGGGCTCCACCGTCAACGGCGCGCACTCGTGGATCCAGCTGGGCGGCGGGTTCTCGATCCAGCCGGCCGAGTTCGCCAAGGTGGCGATCCTGCTGGCGATGGCGGTCGTGCTCTCGGACCAGGTGGACGCGGGGGAGCGGGAGTTCCCCTCGCACCGGGCGGTGTTCCGGGGCCTGATCTGGGCCTGCCTGCCGATGGGCCTGGTCCTGCTGATGCCGGACGCCGGATCGACCATGGTGATGTCCGCGATCGTGCTGGGCATCCTGCTCGGCTCCGGCGCGGCCAACCGCTGGGTGCTCGGACTGCTGGCGGTCGGCGTCGCCGGCAGCATCGCCGTCTGGAAGCTCGGCCTGCTGAGCCAGTACCAGATCGACCGCTTCGCGGCCTTCGCCAACCCGCAGCTGGACCCGAACGGCGTCGGCTACAACACCGCGCAGGCCCGCATCGCCATCGGCTCGGGCGGGCTGACGGGCAAGGGGCTGTTCCACGGCACGCAGACCATAGGCCAGTTCGTGCCGGAGCAGCAGACCGACTTCGTCTTCACCGTCGCCGGTGAGGAGCTGGGCTTCGTCGGCGCCCTGGCGATCATCGCGCTGGTCGGCGTGATCCTGTGGCGCGCCTGCCGGATCGCCCGTCAGGCGACGGACCTGTACGGGACGATCGTGGCGGCGGGGATCATCGCCTGGTTCTCGTTCCAGGCGTTCGAGAACATCGGGATGTGCCTGGGCATCATGCCGGTGGCGGGCATCCCGCTGCCGTTCGTCTCGTACGGCGGGTCGTCGATGTTCTCGGTCTGGGTCGGGATCGGGCTGCTCCAGGCGGTGCGCAGCCAACGGCCCATAGCGGCCTGAGAGTTGGGGCTTGTGGGGCCGGTCCGGGATCTCCGGGCCGGCCCCGCTGTCGTTTCGGGCTCTCGTGTCGGGTGGGGTGTGGTCAGAGCAGCAGGTCCGCCGTGGTGAGGACGGCCCGGGTCTGGTGGGCGAGCTGCTCCTGGACGGGGACCCAGCGGGCGCCGAAGCGGTGGCGCAGCTGGTCGAGGCTGTCGGTGACGATCGCGCGGGCGCGGTCCCTGGCCACCTCCGCGGCGGCGCCGCGCGCGCCCGCGAGCAGGCGCAGCAGCAGGGAGGCGACGCGCAGGGGCAGCCGGGCCGCGACCAGCCCGGCGGTGGTGACCCGCGCCACGGTCAGCGGCCCGGCGCTCCACCGCTCCCGCCACTCCTCGGCCATGGGGGGCCCGACCGCCAGGTTGAACTCGGCCGTGCGCAGCAGCGGCGCGTGCTCGTCGCGGGCGCGCGCCGGGACGTGGGGGAGCAGGGCGATGAGCTCCGCGGCCCGGGTCTCGAGGGCGCGGGCGGCCGCGTCCACGGCCTCGGCGGGGCGGGGGTGGGGCCGGGCGTCGGCCACCGCGTCCACGGCCCACATCGGCACCTCCAGGACGGCCGTGACGGCCCCGTACCGGGCCGCGTAGGACCAGGTGGACAGCTCGGGCTCGTCCGGCAGGGCCTGGGGGGCGGCGGTGCTGCCGGGGGAGGGCATCAGGTACGTGCCGGGGGCGGGGCTGGGCCAGCCGATGGCGTCGTAGCAGTCGAGGTCCAGGGGCAGTCCGGCGCGCTCGGCGGAGCGGGCGAGGCGTTCGGGCAGGCCGGGGACGGGGCCGGTGAGCTGCACGAAGGCGCCGCCGAAGTCGACGCCGTGCAGCGAGCACTGGAGGAAGGGCCGCAGTTCGTCGATGAGGTCGGTCAGCGCCCGGCTCTCCGGCATCGGCGGACGGCCGGAGCCGGGGGCGGGCAGCAGCTCCGGCTGCTCCTCGAAGGAGGGGCGGAAGAAGTGTTCGTAGTGGCGGCGCATGGTGAGCGGGCCGTCGAGCCAGCCGGAGCCGAGCGCGGCGCCGTCCGGGTCGAGGCACAGCAGCAGGTGCCAGGACAGGCCGGGGCGGGCGGGGCGGTCGAGGAGGATCTCGGCCAGGCGCAGGGCCCCGGCGGTGCCGATGGGTTCGTTGGGGTGGGGGCCGCCGACGATCAGGGCGGCGCGGGGGCCGCGGTCGACGGAGAGCAGGAGCAGCGGGCGTCCGGCCCGGGAGTGGCCCACTTCGCGCAGCCGGCAGCGGTCCGGGTGGCGCAGGGCGAGCCGCCGGGCGGCGGATTCGGCCTGGGCCTGCGTGGGGTAGCGGGCCGGTCGGGTGTCGAGGGTCCGCAGGGGACGGACCCGCCGACCGGTGTCGGTCATGGTTCTCCTTGCGCCGGGCACGGGGCCGCCGGGGGAGCGGTTGGCACGGGGGTACCGGGAGCGGGGGACGGGGAAACGGGGAGGGGTGGGCGGTGAGGCGGGCGGTGAGGGAGGGGACGGGCCGGGCCGGGGCTACCCGGTGCGGGTGCGAGCGTACGACTCAACTCGGGTGTCCGGAAGGGGCGCAGAGTTGTCTGACGGGGCCCTGCCAGGACGGCGCGGGCGCCCCGGGGCGCAGCGCGGGCACGTTCGGGGCGCCCGGGGGCCGTGCGCGGGGCCGTTCGGGGGCCAGGCCGGTCGTCCACGGGATTGGGCTACCCTTGAGGGTCACCCCTCCCGTGCCGACCAGCGGCACCGAATCACGTCGTAAGGGTTCCTAGTACATGACTGTCGAATCGGTCTTCCCACGCCTGGAGGCCCTCCTCCCGCACGTCCAGAAGCCGATCCAGTACGTCGGCGGCGAGCTCAACTCGACCGTCAAGGACTGGGACGCCTGCGACGTCCGCTGGGCGTTGATGTACCCCGACGCCTACGAGGTCGGCCTGCCCAACCAGGGCGTCATGATCCTCTACGAGGTGCTCAACGAGCGCGAGGGCGTCCTCGCCGAGCGCACCTACAGCGTCTGGCCCGACCTCGAGGCGCTGATGCGCGAGCACGGCGTGCCGCAGTTCACCGTGGACGCGCACCGCCCGGTGAAGGCGTTCGACGTGTTCGGCCTCTCCTTCTCCACCGAGCTCGGCTACACCAACATGCTGACCGCGCTCGACCTCGCGGGCATCCCGCTGGAGGCGAAGGACCGCACCGACGAGGACCCGATCGTCCTGGCCGGCGGCCACGCCGCCTTCAACCCGGAGCCGATCGCCGACTTCATCGACTGCGCCGTGATCGGCGACGGCGAGCAGGCCGTCCTCGACATCACCGAGATCGTCCGCGCCTGGAAGGCCGAGGGCCGCCCGGGCGGCCGGGACGAGGTGCTGCTGCGCCTGGCCCGTACCGGCGGCGTGTACGTGCCGCGGTTCTACGACGTCGAGTACCTGCCGGACGGCCGCATCGGCCGTGTCGTGCCGAACGCCCCCGGCGTGCCGTGGCGGGTGTCCAAGCACACCGTCATGGACCTCGACGAATGGCCCTACCCCAAGCAGCCGCTCGTCCCGCTCGCCGAGACCGTCCACGAGCGGATGTCCGTCGAGATCTTCCGCGGCTGCACCCGCGGCTGCCGCTTCTGCCAGGCCGGCATGATCACGCGCCCCGTGCGGGAGCGAAGCATCACCGGCATCGGCGAGATGGTCGAGCGCGGGCTCAAGGCGACCGGCTTCGAGGAGGTCGGCCTGCTGTCGCTCTCCAGCGCCGACCACACCGAGATCGGCGAGGTCGCCAAGGGCCTGGCCGACCGCTACGCCGAGGACAAGATCGGCCTGTCGCTGCCCTCCACCCGCGTCGACGCCTTCAACATCGACCTCGCCAACGAGCTCTCCCGCAACGGGCGCCGCTCGGGCCTCACCTTCGCCCCCGAGGGCGGCAGCGAGCGCATGCGCAAGGTGATCAACAAGATGGTGTCGGAGGAGGACCTCATCCGCACCGTCGCCACCGCCTACGGCAACGGCTGGCGCCAGGTGAAGCTGTACTTCATGTGCGGCCTGCCCACCGAGACCGACGAGGACGTGCTCCAGATCGGCGAGATGGCGAAGAACGTCATCCAGAAGGGCCGCGAGGTCACCGGCCAGAACGACATCCGCTGCACCGTCTCCATCGGCGGGTTCGTGCCCAAGCCGCACACCCCGTTCCAGTGGGCCCCCCAGCTCTCCGCCGAGGCCACCGACGCCCGCCTCGCCAAGCTGCGCGACTCCATCCGCGGCGACCGCAAGTACGGCAAGAACATCGGCTACCGCTACCACGACGGCAAGCCCGGCATCATCGAGGGCCTCCTCTCCCGCGGCGACCGCCGCATCGGCGCCGTCATCCGCGCCGTCTACGACGACGGCGGCCGCTTCGACGGCTGGCGCGAGCACTTCTCCTACGACCGCTGGATGGCGAGCGCCGAGAAGGGCCTCACCGGCACCGGCGTCGACGTCGACTGGTACACCACCCGCGAGCGCACCTACGAGGAGGTCCTCCCCTGGGACCACCTGGACAGCGGCCTCGACAAGGACTGGCTCTGGGAGGACTGGCAGGACGCCCTCGAAGAGGTCGAGGTCGACGACTGCCGCTGGACCCCCTGCTTCGACTGCGGGGTGTGCCCCCAGATGCAGACGAGCATTCAGATCGGTCCGACCGGTAAGAAGCTGCTGCCGCTGACGGTCGTCGGGGGCGCCGAACAGGTGAAGTAGCCCGGATGGTGGTGGGGCGGCCCCCGGTCCTCGGGACCGGGGGCTGTCACGTGGGGGTGGGTGGGGCGCGTACCCTTGCTGGTGACAGGTGTCCGGTGCAGTGGCCCGGACGGGGATCGAAAGACAAAGGACTGAGCGACTCTGGCACGCCGTACGCCCGACGGTCCGCCGCCCGCGCCGACGGTGCAGCGGATTCGCCTCCGCTACACCAAGCGCGGCAGGCTCCGCTTCACCAGCCACCGTGACTTCCAGCGCGCGTTCGAGCGCGCGCTGCGCCGGTCCGCCGTTCCGATGGCCTATTCGGCCGGGTTCACGCCGCACCCGAAGGTCTCGTACGCCAATGCCGCTCCCACCGGGGTGGCGAGTGAGGCGGAGTACCTGGAGATCGGGCTGGCCGCGCACCGGGACCCGGAGGCGCTGCGGGCGCAGCTGGACGGATCGCTGCCGCCTGGGCTGGACGTGATCGACGCGGTCGAGGTGCGGACGCCCAACTTCGTGGAGCGCCTGGAAGCCTCCGAATGGCTCGTCCGGCTGGACGGGGTCGAGGAGGGCGAGGCGGCCCGCGCGGTGGAGGTGTTCCTCGCCGAGGAACGGGTAGAGGTCGAACGCCTCACCAAGAACGGCGTGCGGGTCTTCGACGCGCGCGGTCCGGTGGCGGCACTGGAGCTCGCCCCGCCGCAGGTCGGCGACGGTGCGGACACGGCGGTCGGTTCGGGGCACGATGTTCGGACGGGCCGTCCCTGTGCGATACTGCGCCTGGTAGTACGACACGCCACACCCGCCGTACGACCCGACGACGTATTGTCCGGTCTCCGTGCGACGGCCGACCTGGCGCCGCCGGTCCCCGCAGAGGTGACCAGGCTGGCGCAGGGGCCGCTCGACGAGGGGACCGGCACGGTGACCGACCCGCTGGCGCTCGACCGCGCCGCGGCCCCGGCCGGCTCGTAAGAGGCCGCCGGGTCGCGCGTGACCTGCGTCCGCCTAGCGGGCGGAGGCCGGGTCCAGTGCCTCACTGGGCCCGATGGGTCCTCCAGGGTTCCCGCGGCTCCCCAGGGGAGCGAGCGTCGTCGCAGCACAGGCCGGCCACCCCCGTCCGGGAGCCACCCGGGCCCGGGGGACGGCGCAGCTTGCGAAAACCACAGAAGACTGGTCAGACCAGAAGACTTTCGACACCCCGCAGAGCGCGGGGCGCCGAGCGAGACTACGAGCCCCTGTGCGGCTTCGCGTCCGCGCGGCGGCACCGTGAAAGGGTCCGGCCCGAGCATCCTCCGCGATGCCGGCCGCCCACCGGTGCCGTGACGTGTCCGGATGCGGAGCCCGGGGGCCTGACGGGAGATCCACCCGCATGCTCGATAACACCGATCCGCAGCAGGCTGCGGCCACGGAACAGAACGAAACCGCCGCGACCGGTGGCGAGGGCGCGTCCGCCGCTCCGCCGCGCCGGCGTCGCCGGGCGGTGTCCCGCCCGGCGGGTGCGCCGCAGGGCGCCGACACGGCCGGGACGGTGATCGCCGAGACGGTGGCGCCGGCCGAGGAGAAGGCTCCTGCGGCTGAGAAGGCCTCGCAGGCCTCGCAGGCCGAGAAGACTGAGAAGGCCGAGAAGGCCGCCGCCGTCGAGGAGAAGGCGGAGAAGCCCGTCCGGGCGCGCCGGACCCGTAAGCGGGCCGAGGCTCCCGCCGGGGCTCCGGAGGCCGCGTCGATCGCGGTGACCGGGCCGGCCGAGGAGAAGGCCCCCGAGGCCGAGAAGGCCGCCGCCGCCGAGGAGAAGGCGGAGAAGCCCGTCCGGGCGCGCCGCGCCCGCAAGCGGGCCGAGACGCAGCCCGTCGAGGAGCCGGTGGCCGTCGAGGCGCCCGCGCCCGTGGCAGCCGCCGCCGAGCCGGTGGCGGAGGAGGCTCCGGCCGCCCGTCGCCCGCGCCGCCGTCGCGTGGTCGAGGCCGCGCCGGTCGTCGTGCCGGTCGAGGAGCCCGTGGCCGAGGAGCCCGTGGCGGAGGAGCCGGAGGTCGAGGAGGAGGCCGTCGAGGCGCCCGTCGCCGAGGCCCCGCCGGTCGTCGAGGCCGAGCCGCACCACCGCACGCGCCGCCGCGCCGTCCGCCCGGCCACCGCCGTGTTCCAGGCACCGGTCTTCCAGGAGCCCGCGCCCTTCGTCGCGCCGGCCCAGGCTCCCGCTCAGCCGAGCGCCGCGTCCGTGGCCGAGCCCGCCCCGGTCGCGGTGCGGGCCGAGCCGGCCGCCGAGCGCGAGGAGGACGAGTTCGAGTACAGCGGTGTCGGCCGCCGCCGCCGGGTCCGCACCCGGGTGGAGCCGAACCGCCGCCGGCCCGCCGCGGCGAAGCGCGCCGTGGAGGCCCCGGCGCCGGTCGAGGCCCGTGTCGAGGCGCCGGCTCCCGTGACTCCCGTGGCTCCCGTGGCCGTCGAGCAGCCCGCCGTGGAGGCCCCCGCCGCCGGTCCCGAGACCGAGGACGAGTGGGAGGACGGCCGCCCGTCGCGCCGCCGCCGCCGGGGTGGCCGTCGCCGCCGCCGCGGTGAGGCCGAGGAGTTCGAGGCCGAGGCCGCCGAGACCCCCGCACCGGCCGCCGCGGTCGCCGCCGAGGAGCTGGACGCCGAGGAGGAGGACGAGGACGACGACCTGGCCGCGGGCCTGTCCTCCTCGCGCCGTCGTCGCCGTCGTCGCCGCCGCAGCGGTGAGTCCGGCGCCGTGGAGACCGCCGAGACCACCGAGGACGGCGTCCGTACGGTGGTGAAGGTGCGCGAGCCGCGCCGCCGCTCCACCGAGCCGTCCTTCGACCCGGACGAGGTGCAGTCCATCAAGGGCTCGACCCGTCTGGAGGCCAAGAAGCAGCGCCGCCGAGAGGGCCGCGAGCTGGGCCGCCGCCGGGTGCCGATCATCACCGAGGCCGAGTTCCTGGCCCGCCGCGAGTCGGTCGAGCGCGTCATGGTGGTGCGCCAGAACGGCAACCGCACCCAGATCGGCGTCCTCGAGGACGGCGTGCTCGTCGAGCACTACGTCAACAAGGAGCAGGCCACCTCGTACGTCGGCAACGTCTACCTGGGCAAGGTCCAGAACGTGCTGCCGTCGATGGAGGCCGCCTTCGTCGACATCGGCAAGGGCCGCAACGCGGTGCTGTACGCCGGTGAGGTCAACTTCGGCGCGCTGGGCGGCCACGGCGGCCCGCGCCGGATCGAGTCGGTGCTCAAGTCCGGCCAGTCCGTGCTGGTGCAGGTCTCCAAGGACCCGATCGGCCACAAGGGCGCCCGCCTGACCAGCCAGATCTCGCTGCCCGGCCGCTACCTGGTGTACGTGCCCGAGGGCTCGATGACCGGCATCTCCCGCAAGCTGCCGGAGAACGAGCGCGCCCGCCTCAAGCAGATCCTCAAGAAGATCGTCCCGGACGACGCGGGCGTGATCGTGCGCACCGCCGCCGAGGGCGCCTCCGAGGAGGAGCTGACCCGCGACGTCCAGCGGCTGCAGCAGCAGTGGGAGGACATCCGCAAGAAGGCGGCGACCGGCAACGCCCCGGCGCTGCTGTACGGCGAGCCGGACATGACCGTCCGCGTCGTGCGCGACATCTTCAACGAGGACTTCACCAAGGTCATCGTCTCCGGCGACGAGGCGTGGACGACCATCCACGAGTACGTCTCCAACGTGGCCCCGGACCTCGCCGAGCGCCTCCAGCGGTGGACCTCCGAGGTGGACGTGTTCGCCACCTACCGGATCGACGAGCAGCTGATGAAGGCGCTGGACCGCAAGGTCTGGCTGCCCAGCGGCGGTTCGCTGGTGATCGACCGCACCGAGGCGATGATCGTCATCGACGTCAACACGGGCAAGTTCGTCGGCCAGGGCGGCAACCTGGAGGAGACGGTCACCCGCAACAACATCGAGGCGGCCGAGGAGATCGTGCGCCAGCTGCGGCTGCGCGACCTCGGAGGCATCATCGTGATCGACTTCATCGACATGGTGCTGGAGTCCAACCGGGACCTGGTGCTGCGCCGCCTGCTGGAGTGCCTGGGCCGGGACCGGACCAAGCACCAGGTGGCGGAGGTCACCTCGCTGGGCCTGGTCCAGATGACCCGCAAGCGGGTCGGCCAGGGCCTGCTGGAGTCCTTCTCCGAGCCGTGCGTGCACTGCAACGGCCGCGGCGTGATCGTCCACATGGAGCAGCCGGGCACCCACGTCCACGCTCCGGCGGCCCCGGCCGCCGAGGCGGGCTCGGGCGGCGGCAAGCGCCGTCGCCGGGGCAAGGGCGGGGCGGGCCAGGAGGAGCCGCAGGCCGTCGAGTCGGTGGAGTCCGCCGAGGAGATCGAGGAGCTCGAGCTCGTCGAGATCGGGGCCGAGGCCGTCGAGGAGGCCGCCGAGCCGGTGCGCGAGGAGATCGAGGGCCAGCTGGCCCTGGAGGTCCCGGGCGTCGAGGCGGAGCCGGTCGTGGAGGCTGCCGAGGCGGTGGTCGTCGAGGCTCCGGTGGCCGCTGCTCCGGCGGGCCGTCCGCGCCGCCGTGCGGTGCGCAAGGCGACGGCTCCGGCGGGCTCGCCGCAGGGCGCCGAGATCGTGGTGCTCCAGGCGAAGGCCGACGCGGCGCTGGAGGCGGCCCTGCAGGCTGCCGAGACCGCCGTCGAGACCGCCGTCGAGACGGCTGTCGAGGTCGCCGCCGAGGCCGCGGTCGAGACGCCCGCCGAGGCCGAGGCCCCCGCCGGGACCGCGGCTGAGACCGCGGCCGAGGCCGTGGCGGAGAGCGCCGAGCCGGTCGAGGAGGCGCCCACCGAGGAGCCGTCGGCCGAGGAGGCGCCGGCTCCGAAGAAGCGGGCCGCGCGCAAGACCGCCGCGAAGAAGACCGCCGCCAAGAAGACCACCACGGCGGCCAAGAAGACCACCGCCCGCAAGACCGCGACCAAGCGGACCAGCGCGGCGGCCAAGAAGGCCGCGGCCGCCGAAGGTGATACGGCGGCCGAGTAGTGCCCATGGCCCGGGGCGGGAGCGCTGCTCCCGCCCCGGGCCGTACGAGCCGGTTTGCCCCCGTGCGGGCCGGTCCGTATTCTTGACCCTTGGCGTGTTTCTACGCCGTGCTCCCGAGCAGATCACCTTCCCGTAGAGCCGCGTTCGCGCGGCGGGACGGGGAGAGGCCCCTGTGTCCGTACCCAGGTGGCTGGCGTCGGGAGTTCCGACCGAGTAGGGAAAGTAGGTACCGCATGTACGCGATCGTTCGCGCAGGCGGCCGCCAGCACAAGGTCGCCGTCGGCGACGTGCTGGAGATCGACCGTGTCGAGGCCAAGCCGGGTGACTCGGTCGAGCTCTCGACCATCCTGGTGGTCGACGGTGACGCCGTCACCTCCGACCCGTGGGTCCTGGCCGGCGTGAAGGCTCACGCCGAGGTTGTCGACCAGACCAAGGGTGACAAGATCGTCATCCTGCGTTACAAGAACAAGACCGGCTACCGCCGTCGCCAGGGTCACCGTCAGCAGCACACCGCGGTGCGCATCACGAGCATCGACTCGGTCAGCAAGTAAGGGGATAGCGAAAAATGGCACACAAGAAGGGCGCAAGCTCTACTCGTAACGGCCGTGACTCGAACGCCCAGCGCCTCGGCGTGAAGCGCTTCGGCGGCCAGGTCGTCTCCGCCGGCGAGATCATCGTCCGCCAGCGTGGCACCCACTTCCACCCGGGTGCCAACGTCGGCCGCGGTGGCGACGACACCCTGTTCGCCCTGACCGCCGGTGCCGTGCAGTTCGGCAACCGTCGCGGCCGCAAGGTCGTCAACATCGTGGCCGTCGAGGCCTGAGTCCCCACGGACTCCCGGGTCGTGTGACGACTCACAGTGAAGGGTGGGCCGGAATGTTCCGGTCCACCCTTCACGCTTTACGCAGTAAGCAAGCAGACCCACTTCCGCACTGGAGGCACACCCATGACCACCTTCGTGGACCGCGTCGAACTTCACGTCGCCGCGGGTAACGGGGGCCACGGCTGCGCCTCCGTGCACCGGGAGAAGTTCAAGCCGCTCGGAGGCCCCGACGGCGGCAACGGCGGTGAGGGCGGCAGCGTCATCCTCACCGTGGATGCGCAGATCACCACCCTGCTCGAGTACCACCACTCGCCCAAGCGCAAGGCCACCAACGGCAAGCCCGGCGCCGGCGGCCACCGCACCGGCGCGGACGGCGAGGACCTCGTCCTGCTCGTCCCGGACGGCACCGTGGTGCTGGACCGCAACGGCGAGGTGCTGGCCGACCTGGTCGGCCACGGCACCAGCTTCGTCGCCGCCCAGGGCGGCCGCGGGGGCCTCGGCAACGCCGCGCTCGCCTCCGCCCGCCGCAAGGCCCCCGGCTTCGCCCTGCTCGGCGAGCCCGGCGAGTTCCGCGACATCGTGATGGAGCTCAAGTCCGTCGCCGACGTCGCGCTGGTCGGGTACCCGAGCGCCGGCAAGTCCTCGCTGATCTCGGTGCTCTCCGCCGCGAAGCCGAAGATCGCCGACTACCCGTTCACCACGCTGATCCCCAACCTCGGCGTGGTCACCGCGGGTGACACCGTCTA
This sequence comes from Kitasatospora sp. NPDC051170, assembly GCF_044455705.1. Taxonomy (NCBI): domain Bacteria; kingdom Bacillati; phylum Actinomycetota; class Actinomycetes; order Kitasatosporales; family Streptomycetaceae; genus Kitasatospora; species Kitasatospora sp. NPDC051170. The sequence goes on along the minus strand of NZ_JBITFA010000019.1, from coordinate 80,610 downwards.
CACCGTCGCCGACGTGCCCGGCCTGATCCCCGGCGCCAGCCAGGGCCGTGGCCTGGGCCTGGAGTTCCTGCGCCACGTCGAGCGCTGTTCCGTGCTGGTGCACGTGCTGGACTGCGCCACCCTGGAGCCCGGTCGCGACCCGCTGACCGACCTGGAGACCATCGAGGCCGAGCTCGCCGAGTACGGCGGCCTCGACGACCGCCCGCGGCTCGTCGCGCTCAACAAGGTGGACGTGCCGGACGGCCAGGACATCGCTGACCTCACCCGCGAGTCGCTGGAGGAGCGCGGCTACCGGGTGTTCGAGGTGTCCGCCGCCTCCCGCAAGGGGCTGCGCGAGCTGAGCTTCGCCCTGGCGCAGATCGTCGGCGAGGCGCGCGCCGCCAAGCCCGTCGAGGAGTCGACCCGGATCGTGCTGCGGCCCAAGGCCGTCGACGACGAGGGCTTCACCATCACCGAGGAGGACGGCGCCTACCGCATCCGCGGCAGCAAGCCGGAGCGCTGGGTCCGCCAGACCGACTTCAGCAACGACGAGGCCGTGGGCTACCTGGCCGACCGCCTGGCCCGCCTCGGCGTCGAGGAGAAGCTCTGGAAGGTCGGGGCCAAGGAGGGCGACACCGTCATCATCGGCCCCGACGACAACGCCGTGGTCTTCGACTGGGAGCCGACCATGGCCGCCGGCGCCGAGATGCTCGGCCGCCGTGGCGAGGACCACCGGATGGAGACCCAGCGCCCGGCCGTCGACCGCCGCCGCGAGAAGCAGAAGGGGCGGGACGCGGCCGAGGCCGAGTACCTCGCCTTCGAGGCGCTCTCCAGCAGCCGCCAGGCCGCCATCGAGGACGGCGACGAGGACTGACCCCCTCCCGTGCGCACGGGCGGCCCCCGGAGACCGAAGGGTTTCCGGGGGCCGCCCGCGTTCCAGCCGGTGAAACTCCCCGCCGGTGACCTGCGCCGATCGCGTAGATTGCGGTGACGGCGGCCCGGGCCGCACCCCGCACTCCGGAAGGGCGATCAGCGAGATGAGCGAGGACGCACTGCGCGAGGAGGTGCTGACCGCGCGGCGGATCGTCGTCAAGGTCGGTTCCTCCTCCCTCACCACGGCCGCCGGCGGCCTGGACGCCGACCGGGTCGACGCCCTGGTCGACGCGATCGCCAAGGTGCGCACCCGCCCGGACGCCCCCGAGGTCGTCCTCGTCTCCTCCGGCGCCATCGCCGCCGGGCTCGCCCCGCTCGGCCTGGACAAGCGCCCCAAGGACCTGGCCCGCCAGCAGGCCGCCGCCAGCGTCGGCCAGGGCCTGCTCGTCGCCCGCTACACCGCCTCCTTCGCCCGCTACGGGCTGCGCGTGGGCCAGGTGCTGCTCACCGCCGAGGACGCCAGCCGGCGCGCCCACTACCGCAACGCCTACCGCACCCTCGACCAGCTGCTGGCGATGGGCGCCATGCCGGTCGTCAACGAGAACGACACCGTCGCCACCGCCGAAATCAAGTTCGGTGACAACGACCGGCTCGCCGCGCTCGTCGCCCACCTCGTGCGCGCCGACCTGCTGGTGCTGCTCTCCGACGTGGACGGCCTCTACGACGGCGACCCGTCCCGCCCCGGCACCAGCCGAATCGCCGAGGTGCGCGGCCCCCAGGACCTCGACGGCATCTCCATCGGCAGCGCCGGCAAGGCGGGCGTGGGCACGGGCGGCATGGTCACCAAGGTCGAGGCCGCCCGGATCGCCACCGGCGCCGGCATCCCCGTGGTGCTCACCGCCGCCAGCCAGGCCGCCGACGCGCTCGCCGGCCGGCCCACCGGCACCCTGTTCCTGCGCACCGGCAGCCGCGGCTCCGACCGGATGCTCTGGCTGGCCCACGCGAGCAGCCCGCGCGGCGCCCTGCACCTGGACCCGGGCGCCGTCGAGGCGGTCGTCTCCGGCGGCGCCTCCCTGCTGCCCGCCGGCGTCGTCAAGGTGGTCGGGGACTTCACCGCGGGTGATCCCGTGGACCTTCTTGCGGAAAACGGCCACATCGTCGCCCGCGGACTGGTCAACTTTGATGCGAGGGAGTTGCCCCGCCTGCTCGGCCGGTCCACCCACGACCTGGCCCAGGAGTTCGGCGCCGCGTACGAGCGCGAGGTCGTCCACCGCGACGACCTGGTCGTTCTGCGCGGCTGACCAGCCGGCCGACACCCGGCCGATCGGCGGGAGTACGGCCGGCGGTCCGCTCCGTGCGGGAGCGGCCCGGTCGCGGGCGAGGAGGGGCGCAGCCGTGCGGGTCGGCCGGGGCAGGCCGACGGGTGCGGGGACGACACGAGATCGCCGAGATCGCCGAACAGGAGGCCGCCGGTGGAAAGCAGGCGCGAGGCAGCGCTGACCGGAGGGCGGGCCGGCCGGCGGCTGACCGGCATCGACGGCGGGCGGGGGAACGAGCCCGCCGAGCCGGCCGGTCGGCCGACGCACGGCCCGGCGGGGCTGCGCGAGGTGCGGCCGCAGCGCGAGGACGCCACCCGGCCGCCGACCGTGCCCGAGCAGGCGCGGCTGTGGCACGTGGTGCTGAGCGTGGCCGGGCAGGTCACCCCGCTGACCTCGCTGCGCAGTTCGCTGGAGCGGCTGGCGCACGACCACTCGTTCTTCCTGACGGCGCGGTACGCGGCCGACCACGCCGAGATCCGCTACTGGGAGCAGGCCAGGGACCTCCACGACGCGGCGGCGATCGCGCTGCGGCTGTGGGGCGAGCACAAGGTCACCGCGGGCCTGCCGCCCTGGGAGATCGTCGGGCTGGAGGTCGTGGACCGGGCGACGTACCACAAGCGGGTGGCGGAGGGCTTCGGCGATCCGCCGCCGCACCTGGGCGGCGTGCACCCGTACTGACGGGCGTGCACCCGTACTGACGGGCGTACACCGGCACCGACCGGCGCGGGCCCGTACCGACCGGCGCGGGCCCGTCTCGTGGGCTGAAATGCGGCGTCGGCGGGGTGGGCCGGTCGCTACCCTTGGCGGCATGATCAGCGAATCCGCCTCCGCCGACAGCCCCGTCCTCGCCGCCGCGCGCCGCGCCAGGGAGGCGTCCGCCGCCCTCGCGCCACTGCCGCGCCGGGCCAAGGACGCCGCGCTGCTGGCGGTCGCGGACGCCCTGGAGGCCCGCACGGGCGAGATCGTCGCGGCCAACGCCGAGGACGTGGAGCGGGCCCGCGCGGCCGGCACCGCCGAGTCGGTGATCGACCGGCTCACCCTCACCGGGGAGCGGATCGCGGCGATCGCCTCCGACGTGCGCGACGTGGCAGGTCTGCCCGACCCGGTCGGCGAGGTGGTGCGCGGCTACACCCTGCCCAACGGCCTGGACGTGCGCCAGGTGCGGGTGCCGCTCGGCGTGGTCGGCATCATCTACGAGGCCCGGCCGAACGTCACGGTGGACGCCGCCGCGCTCTGCCTCAAGTCCGGCAACGCGGTGCTGCTGCGCGGCTCCGCCTCCGCCTACCGCTCCAACACGGCGCTGGTCGCGGTGCTGCGGGACGCGGTGGCCGCCGCCGGGCTGCCCGCCGACGCCGTCCAGCTGGTGCCGGGGGAGAGCCGGGAGTCCGTCCAGGAGCTGATGCGCGCCCGCGGCCTGGTCGACGTGCTGATCCCGCGCGGCGGCGCCTCGCTGATCCGTACGGTCGTCGAGGGCTCCACCGTGCCGGTGATCGAGACCGGGACCGGCAACTGCCACGTCTACGTGGACGCCGAGACGGACCTCGCGATGGCGGTCGGCATCCTGCTGAACTCCAAGGCGCAGCGCGTCAGCGTCTGCAACGCGGCCGAGACGCTGCTGGTGCACCAGGACGTCGCGGACGCCTTCCTGCCGCTCGCCCTCGCCGCCCTGGCCGAGGCCGGGGTGACGGTGCACGGCGACGAGGCGGTGCTGAAGGCCGCCGAGGGCTCCGCCGCCACGGTGGTGCCGGCCACGGACGAGGACTGGGGCGCCGAGTACCTCTCGTACGACATCGCCGCCGCCGTGGTGCCCTCGCTGGACGCGGCCGTGGCGCACATCCGCCGCTGGTCCTCCGGCCACACCGAGGCGATCGTGACCACCTCGCAGGGCGCCGCCCGGCGCTTCACCCAGCTGGTCGACGCCGCCACGGTGGCCGTCAACGCCTCCACCCGGTTCACCGACGGCGGTGAGTTCGGCTTCGGCGCGGAGATCGGCATCTCCACCCAGAAGCTGCACTCCCGGGGCCCGATGGGCCTGCCGGAGCTGACCAGCACCAAGTACGTCGTCACTGGTGACGGGCACGTGCGCGGCGAGGCGACGCAGACCGTGGGCGGGGCCGGACCGTCGCGGTGAAAGGGCTTCCGTCACCCTGGTGACGGACCAACTGCGATGAGCCACAGACAAATCGCCCGGCCGGTAATACGCTGAATCCGTGGCTGAGGACTTGGGGGGCTTGCCGTACCCCGACGGCGCCGACCACGGTGGTGCGGACGACGAGTTCGCCACCGTGGTCTTCGATGAGACCTTCGTCCGGTCCGCCGCCGTGCACGAGCCGACGGCCAAGGAGCGGCAGCTCGCCGCCGCCGAGGCCAGGTTCGAGCCGGACACCGCGGGCCCGGGCTGGAGCTATGACGCCCCGGTGGGCGACGGGCTGCCGCTGGAGCTGCGCCCGCACCCGAGCGGGCTCGACGACGACCACTACTGTCCCGACCCCTGGTCGGCCTCCGGCCGCTCCGGCGGGCGGGCCCGGCGCTGGGGCCGGCGCGGGTACGACCCGGACCTCGCCCGGCGCCGGTACGTCGCCCAGCAGCGGTGGCACCGGCCGGTGGCCTGGGTGCTGGCCGTGATCATGGGCGTGAGCCTGGTGGCGGTGGCCGTCGCCGCGGTCTACCAGGGCGTGGGCGGCCCCTCCGGTGCGCCGCGGCGCCCGGACTCGGGCAGCAGCAGCGCCGGGGTGGACCCGACGCCGGTGCCGGCCGAGCCCTCGCTGGTGGCGACGGGCCCTGCTGCTCCCTAGGGGCGCGCGCCCCGGGCGGGTGGTCACGCAGGGCCACCGGCAATCCGTGCGGAGGCCCTCGTGGAGGCGCCGGTGGGCGCCTACCCTGGTGGTATGGGTGACCCGCCGCGAGAGCCTCCCGAGGGTGCGCCCGAGGGCGGTTCCGGGAACGAGGACGAGTACCGGTCCGTCGTCTTCGACGAATCGTTCGTCCGGGCTGCCCGGATCCAGGAGCTGTCGGCCCGGGAGCGGCTGTCCGGCGCCTTCGGCCGGGCGACCCGGCCCCGGGTGCGGCTCGGGCCGCTGGGCAGCGTGCCCCGGCAGGCGCTGGCCCTGCTGCTGCTCATCCTGCTGGCCTTCGGGGCCGCGGTGTACTTCGGCGTCAGCTCGCCCAGGGGCGTCCCGGCGCGGCCGGAGGGCGACCAACTGACCGTCAGCCTGGTGGCGTTGAGCCCGGCCTCGGCCGTCCACCCGGTGGCCGACCCGGCGAACCCGTTCGCCGCGCTGCCGCCCGGGTACGGGGACGGGACGATCGGGCTGAACACCCCGGGGGCGACGTCCACCGGGCACTTCAGCCGGGTGGAGGTGGCCAAGGCGCTGGACACCGTCCAGCACTACCTGGCGGCCTCCTCGCTGGCGCCCGTCGTGCTGGACCAGGGCTCCACGGCGCAGGTGCGGCCCTTCGTCACGCCCGGTGAGCAGGCGCAGTTCGACGCGAGCACGGCGCAGCCGGTGGACGACCGCCACCACGCGCTCACCGGCTGGATGGTGCGCTTCGACCCGGCGAAGGTGGCGCTGGCCACCGACTCGGTGCGGGTGGCCGGGGCGATGCGGGTCGACGAGTCGGACGCCGGGACGCTGGAGATCACCACCGACCACACCTTCGTCTACGCGCTGAAGCCGGCGGGCGGGGCGGCCGGGGCGCCCGTCACCCTGGAGACGGTGCGCCGGGAGCTGACCTTCCGGTTCGACCGGGTCGACCTCGCGGCGGGGCAGCTGCGGCTGGTGGACTCGGTGCTCCAGGCCGGGCCGCAGTCCTGCGCCGCCTCCTCGGCGGGCTACCTGCAGCCGGTGCTGGCCGCCGGGCCGCAGGGCGCGGCGGCCGAGCCGCCGACGGCGGCGGACCCGGGCGACCACGGGCGTCCGGCCTGGCAGGTCTGCGGGGTGCTGGCGGGGGGCTGAGCCCGCGCACGGCGACGGCCGGTGCCCCCCTTCCGTGGGGGCACCGGCCGTTCGCCGTGAGGAACGTCAGCTGTCGCGGTTCTCGCGGCCGCCAGCGTCGGAGGAGCCGTTGCGGGGCCCGCCCGTGAAGGTGTCGCGCAGCTTGCCGCCGACGGTCGCGGCGCCGCCGGCGACGTCCCGCAGCAGGCCCATCAGCGGGTCCTTGCTCTCCTTCACCGAGGTCGTGTAGTGGTCGGCGGCGGCCTTCCACTGCTCGGTGACCGAGGCATCCGGGTCGTCCGTGCGGCGCGGGTAGGCGCCGGCCAGGATCGAGCGGTACTCGTCGCTCTCCGCCCACTTCTTCAGCTGGGCGACCCGAACGACCGCGAACGGGTGTGTCTGGGGCAGCAGTTGGAGCAGCTTGAGGACACCGTCGCGCAGGTCCCCGGCCTTCTCGTACTCCTCGGCCTGCTCCAGGAAGGCGTCGACGTTCATCTGGGCCAGGTTGTGGCCGCCGGCGAGCTTCATCAGGGCCCGCATGGACGCCTGGAGGTCCTGCCCGGCGAGCAGGCCCGCCCGGTCGCTGGACAGCTCGGCCTTGCGGAACCACTCCTTGAGGGCGGTGACGATCGCCATGATGGCCAGGTTGCCGAGCGGCACCCAGGCGATCCGGGTGGCGATGTTGGTGAGGATCAGCAGCATCGTCCGGTAGACGGCGTGGCCGGACATCGCGTGGCCGACCTCGTGGCCGATGACCGAGCGCAGCTCCTCCTCGTCGAGCAGCTCGACCAGGCCGCTGGTGACGACGATGATCGGGGTGTCGATGCCGATGGTGAAGGCGTTGACGGTCGGGTCCTGGGAGACGTACAGGTCGGGGACCTGCTCCAGGTCGAGGACGTACGCGGCGTCGCGGACCATGTCGTGCAGCTCGGGGAACTGCCGCTCGGAGACCTTGACCGCGGTGGCCAGGAACATCAACCGGATCGCACGCTCGGAGACCAGGCCGGCGAGCTTCTTGAGGATGTCGTCGAAGCCGGTCAGCTTGCGCAGGGCGACCAGTGCCGAGCGGTCGGCGGGGTGCTCCCAGGCCCGGGTGGAGATCTCGGGGAAGCGCTGGCGCCGGCGGCTCGGGGTCTTCTCGGTCGGGTCGGTCATGGTCTGAGTACCTCCTGGTCGACGGCGGCCCCGGCTCCACGGCCGGCCCCCGCTGGTCTTCGCCTGTTACGACTGCTTGTGCAACGCGCGTGGTTGCGTACTCGTCCCCGGGAGTCAATGTACGCGCGGTGCGGGGGCCGGTGGGCGGCGGCGGTGTGAGGGCGGTTTACCCTGATTGCCCTGGAGAACCGAGACCGGACCCGGCCGCGGTACCGAGCAGTTCGAGGAGCCCGCAGATGTCCACCGCCGACCTTGTCAGCCTGGCCGCACCCATCTCCGACGAGCCCGGCCCGGGCATCTTCCTGCGGGTCATCGTGATCGCCTCCTTCGTGGGCATCGGCCTGCTGGTGTGGATCATGGCCCGCGCCTTCCGCGGCAACTAGCCGCCGTCGCAGGGCGGCAGGCTCACGCCCGGTCAGCGGCGGTGGGCCGCCGAGCGCTTGGCGCGTGAGCCCCCGTACGATGACGGGTGGGCCCTCACCGGCCCGGAACCACCCCAGGTCCGTTCACCGAGCCGAGAAGGTCCAGACGACCATGACCACTGCCGCACTCCCCGTCCTGAACCTGCTCGCCGAGGGTGAGGGGGGCAACCACGACAGCCTGAACCCGGCTCTGACGGGCGGCGCCGCGCTGTTCATCCTGATGCTCCTGCTCTTCATCGTCACCCGCTTCAACCGCGACCGCTGAGCCGGACCGGGGCACCGCCCGGGGACCGTTCCCGGGCGGTGACGCGCGTCGCGTAAGGTGAGGCGCCATGGGAGAGCAGGCCGGGAATCCCGGCGGACCGGAACCGGTGAAGAAGCGCCTCGGCGTGATGGGCGGCACCTTCGACCCCATCCACCACGGCCACCTGGTCGCCGCCAGTGAGGTCGCCAGCGCGTTCCACCTGGATGAGGTGGTCTTCGTGCCCACCGGACAGCCGTGGCAGAAGACCGACCGGCACGTGACGCCGGCCGAGGACCGCTACCTGATGACGGTCATCGCCACCGCGGAGAACCCGCAGTTCTCGGTCAGCCGGATCGACATCGACCGCGAGGGCCCGACGTACACCGTCGACACCCTGCGCGACCTGCACGCCATGCACCCGGACGCCGACCTCTTCTTCATCACCGGCGCCGACGCGCTCGCCCAGATCCTCACCTGGCACGACTCCGACGAACTCTTCTCGCTGGCCCACTTCATCGGATGCACCCGGCCGGGGCACACTCTCTCGGACGCCGGGCTTCCGGTGGGCGGGGTCTCCCTGGTGGAGGTCCCGGCGCTGGCCATCTCCTCCACGGACTGCCGCAACCGGGTCGCCAAGGGCGAGCCGGTCTGGTACCTCGTCCCGGACGGCGTGGTCCGCTACATCGACAAGCGGGCGCTGTACGCGCCGCACGGGACCTGAGCCAGGAGCGGTTGCATGAGTGAGCGCGGCGGACAGCGGCCGGAGGACTGGTCGACCGGGCAGTACCCGCAGGCGTACCAGGGCCAGGGGTACGAGCAGGGGCAGAACCCGCAGGCCCCGCAGGCCCCGCAGAACCCGCAGGACGCGCAGCATGCGCAGCAGCCGTACGGGCAGCAGCCCTACGAGCAGTATGACCAGCACGAGCAGTACGACCAGTACGGGCAGCCGGTCTACGGGCAGGGCTCGTACGGCGGCGGGTACGGGCAGCAGCAGGGCCAGCAGACCGGGCAGTTCCCGCAGCAGTACGAGCAGCAGCAGTACCCGCAGCAGCACGACCAGTACGGCCAGCCGGTGTACGGGCAGCAGCAGTACGACCAGTACGACCAGTACGGGCAGCCCGTGCAGGCGTACCAGCAGGGCGGCTACGCCTATCAGGAGCAGGGCCAGGACCAGGGCGGCGCGGGGTACGGCTACGACGGGTACCAGCAGGCCCCGCAGGCGTACCAGGGCGAGCCGGCCGTGCCTGCGGAGCCCGCCGTCGTCGCGGAGCCCGAGCCGGTCGCGGCGCCGCCCGTCGTGCTGCCGCGGGCGCGCACGCCCAAGCCGGCCGAGGCGGCGCCCGCCAAGGCGGCGCCGCCCTCCGAGCAGGTCGCCGGGGCGCGCGGCGGCAAGGGCGCCAAGGCGCCCAAGGACGCCTACGCCACGGGCGAGTTCTCCTTCGCCGAGGAGGAGGCGGAGGAGTCCGAGGACGTCATCGACTGGCTGAAGTTCACCGAGTCCCGCGGCGAGGTGCGCGCCGAGCGGCGCCGCAAGCTGCGCAACCGGCTGATCGGCCTGGCCGTGGTCGTGGCGCTCGCCGCGGGCGGCACCGGCGGCTACCTGTGGCTCTCCTCCGACCAGCCCACCGCGGCCGCCGCGGCCGGCGGGCGGTCGGTCAACGTGGTGCACCTGCGCGACCTGCAGGGCAAGGTCTCCAGCGCGCTGCTGGTCAACGACGCCGGGGGCAAGAAGGGCACCGTCCTGCTGCTGCCCGACACCCTGCGCCTGCCCGGCCCCGGCGACCCGCCGGTGACCACCGTCGGCCAGGCGATGGACAGCATCGGCGCCTCGGGGGCCCGGGACGGCCTGGCCACCGTGCTCGGCGCGCCCGTCGCCGGCACCTGGCGCCTGGACACCCCGTACCTGGAACTGCTGGTCGCCCAGCTCGGCGGCGTGCGCGTGGACACCAACGCCGAGACCAAGGACGCCGCCGGCAAGCAGCTCTCCCCGGCGGGCAAGAACACCCTGCTCGGCGGCAAGGCGGCCGTCGCGTACGCCACCCTCCAGGCGCCCGGCGAGAACCGCGACGCCCAGCTGGCCCGGTTCGGGCAGGTGCTGGACGCGGTGGTGCGGACCATGCCGACCGCGTTCCCCGACGCCAAGGACGACGTGCACCGGATGAACGCGGTGCTCGACCCCTCGCTGCCCGAGGACGCCCTGGCCGGGGTGCTCGCCCAGCTCGCCCAGCAGGCCAAGGACGGGCACCTGTCCACCGCCACGCTGACCGTCAGGCCGGACGGCGGGCTGGACGAGGCCACCGCCGGCAAGCAGGTCAAGGACGTGCTCGGCGGCACCGTGAAGTCGGCCGCCTCGGGCGACGCCCCGGCCCGGGTCTCCATCCAGGACGCCACCGGCAACGACCAGGCGGCCGCCGCAGCGCAGGTGCAGGTCACCAACGCGGGCCTGACCTTCGTGCCCGGAGGCGCCAAGACGGCGCCGCAGGCCGCCAGTGAGATCCGCTACACCGACGACGCCCGCCAGGCGGCGGCGAAGTCGCTGGCGATCAGCCTCGGGCTGCCGGAGACGGCGGCGAAGAAGACCGGCGACGCCCAGAACGCGGACCTGGTGGTCGTGCTCGGCAAGGACTACCAGGTGCCGAAGGGCTGATCGCCGCCCGGGCGCCCCCGGGCCCCTCGATCGCCGACGGAAAAAGGCGTTCCGGGGGCGCCCGGGCGGCGTGAGATCCTGGAAGGCGATCCCCGGCCGCGTGCCGGGGCCGCCCCCCATGCCGCCGAGCCGGAAGAACACCGTGACCGTTACCGACCACAGCCAGCAGCTCATCAACGTCGCCGCGCAGGCGGCGGCCGACAAGCTCGCGCACAACATCATCGCGTTCGACGTCAGCGAGGTGCTGTCGATCACCGACGCCTTCCTGATCGCCTCCGCGAACAACGACCGCCAGGTCCGCGCCATCGCCGAGGAGATCGAGGACCAGCTGCGCGAGCAGCTCGACATCAAGCCGGTGCGTCGCGAGGGCGAGCGCGAGGGCCGCTGGGTCCTCCTCGACTACCTGGACATCGTCGTGCACGTCCAGCACTCCGAGGAGCGCTCCTTCTACTCCCTCGACCGGCTCTGGAAGGACTGCCCCGAGCTGCCGCTCCCGGCCGACGCCGTCGAGTCGCGCAACCGCCCCGACGCCCACACCGACGAGGCCGGCAACGCCGTCGCCCCGGCCGACGACTTCGGCAAGCCCGAGGAACTGCACTGAGCGGGACCGCGCGGGGACCGCGCATCGTCTTCTGGCGGCACGGCCAGACGTCCTGGAACCTCGAATCGCGGTTCCAGGGCACGACGGACATCGACCTGACCGAGCAGGGCCTCGAACAGGCCCGGCGCTCCGCCCGGCTGCTGTCCGGGCTGCGCCCCGACCTGCTGGTCTCCTCCGACCTGATCCGGGCCCGGCGCACCGCCGAGGAGCTGGCCAGGGTCACCGGGCTGGACGTGCAGCACCACGAGGGCCTGCGGGAGACGTACGCGGGCTCCTGGCAGGGCCTGACCAACGCCGAGATCCGTGAGCGTCACCCCGAGGAGTACGCGGCCTGGGCGGCCGGCGAGCCGGTGCGGCGCGGCGGCGGCGAGCTGGCCGACGAGGTCGCGGACCGGTCGGTGCCCGTGGTGCTGGAGGCCGTCGAGAAGCTGCCCGAGAACGGCACGCTGGTCGTGGTCAGCCACGGCGGGACGATCCGCACCATGCTCGGGCGGATGCTGGGCCTGGAGCCGGCCCTGTGGGAGTGCTTCGGCGGGCTGTCGAACTGCTGCTGGTCGGTGCTCGGCCGGGGCGCGCGCGGCTGGCGGCTGCTGGAGCACAACGCGGGCACGCTGCCGCAGCCGGTCATCGGCGACGACACCTGAGGGCCCCGGCGGCCCCGGCGGTACGGCCGGGGTCGGGGGCCCTTCCAGGAGCCGACGAGGATCGGATTTCGCAGTTCCGGGCCTGACCGGCTAGAGTCTTCCTCGTTCGCACGGAAGGAACGCGGCCCGGGAGGGAAGCGGAAGATCCGGTGGCGTGCGGGGCTATAGCTCAGTTGGTAGAGCGCTTGCATGGCATGCAAGAGGTCTGGGGTTCAATTCCCCATAGCTCCACTCCGCATCGGCGGTCGTGGAAACCGGTAGGTCCAGGGTCGTCCGTGTCGCGGGGCTATAGCTCAGTTGGTAGAGCGCTTGCATGGCATGCAAGAGGTCTGGGGTTCAATTCCCCATAGCTCCACAGTGGTTCGAGAGGCCGTCACCCGATGGGTGGCGGCCTCTCGGCGTTCCGGCCGTGTTCCTCACAGGTCGCAGGTGTGCGTCCAGCCGCCCGGCGTCAGGGAGTTGAGCCGCTCGACCAGCTCCCGGTCGTCCGGGGTCTCCGGGACGTACACGACGATGTAGCACTCCGGGACGCCCGGCACCGTCAGATACGTCGCGTTCAGCCGCATCACCCCGAGCGCCGGGTGGCGGAACACCCGCCGCAGGGTGTGCGGCGGCGCCACCTCCTGGCGGGCCCACAGCTCCCGGAACACCTCGCTGCGGGCCGACAGCCGCCGTACGTGCTCCTCCCAGACCGGCTCACCGACGTGCTTGCCGTACGCCGAGCGCAGCACCGCCACCATCCGCGGCAGCGTCTCCTCCGGGTTCTCGCACGGGTTGCAGCACAGGGGCGCGGTCAGCATGCACCAGAGGCTGTTGAAGAACACCCCGCCGTCCGGGCGCATCCGCTCGGTGCCGAACAGCGAGCGGTACGGCCGGTTGAAACTCAGCACGTCGAAGCGGGTGTTGGAGATCGCCGCCGGAAGCGGGGCGAGCGAGTCGAGGATCACCTGGATCGAGGGGCTCAGCTCCGGCGCGTCCGGCTGCGCGAGCGGGGAGGGCTCCAGCCCGGCCAGCCGGAACAGGTACCGGCTCTCGGTGCCGTCCAGCCGCAGCGCCCGGGCCACCGCCAGCAGCACCTGCTCGCTGGCGTTGATCGGGCGGCCCTGCTCCAGCCACGTGTACCAGGTCACCCCGACCCCGGCGAGCTGGGCGACCTCCTCGCGGCGCAGCCCCGGGGTGCGGCGGCGCAGCCCGGGCGGCAGGCCGACGTCCTCGGGGGTGACCCGCGCCCGGCAGGCCTTCAGGAAGCGGGCCAGTTCGGTACGGCGGTGTCCGCGGCCGGCCGACGCGGTGGGCGGTTCCTCCAGCACGGTCATGGCGTCCATCGTGCCGCAGGGCGCGCCGGCGATACAGGTGCTGGCGGTACCAGGATCGGCAGGCTCTAACCACTGGTACCGGCGCGCCCGCAGGCTGATCGTCATGACCCACCTCCAGACCCGGCCCGGCGCGGCCACCGGCACGGCAGCGGGCACGGTTGCGCGGCCCGGGCCGCTCCTCGCGCTCGTCCTGTGCGGGCAGTTCATGGCCGTGCTCGACGGCTCCATCGTCAACGTCGCGGTGCCCACCATCCGCACCGACCTGGGCGCCTCCGGCGCCGCCCTGCAACTCGTGATCGCCGGGTACTCCATCGCCTACGCGGTGCTGCTCATCACCGGCGCCCGGCTCGGCGCCCGCTTCGGGTACGGCCGGCTGTTCCAGGCGGGCCTGGCGGGCTTCACCGTCACCTCACTGGCCTGCGGCCTCGCCCCGGGCACCGGCTGGCTGATCGCCTTCCGGCTGATGCAGGGCGCGGGGGCGGCGGTGATGGTGCCGCAGGTGATGAGCCTGCTGCAGCGCACCTTCACGGGGGCCGCGCGGGCCCGGGCGATCGGGCTGTTCTCGGGGGTGACGGCCGCCGGGGTCGCGTTCGGGCAGATCGCCGGAGGGCTGCTGGTCGGCGCCGACCTGTTCGGCTCCGGGTGGCGGCCGGTGTTCCTGGTCAACGTGCCGATCGGGCTGCTGCTGATGGCGGCCGGGGTGCGGCTGCTGCCGCGGCTGCCCGGGGACGCCTCGCGCGGCTTCGACCTCCCCGGCCTGGTGACGCTGGCGGCGGCCCTGGGCCTGCTGGTGGTGCCGCTGGTGCTCGGCCACGAGCTGGGCTGGCCGGTCTGGGGCTGGGCGATGCTCGCGGGCAGCGTGCTGCTGTTCGGCCTGTTCACGGTGATCGAGCGCCGGATCGCCCGCGCCGGCGGGCAGCCGCTGATCTCCGGGCGGGTGCTGAAGGCCCCCGGGCTGCGGCCGTCGGTGGCGGGGCTGTTCACGATCATGGCGGCCTACGCGGGCTTCATGTTCACCTTCGCCCTGCACCAGCAGGCGTCGCTGGGCCACGGCGCGCTGAAGGCGGGGCTCTGCTCGGCCCCCGTCGCGATCGGCTTCGGGGTGACCAGCCTGTACTGGCAGAAGCTGCCGGCGCGGTTGCACGGGGTGCTGCCGACGCTCGCCGGGGTGCTGCTCGGGGGCGGGTACCTGCTGCTGGGGGTGCTGCTCGGGGGCGGCGCCGGGATCGGGGCGGTGGTGCTGCTGGAGACGGGCCTGCTCGGCCTCGTCGCGGGCTGCGCGTACGCGCCGCTGTTCGCCCGGGCGCTGGCGCGGGTGGCGCCGGAGGACGCGGCGGACGCGAGCGGGGTGACGGTGACGGTGCTCCAGCTCGGGCAGGTGGTCGGGGTCGCGGCGCTGGGGTCGGTGTTCCTCGGGCAGGTGGACCTGCCGGCGCCGGCGGCCGACTCGGGGCACGCGCTGCTGGTCACGCTGGGGGTGAACCTGGTGGTGGTGTTCGCCGGGGTGGTCTTCGCGGCGCGGAGCCGGCGGGCGGGTGCGGCGACTGGGTGAGGTGCCCTCGGGCAGCCGGGCCTCGGGTGGCCGGGCCTCGGGTGGCCGGGCCTCGGGCGGCCTGGTCTCAGGCAGTCTGGCCTCAGGAAACGGATTTCAGGAGCACGCCCCGGACCGTGTAAAGTAGTCGATGTCGCCGAGGGAAACGGACGGGAACGGCCGAGGAACCCGGTGACGTCGCAGGTCGAGGGGCTATAGCTCAGTTGGTAGAGCGCTTGCATGGCATGCAAGAGGTCTGGGGTTCAATTCCCCATAGCTCCACAGTGGTTGAAGAGCCGCCTCCCAGTCGGGGGGCGGCTCTTCGCCGTTGTGTCCATGCCATCGGCGGTGGGGCCCCGAATCCCGCTACCGTCGTTCCATGGCGGATCTGCAGCGAAGGCGGAACGAGGAGCTGGCCCGGATACTGCACCAGCTCGGCTGGAGCCCGGAACGCCTGGCCCGCGAGGTGAGCCTCGCCCTGCCGCCGGGCCTGGCGATCAGCTCCACCGCCCCGTACAAGTGGCGCGACCGGGGCATGGTGCCGCGCAGCCCGCACGACCAGACCGTCTGCGAGGTGCTCAGCCGCACCCTGGGCATCGCCGTCACCTACGAGCAGCTGTGGGGCCGGATGGGCGGCCACCGCGGCGCCAAGATCCTCTCGCCCGGGCTGCTCACCGACGCGTGGACGGCCGACACCGCGCAGACCGCGCTGCGCGAGGCCGCCACCGACGCCGGGCCCGTACGGCTCACCGACCTCTTCCGCAGCGGCGACCTCGACGTGGCCGCCGACCGCCTGGCCACCCCGCCCCCGCCCGTCGGCGGCGGCGAGGGGGCGCTGCGCGTCGACCCCACCCTGGTCGGCGACCTGGGCCTGTCCTACCGCAGCAAGCAGCGGCTCGAGCGCTCCTGCGGCGGGGGCCTCGTCCTCGGCCCCGCCCGGGCCGAACTCGCCATGCTGGCCAAGCTGTTGGAGCTCGGCGCGTACGAGGAGCGGCTCGGCCGGGACCTGTACGGCACCGCCAGCAGGCTCGCCCGGCTGGCCGGCTGGGCCGCGTACGACCTCGGCCACGACGCGGCCGCCCAGCGGGCCTTCGTCGCCGCGCTGCGCGCCGCGCACGTCAGCGGGGACGTCCGGCTCGGGGTCGCCGTGCTCGGCGGGCTCGTGGTGCTCGCCACCCAGGGCGCGGGCGGGCGCGGCCTGGACGCCGTCGCCGCGCTGAGCCGCGCCCTCGACGTGCACGGCCGGGCGCTCACCCCCGTCGGGCGGGCCCGCCAGCTCGGCCGCATCTCCCGCGCCCACGGGCGCCGGGGCGACGCCGAGCAGGCCGAGGCCGCCGCCGCCCGGGCCTTCGCCGAACTGGACGGCGTGCCCGGCAGCGAGGAGGCCCGGGCGCTCGTCGCGGGCATGGTCGGGGAGGGGCGCCTGGCGCTCGGGCGCCACCGGATGGCCAAGGCGCTGCTCGCCGAGGCCGTCGCCGGGCTCGGGGCGGGGCGGGCGCGCAGCAAGGCGCTGCTGATGGTGCGCCTCGCCGAGGCCCACCGGCGGCTGGGGGACCGGCGGGAGGCGGCCCGGACGGCGGAGCTGGCGCGGGCCCTGGCGGCGGGGATGCAGTCGGAGCGGCTGGCGCGGGCGCTGCGGGACTTCGACGCGGCGGGGCGGGCGGCGGTGGAGTGAGACCGCCCGGGGCGGCCGGGTGATAACGCTCGGGGCGGCCGGGTGTGACCGTCCGGGGCGGCTGGGTGTGACCGCCCGGGGCGGCCGGGGTGTGACCGCTCGCGGAATGCCCGGGAGGGGGTTGACGGGCTTGCGGTACCCTGAGCCCATGCGAACCGTGCGCCTGCTCCTTAGCCGGCCGCGCTGACCAGGACCGGCTGAGCCCACGGGCGGTGCCGGAGTCGGCGTGGCATCCCCTCCTGCGAGGGGATTTTTTGTTTTCCGCCCCTGCTTTCGCCCCCGGCCCTCTTCACGGGCTGAGCCTTCGGACGGCCGCGCCGCGCGGTTCGCCAACTGACATCGATGGAGCTTGAAGGACCATGAGCGAGACGACCCCTGCGTCCGGCGCGGCCGAGGCCGCCACCGAGCCGTTCCGGTACAGCGCCGCGCTGGCGGCCGAGATCGAGTCCCGCTGGCAGGACATCTGGGAGAAGGAGGGCACCTTCCACGCCCCCAACCCCGTCGGCGAGCTGGCCGACCCGTCCGCCGGTGACGTCGCCTCGAAGCCGCACAGCTTCATCATGGACATGTTCCCGTACCCCTCGGGTGCGGGCCTGCACGTCGGCCACCCGCTGGGCTACATCGCCACCGACGTGTATGCGCGCTACCAGCGCATGACCGGCCACAACGTGCTGCACACCCTGGGCTACGACGCCTTCGGCCTGCCCGCCGAGCAGTACGCCGTCCAGACCGGTACCCACCCGCGGGTCTCCACCGAGGCCAACATCGCCAACATGCGCCGCCAGCTGCGCCGCCTGGGCCTGGGCCACGACCCGCGCCGCTCGATCTCCACGATCGACCCGGAGTACTACCGCTGGACGCAGTGGATCTTCCTGCAGATCTTCAACTCCTGGTACGACGGGGCGGCCGCCAAGGCCCGTCCGATCGCCGAGCTGGTCGCCGAGTTCGAGGCGGGCACGCGCGAGGTGCCGGGCGGTCGTGCGTGGGCCTCGCTGTCGGCCGGCGAGCGCGACGAGGTGCTGGGCGAGTACCGGCTGGCGTATGCCAAGGAGGTGCCCGTCAACTGGTGCCCCGGCCTGGGCACCGTGCTGGCCAACGAGGAGGTCACCGCGGACGGCCGCTCCGAGCGCGGCAACTTCCCGGTGTTCAAGTCCAACCTGCGCCAGTGGATGATGCGCATCACCGCGTACTCGGACCGGCTGATCGCCGACCTGGACCTGCTGGACTGGCCCGAGGCCATCAAGCTGCAGCAGCGCAACTGGATCGGGCGCTCCGAGGGTGCCCGCGTGGACTTCGCCGTCGACGGTGAGGCCATCACGGTCTTCACGACGCGTCCGGACACCCTGTTCGGCGCCACCTACATGGTGCTGGCGCCCGAGCACGGCCTGGTCGACTCCATCGTCCCCGCCGCCTGGCCCGAGGGCGTGCCCGCCGAGTGGACCGGCGGCGCGGCCACCCCCGCCGAGGCCGTCGCCGCCTACCGGGCCGCGGCCGCCGCCAAGTCGGACGTCGAGCGGCAGGTCGAGGCCAAGGTCAAGACCGGTGTCTTCACCGGCGCGTACGCCGTGAATCCGGTCAGCGGCGAGTCCGTCCCGGTGTTCATCGCCGACTACGTGCTGATGGGCTACGGCACCGGCGCCATCATGGCCGTCCCCGCCCACGACCACCGCGACTTCGCGTTCGCCCGCGCCTTCGCGCTGCCGATGCGCTGCGTCGTCGCCCCGACCGACGGCCGGGGCACCGATCCGGCGGAGTGGGACGACGCGTTCGACACGTACGAGTCGGTGATCGTCGGATCCTCGCGCGAGGGCCTGTCGCTGGACGGGCTGAGCGTCGTCGACGCCAAGGCCGCCGCGACCGCCTGGCTGGCCGAGCGCGGCATCGGCGAGGGGACCGTCAACTACCGTCTGCGCGACTGGCTGTTCAGCCGTCAGCGGTACTGGGGCGAGCCCTTCCCGATCGTCTACGACGAGGACGGCGTGATGCACGCGCTGCCCGAGTCGATGCTGCCCGTCGAGGTGCCCGAGGTCGACGACTACTCGCCGCGCACCTACGACGCGTACGACTCCGCCTCCTCTCCGGAGACGCCGCTGTCGCGCAACGCGCAGTGGGTGCACGTCGAGCTGGACCTGGGCGACGGGGTGAAGAAGTACCGCCGCGAGACCAACACCATGCCCAACTGGGCCGGTTCCTGCTGGTACGACCTGCGCTACGTCGACCCGACGAACTCCGCCGAGGTCGTCGACCCGGCCAACGAGGGCTACTGGCTGGGCCCGACGGCCGCCAAGCCCGCCGGCGGCGCCGACCTGTACGTCGGCGGCGCCGAGCACGCCGTGCTGCACCTGCTGTACGCGCGCTTCTGGCACAAGGTGCTGCACGACCTGGGCCACGTCTCGTCCGTCGAGCCGTTCCACAAGCTGTTCAACCAGGGCATGATCACCGCCGACGTCTACCGCGACGAGCGCGGCTTCCCGGTGCCCGCCGCCGAGATCGAGGAGCGCGACGGGCAGTACTTCTGGGAGGGCGAGCCGGTCAAGCGCGAGGCCGGCAAGATGGGCAAGTCCCTGAAGAACGCCGTCGCCCCGGACGACATCTCCGACGAGTACGGCGCCGACACGCTGCGCCTGTACGAGATGTCCATGGGCCCGCTGGACGTCTCCCGCCCGTGGGACACCCGGGCCGTCATCGGCTCGTACCGCTTCCTGCAGCGGCTGTGGCGCAACATCGTCTCGGAGACCACCGGTGAGCTGGTCGTCACCGAGGACGCGCCGGACGACGCGACGCTGCGGGCGCTGCACAAGGCGATCGACGGCATCCGCGGGGACATGGCCGGGCTGCGGTTCAACACGGCCGTCGCCAAGGCGATCGAGCTGAACAACCACCTGGTCAAGCGCGGCTCCACGCCGCGGGTCGTGGCCGAGCAGCTGGTGCTGATGGTCGCGCCGCTGGCGCCGCACATCGCGGAGGAGCTGTGGCGCCGGCTGGGGCACGACGGGTCGCTGGCGCACACCGACTTCCCGGTGGCGGACCCGGCGTACGTCGTGGACGAGTCGGTGACCTGCGTGGTGCAGATCAAGGGGAAGGTGAAGGCGCGGCTGGAGGTCGCCCCGGGGATCGGCGACGCCGAGCTGGAGGCGCTGGCGATGGGCGACGCGGCGGTGGTCGCGGCGATCGGTGACGCGGCGGTGCGGAAGGTGATCGTGCGGGCGCCGAAGCTGGTGAACATCGTCACGGGCTGATTTTTCGACGGTTCGCCGTCGGCCGGGCGGGTGTCCTTCGGGGCGCCCGCCCGGCTCTGTTTCCGGTGGGGTGAGTGCGGGGCGGGTTCGGGGTGGGTTCGGGGCGAGTGCGGGGCGAGTTCGGGGTGGGCGGGGGGCGGGTTCGGGGCGGGTGATCTCCGGGTGATCCCCGATCTGTCCCTGATCTCGGGTTCACGGGCCGGTTTCGGGCTCCTGCGGGGCCGGGGCGGCGGCTACGGTGGAACTCGCGGTGATGCGGCCCGCGTTGGTTCGGGTGGCGCTCGGTTTCGGAAGGTGGCGGCGGTGGACGTGTTCGGCGTTCTGATCGGGCTGGTCCTGCTGTTCGGGATCACGGTTCTCGTCCTGGCCGTGGTCGGGACGGTCAAGGCCGCCAAGGCCGTCGCCAGGAAGGTCGAGAAGCACGAGGCCAACGCGCGCCGGGCCGTCGAGACCGCCACGCTCAAGGCGAAGACGTTCACCAAGGTCGGGCCGCCCGCGCAGATCGCCTCCGTCCGGCTCAAGCTGCGCACCTCGCTGGACGGGACGCGGCAGGTGCTGGAAGGCGGCGTCGAGCAGGACGGGCAGCTCGGGGAGGCGCTGGCGCTGCTGGCGCGGCTGGACGCGCACGCGGCGGAGCTGGACGGGGAGCTGCGGGTGCTGGAGCGGGAGCCGGACACCGGGCGGATCGCGGCGAAGCTGCCGGAGCTGCGGGAGCGGGCGGAGCGGATCACGCACGCGGCGGAGACGATGCGGTGGGCGGCGCAGGACCGGATGCACCGGTTCGCGGAGGACGAGCTGAGTCGGTTGAGCCAGGAGTGCGAGAGCGAGGCGGGGGCGCTGCGGCACTGGGACGCGGATTCGGCGGCTGCTTCGTCTCCGTCCTCCTCGGCTACGTCTTCTTCTCCTTCTCCTTCTTCACCGGCCGGGGGTGCGGCGCGGGCCGGGCTGACGGACGGGAAGGGGCGGCCGAGCGCGGAGGACCTGCTCGGGCTGGCCGACCCGCTCGCGAAGCTGGCGGAGCGGCTGCGCAAGCCGTCCACGGGGCGTCCGTAGCGGTGCTCGTAGCGGCGCTCTTAGCCGCGCTCGTAGCCGTCTCGTAGCGGTGCTCGTAGCTGCGCTGTCCTCTCGGACCGACGGGGAGTAACCTCCGGCTCATGCCCTCCGACCTCGCACTTGTCACCGATTCCACGGCCTATCTGCCGCAGGATGCCCTCGACCGGTACGGGATCTCGGTGGTTCCGCTGAGCGTCTCGGTCGGGGACACGGTCCTCAGCGAGGGCGTCGAGATCGCCCCGAAGGACGTCGCCGAGGCGCTGCGCGCCAGGCAGCGGGTGACCACCTCCATGCCCAACCCGGAAGCCTTCGCCGCGGCCTACCGGGCGGCCGCCGAGGCCGGGGCGACGGGCATCGTCTCGGTGCACATCTCCGGCGAGCTGTCCGGCACCGTCGAAGCCGCCCGGGTGGCCGCCGCCGAGGCTCCCGTACCCGTGCGGGTCGTGGACAGCCGGATGGTGGGCATGGCGCTCGGGTACGGCGTGCTGGCGGCGGCGGAGGCGATCGCGGTCGGCCAGGACCTGGAGGCGGCGGCCGAGGCGGCGGAGCGGCGGGCGGCCGTGACCAGCGGATTCTTCTACGTGGACACCCTGGAACACCTGCGGCGGGGCGGGCGGATCGGGGCGGCGCAGGCGCTGCTCGGGTCGGCGCTGGCGGTCAAGCCGCTGCTGCACCTGGACGGCGGGCGGATCGAGCCGCTGGAGAAGGTGCGGACGGCCTCGCGGGCCATCGCGCGGCTGGAGGAGATCGCGGTCGAGCGGTCGGGGGAGGGGGCGGTGGACATCACCGTGCACCACCTGGCGGCCGAGGACCGGGCCGAGCCGCTCGCGCAGCGGCTGCGGGCGCGGGTGCCGGGGCTGCGGGAGCTGTACGTGGGGGAGGTGGGGGCGGTGATCGGCGCGCACGTCGGGCCGGGGCTGCTCGCGGTGGTGGTCGCGCCCTGCTGAGGTTTGTCCAGGGTTGGGGGCTTTTTCCACTCCTTTGAGTGACGTCTTTGCTCTGAGAACCAGGGTTATCCACAGGTTTTCGGTAATTCGCGTGGGTTCGGCGGGAAATCCCTACCGTCCTCGCCATGACGACCTCGAGCCTGGGCGCGGCGAAGAAGCGCCATGAGATCGACGAGACGGTGCGGCTGCGGATGGCCGCGCTGTTGCCGCCGTCTCCGGAGGTTCCGCCTGCGGTGGAACCCGTGCCGGTAGTGGAACCCGTGTCGGCGGCGGCGCGGTTGAGGTTCGCTTCCGCGCTGGCGCTCGACCGGCGGGCGGTGGCCGGGCTGACCATCCTGCTGCTGTTCGCGGTCGGGTACGCCGTGCAGCACTTCTGGCTGGGCAGGCCGGAGGCGGTCGCCGTTCCGGCGATGGTGGCCGCCTCGGTGGAGCCCTCGGCGGTGGTGGTTGGCGGGGAGTCCGCTGGGGAGCCCGCCGCTCCGGTGACCCTGGTGGTCGACGTCGGCGGCCGGGTGCGCACGCCGGGCCTGCACACCCTGCCCGGTGGCTCGCGGGTGGCCGACGCCCTGCGGGCGGCGGGCGGCGCGCTGCCGGAGGCGGACACCGGGAACCTCAACCTGGCGCGGATGCTGACGGACGGTGAGCAGATCCTCGTCGGCGAGCCGGGCGCCGGTGCCGCCCCGGCCGTCGGCGCCGTCTCGGGGGCGGGGCCGCCGGGAGCCGTGGCGTCTCGGGCGCCCGTCAGCCTCAACCGCGCCACGCTCGAACAGCTCGACGCCCTGCCCGGCGTCGGCCCGACGCTCGCCCAGCGCATCCTCGCCTACCGGGCTTCGCACGGCTCGTTCCGCTCCGTCGACCAGCTCCGGCAGGTCAGCGGGATCGGGGCGCGTACGTACGCGGAGCTCCGTCCGCTGCTGATCCTCTGACGTTCCGTCCTTCTCGGCTCCGAAAGGAGGCTTCACCATGACCGCCGCCGCTACCTCGACCGTCAATGACTTCCGACTGCTGTTGCCCGCCGTCGCGGCGTGGGTGGTCGCCGCGGTGCTCCTGCCGCTGGGGCCCGGGCACGAGGCCCTCCTCTTCACGGCAGCCGGAGCCGCCGCCCTCGCCGCCGTCCTCCTGCTCAGCCGGCCGCGACACCGGCACGGGGCCGTGGCGACGCTCGCCGCCGTCCTGCTCACCTCGGCGGCGGCCGCCATCGCGACACCGCTGCACACCGCCGACCTCCACCGGGGGCCGCTGCCCGGGCTCGCCCGTGCGGCTACTCCGTTTGTGGTGGAGGTGGAGCTGACCGTCACGGGGGACCCGAAGGTCCACACCTCCCGGGGCGGCACCGGCGGCGGGCAGCCGCTCGTCACCGTGGAGGCGGTGGCGGACCGGGTCACCGTCCTGCCCAGCGGGAGGGCCACTGAGACGGCCACGCCCGTGACCGTCATGGCCCGGGGCCCCGAGGCCGAGGCCTGGAAGCGACTGCTCCCGTCCGAGCGGCTCGCCGCCGAGGCCGAGGTGCGGCCACCGGGGGAGGGGCACGACACGGAGGCGTCGGCGCTGCTCGTCGTGCACGGGCCGCCGCGACGGATCTCGCCGCCGGACGTGGCCCAGCGCATCGCCGGGCGGCTGCGCGAAGGGCTGCGCACTGCCACCGACGCACTGCCGCCGGACGCGCGGGGGCTGCTGCCCGCCCTGGTCGTCGGTGACATCTCCCGGTTGCCCGAGGACCTCGACGAGGCGTTTCGGGCCACCGACCTGGTGCACCTGGTGGCCGTCAGCGGCGCCAACCTGGCGATCGTCCTCGGCCTGCTGCTCGGCGCCCCCGGGCTGGCCGGAACTGCCGAACGGCGGGGACTGGCACCGGTGTTGGGCCTGTCGCTGCGCACCGGCGCGTTGCTCGGCGCGGGGTTGATCCTGGCATTCGTCACCGTCTGCCGGCCTGAGCCGAGTGTGTTGCGGGCCGCCGGGACGGGGCTGATCGGGATGCTGGCCCTGGCCACCGGCCGCCCCCGGCAGGCGGTGCCCGCGCTGGCTGGCGCCGTTTTGCTCCTCGTGCTGGTGGACCCGTTCCTGGCGCGGTCGTTCGGCTTCCTGCTGTCAGTGCTCGCCACCGCCGGGCTGCTTGTCCTCGGGCCGCACTGGGCCGAGGCGCTGCGTGCCCGGGGCTGGCCGCAGCACCTCGCGGGCGCCTTCGCGGCGACGGCGGCGGCCCAGGCGCTGTGTGCGCCGGTGACGGTGGTGCTCTCCGGGCACGTCAGCCTGGTCGGGATTCCGTGCAACCTGCTCGCCGAACTGGCGGTCGCCCCGGCGACGTTGCTCGGCTTCGGCGTGCTGGTGCTGCAGCCGGCGCTGCCGGGCGGGGCCCGGTTGCTCGCGGAACCTGCTGGGGTGCCGGCCACCTGGCTCGCCCAGGTCGCCCGCCGGGGCGCGGAGGTGCCGGGCGGCCAACTGAGTTGGCCTGGTGGCTGGTTCGGGACGGTGACGGCCGCGCTGGCGGTCCTGGCCACCTGCTGGGCGGCGCCGCTGCTGCTACCCCGTCGCCGGTTGGTACGGGGCGTGGTGACCGTCGTTCTGCTGGTAGTTCTCCTCTGCGTCCTCCTCCGCCCGCCGCAGCTCACCCGGATCGCCACTGGCTGGCCGCCGCCGGGGTGGCGGCTGGTGATGTGCGACGTCGGGCAGGGGGACATGGTGGTCCTCGCCACGGACACCCCTGACCGCGCGATCGTCATCGACACAGGGCCGGAGCCGGGCGCAGCCGACCGATGCCTGCGCGACCTCGGAGTGACGGAGGTGCCGTTGTTGGTCCTGACCCACTTCTTCTCCTGATGGTTCAGGGCACTCTCACGTGACGATGGCGAGCGGGAGGTACCGCGCCACGCTCTGCCCCTGAGGTCGTTACCTCTGTCGGTTGTGAGTTCTCTCAACCGGGAGGGGTACGTGGATCTCTTCTTCGTCTGCAGGGATCGGGTGGTTGACCGTCCGGCCCTCTTTGGTGACGTCGGGACGGTGGCGGTGGCCAGGCTCGACCACCGCGCGTTGCCGGATGGGTTGCCCGTGATCGTGGACGACACCATGCGGCCGGTGGAGCCGGCATGTGGCTGGTTTCGGCACTTGGCGTACATGGGCCGGGATCCGCAGGACACGCTGCGGCACTACGGCTACATCGTGCTGCGGCTGATCGAGTTCCTGGGCGAGCGCGGCCGGGAGCTGGTAACAGCCACCGAGTCGGACTTGGTCGCCTACCGCCGGTCGCGTACCGAGCTGCAGGACGACCCGGTGGGCGGGGCGGCGTGGGACCGTGAGGCGTCGGTGCTCAACACGTTGTTCGCCTGGCTGGTCGACCGCGGGTTCCGCCGGGCGTCCCCGTTGCGGATGGGCAAGCGCAATCCGTTGTCCAGCGGGATGAGCCGGGACATGGACATCCGGCATCTGACGCTCGACCAGTACCGATTCTTCCGGGACGTCGGGCTGGCGGGGCAGGGGCTGGACGGCACGGTGGATCGCTCGTTCCGCGGCTGGGTTCCGCACCGCGAGCGGGCGGCGGCCGATCTGGCGCTGATGACGGGCATGCGGCTGCAGGAGTGGTCGACGGTGCTGCTGCCCGAGCTCGGGGTGGGGCTCCGGCGCCCCGGCGAGCCGGTGGAGTTCACGCTGCAGGCCTGCGCGAAGTACAAGAAGCTCCGTCAGGTCTACGTTCCGCCCGACGCGCTGTCCGCGGTGGACACCTTCCTGCTGCTGGAACGGCCGGAGATCGTGGAACGGTCGGTCAGGTCGCTGGAGCGGCGCCACCGCGAGCTGCTGGTCGTCACCGACATCGACCACGACCGGGGCCGGCTTAAGGGGCAGTGGAAAGGGCGCCTGCGCTCGTTCACCTGGTCCGCAATGCCGCCTTCGCTGCGGCGGCTGACGGTCCATGAAGGCCCGAGCGGGCTGGAGCCGCTGGCGGTGTTCTGCGGGCACGGCAGCACGATGCTCGCCCCGGCATCGTGGGACCGCATCCGCCGCCGGGCCTGGGAGCGGATGACGGCCCTACGGGATGCCCCGCGGGCGCCGATGCTGCCGGTGAAGAGGTGGCGCTTCCATGACCTGAGGCACACGTTCGCCCTCAGGCTCCTGGACTACCTGATGCGGAGGGCGGCGGCCCGGGAGGCTGTTACCCGCGTCGCGCTGGCTCGGCTGGCGGATCACCTCGCGTTCAACCCGCTGCTGATCGTCAGCCGAAGACTCGGACACTCCAGCCCCGCCACCACCTACCAATACCTGCGCTACCTGGAAGATCCGATGAACTACGTGGACGCGGCGTTCGCCGAGTGGGCCGCCGGCGACGGCGACACCTACGCCGACATCGCCCTGCGCGCGCTCGGTCACCCGATGGAGGTGGCCCATGGCCAGGCGCGGTGACCGGCGCCGGGACTTCCGGCACGAGCGGCCGGAGGTTCCGCCGGCCCGGATCGGGGTCCGGCAGTCGGTGGGGACGGACACGGCCGGGATCACGCGGGTGACCGTCTTCGACCCCGGCCGGTTCCGCTGCCGCCTGCTGGCGGCGGAACTGGCGGACGAGTGGGTCGAGTACGGCGAGGCGACCAGGACCAAGCCGGCCACGATGAGGACCTATCGGCAGGCGATGACCTCGTTCTGCCGCTTCGTGGACTCGCGCCTGTTTCTGGGGGCGGCGGAGGCCTCGATGGCGTCGTCAGAGCCGGACCTGGCGCCACTGCTGCTGGCCTGGGAGGGGCAGTTGCCGAGGCACTGGCAGGAGGGGTCCACCAGGCCCGCGGTGTTCGCCACCTGCCTGCGCACGCTGGTCAACCGGCGCGGTCAGCATCCCGACAGGGAGATGGCGTCGGGGCTCAGGGGGGTGGCGGCCGGGCAGCACACCCTGCACTGGGGCAGCAAGCGGGAACTGGACGAGTACTCCCGCAAGGACAGGGCGGCGCTGGTTCAGGCCGCCTGGCGGGCCATCGGAGAGCTCGACAAGCGGCTCGCCACGGGGCGGGCTCTGGCAGCCTCCGGCGCCCACCCGGCCGAGCACGGCTGGCTGAGCCTTCCCAATCTGCTCTGGGGCCTGGCGAACCAGGCCGTCACCCCGCGCGAGATCCGGCAGAACCTGCCGGCGCCCTGGCCGACGGAGCTTGACGACCTGGTCGTCCAGGAGACCGAGGCCCGGGCGAACGGCATGCGCCGCTACCTCCTGATCCTCGCCCTGCTGCGGCTGATCTATCCCAACCAGCAGGACCTCCACGCCTACCGGGTGCTGCTGGTCGCCGCGACCGGCCATGCCCCGGAGGAGCTGACCGGGCTGGACGAGGACGACGTGGAGTTCACGCCCGCGGGGGTGCGGCTGACGCTGACCAAGAACCGGGCCAAGCGGATCCGCCGCCGGGCGTTCAGCCGGATCGCACCGGCCGGCAGTGAGGAGAACAGCGAGGTGTTCGGCGACCGTCCCCGCCTGGAGGTCTCGGTGATCATGCGCCGCCTGATGGAGGTCACCCGGCCGCTTCGCGAGCGATTCCCCGACCAGCCGGCCCCGGTGTTCCTCCAGGCGTCCATGTCGATGAAGGACTGGGAGGTGAGCGTGCGCCGCTTCAACAGCAGCAGCGGCCCGAACCTGTCGTTCCAGAGCTGGCTGGACCGCATGGGCCTGCAGCTGGAGGGCCGGACCGACATCCGGCGGCTGCGGAAGTCAACAAAGGTGGAGAAGGCGATCGCGTTCGGCGGCCGCATCACCGACATCGCCGACGACCACCACGAGGACACCTTCCGCGGCCACTACGCGCAGGGCACCACGCTGAGGGTCGTGTCCGGCCGGGTCATCACCGAGGCCCAGCGAACCTGGTTCGAGAAGGCGACCTCCGGCCCTGTCGTCCTGGACACGGCTGCGAGCGAGGGCCTGGCCGAGGTGCCGGCCGGCTCCGCCCTGGCAGACCTCGGGCTCACCCCCGAGCAGGTCGACGACCTGCGCTCGGGAGCCCTGGACATGGGGGTGACCAGCTGCCGCGACCCGTTCGACTCGCCGTTCTCCCGACCGGGTGAACTCTGCTCGGTCGCCCCGTTGCGCTGCCTGGAGTGCCGCAACGCCTGGATCCTTCCCTCCCATCTGCCTCAACTCCTGTTGTTCTCGGACCACTTGGAATCCCTGCGCAACCGGCTGAACCCGGTGCACTTCCACACCCTCTGGGGGCAGAGCGCCGCCAACCTGGCGGCCGTCCTCGCCGAGAGATCCGAGCAGGAGATCGCCGCGGCCCGCCGGCACATCGCCGACGGCACCGCGACGCTGCAGCTTCCCCTGGCCGCACGAGCGGAGTTCGACGCATGAACCTTCCTGCCCAGCCCGTCCGGTCCGTCTCGGCGTTCGACCCCGACGAACCGGTGCTGTCCGACCACGCCCTGCTGCCGTTCGCCCGCAGCCCGCAGTTCGGCGAGCTGGACGAGTGGTCGTTCAACGACGTGCTGCGGCGCCCGGCCAACCTGTCGCCCGGTGGCTGGAAGCTGAACTTCACGTCCCTGGAAGGCAAGTGGGCCCTGCGCGGCCGGGAACTGGCGATGATCACCCTCAACCCGCGCCACCCGCGCGTGGTCGCGGCCGGCATCCCTTCCCCGCGCAGGCCTGTCAGCCCCCGCACGGTCGTGATCCTCCTCGGCAGCATGAGGCTGCTGGCCACGTGGGCCAGGGAACACCACGTGCCCGATGACCTCGGCGCCTGGAGGGACCACCACCTGCACGCGTTCATCGCCGACCAGCGCCAGCGCCTGACGGCGGACACCACACTGACCCACGTCAGGCTCGTCCAGGAACTGCACCGCTGCGGGCCGCTGCTGACCGGCGGCGGGCTGGCCACCAATCCCTGGCCGGGCATGTCCGCCCGCGCGGTCGCCGGGGTGACCTGGACCAAGGAGAACCGGGCGATCTCGACGCCGGCGATCCCACCCGCAACGTGGTTTCCGCTGATCAATGCGGCCTGGACCTACATCGACCGCTTCGCGCCCGACATCCTGCGCGCCGACGCGCTCTACGAGCGACTGCGGGAAAACACCCGCTCCCGCGTGGACTTCCTCGCGGCTTCGGTCCGCCGCTGGCTGCAGGACCCCCGGAACATGGTTCCGCTGCACCACGCGCGGGAGCCCGCCGTCCGCGACGTCGGCGGCGTTCACTGGAGCCTGTTGGCCTTGAAAATCGGCTATGCGCGGGAGACTTCCGCCTTCAAGGGCGGGCACAGGGCGGCGAGGGCTGCGGTCATGGCTGCGGTCGAGCGGGGCCAGTGCCGCCCGGCCGGCCTGTTGGACGAGTACGCGCAGGTCGTCCGGGTGGACGGCACCACCGGTCCCTGGCATCCGGGGCTGGATCCTCGGTGTCTCTACTCCGAGATCCGCGTTCTGCGGACTGCCTGCTACGTGTTCGTCGCCGCGCTGTCGATGATGCGCGACGGCGAGATTCAGGAGATCACCAAGGGATCGGTAGTCCAGTACTTCGGGGCGCCCGCGATCGCCTCCGCGAAGCACAAGGGCGAGGAGGACTTCCCGATCAAGCACTGGTGGATCATCGAGCCCGTCGCGCGGGCGATCGCCGTTGCCGAGGAGCTGTCGCCGGACGACGAGCGGGTGTTCACCGGTGTCCGCAGCCGCACCGACGGCTCCGAGACGTTCAACGCCGCCGAGCGCATCATGACGTTCATCGAGCACGTCAACGCGACCACGCAGTGGACGGGGCTGTCGCAGATCGGCGCCGGCAGGGTCTCCCCGCACATGTTCCGCCGCACGATGTCGATGCTCACCGACCAGTTCCCCGGATCGGAGATCGCGCTCGGCATCCAGCTCAAGCACGCGGCCTCCCGCGCGCTGGCCAACCGCGTCACCCAGGGATACGCCGCACCTGCGGCGGACTGGACGCGGTTCCTGGACCAGGCGGTGGAGGCCGCCCGCTTCCGGGGCCTGCGCGAGCTGTTCGCCCTGCACCGCGACGGGCAGCCGATCGGCTTCGGCCCCGGCGCCGAACAGCTCAAGGGCACTTTCGACACCATCGCGGCGACGGCGGCCGCCCAGGGCGGGGACGCGCTGGTGGAGGAGGGGATGCTGCGGCGGGCTCGGATCTCCATCAGGTTCGGCACCCTGAACAACTGCCTGTTCGACGAGGGCAGCCCGGCCGGGGCCGTCTGCCTGGAGAAGGCAGTGGTCCCGCCCGGCCACACGGGCCCGTTGGTGGACCGCTGTCGCCCGGATCGGTGCGGCAACAGCATGATCGGCCACCAGCACGTTCCGATCTGGGAGAGCGAGGAGCGGGGCCTGGCGGTCCTGTTGGAGGCTCCGGGCCTTCCGCCGGCGCGGCGGGCGGCCTTGGAGCGGCAGCGCGCTGAGGCTCAGGCGGTCCTGCGGAAGGCCGGCCGGTGACGGCCGGGGCGGGGGTCTCCGCCCGCGTCGAGCAGGCCTTGCGGGAGGCCATGGCACGGTTGGTCACGGGCCAGCCGCGATGCACGGACGGCAGGCTGACCAAGAACAACCTCTGCCGGGAGGCCGGTGTCAGCCCCGCCACCATGTTCCGGGCCAAGGAGGTGCTGGCCGAGTGGGACGCCCACCTCGCCGAGCACGGCGCCGTCACCCCGGGGGAGGCCCGCAGGGACGCCGAGCTGCAGGAGCTCCGCCGCAAGCTCGCCGACGCCAAGCGGGAGATCACCGAGCTGAATCATCGGCTCACGGCGGCCGCCACGGTGATCGCGGGCCTGCACCACGACAACCAGCTCCTACGGGCCGAGCACCATCACGCCGGAACCGTCACCGAGTTGCTGCCGAGACCGCGGGACTGATCCACACTGGTGACAGCGACCGAAGCGACCGGGACGGTGACAGGTGACGGAGTATCTGGCGGAGCCGCTGCCGCTGGGCGGAGTTGTGGCACTGTCCGCTCCGGGCCTGGACCGGGGCGAACAGCTCGCTCTTCTGGGACCGCCGCAGGTCGTCCGGATCCCGGCCGATCTCTGGCGGTCGTGGCTGGCCGACCCGGCGGTGGTCGACCGGTTCGAGGCCAAGCGCTACCGGCGGGCCGGCGTCTCGTGCTGGCCATGGCTGGGAGCGGTGAGTTCCACGGGGCATGGCTCGTTCCGGGCGGCGAGCCTGCCGGGCCGCTCTCGTCGCGGAACGGTCCCCGCTCATCTGTTCGCGTTCCAGCTGGCCAACGGGGTGATCCCACGGCTCGGCTGGTCGGGCGCCGAGGACCCCGTGGTCTGCCACACCTGTGATTCCCATGGATGTTCCAATCCCGTCCATCTGCGGCTCGGGACCGCGCTGGAGAACCGGGCGGAGTGGGCCCTGCGTCACCGCGACCCCGCAGGTCCCCTGGCTGACTTGCGGGGGCCGGCGGGGCGGACCCGGGCGATCGCGGGCGCGGTCCGCCGGGGGCTCGCCCACGGCGAGGCCCCGGAGCGGATCGAGGAGCACATCCGGGCGGCCGAACGGGACGGGCTGCCGCTCACGTTGTGGTGAAGGACGGCCCGCTGGCCGGCGGGGGCGGCTCCTCAGGCTGCGACGCCGAGTTCGCTGCGGGTCCGGTGGAGGAAGTCGCGGACGGCGCTCTCGCGCCGCCACGGGGTCAGGGCGGCGTTGAACTCGCGGACGTAGTCCAGGGCCCGGGTCGACTGGACGCGGGCGAGGATGTCGACGGCCTGGTTGCCGAGCGCGAGGCCCTGGTCGAGGTCGCGGCCCTGGAGGTGAGCGGTCCCGACGATCGCCAGGCGCATGCCGACGGAGCGGGTGAACACGCCGGTCGGCATGGCGGCGGCTTGCGCGTTCCAGGCCAGCGCGGCCTTGGGGTTCTTGAGGTCGCGGAAGACCTCGGCGGCGTCGGCGGAGAGCCGGGCGTGGTGATAGAAGTCGATCCAGGCGGGTTCTCCGGCGCCGTCGCGGGCCTGGTCGAGAAGGCTTTCGGAGGAGGCCAGTGCGGCGGAGGCGGCCTTGGCGTTGTCGTCGCGGGCGTGGGCCCGGGCCTCGATGAGCTTGGTGAAGGCCAGCACCCTGGGGGCGGCATGGCCTTTGGCCCGTTCGAAGGCGCCTTGGGTCATGTCGATGGCCTCGCTGGCGAAGCCCCGCAGCAGGGTCTGCATCGCCATGGTGGTCAGCACATAGCAGCCGAGTTCGACGTCGCCGCCGGCCCGGGCGAGGCGGAGGGCCTGGACGAAGTGCCGCTGGGCGGCGTCGTGCTGGCCGACGTCGAAGGCGGTCCAGCCGGCCAGACGGGACAGTTCGGCTGTTACCGAGAACAGCTGGCGGCCGACGTCGTCGCTGAACGAGCCGTTCAGCAGCGGCACCGCCCGCTCCTGCAGGCACGCGGTGACGGAGTTGGCCTTCCAGTTCCCGCCGCCATACTTCGAGTCCCAGCGCCGGGCGTCGTCGGCGGCTTCCCGCAGCTCGGCGAGGTCGGCCGAGCCGACCCGTCCTCGGCCACGGTGGGCAGAGGTGTCGTCGGCGGGGGTGACCAGCCAGCGGGTGACCGGGGTGGTGAACGCGGAGACGGCGAAGCCCGTTCCGGTGAGGAAGTCGCGGCGGTTCACGGAGCTCCAGAACGAAGTGGCGACGCGCACGGCGTCGGCGGGGTCTCGCGGGAAATCCAACCCCACCTCGGCGTCCGGCGTCTCGGCATCCGCCATACCGATCTCCGCCAACTGCACCGGTCGGCCGAGCCGTTCGCCGATCGCCCGGGCCAGCAGCCTGGGCACCGGCCAGTCGGGCACCATGCCCCGGCGGCACCAGTTCGCGACCGAGGTATGCGTATATGTCGTGGTCAGCCCGGCCTCGTGGGCCAGCTGGTTCACACGCAGGGCCAGCGATTTGTGGCTGGCACCCTCACACTTTTCGATCATCCGGGCCAGCGCGTCGTTCGGCGGCTTGGCCCGGCGGGTGGTCGACGCCACAGCGTCCCCCTCAATCGGTCCCGCGCGGCTCTGCGCGGAAGTCGTACGCGACTGGGCACGAGAAGTCGTACACCCGGCATCTGACGCCGGATCACCGAGGGTATTGCCTTCGCCGCTCGCGGTGAACCGCTTTCGCGAGTTGTGAGCCCCCTTGCGAGCCCTGCCCGGGCCCGGCCGGACGCGGTTGTCTGATGCCCCGGGCCTCCGCCGGACCGGACCACAGACCTTCCGGCGGAGGCCTTCACCGATTCACGCTCGGGGGTGACAACCAGATGTGCGGAATCGCAGGACTGGCCGGCGCGGACGCTGCCCGGCACGAGACCACCGTCGCGGCGATGGGGCTCGCTCAGCACCACCGCGGCCCGGACGGCACCCGGCACCTCACCTCGGCCGACAGCCGGGCGGTGCTGTCCATGAACACCCTTCTGATCGTCGACACCGCCGCCCAGCCCGGCCCCTACCTGGACCCGGCCAGCGGCGTCGTCCTCACCTTCAACGGCGAGATCTACAACTACCGACAGGTCGCGGCGGCTTGGGGCATCGTCCTGGAGCCGGGCGAGACGGACGCCCACCTGGTGCTGCGGGCCTGGGCCAAGCTCGGTCCCGGCTGCCTGGTCGGCCTGGACGGCATGTTCTCGCTGGCCGCCTACGACCCGCGCGAGGGCCGGCTGTTCCTGGCCCGGGACCGGCTCGGGGAAAAGCCGCTCTATTGGCGCCTGGACGGCGGCCGGCTCGCGTTCGCCTCCGAGGTCACGACCCTGACCGGCTACGGCACCGCGCCGCTGGTCGTCCGCCCCGAGATGCTGTCCATCGAGACGCCGACCGGCGCCGACACCCCGTTCCAGGGCATCCAACTGCTGCCGCCGGCCGGGCTGCTGGCCTTCGACGTCGCCACCGGCTCGCTGGTCCAGCGGACCTGGTGGTCCCTGGAGGGCTTGGAGCCCTGGCAGGGCGACTACAAGACCGCGCTGGCCCGGTTCTCGACCCTGCTGGCCGACCGGATCCCGATGCGGGTGCCGGTCTCGGACTTCGCGCTGCTGTTGTCGGGCGGGCTGGATTCCTCGGTGCTGGCCTACTTGATGCGGCCGCAGGTCTGCGTCACGGTCCGCTACCCGGGCCAGGACCGGCTGGACGAGTCCGCGACGGCGGCCGTCGTCGCCCGGGACATCGGCGCCGAGCTGGTGGTGATCGAGCCGACTGCCGCCGACTTCGCCGGCGCGCTGCCGGAGATCATGCACGCGCTGGACTATCCGATGGGCAACGCGTCGACGTTCTCCGAGCACATGGCCTACCGGGCGATTGCCGAGCGCGGCATCCGGGTCGTGGTCGGCGGGCTGGGGCCGGACGAGTTCCTGATGGGCTACGTCCGCCACGCGCTCGTCCTCTTCGGCCCGGAGGCGGTGCTGGGCGCCGGGCTGGACGCCTACCGGCCACTGGCCTCCAAGCTCCTGACCGGAGGTTGCGAGCCGCTGGAGCCGGCCGAGGCGATCGTCCGGCTGATCCTGCGCGGATCGGACCCCGACGGCCGGGTTCGGGAAGTCGTCGCTGACGCCCTCCGCCGGGCGGACGGGGACCTGGCCCGCGGACTGACGCTGGCGGACCTGGCCACGGCCTGGCGTCCGCTGGTGATGACCTCGGACAAGCTGGCCTCCGCCTTCGGGCTGGAACGGCGCTCACCGTTCCTGGCGCGGGACCTGGTCGAGTTCTCCTACCGGCTGCCGGTCGAGCACAAGATCGGCGAGCCCACAGCCGGCAAGCGGATCCTGCGGGACGCCGCGAAGGCACTCGGACTGCCGCCCGAGGTCTGGGGCAGCCGGGACAAGCTCGGGTTCGCCTCCCCGGTCCCGAGCTGGCTGTCCGGCCCGCTGGAGCCCTGGGCGACCGCCCAGATCAGCTCGGCGCTGGACCAGGCGCCCGTCTCGCTGCGGCCGCTGCTGGCCGACGGCCTCAAGCCCGGCGGGCGGTTCGACCGCACCCGCATGCAGGCCCTGATGGCCGCCGCCTGGTTCTCCGACCACGCACTGACGGCTGCGGCATGACGGGTCGCCGGCTCACTACGGTGAGCGCATGGACTCCCAGACTCTCCCCACCGAGCCGTCCGCCGCCGAGCCACGCGGAGCGGTCGCGATCATCACCAACC
This sequence comes from Kitasatospora sp. NPDC051170, assembly GCF_044455705.1. NCBI lineage: Bacteria > Bacillati > Actinomycetota > Actinomycetes > Kitasatosporales > Streptomycetaceae > Kitasatospora > Kitasatospora sp. NPDC051170. Next base: position 46,001 of record NZ_JBITFA010000019.1, on the reverse strand, counting down.
GGCGCGGCGAACTCCTCCTGCACCTGCGCGACGACCTCGACGGCGTGACCTGGCCGGGCCACTGGAGTCTGCTCGGCGGAGGCTGCGACGCCGGCGAGGACCCGGCCGCCGCGATCGTCCGCGAACTCGATGAAGAGGCTGGCCTGGCCGTCGAGGACCTGGTCGAGCTCTTCGAGACGAAGGACACCGCCGGCTCCGGCCAGATCATCACCTTCTTCGCCGCCAACTGGGACGGCGACGAACAGGCCCTGCCGCTCACGGAGGGCGTCAAGCTCCAGTTCTTCGCCCCCGAGCACCTGTCCATCCTGACCGTCCCGCCGTTCATCCGCCACGGCATCCGCCGTCACCTCGCCGCCGGGTCCGGCGCCTGACGGCCTCCGTTCTCAAGGGGGCCGGGCGCCGGGCGGGCGGCCCCACCCCCTTGGAAGGACACGTTCGTGAAGCTCACCGTCATCGGCTGCGGCTACCTCGGCGCAACCCACGCCGCCGCGATGGCCGAACTCGGCCACCAGGTCCTCGGCATGGACATCGACCCCGACAAGGTCGCCTCCCTCAACGCCGGCCGGGCCCCGTTCTTCGAGCGCGACCTGGACGACCTGCTCGCCAAGCACACCGCCACCGGCCAGCTGAGGTTCACCACCTCCTACGCGGAGGCCGCCGCCTTCGCCGACCTCCACTTCATCGGCGTCGGCACCCCGCAGAAGCCCGGTGAGATGGCCTACGACCTCACCCACCTGTTCACCGCCGTCCGCCAGCTCGCCCCCCGACTGACCGGCCCGGCCGTGATCGTCGGCAAGTCCACCGTCCCGGTCGGCACCGCCCCCAAGGTCATCGACATCCTGCGCGAGTTCGCCCCGGTCGGCGACCAGGTCGAGGTCTGCTGGAACCCCGAGTTCCTGCGAGAGTCCTACGCCGTCGAGGACACCCTCCACCCCGACCGGATCGTCCTCGGCTTCACAGGCCAGGGCACCCGGGCAGAGGCCGTGATCCGACAGGCCTACGGCCAGATCATCGAGTCCGGGACGCCGGTGATCGTCACCGATCTGGCCACCTCTGAAATGGTGAAGTCCGCCGCGAACGCGTTCCTCGCCACGAAAATCTCCTTCATCAACGCGATGGCCGAGGTCTGCGAGGCCTCCGGCGCCGACGTCCACTTGCTGGCCGAAGCCCTCGGACACGATGCCCGAATCGGCCGCCGGGGCCTGCGACCCGGGCTCGGGTTCGGCGGCGGCTGCCTGCCCAAGGACATCCGCGGCTTCATGGCCCGCGCCGGCGAGCTCGGCGCCGACCAGGCCCTGACCTTCCTGCGGGAGGTCGACGCGATCAACAACCGTCGCCGCGAGCGGATGGTCGACCTCGCCCGCGAACAGTGCGACGGCGTCATCAGCGGCAAGCGGATCACCGTCTGGGGCGCCGCGTTCAAGCCCGACACCGACGACATCCGGGACTCGCCGGCCCTCGCCGTCGCCCAAGCGCTCCACCAGCTCGGCGCGACCGTCACCGTCTTCGACCCCAAGGCCCTCGACAACGCCCGCAAGGCCCACCCGCAGCTCGACTACGTCGACCACCCGCTCGGCGCCGTCCGGGACGCCGACCTGCTGCTGCACCTGACCGAGTGGCCCGAGTTCACGCGCCTTGACCCCAAGGCCGTCGCAGCCCGCGTCGCAAACCCCCGTGTCATCGACGGCCGCGGCACCCTCGACCCTGTTCGTTGGCGGGCGGCCGGCTGGACCTACCGAGCACTCGGACGCCCCTGACCCCGAATCTCCTCACTGCCCCCGGCGGACCCGATGCCCGCCGGGGGCAGTGGACTGTCACCGCACACCGACCCCGGGCATCCTTCTCGCGAGTGAATTCCTCGCCGGGCATCCGCACTCTCAACCACCTGAACCGCCACCGATGCAAGCTCGGTAACAGTGACCTGACGCCCCTTGGACTCGCCATCTCATGAGAGTTGCGAACGATGGAGAATGCGACCACGCCGACCACGTCGAAGGCGTACCAGGGGTGTTGCACGATCGCCGGGTCGGCGCCGTCGAGGGCACGACCCTGGACGACCCACCGGGCGAGGCCGCCCGAGTGGCGGCCTGGGCAGCGGGAGCTGGCGTCCCGCTGCTGCGAGCGGGCCGGGGCGAACGCCGCTCGGCGGGCGCGGCCCTGTCCTGGGACGTCCTATGGCCGGACCCGGGAAGTCTTCTCGAAGCGCCAGGTGCCAACAACGCGAGCATCGCCCTGGCAGTCACCCTCGCGGGCGGCCTGCGGATCGCCCTGCTCGGCGACCTCGAACCCGACGCCCAGTCGGCCCTGATCGGCCGTGTGGGCCGGGTGGACGTCCTCAAGGTCGCCCACCACGGCTCGGCCCACCAGGACTGGGACCTGACCCGAACCCTCCATCCCCGCCTCGCCCTGATCTCCTGCGGCGAGGACAACACCTACGGCCACCCCTCCACCCGCACGCTCGACCACCTGCACACCCTTGGAGCCACCGTCCTCCGCACCGACCGCGCCGGCGACATCGCCCTCACCGGCGACTCCCCACCAACACTCGCCGCATCCACCCACCCCCACACCCCCACCCACAAACCCCGCCCCCACACCACCCCAACGCGAGCCCACCAGGCCGCACCCATCACCCTCGCGGCGCTGGAAAATCCGCTCACACCCACCACCCTGACCACCTGGGCGATCCCGACCACGCCTGCTTCCTTGACCACCCTGGCCTCCCCGACCACGTCGGGGACCCTGGGCACCCTCGCCGTATCCGGAACCCCGGGCACCCTGCCTGCACCCGGCACGCGGATGGCTCCGGCCACCGGCACCACCCCGCCCCAGGGCCCGCACCTCGCCCGGGCCCCGCCGAGCTGACCCCCGCTCCACTCCTCCCGACCAAGAGGTGGGGAAGGGCAGTGGGTGGGGGTGGGGAGGAGGGAGGGCGGGGGGCGGGGGCCCGGGGAAGTGAACTGTTGCGGCGCGCTCCGGGTCTGCCCGGAGCGCGCCGCTGGAAGGCCGATTGAGTCCCCCGTGGATCGGGTGGACCGTGGAACTGGTTGCGGCGGGCTCTGGCAAGGCCAGAGCCCGCCGCTGAGAGGCAGGGTGGGGCTGTGACCCTCGAGAACAGGGTCATCGCGGGACGAGCAGGCGATCACCATCCCACCTTCAGATGGGTGGTCGGCGACCGCTAATCGCCTCGGAGGAGCGACAGGTGTTCAGCGGCAGACTTGGCCAGGCTGTCCAAGAGAGCCTGCCCCTTCTCCGCTGTCCCGAGCGAGGGGCGGCCGATGATGCCGTTCTGGGTGTAGCCGCCCATGCCGAGGGTGAGGAGGTGGGGGCGCTCCGGGGCAGCGTGGTCGTCGTCCTCGACGCCTTCACGGACCAGGTATGGCGCCCCGTGGAGGAGGAGCGATACCTCCAGCTCACCCCCGTGCATGTCCTCGGCGCCGGTGCTTTCCAGGGCGGCGGCCTCGCGGGCGCGATGCCAGTCCTCGCGGACAGGGAACAGGGCGACGTGCGGGCCGCCGGTGTTGGCCTCCTGGACGACGTTCGAGAGGACGTAGTTACCGCCGTGGCCGTTCACGATCAGCAGGCCGTGGACGCCGGACGCTTGGAGGGACTTCCAGATGTCGTTGATCACGGCGTAGAGCGTCGCGGCGCTGATGCTGACGGTGCCTGACAGGTGGGCGTGTTCGTGGGAGCAGGACATCGTGATCGGCGGCAGCAGGAACAGGTCGTGGTCGGCGGCGATCCGCTGGGCGATCAGGCTGGCGACGACGGTGTCGGTGGTCAGGGGCAGATGGTCGCCGTGCTGTTCGAAGCTGCCGACGGGCAGTACGGCGATCCTGGCGCCGCGTCGGCGCTCGTCTGCGGAGGTGGCGGCCGTGATCAGTGGATCCATGGGCCCAGCCTCTCTCATCGAGGCGCTGGCGGTCGAGGTGGTCCGCTGCTGCTCATCAGGCTCAAACGGCCGGTGAACATGGCTACTTCGGGAACGGCCTTCCATCGTTGAAGGGCCTGGCCCGCTGCGGACAGTTCGGACATGGCTCGTGCGGACTCGGTGTCGACGGCGATTGCCAGTGCTCGGCCGGCTGCGGCGGTGGCCTGCTCCGGTTCGCCGGAGATCGCGTAGGCGCGTGCCAGACGGGAGAGGTACACGCCCTGGTCGTTGCGGTAGATCGGCGGCTTCGGAGCTCCGCCTCGAACATGTTGACAGCTGTGCGCGGGTCGCCGAGCTCGATCAGGCAGTTGGCACGCTGCATCTCGACGTAGGTCGGTGTGCAGTACGCCAGATCAAGCGCGTCATCCGCATCTGAGCCGTCGGGCGCGGCCGCCAGTTCATGGGCCTCGTCGAACTTGGCCTGAGCGAAGCGCGGATTGCCCATGAGGGCGTGCCCCTGGGCCTCCTGCTGAGCGGCCAGCGCGCGGACGCGCAGCGTGGCGGCGGTGGACCGCTGGGCGGCGCGGGCGAGGCTCACAGCCTTCTGAGCGTTGCGCTGGGCGGTGGCCTGGTTGCTCTTCCGGAAGAGCACGTACGCGGCCATCACCTCGTCGCCGGCTTCCTGTGCCCACTCCATGGCACGGTCGGACCAGTAGAGGGCTTGGCCGAAGTCGCCGAGATCCTGGTTCAACCACCCCAGGAACTCCGCCGTTCGGGCACCGATGAGAAGCAACTCGTCGCGGGCGTCGCAGCCGACGTTCTGCTGGAGGCGGTCGAGCAACTGGACGTGGCGCGTTACCGCGTCGAGTGCGTGCCGGGAGCCGAGCAGGTTGGCGGCCTTGTAATGGCCGGGCATGACGCTGCGCAGGTGGTTGACGAAGAACTCTGGATCGATCGGCGAGCCGAGGGCCTGCCCGCAATCAGGTGTCGGTCGGTGCTGCCGAAGTGCGGGCGATTTTTGCTCCCAATCCCGAGGGAGCAACCCGAGCATGTGACCTGGGATGTGAAGCCCGTCCGCAATTCGTTCGATGAGATCGATTTTCTCGATCTTGCGCTTCCCAGAGGCGACTTCGCCGACTCTGCTCGGCGTCAGATCGCAGGCCCGGGCGATGAGCGACGGATAGATCCCAGCCAGCTTGAGCAGCCGGAAGACGCCGGCGAAGTCCCGTTTTCGGCAGGCGGCGATCATCTCCGGATGGGAGAGCAGACCTGGTGGGAGCCTGTCCGGTACGCGCGCATCGGTCACCGTCGCTCCCGGTGTCGATCATTGCTCGCCGCAAGGAAGTTGATTACCTGTGAGTTTATCCACATTGGGTAATCGCCGTGGGTACGAACTCCTCCTTTGCTCTCGGCAACCTGGTGGCAAGGGCCGGAACGTCCAGATTCCGGCCGCCTCTTGGGCATCGGAGGGCGGTGCGCGTGATCAGTTCGGGAGAACCCCCAGACAGCTCCGGACCCTGTGGGCCGGATGCAGGGATACCCGCGTTCGAGGCGATGCTCGCGCGGCACCGGCGGTCCGCCGGACTGGCCAGGAGCCACCTGCGTATGTTCCTCGGACGGGTGCCGAAGGGCGCTGCCCTGGCCGGAGACGGCGAGTTGGTGCTCACCGAACTGGTGGCCAACGCGGTGGTGCACGCCCGAGTGTCGAAGGGGCGGGAGATCGCTGTGCGGTTCGAAATGGTCGGCGGCCACCTCCGCATCGAGGTGCACGACGCCAGCAACGAGAAGCCGGCGATCCGCCGATCCTCGGGCGCGGACGACTCCTCGGGGCGCGGGTTGTGCCTGGTGGAGGCCCTGTCCCTGGGGTGGGGCTGCGAGCCCCGGCCCGAAGGCATCGGAAAGATCGTTTGGGCCTTGGTGGGCCCGGAAGGCGGTGCGCCGTGAACCGTAGGGAACTCGGGAGGTTCGGTGCCTCCGCGAGGCGCTGCTACTACTGCGGCGCGGGCCTCGGGAAGGGAAGCAGTCGACCCATCGCGGTGAACGGCCAGATGGTTGAGGTCCACAAGTGGCACCCGCGTCGCGCGGGGGAGGCGCCAGGCAAATGGTGACCCTCCGAAACTCCGATTCACCCGGGGACGTGACCACCTACCAATTCCCGGTGGTGGCCGAAGTGCGAGGAGTGACGGCACCAGCGCGGTTCAGCAGGCTGACGGACGCCCTGGCCGCGCTGCTGAAGACGCTGAACGCGCTGCCGCTCGGGCCGGACCAACAGGCGTACTTCGCCGAACCCGGGTACGCGGACGAGGTTCGATTGCGGCTGCTGTACCGAATCCGGCGGGACCGGCGGGGAGTTGAGGACCCGCTGGCCGAACTGTGTGAGGAGGTGCTGTTCCAGCGGATCTTCGGACTGGACGAGGAAGAGATCGCGCGGGACCGCCGCATCTGACCTGAGCAGGGACATTTGAAGACGTGCCGGTCCACCCCGCAACCCTGGCGGGAACAGGGGTGGTCCGGTGGGCCGGAGCCCGGTGCCGACGCGCCTGGCCCCTCGGTTTGGGGACAGCAGTTGCGGCGCGCTCCGGGTAGGCCCGGAGCGCGCCGCTGAAAACCCGATCGAGTCCCTTGGGAATCCGAATGGGCCGTGGAGCTGGTTGCGGCGGGCTCTGGCAGGGCCGGAGCCCGCCGCTGGTTTCGCTGGTGGGAGCAGTATGCCCGGTTTCTTCAGCGGTGAGTTCTGGACCCGTCCAGAGCTCACCGCACCACGCATGTCTACGGCGTATTCCGATGCGAGGTGAATCACCCTCGCCGGGGGCATGGCGGTCAGGCGGTTTCGCGCCAGCCTTCGTGGGTGGTGGCGAGGGTGTCGAGGGCGTGGAGGAGGGCGGGGGTCCAGCCGTCGGCGGGTGGGTCGAGGACGAGGAGCCATTGGGCGTCCTCGGCGTCGTCCTCGCCGGCGAGGGCGTCGCGGACGATCTCGGGTTCGTCGAGGTCGGGGAGTTCGGTGGCCAGGGTCTCGGCGGCTTCCTCGGCGGCGTCGCGGTCGGGGAGGACGAGGAGCTGGCGGGCGTGGGGGTCTTCGGCGGGGTCGTTCTCGGTCACCTGGACATTCTCGGGCACTGTCGGCTGGCCGTGGGATGCTGGTAGGCGATGGCCAGGAAGAGTGCACCCGATGACCTGCTCGCCCCGCTGACCCTCGCGGTCGGCCAGGAGGAGCTGCTGCTGGACCGCGCGGTCGCCCAGGTGGTGGCGGCGGCGAAGGCGGCGGACCCGGACACGGACGTGCGGGACCTGCCGCCCGGCGCTCTGCAGCCGGGCAGCCTGGCCGAGTTGACCACGCCCTCGCTGTTCGCCGAGCGCAAGGTGATCGTGGTCCGCGCCGCGCAGGACCTCTCCGCCGACTCCGTGAAGGAGGTCAAGGCGTACATCGAGGCCCCGGCCGACGAGGTGATCATGGTGCTGGTCCACGCGGGCGGCGCCAAGGGCAAGGGTCTGCTGGACGCCGGCCGCAAGGCGGGCGGGCGCGAGGTGGCCTGCGCGAAGCTGGCCAAGGCGAGCGAGCGGCTGGCCTTCGTGAAGGGCGAGTTCCGGGCGCTGGGCCGCTCGGCGACGCCGGAGGCGTGCCAGGCGCTGCTGGACTCCCTGGGCAGCGATCTTCGTGAACTGGCCGCCGCGTGCAGCCAGTTGACCTCGGACGTCGAGGGCACGATCGACGAGACGGTGGTGGCGCGCTACTACAGCGGCCGCGCCGAGGCGACGGGCTTCGAGGTGGCGGATCTGGCGGTCACCGGCCGCGCGGCGGAGGCGCTGGAGCGGCTGCGCTGGGCGCTGGCGGTCGGCCAGCCGCCGACCGGCATCACCTACGCGCTGGCCTCCGGCGTGCGCAGCATCGGCCGGCTGGCGACGACGGGCCGGAACATGCGCCCGGCCGACCTGGCCCGGGAGCTGGGCATGCCGCCGTGGAAGGTGGACCGGGTGCGCCAGCAGATGCGCGGCTGGACGGGCGACGGCGTGGCTGCCGCGCTGACGGCGATCGCCAAGGCGGACGCGGAGGTCAAGGGCGGCTCGGACGATCCGGCCTTCGCCCTGGAGCGTGCGGTGGTCGCGGTCGCCCGCGCCGCCCGGGCCGGCTCCCGCCCGGCGTACTGACGGACGAGAGTCCGGGACGGGGATCCAGCGCGTCATGGGCAGGACTCCCCGAACTTCACGGCCTTGATCGTCACTGGCTGGCCGGTCAGGGCCGTGCCGGGCGCGGGGTCCTGGGTGCAGACCTGCCAGTTCGACTGCACGAGCACCATGCGGTTCTGCGGGGAGGCGTCCTTCACGCTGATCGAGGTCGAGCCGGGCAGTGAGTCCCGCGCGACGCTCACGGCCCTGCCCTTGAAGTCCGGCATGGTGCCGCCGGCCTTCGTGGGACCGCCGGCGCCCTGATCCTGTGCGGGGCAGGTCTCGTCCAGTTTCACGGCGCCGAGGTCGACCTTCGCGGTGGCGGCCTGCGCCCCGGGGGCGGGTGTCTGGGTGCAGACCTTCCAGTTGCGGTCGTCGATCTGGAGGCGGTCGCGGCCGAGCGCGTCGTGTGAGGTGAGGTTGTAGAAGCCGGCGGCCTGGGCGGTGTCCTGGGCGGTCTGCAGGCCCTTGCCGACGAGGTTGGGGAGCGTGCCGGTCTTCGCCGCCGGTGCGGCGGGCGGTGCCGCGGCGGTGGCCGGCGCTGTGGTGGCGCTTCCCGCGCTTCCCGCGCCGCTGGAGGTGGTGGCCGTCGGCTCGCAGGCGGCGAGGCTGACGACGGTGATCGCGGCGAGAAGCGCGAGAGCGGCGCGGTGCATGGAGGTCCCCTGAGGAGGCGGTGCTGGCTCTGGTGAAGGGACCGTATCGACGGATGCCGTAGTCGTGTGGCTGTTGTGGCCGTTCCGTGACGGAGGCGGAACGCGCACTGCCCGCCCGGTGTGTACCGGGCGGGCAGTGGGTGAAGCTGGTGCACCGCACCCGCGTGGCGAACGCAGGCCGCGTGCGGTGCGAGGTCTTGCGCGCCTCGGGGTTCGGGTAGAGGGCCGGAACCTCCCGGGGCGGGGTGGGGGCGGGGCCCCCGGGGGCGTCAGGCCGAGACGGCGGTGTTGACGCGCTTGGTGATGGCCGACTTCTTGTTGGCGGCCTGGTTGGCGTGGATGACGCCCTTGCTCACGGCCTTGTCGAGGGCCTTGGAGGCGGCGCGGGCCAGCACGGTGGCCTTCTCGGTCTCACCGGCGGCAGCGGCCTCGCGGGCCTTGCGCAGGGCGGTCTTCAGCGAGGACTTGACGGCCTTGTTGCGCAGGCGCGCCTTCTCGTTGGTCTTGTTGCGCTTGATCTGGGACTTGATGTTCGCCACGAAGGAGCCTCAGTCTGTGTAAAGGGTGCTGGGGGTCCCCCCGGCCGAAGGCTGGGGGAGGGTTCGCACCGTGCGGCCGCCGGTCGTGCTGAGAGGGCATGCCGGGGCCAGGTGCAGCTGACCACGCTACCAGGGGGCCGCCGCCCGCCCCAAACCGGCCGCGGGGGAGCTCCCGGACGGCCCCCCGGCCCGCAGTCGTGGGAGGATGGGAGGAACTCTTTCGATCGGACGAGACCGTCCGGTCCCCGGGTGAGCCGGTCAGCGATGATCCGGCCCCCGGCCCCGGACGGACCAACGGAGAATCGGACCAAGGTGCCCGCGACCCCCAGCAATGTGCCAGAGCCCAGCCGTACCGACCCGGCGCTGATCCGCAACTTCTGCATCATCGCCCACATCGACCACGGCAAGTCGACGCTCGCAGACCGGATGCTGCAGATCACCGGCGTCGTCGACCCCCGGCAGATGCGCGCCCAGTACCTCGACCGCATGGACATCGAGCGCGAGCGCGGCATCACCATCAAGTCGCAGGCGGTCCGCCTCCCGTGGGCCCCGAAGACGGGGCCGGGCGCCGGTACGACGCACATCCTCAACATGATCGACACCCCGGGTCACGTGGACTTCACGTACGAGGTGTCCCGTTCCCTGGCGGCCTGCGAGGGCACCATCCTGGTGGTCGACGCGGCCCAGGGCATCGAGGCGCAGACCCTCGCCAACCTGTACCTGGCGCTGGAGAACGACCTCACGATCGTCCCGGTGCTCAACAAGATCGACCTCCCGGCCGCCCAGCCGGAGAAGTACGCCGCGGAGATCGCCCACATCATCGGCTGCGACCCCTCGGACGTGCTCCAGGTCAGCGCCAAGACGGGCCTGGGCGTCGAGGACCTGCTCGACCACATCGTCAACACCGTCCCGGCCCCGGTCGGCGTCAAGGACGCCCCGGCCCGCGCGATGATCTTCGACTCGGTGTACGACTCCTACCGCGGCGTGGTCACCTACGTCCGTGTCGTGGACGGCCAGCTGACCAAGCGCGAGCGCATCGCGATGATGTCCACCGGCGCCACCCACGAGTTGCTGGAGATCGGCGTCATCTCGCCCGAGCCGAAGGTCGCGGACGGCCTGGGCGTCGGCGAGGTGGGCTACATCATCACCGGTGTGAAGGACGTCCGGCAGTCCAAGGTCGGTGACACGATCACCTCGATGCACAAGGGCGCCACCGAGGCGCTGGGCGGCTACAAGGACCCGCGTCCGATGGTGTTCTCCGGCCTGTACCCGCTGGACGGCTCGGACTACCCGCTGCTGCGCGACGCCCTGGACAAGCTGCGCCTGAACGACGCCGCCCTGGTGTACGAGCCGGAGACCTCGGTCGCCCTCGGCTTCGGCTACCGCGTCGGCTTCCTCGGCCTGCTGCACCTGGAGATCATCCGGGAGCGCCTGGAGCGCGAGTTCAACCTCGACCTGATCTCCACCGCCCCGAACGTGGTCTACCGGGTGGTCATGGAGGACGGCACCGAGCACACCGTCACCAACCCGAGCGAGTTCCCCACCGGCAAGATCGCCGAGGTGTACGAGCCGATCGTGCGCGGCACCATCCTGGCGCCCAACGAGTTCGTCGGCGCGATCATGGAGCTGTGCCAGTCCCGCCGCGGCAACCTCCAGGGCATGGACTACCTGTCCGAGGACCGCGTCGAGCTGCGCTACACCCTGCCGCTCGCCGAGATCGTCTTCGACTTCTTCGACCAGCTGAAGTCCAAGACCCGCGGCTACGCCTCGCTCGACTACGAGCCCATCGGCGAGCAGACCGCCGCCCTGGTCAAGGTCGACATCCTGCTGCACGGCGACCCGGTGGACGCCTTCTCCGCGATCGTGCACAAGGACAAGGCGTACGGCTACGGCGTGATGATGGCCGGCAAGCTGCAGAAGCTCATCCCGCGCCAGCAGTTCGAGGTGCCGATCCAGGCCGCGATCGGCTCCCGGGTGATCGCCCGCGAGACCGTCCGCGCGATCCGCAAGGACGTCCTCGCCAAGTGCTACGGCGGTGACATCTCGCGTAAGCGCAAGCTGCTGGAGAAGCAGAAGGAAGGCAAGAAGCGGATGAAGATGGTCGGCAGCGTGGAGGTTCCGCAGGAAGCCTTCATCGCCGCGCTGTCCACGGACGCCGAGTCGCCGAAGGACAAGAAGTAGAGAAGGACCCGCGAAGGGCCCTGGGAGGACACAATCCTCCCAGGGCCCTTTCGGCTACGTGAGCGTGCTTACTTGAGCGCGCTTACCTGAGCGCGCTGAGGACGCCGCCGACGATCCCGGCCTTGACCAGCCGCCCCGCGGTGCCGGTGAGGACGGTGGGCTTCATCGAGTCGTCCGCGTGGACGAGCTGGAGCAGCCCGTCCCGCCGGCCGAGGCTCAGGCACTGCGCGGTGTACCTGAACGAGAACGGCTTCGAGGTGCGCCCGGCGAGCAGCCTGCCGACGTACCGGCCCTGCGGCAGGGCGGTGGCGCAGCCCATCCGCAGGGTGCCGACGCCGGGGACGGTGACGGCGGCGGCGTCGCCGATCACGTGGACGTCGGGGTGCGAGAGCGAGCGCAGGTGGTCGTCGACCAGGGCGCGGCCGCGCTCGTCCACGGCGAGTCCGGCTTCGGCGGCCAGCGGGTGCGGCTCCATCGAGGCGGCCCACACGGTGAGGTCGGCCTCGACCGGCCCGGCGGTGGTGCGCAGCCCGCCCGGGGCGACCTCGGTGACGGTGGCGTTCTCGTGGACGGCGACGCCGAGGCGGTCGAGGACGCGACGGATGTGGGCGCGGCCCTTGGGCGAGTAGATCCCGCCGACCTGCCCGGCGGCGACGATCCGCACCGTCCAGCCGGGGTGGGCCTCGGCGAGTTCGGTGGCGAGCTCGATGCCGGTGGCGCCGCCGCCGACGACGGCCAGGGTGCCGGGGCGGTCGGCCTCGCGGATGAGGCGCCGCACCTCGGCGGCGCGCTCCACGGGGTGGGCGTGCTCGACGGCGCCGGGGACGCCGTGCCAGGCGGTGCGGCTGCCGAGGGCGTGGACGAGGGTGTCGTAGCCGAGGGTGGTGCCGTCGTCCAGGCGGACCTTGTGCCCGTCCGGGTCGATCTCGACGGCCCGGGCGCGGCGGTGCTCGATCCGGCGGCCGCGGGCGAGGTCGCCGAGGGCGGGCCAGTCGCGGCCGCGGCCGGCGGCGGTCTCGTGCTGGCGGATGCGGTGCAGGAGCCGCTCCTCGGGGGCGACCAGGGTGACGGTGCGGTGCCGTCCGGCGCCCTTGGCCGCGCTGAGTCCGGCGTACCCGGCGCCCAGTACGACGATCCGCTTGCCGGTGGTGGTGCTGCTGCTCATCTCGTCCGCCTCCTCGCGAGGTCGCTCCGGTGGAGCGCTGTTCGGGAGGGGGACGACGCGGCCGCCGGGGATGTGACGGTGACCCGCGTCACACACCCGGGACGGGGTCGATCCGGGTGAGCTTCTCGGGGTTGGCCACGACGTAGGCCGCGGCGATCCGCCCGTCGGCCAGGGCGAAGGCCACCACGCCGACGACGGTGCCGGTGGCCTTCTCGTACCAGACCATGCCCGGTTCGCCGTTGACGGTCGCGAAGCGGATCCCGTACTCGGGGGTGAACCACTTGCCCACCGAGCCGGCCACCAGGCGGGCCACCTTCTCGGCGCCGTGGACGGGACGGGCGGCGGCGCGGACGATGCCGCCGCCGTCGGCGTGCCAGACCACGTCCGGGTCGAGGATCTCCATCAGGCCCAGGATGTCGCCCCGGGTGCTGGCGGCGACGAAGGCTTCCACGGCCCGGCGGTGCTCGGCCGGGTCGGTGCCGGGGTGCCGGGCACCGTCCCTGACCCGGCGGCGGGCGCGGGAGGCGAGCTGGCGGGTGGCGTCGGGGGTGCGGTCCAGGGAGGTGGCGATGTCCTCGAAGCCGACGGCGAAGACGTCGTGCAGGACGAAGGCGGCCCGTTCGGCCGGGGTGAGCTGTTCGAGGACGGCGAGCAGGGCGAGGGAGACGGACTCGCCGCGTTCGGCCAGCTCGTCGGGGGCGGCGGGGGCGCTCGCGTAGGAGACGGACGGCTCGGGCAGCCACTCGCCGTAGTACGCCTCGCGGCGGGCCCGGGCGGAGCCGAGCTGGTCGTAGCAGAGCCGGGTGACCACGGTGGCGAGGTAGGCGCGCGGGTCGTCGACGGCGGTGCGGTCGGCGGCCTGCCAGCGCAGCCAGGCGTCCTGGAGGACGTCCTCGGCGTCGGCGAAGGAGCCGAGCAGCCGGTAGGCGATGGAGCCCAGGTAGCGGCGGTTGCTCTCGAACGCGTCGGAGCCGGAGGAGCCGGAGCCGGAGGAGCCGGAGCCGGAGGAGCCGGAGCCGGAGGGGCCGGGGGCGCTGGGCTGGGCGGTCACGGGGCCACGGTAGCGAAGGGGGCCGTCCGCTGAGAAGCACCGCCGGGAACCGCGAAGGGCCGGGCGGGGACTCCTGGAATCCAAGGAGTCCCCGCCCGGCCCTTCGATCGAGGGGGCGTCAGTCGACCTCGGCCACGGCCTCCGCGAACTGCGCCTGGTAGAGCCGCGCGTAGGCCCCGTCGGCGGCGATCAGCTCGTCGTGGGTGCCCTGCTCGACGATCGAGCCGTTCTCCATCACCAGGATCACGTCCGCGTCCCGGATGGTGGAGAGGCGGTGCGCGATCACGAAGCTGGTCCGCCCGGTGCGCAGCCGGGCCATGGCCCGCTGGATCAGCACCTCGGTCCGGGTGTCGACGGAGCTGGTCGCCTCGTCCAGCACCAGGATGGACGGCTGGGCGAGGAACGCCCGGGCGATGGTGATCAGCTGCTTCTCGCCGGCGCTGACGCCGGTGCCCTCGTCGTCGATGACGGTGTCGTAGCCGTCGGGCAGGGTCCGGACGAACCGGTCGACGTGGGCGGCCTTGGCGGCCTCGACGACCTGCTCGCGGGTGGCGCCCGAGGCCCCGTACGCGATGTTGTCGGCGATGCTGCCGCCGAACAGCCAGGTGTCCTGGAGGACCATGCCGATGCCCGAGCGCAGCTCCTCGCGGGACATCGCGGCGATGTCGACCCCGTCGAGGGTGATCCGCCCGTCGCTGACCTCGTAGAAGCGCATCAGCAGGTTGACCAGGGTGGTCTTGCCGGCGCCGGTGGGGCCGACGATGGCGACGGTCTGGCCGGGCTCGACCTTGAGGGAGAGGTCCTCGATGAGGGGCTTGTTCGCCTCGTAGCGGAACGAGACGTCCTGGAAGGCGACCCGCCCGCGCACCGTGTCGGGCCGCTCGGGCATGGCCGGTTCGGGGGTCTGCTCGGGGGCGTCGAGCAGTTCGAAGACCCGCTCGGCGGAGGCGACGCCGGACTGCACCAGGTTGGCCATGCTGGCGACCTGGGTCAGCGGCTGGCTGAACTGCCGCGAGTACTGGATGAACGCCTGCACGTCGCCGATGGACAGCGCGCCGCTCGCCACCCGCAGGCCGCCGACCACCGCGACCAGCACGTACTGCAGGTTGCCGATCAGCATCATCGCGGGCTGGATGATCCCGGAGATGAACTGGGCCCGGAAGCTGGACTGGAACAGGGCCTCGTTGTGCTCGGCGAAGGTCTGGGCGGCCTCCTTCTGCCGTCCGAAGACCTTGACCAGGGTGTGCCCGGTGTACATCTCCTCGATGTGCGCGTTGAGCTTGCCGGTGGACGACCACTGCCGGACGAACTGCGGCTGCGCCCGCTTGCCGACCTTGGCGGCCACGACCACCGACACCGGCACGGTGACCAGGGCGATGACGGCCAGCAGCGGGGAGATCCAGAACATCATCGCGAGCACGCCGACGACGGTCAGCAGCGAGTTGACGACCTGTCCCATGGTCTGCTGCATGGACTGGCCGATGTTGTCGATGTCGTTGGTGACCCGGCTCAGCACCTCGCCGCGCGGCTGCTGGTCGAAGTAACTCAGCGGCAGCCGGGCGAGTTTGGCCTCGACGTCCTGGCGCAGCCGGAAGGCCGCGCGCTGGATGGCGGTGGTGGCCAGACGCCCCTGGACGATGCCGAACACGGCGGAGGCGACGTAGATCGCCAGCACCCACAGCAGCACGCCGCCGATGGCGCCGAAGTCCATGCCGTGGCCGGGGGTGAAGTCGACGGCGGAGAGCAGGTCGGCGACACCGCCGTCGCCGTGGGCGCGCAGCCCGGCGACGGCCTGCTCCTTGGTGATGCCCGGGTCGAAGCGTTCGCCGACGACGCCGGCGAAGATCAGGTCGGTGGCGTCGCCGAGGACCTTGGGGCCGGTGACGGCGCAGCCGATGCTGAGCACGCCCAGGCCCAGCACGCCGGAGAGCAGGGCGCGTTCGGGGCGCAGCAGGCCGAGGACGCGCTTGCCGGAGCCCTTGAAGTCCATGGACTTCTCGGTGCCCTGGCCGCCCATGAACCGGCCGGGCCCGGCGGGGCCTCTGCGGGCGGCGGCGGCCTGCGAGTCGCTGGGAACGTCGGCGCCGTCCTTGCCGGGGGCGCCGTCCTCGGGGAGGCCGCCGCCCTTGCCGGGGCCGCCGTTCCTGTCGGGGCCGCTCTTCTTCGGGGTGGTCACGCCGCCTCCTGCTCGGTGAGCTGGGAGAGCACGATCTCCCGGTACGTCGGGTTGTCGGCCATGAGTTCGCGGTGGGTGCCGGTGCCGACGACGGCGCCCTCGTCGAGGACGATGATCCGGTCGGCGTCGCGGATGGTGGAGACGCGCTGGGCGACGATCAGGACGGCCGCCTCGGAGGTCTCCCGGGCGAGGGCCTTGCGGAGCCTGGCGTCGGTGGCGTAGTCGAGGGCGGAGAAGGAGTCGTCGAAGAGGTAGACGTCGGGCTTGCGCACCAGGGCGCGGGCGATGGCCAGGCGCTGGCGCTGGCCGCCGGAGACGTTGCTGCCGCCCTGGGCGATGGGGGCGTCCAGGCCCTCGGGGAGCTTCTCGACGAAGTCCTTGGCCTGGGCGACCTCCAGCGCGTGCCAGAGCTCCTCGTCGGTGGCGTCGGGCTTGCCGTAGCGCAGGTTCCCGGCGATGGTCCCGGTGAACAGGTACGGCTTCTGCGGGACGAGGCCGACGGTCTCGGCGATGGCCTCGGGGGAGAGCTCGCGCACGTCCACCCCGCCGAGCAGGACCTGCCCGGAGGTGGCGTCGAAGAGCCGGGGTACGAGGCCGAGCAGGGTGGACTTGCCGCTGCCGGTGGAGCCGATGACGGCGGTGGTCTCGCCCGGGCGGGCGGTGAGCTCGATGCCGCGCAGGACGGGCGCCTCGGCGCCGGGGTAGCGGAAGTCGACGTCGCGCAGCTGCAGGCTGCCGTGGGTCAGCACCTCGGTGATCGGCGCGCTGGGCGGCACCACGCTGGAGGAGGTGGACAGGACCTCCTCGATGCGCTCGGCGCAGACCTCGGCGCGCGGCACCATCATGAACATGAAGGTGGCCATCATGACGCTCATCAGGATCTGCATCAGGTAGGAGAGGAAGGCGGTCAGCGCGCCGATCTCCATGTCGTGGCTGTCGATGCGCATCGCGCCGAACCAGAGCACGGCGACGCTGGAGACGTTCACGACCAGCATCACGGCCGGGAACATGATGGACATCAGCCGCCCGACCTGGAGGGCGGTGTCGGTGAAGTCCTTGTTGGAGCGGGCGAAGCGGTCCTGCTCGTGGCCGTCCTTGACGAAGGCGCGGATGACGCGGATGCCGGTGATCTGCTCGCGCAGCACCCGGTTGATGGTGTCGATCTTCTCCTGCATGCTGCGGAACTTGGGGCGCAGAGAGCGCACCAGCAGCAGGACGACGGTGCCCAGCACCGGGATGACGGCCAGCAGCAGGCCGGACAGCGGGACGTCCTGGTTGAGGGCCATGATGATGCCGCCGACGCACATGATCGGCGCGGCCACCATGAGCGTGAAGCTCATCAGGGCCAGCATCTGGACCTGCTGGACGTCGTTGGTGGTGCGGGTGATCAGCGAGGGCGCGCCGAACTGGCCGGTCTCGCGGGAGGAGAAGCTCTGCACCCGGTCGAAGACGGCGGCGCGCAGGTCGCGGCCGAAGGCCATGGCGGTGTGGGCGCCGTAGTAGACGGCGCCGATGGAGCAGAGCGCCTGGATGACGGTCACGCCGATCATCACGGCGCCGACGCGCACGATGTAGCCGGTGTCGCCCTTGACCACGCCGCTGTCGATGATGTCGGCGTTGAGCGTCGGCAGGTACAGCGCCGCGAGGGTCGAGATCAGCTGGAGCAGCACCAGCAGGGTGATCGGTCGGGAATAGGGGCGCAGGTACGCCCTGAGCAGTCTGATCAGCACTGGCACACTCTTGTCGTCGGCGGGTGGGGTTCGCATCCCAATTCTCGTGCCTCGATGGGCTCGTACGGGTGATTCGCAGGATCAGCCCGTGAGTTTGCCAGGGCTTTGCCGTACTCTCCCTCCCTTCTCGCCCTCGCGGCGCCCTCACGGTGTCCTCGCAGCGTCCTCCCGGGGCCTTCCCGGGGCCGTCGCGGCCCCGGGGCACCGAGGTCACGGTGCGGTGCCGCCTGGGGCCGCCCCCTTACGGAATGACCGGTTTCCCCCTAGGCTGCTGGTTGCCCCCTTGTTACCGGCCGGTACCGCGCCGGTGTCACGCCGGTTTCGGGCGGGGCCGGCGACCGCCCCCACGGCGCCAACCCTCCATTCCCTCGAACGGCCACCCGCCCCCGGAGGTCCTCGTTGAGTTCCGCGCAGTCCCTGATCGGCTCCGGCAACACCGACATCGTCGCCCAGCGCCCCGCCTCCGTCGCCCACCTGTTCCTGGACCGCGTCGCGGCCACCCCGAACGGTGAGGCATACCGCTACCCCGCGCCGGTCGACGAGCAGGCCGCGGACGGCGCCCCCGGGGCGGAGCAGTGGCGCTCGGTGACCTGGGCGCAGACCGCCGAACAGGTCTACGCGGTGGCCGCCGGCCTGCTGTCCCTGGGCATCGCCCCGGAGGACCGGGTCGCCCTGACCTCCTCCACCCGGCTGGAGTGGATCGTCGCGGACCTGGGCAACATGTGCGCCGGAGCGGCCACCACCGCCATCTACCCGAGCACCAACGCCGACGAGTCGGCCTACATCCTCTCCGACTCCGGCTCCCGGGCCCTGTTCGTCGAGAACCCCGCCCAGCTCGCCAAGGTCGTCGGCGAACTCGCCCAGCTGCCCGAGCTGCGCACCGCCGTCCTCTTCGACGGCGAGGTGCCCGAGGAGACCGGCACCCTGCGGGTGCTCACCTTCGCCGAGCTGAAGCGCCTCGGCGCCGAGTACCTGAGCGAGCACCCCGACGCCATCGAGAAGGCCGTCGCGGCCCTCGACAAGGAGCAGCTCGCCACCCTCATCTACACCTCCGGCACCACCGGCCGCCCCAAGGGCGTGCGCCTGGTCCACGACTGCTGGGCCTACCAGGGCCGCGCCCAGGAGCAGAGCGGGCTGCTGCGCGACGACGACGTGCAGTTCATGTGGCTGCCGCTCTCCCACGTCTTCGGCAAGAGCCTCATCTGCGGCCAGATCGCCACCGGCCACGTCATGGCCGTGGACGGCCGGGTCGACCGGATCATCCACAACCTGCCCGTCGTGCGGCCCACCATGATGGCCTCCGCCCCGCGCATCTTCGAGAAGGTCTACAACGGCATCGCCGGCAAGGCCCGGGCCGAGGGCGGCGCCAAGTACAAGATCTTCATGTGGGCGGCCCGCGTCGCCCGCGAGTACGCCAAGGCCACCCAGGCCAGCCGGGTCGCCACCGGCCACGACGCCGCGCCGCTGGGCCTGCGGGTGCAGCACGCCGTCGCCGACAAGCTCGTCTACGGCAAGATCCGCGCCGCGTTCGGCGGCCGGATGCGCGGCTCCGTCTCCGGCAGCGCCGCCCTCGCCCCCGAGATCGGCTACTTCTTCGCCGGCGTCGGCGCGCCCGTCCTGGAGGGCTACGGCCTGACCGAGAGCTCGGCGGGCATCTGCGTCAACCACGCCGACGACGTGCGCATCGGCAGCGTCGGCACCGTCCTGCCCGGCAGCGAGGTCCGCATCGCCGAGGACGGCGAGATCCTGCTGCGCGGCCCCGGCGTGATGCGCGGCTACCACAACCTGCCCGAGAAGACCGCCGAGGTGCTGGAGGCCGACGGCTGGTTCCACACCGAGGACATCGGCGAGCTCACGGCCGACGGCTTCCTGCGGATCACCGACCGCAAGAAGGACCTGTTCAAGACCTCCGGCGGCAAGTACGTCGCGCCCAGCGAGGTCGAGGGCAAGTTCAAGGCGATCTGCCCGTTCGTCAGCAACATCCTGGTGATCGGCAACGGCCGCAACTACGTCACCGCGCTGATCGGCCTCGACGAGTCCGTGATCATGCCCTGGGCCGCCGAGCACGGCCTCGCCGGCAAGTCCTACGCCGAGGTCACCGCCGACCCGTCCGTCCAGAAGCTGATCGACGGCTTCGTGCGCACCCTCAACGGCGACCTCCAGCGCTGGCAGACGATCAAGAGGTTCCACCTGCTGCCGCGCGACCTCGACATCGAGCACGGCGAGCTCACCCCCAGCCTGAAGATCAAGCGGCCGGTGGTCGAGAAGGTCTACGCGGACGCCGTCACCGCGATGTACGCGGGCGCCAACGAAGCCTGAGCCCAGGCTCCCCGTACGGCCCGGCCGGGATCGGTCGGGCCGTACGGGACAATGGGGTCATGCCCTCCGCACTCCCCGACGGCGACCCGGTGCCGTCCGACGGTTCCCTGCCCGCGCACGCCCTCACCGGGCTGGGCTCGCGGCCGTTCGGCTTCTACCTGCACGTGCCCTACTGCGCCAGCCGCTGCGGCTACTGCGACTTCAACACCTACACCGCCACCGAGCTGCGCTCCTCCGGCGCCGTCGCCTCCCAGGAGACGTACGCGGACAACGTCGTCGCGGAGATCCGCCTCGCCCGGCGCGTGCTGGGGGAGACCGACCTGCCCGTCGAGACGGTCTTCCTCGGCGGCGGCACCCCCACCCTGCTGCCCGCCCGGGACCTGGTGAAGATGCTCGCCGCCATCCGCGACGAGTTCGGGCTCGCGGAGGGCGCCGAGGTCACCACCGAGGCCAACCCGGAATCCGTCGACCCCGCCTACCTCGCCGAACTGCGCGAGGGCGGCTACACCCGGATCTCCTTCGGCATGCAGAGCGCCCGCCCCCACGTGCTCCAGCTGCTCGACCGCCACCACACCCCCGGCCGCCCCGAAGCCTGCGTCGCCGAGGCCCGCGCGGCCGGCTTCGACCACGTCAACCTCGACCTCATCTACGGCACCCCCGGCGAGAGCGACGACGACTGGCGCGCCTCCCTCGACGCCGCGATCGGCGCCGGACCCGACCACGTCTCCGCGTACTCCCTCATCGTCGAGGACGGCACCCGCCTCGCCGCCCGCGTCAAGCGCGGCGAACTGCCGATGATCGACGACGACGTCCACGCCGACCGCTACCTCATCGCCGAAGAGGCCCTCACCGCTGCCGGCTACTCCTGGTACGAGGTCTCCAACTGGGCCACCACCCCCGAGGGCCGCTGCCGCCACAACGAGCTCTACTGGACCGGCGCCGACTGGTGGGGCGCCGGCCCCGGCGCCCACAGCCACATCGGCGGCGTCCGCTGGTGGAACGCCAAACACCCCGCCGCCTACGCCCAGTCCCTGGGCGACGGCCGCACCCCCGCCCAGGCCCGCGAGGTCCTCACGGACGAGGACCGCCGCGTGGAGCGCATCCTCCTCGAACTCCGCCTCGAACAGGGCATCCCCCTGGCCCTGCTCACCCCCACCGGCCTCAAAGCCGCCGCCCGCCACCGGGCCGACGGCCTCCTGGCACCGGACTCCTACGAGCGCGGCCACGCCACCCTCACCCTCCAGGGGCGGCTGTTGGCAGACGCAGTAGTGCGGGATCTGGTGGACTAGCAGATCCGGCGGACCGGTTGGCCGGTGAGCCCGGCGATGGTTTCGAAATCGGCGTCCTGGTGCAGCACGGTCAGCTTGTGCTGTGCGGCAGTGACCGCCACGAGGAGGTCGACCGGGCTGGCGCACTGGTGCCGACTCGACTGTGCCAGCCGGTCCTGGAGCTCGGCGGCCTCCTGCCAGGCGCTGTCCCTCAGGTGTTGGTAGGGGAACAGCTCCCGCAGCAGGCCGACCGCCTCGAAGTAGGCGGTCCGGCCGCCGACCGCCCGCAGGTACTCCTGCCGGACCGGCTCGCACAGCAGGACCAGTCCAGCGGTTACCGCTTCGTCCCAGGCCGATCCGGTCTGGCCGCGCATCAGCCGCACCAGCGCACTGGTGTCGATCAGGAACTCCTCGCTCACGCGGCCGGCCTCGCGGCCTTGCCGGGCTCATCCGGGTAGCCGATGACGGAGAAGTCGATCGCGCCTTCGGCCACCATCTCGCGCATTCGGGCGAGCGCGGCCGCGCGGCGTCTGCGGTCCGCTATCTCCCGGAGCGCGGCGTTGACGGTGTCCTTCTTGGTGGTGGTGCCGAGATAGCGGGCTGCATCGGCGAGCGCTTCGTCGTCGAGATCGATCACAGTGCGGGACATCGGACCTCCCAGGGTGGCGTATATCTGTTTCCAGAATAGGATATACGCGCCGTGGAGTCAGTCCGGGAGGGCCGTGAAGTCGATCAATTCCTCTACTCTCCCCAGGAGTTCGGGCTCCAGGTCCTTGTAGGAGTTCACCTTCGACAGGATGTGCTTCCACGCCGCCGGGGTGTCCACGGGCCAGCCGAGGCGGCGGCAGGTGCCTTCCTTCCAGTCCTCTCCTCGCGGCACCGCCGGCCAGGCGGGGATTCCCACGCTCGACGGCTTCACGGCCTGCCAGATGTCGATGTAGGGGTGGCCGACGACCAGCACCGAGTCGCCGGTGACCTGGTTGGCGATGCGGTGCTCCTTCGTGCCAGGGAGCAGGTGGTCGACGAGGACGCCGAGGCGGCGTTCCGGGCCGGGGGAGAACTCGGCGACGATGGCGGGCAGGTCGTCGATGCCCTGGAGGTATTCGACGACGACGCCCTCGATGCGGAGGTCGTCGCCCCAGACGCGTTCGACGAGTTCCGCGTCGTGCCGGCCCTCCACGTAGATGCGGGACTCGCGGGCGACGCGGGCGCGGGCGCCGGGGACGGCGAGGGAGCCGGAGGCCGTACGGGCGGGGGCCGAAGGGGCGGCGGCTACCGGGCGCACCAGGGTGACGACGCGGCCCTCCAGGAGGAAGCCGCGCGCCACCATCGGGAACACCCGGTGCTTGCCGAAGCGGTCCTCCAGAGTGACGGTGAACCCCTCCGCCGTCTTCTCGCAGCGCACCACCGCCCCGCAGAAGCCGGTGGCCGCCTCCTCCACCACCAGGTCCCGCTCGGCGGGCACCTCAGGGGCGGGGGCCTGGTTCTTCCACGGCGGGGTGAGGTCTGGTCCGTACTGGCGGCTGCGCATGGGCGCGAGTCTACGGACGGTCAGCCGTGTGGGAGAGTACGGGCGATCATGAGTCCTGGGGGTGGGGGATCGGTGCGCGGACGTCACGGCGCGGTGGTGGGGATCGTTCTGGCGGTGCTCGGAGCGTCGGCCTGTACGGCCGAGAAGGCCGAGAGGCCGAAGGAGGCATCTCGGGCGCCTGCGCCGAAGAGCCTGCGCGAGGGTTTGCTGACCCAGGACGGGCTGCCCGAGGGGTTCAAGCTGGGCCGGGTGCTGGTCGACCCGACGTCGACCGCCGCCGCGGGCACGCCCACCGCCATCGCCGACCTGCGGTGCGACGAGCTCGAGGTCGACGAGTTCGTGACTACGCACGCCCCGCCTGTGGAGTACGTGGCGGCGGACCTGGAACGGACATCTGCCGACGCCGAGGACATGGGCTGGTTCGGCCGGGAGTCGCTCGACCGTTACGCGCCCGGCCGGGCGGCCGAGGTGATGGATGCCATCCGCGCAACCGCGCAGCGCTGCGGCTCCTACCTGACCACGTTCACGGACGGCACGAAGGTCCAGGAGACCGCCTCCGTCGCACCGGCCGGGGTGCCGGCCGACGACAGCTTCCTGATCCACTTCACGTCGACCTTCCCCGGCGACTCGAAGCCGTTCGAGGAGGTCAGCGGCTTCGCCCGCCTGGGCGATGTGGTCCTCGTGGTGAAGCAGGCGCCCGACCAGAAGCCGCCCACGGACTCGCAGAAGGTCCTCGCCGCCGCCGTCAAGGCGTACGTCACAGCCCCGGCGCGCCCCACAGCGGGAACCACCGGCTGAGGTCCTTCTCCAGCCGCAGGTCGTTGCCGAGCATCGCGTTGATCTGGAGCTCCAGCGGGCTGTTGCGCCGTTCCCCGCCGCCGGGCATCGGCGCGAACGGGTAGAAGGTGCCGCGCTTGTAGAGGTAGACCAGGGCCAGCGACTGCCCCTCGGCGTTGCGGAAGCCCACGAGGGAGCAGAGCAGCTGCGGGCCGAAACCGTTGGCCTCCAGCTCGCTGTTGACGGCGTGCAGGTCGTTGACCAGCTCGGGGAGTTCCTCGGGCTTGTGGCTCGCCAGCAGCCAGGAGTAGCCGTAGCCGTCCTTGGACGCCTCCACGGGAACCCCACCCCGCTCGGTGTCGGCGTCGAGCAGCGCCCGGACCTGTTGTTCGACCTGGACGAAGGCCGCGCCCTCGACGGCGGCGAAGCAGACGGAGCCGAGCCCCGTGGGCAGGAACCCGGCGCCGGCCTCCAGGGTGAGGGCGGCGGAGGGGACGCCGAAGAGCTGGTCGAGGTCGGGTTTGACGGGCTTGGTGCGGCCGAACAGGGTGTCCAGGAATCCCACGACGGTCCTTTCCGGGTCGAGAAAGAGGGCTCAGCGCCCGAGCTGCTCGGAGATCTTCGCCAGCTGTTCCAGCCGCTTCTCCAGCGACGGGTGGGTGGAGAGCAGCTGCGAGGCGGTCTCCTTGGCGCTGAGCGCGGGGGCGAAGTAGAAGGCGTTGTAGGGCTGCGCCTGGCGCAGGTCCTTGGTGGGGATGGCCGCGATCTGCCCGGTGACCTTGGTGAGGGCGGAGGCGAGGGCGCTGGGCCGGCCGGTGAGCTGGGCGGCGGCGCGGTCGGCGGCGAGTTCGCGGTAGCGGGAGAGGAGCCGGGTGAGCAGGAAGCTGATGGCGTAGACGACCATCGACACCAGGGGGATGACCAGGGCCGCGATGGCCGCGTTCTGGTCGTTGTTGTTGCGCCCGCCGCCCATGAAGCCGCCGTACATGGCGATCCTGGTCATGGCTCCGGCGAGCACGCCGAGGAATCCGGCGACGGTCATGACCGCGACGTCGCGGTGGGCGACGTGGGAGAGCTCGTGGGCGAGGACGCCCTCGAGTTCCTCGGGTTCGAGCCGGCGCAGCAGCCCGGTGGTGACGCAGACCACCGCCTTCTGCGGGTTGCGTCCGGTGGCGAAGGCGTTGGGCATGTCGTTGTCGGCGACCGCCACGCGGGGTTTGGGCATGTCGGCCAGCGCGCAGAGCCGGTCGATCGTGCCGTGCAGTTGGGGGTACTGTTCGGGGCTCACCGGGTGGGCGCCCATGGCCCGTTCGGTGATCTTGTCGCTGAACCAGAACTGGGCCACGAACAGCCCGCCGGAGATCAGGACGATCAGCGGCCAGGCCCCGCGCAGCAGCACGATCAGCAGGCCTGTGAAACCGACGTACAGCAGCCCGATCACGAACATCGTCGCCACCATGCGGCCGGTCAGGCCGCGGTCCGGCGCGAAACGGGTGTGCTGGCCCGAGCTCGACATCGCTTGCTCCTCCATTCGCCGTCGCTTTCGATGCTGCCACCCGGACGGCCCCGGGGCACCACCCCCGCGCCGGGAGTTCCGGGACGGAGGGTGCGGGCCCGGAACTGCGGGCAGGATCACCCCGGGTGGGCCGTTCCTGGGGGAAGGCCCGGGCCTTACACTGGCAGGTACGGTTCTGGCACTCGTGTGCGCAGAGTGCCAGGGTCGGGGCTCTCCGAGAGCGGCCTCGAGGATCGCGACAGGCATCGAAACAGGGACACGGACGGACAACGTGCGAAGAGGGAGGTGCGTGCCCCATGGCCGGTGAGGTCCGCCAGCTGGACGAACGCAAGCTGGCCGTGCTGCGCGCCATCGTCCAGGACTACGTGGGTACCGAGGAGCCGGTCGGCTCCAAGGCCCTGGTGGAACGGCACAACCTCGGCGTGTCCCCGGCGACGGTGCGCAACGACATGGCGGCGCTGGAGGAGGAGGGGTACATCCACCAGCCGCACACCAGCGCGGGGCGCATCCCCACCGACAAGGGCTACCGCCTGTTCGTGGACCGCCTCGCCGAGGTGAAGCCGATGAGCGCCCCCGAGCGCCGGGCGATCCGGCACTTCCTGGACGGCGCCGTCGACCTGGACGACGTGGTCGCCCGTACGGTGCGCCTGCTCGCCCAGCTCACCCGGCAGGTCGCCGTGGTGCAGTACCCCTCGCTGACCCGCTCCACCGTGCGGCACATCGAGCTGGTGGCCCTGGCCCCGGCGAAGGTGATGCTCGTGCTGATCACCAACACCGGCCGGGTCGAGCAGCGGATGGTCGACTGCCCGGGCACGGTCGGCGAGACGGTTCTCGCGGACCTGCGGGCCCGGATCAACGCGCGGGCCGCCGGCCAGCGGCTGCCGGACGTGCCGGGGCTCCTGGAGGAGCTGCCGGCGGGGTTCGAGCAGCCGGACCGGCCGACGGTCACCACCGTCCTGGCGACGCTGTTCGAGGCGCTCGCCGAGCAGAACGAGGAGCGGATCATGCTGGCCGGCACGGCCAACCTGACCCGCTTCGGGCACGACTTCCCGCTGACCATCCAGCCGGTGCTGGAAGCCCTGGAGGAGCAGGTGATCCTGCTCCGCCTCCTGGGTGAGACCGCGGACGCGGGGATGACGGTCCGGATCGGCCGCGAGATCGCGTACGAGGGGCTGAATTCCACCTCGGTCGTGTCGGTCGGTTACGGTTCGGGCGACGAGAGCGTGGCCAAACTGGGGGTGATCGGTCCGACCCGGATGGACTACCCGGGCACAATGGGGGCGGTGCGAGCGGTGGCACGGTACGTGGGTCAGATCCTGGCCGAGTCGTAGCAAACCCCCGTCAGACGGCTGACGGGTCCGATCGCAGCACTACTACAGGCGGAACAAGCGGAGCATTTGGTGGCCACGGACTACTACGCGGTACTCGGCGTCCGACGGGATGCGGGGCAGGACGAGATCAAGAAGGCGTTCCGGCGCCTGGCACGCGAACTGCACCCGGACGTCAACCCGGACCCGAAGACGCAGGAGCGGTTCAAGGAGATCAACGCCGCCTACGAGGTGCTCTCCGATCCGCAGAAGCGCCAGGTCTACGACCTCGGCGGGGACCCGTTGTCCCCGGGCGGCGGTGGAGCGGGCTTCGGCGCGGGCGCGGCGGGCTTCGGCTTCTCCGACATCATGGACGCCTTCTTCGGCGCCGCGGCGGGCCAGCGCGGCCCGCGTTCGCGCACCCGCCGGGGCCAGGACGCCATGATCCGGCTGGAGATCACCCTGGAGGAGGCCGCGTTCGGCACCACCAAGGAGCTCCAGGTCGACACGGCCGTCACCTGCACCACGTGCAGCGGCGAGGGCGCGGCCCCCGGCACCTCGGCGCAGACCTGTGACATGTGTCGCGGCAAGGGCGAGGTCTCGCAGGTCACCCGGTCCTTCCTGGGCCAGGTCATGACCTCCCGCCCCTGCCCGCAGTGCCAGGGCTTCGGCACGGTCGTGCCGACCCCGTGCCCGGAGTGTGCCGGCGACGGCCGCGTGCGCGCCCGGCGCACCCTGACCGTCAAGATCCCGGCCGGTGTCGACAACGGCACCCGCATCCAGCTGGCCGGCGAGGGCGAGGTCGGCCCCGGCGGCGGCCCGGCCGGCGACCTGTACGTGGAGATCGCCGAGACCACCCACACGGTGTTCCAGCGGCGCGGCGACGACCTGCACTGCACCGTCACCATCCCGATGACGGCCGCCTCGCTCGGCACCCAGGTGCCGCTGCAGACCCTGGACGGCCTGGAGGAGGTCGACATCCGGCCCGGCACCCAGTCCGGCCAGTCGATCCCGCTGCACGGGCGGGGCATCACCCACCTGCGCGGCGGCGGCCGGGGCGACCTGATAGTGCACGTCGAGGTGCAGACGCCCACCAAGCTCGACCCCGAGCAGGAGGATCTGCTGCGCCGCCTCGCGGTGCTGCGCGGCGAGGAGCGGCCCTCCGGGCAGTTCGCGCCGGGCCAGCAGGGGCTGTTCTCGCGCCTCAAGGACGCCTTCAACGGCCGTTAGTCCAGCTGCGTGAGGGGTGCCGGGGAGGGATTCCCCGGCACCCCTTCCGTGTCCCCACCCATCCGGAGGTACCCCCGCCATGACCGCCCCCGTCTTCGTCGTCGAGACCGAGCGGATCGCCGCCGCCGCGCCCGGCGCGCTGGTACGCCTGGACGGGCCCGAGGGGCGGCACGCGGCGGCGGTGAAGCGGCTGACGGCCGGTGAGGCCGTCACCCTGGCGGACGGGCTGGGCCTGGGCGTGGACGGCACCGTCGCCGAGGTGCACGGCAAGGACGCGATCGACGTGGCCGTGGCCGCCGTGCGCCGCGAGGAGCGGCCGGCGCCGCGCATCGTCGTCGTCCAGGCGCTGCCCAAGGGGGACCGGGGCGAGCTGGCGGTGGAGACCATGACCGAGGTCGGCGTGGACGCGGTGATCCCCTGGGCGGCCTCGCGCTGCATCACCCAGTGGAAGGGCGAGCGCGGCGCCAAGGCGCTCGCCAAGTGGCGGGCCACCGCCCGGGAGGCGGGCAAGCAGTCCCGCCGGCTGCGCTTCCCCGAGGTGGGGGACCTGATGACCACCCGGCAGCTGCTGCCCGTCCTGCGGGAGGCCGCGTTCGCCGCGGTGCTGCACGAGGAGGGCGCCGAGCCGCTGGCGTCGGCCGCCCTGCCCGAGGGCGGGGACGTGGTGCTGGTGGTCGGGCCGGAGGGCGGGGTCTCCCCGGAGGAGCTGGCGGCCTTCGCCGAGGCGGGCGCGAAGCCGTACCGGCTGGGGTCCTCCGTGCTGCGCACCTCCACCGCCGGGGTGGCGGCGGGCGCGCTGCTGCTGGGGCGTACCGGCCGCTGGTCGTGAGCTCCATCTGATTTTTTGGCGGCAAACCGAGCTCCTCGGCCCGGGCGGCTGCCTAGGCTGGCCGGGTGACGGACTCCCTGAGCACCCCCGCGGGCGCCTATCCGCGCCACCCCCACCTGCACGGTGACCTGGTCGCCTTCGTCGCCGAGGACGACCTCTGGCTCGCCCCGCTCGACGGCGGCCGGGCCTGGCGGCTGACGGCCGACCACCTGCCGGTCCACCACCCCCGCTTCTCCCCGGACGGGAGCCGGCTGGCCTTCTCCTCCACCCGGGACGGCGCCCCCGAGGTGCACGTGCTGCCGGTGGAGGGCGGGCCCTCGCGGCGGCTCACCCACTGGGGCAGCGACCAGACCCGGGTGCAGGGCTGGACGGCGGACGGCCGCCCGATCGCCTCCACCTCCGCCGGTGAGGCCAGCCTGCGCCGCACCTGGGCGTACGCGGTGCCCCTGGACGGCGGCGAGCCGCAGCGGCTGCCGTACGGGCCGGTCGGCGCCCTGGCCTTCGAGCAGCGGAGCGCGGCCTCCGACGACCAGCGCGCCCGCGTGCTGCTGGCCTCCAACAACCGCGAGCCCGCCCACTGGAAGCGCTACCGCGGCGGCCGGGCGGGCAAGCTGTGGCTCGGCGAGGAGGGCGGCGAGTTCGCCCGCGTCCACGAGGGCCTCGACGGGCAGCTCGACTCCCCGATGTGGGTGGGCGGCCGGATCGCGTTCCTCTCCGACCACGAGGGCGTCTCCGAGCTCTGGTCCAGCCTGCCGGACGGCTCCGACCTGCGCCGCCACACCGCCGACCCGGACGGCTTCTACGCCCGCAACGCCACCACCGACGGCACCCGGGTCGTCTTCCACCGAGCGGGCGAACTCTGGCTGCTGGACGACCTGGACGGCGCCGCCCCGCGCCGCCTGGACCTGCGCCTGGCCGGCCCCCGTACGGGCCGCCGCCGGCGCCCGGTGCCCGCCGCGCACTGGCTGGAGACCGTCGCGCCCGACCGCACCGGCCGCGCCAGCGCCGTCGTGGTGCGCGGCGGCGTCCACTGGCTGACCCACCGCGAGGGCCCGGCCCGGGTGCTGGACGAGACCCCCGGCGTGCGCGGGCGCCTGGCCCGGGTGGTGCCCGGCGAGGACGGCGCCCAGGGCGTGCTGTGGGTCTCCGACGCCGAGGGCGAGGACGCCCTGGAGTTCGCCCCCGCCGTGCAGGGCGCCGAGCGCCGCCGCCTGGCCTCGGGGCAGCTGGGCCGGGTCAACGCGCTGGCCGTCTCCCCGGACGGCAAGCAGGCCGCGATCGGCGTGCACGACGGCCGGGTGTTGCTCGTCGCCCTCGCCGACGGCGCCGTGCACGAGCTGGACCGCAGCCTCGACGGCGAGGTCGACGGTCTGGCGTTCAGCCCGGACTCCGCCTGGCTGGCCTGGTCCCGCCCGGTGCACGGCCTCGGCCCGTACTCGCTGCGCCAGATCGTGCTGGCCAACCTCGCCACCCGAACGGTGAGCGAGGCCACCCAGCAGCGCTTCCACGACTCCTCGCCGGCCTTCACCGCCGACGGCCGCTACCTGGCCTTCCTCTCGGTGCGCAACTTCGACCCGGTGTACGACTCCCACGGCTTCGACCTGGCCTTCCCCGGCGGCTGCCGCCCGTACCTGATCACCCTGGCCGCCGACACCCCCTCCCCGTTCGGGCCGCAGCGCTCCGGGCGCCCGCTGGGCGGCGAGGAGGACGAGCCGCGCGCCAAGAAGGCCGACGCCGAGGAGGGTTCGGCCGACAGCCCGCCGGTCACCCGGGTCGACCTGGACGGCATCGTCGACCGGATCGTGCCCTTCCCCGTCGAGGGCGGCCGCTTCGGCCGGCTGCGCGCCGCCAAGGACGGCGTGCTGTGGACCAGGGCCCCGCTGCTCGGCGAACTGGGCGACGACGCGGCCTCGTTGGACGCCGATCGGCCCCGGCCGGTGCTGGAGCGCTTCGACCTCAGGAAGCGCCGCGTCGAGCAACTCGTCCACGGCCTCGACGACTTCGCGGTCAGCGGGGACGGCGGCAGGGTCGCCGTGGTGGACGAGGGCGAGCTGCGGATCGTCCCCGCCGACCACAAGGCCGGCGGCGAGGACGACGAGACCACCGTCGACCTCGCCCGGCTGCGGGTGAGCGTCGACCCGGGCGCCGAGTGGCGCCAGATGTACGACGAGAACGGCCGCCTGATGCGCGACAACTTCTGGCGCCCCGACCTCGGCGGCGTCGACTGGGCCGGCGTGCTGGAACGCTACCGGCCGCTGGTCGAGCGGGTCGGCTCCCACGACGAGCTCGTCGACCTGCTCTGGGAGGTGCACGGCGAACTCGGCACCTCCCACGCCTATGTGCTCCCGTACGGCCGCTACACCGAACCCGCCCGCCGCCAGGGCCTGCTGGGCGCCGACCTGGTCAAGGACGGCGACCGCTGGCGGATCGCCCGCATCCTGCCCGGCGAGTCCTCCGACCCCAGGGCCCGCTCGCCGCTGGCCGCGCCCGGCGCCGCGATCCGCCCCGGCGACGCCGTCCTCGCCGTCAACGGCCGCCCGGTGGACCCGGTCACCGGCCCGGCGCCGCTGCTGGCCGGCACCGCCGGGCAGCCCGTCGAGCTGACCGTCGCGGGCAAGGACGGCACCGACCGGCGCCACCCCGTCGTCGTCCCGCTCGCCGACGAGGAGCCGCTGCGCTACCACGACTGGGTGGCCGGGCGCCGCGCCGCCGTGCGCGAGCTGTCCGGCGGGCGGCTCGGCTACCTGCACATCCCCGACATGCAGTCGGCCGGCTGGGCGCAGCTGCACCGCGACCTGACCACCGAGATGGCCCGGGAGGGCCTGATCGTCGACATCCGGGAGAACCGCGGCGGCCACACCTCCCAGCTGGTGATCGAGAAGCTCGCCCGCCGCATCGTCGGCTGGAACGTCGCCCGGGACACCGACCACCCCGTGCCGTACCCGATGGACGCCCCGCGCGGGCCGGTGGTCGCCCTCGCCAACGAGTTCTCGGGTTCGGACGGCGACGTCGTCAACGGCGCGATCCAGGCGCTGGGCATCGGACCGGTGGTCGGCACCCGCACCTGGGGCGGGGTGATCGGCATCGACAGCCGCTACCGGCTCGTCGACGGCACGCTCGTCACCCAGCCCAAGTACGCGTTCTGGCTGGAGAACTACGGCTGGGGCCTGGAGAACCACGGCGCCGACCCGGACGTCGAGGTGCCCTTCGCCCCGCACCACTGGGCGCAGGGCTCGGACCCGCAGCTCGCCGAGGGCGTGCGCATCGCCCTCGCCGCCCTGGCCGAGAACCCGGCGCGCAGGGGGCCGGCGCGGCCGGGGGAGTAGGGGAGCAGCGGTGTGAAGGTTCGGAGCGGGAAGCCGGGGACGGCTTCCCGCTCCGAACCGCCGTGCGGGCCGTGGGTAGGATGCGGGGCTGTTCTCGATCTTGACCGACCGCTCACGGGGGAGCACATGGCACAGGGCTATCCGCCACCGCAGCAGCAGTACTACGGCCAGCAGCCGCAGCCGTATCCGCAGCACCCGCAGCAGCCGCAACAGCCGTACGGCTACGGGCCGAACCCGTACGCCCCGCAGCCCCAGCAGCCGCAGCCGTACCCCCAGCAGCCGCAGCAGCCGTACGGTCAGAACCCGTACCCGCCGCAGCAGTACGCGCAGCCGCAGCAGCCCTACCCGCCGCAGCAGTACGCGGGGCCCGAACGCCCGAAGTGCCCCGAGGAGGCGTACGCCGGGCGGCGCTTCCTGGCGATCGTGCTCGACTTCGCCCTCGCCCTCACCCTCGGGTTCTCCGCCGCCATGGCCACGGAGAAGGCGCGCGAGGCCCACCCGGTCGCGCACGCGGTCGGCCACGCCGCCACCCACCACAGTGGTCTCGGGGTCGTGCCCTTCTGGGCGGCGTTCGTCGGCGTCGGCCTGCTCGCCTCCTTCGTCAACCAGGTGCTGCTGGCCCGCCTCACCGGCTTCAGCCTCGGCAAGGGCGTCCTGGCCATGCGGGTGGTCCGCAGCGAGGACGTCTCGCGGCCCCGCACCTGGCGGCTGTCCCTGCGGTGGCTGGTCGGCTTCGTCCTCCTGGCACTCTCCTTCCTGTCCGAGGAGTTCGACCTCTGGGAGGGCGACGTCGTCGGTATGCGCGCGGTGCGCTGGAAGCACCTCCGGGAGTACGAGCAGGCGGTCGCGCGGCTCGGCTAGGCTGCGCCCGTACGGACCACAGGACCCGCTCAACCGAGGAGAGACCGATGGCCGGCGAGCCGCAGCCCGACTGCCTGTTCTGCAAGATCGTGGCGGGCGAGATCCCGGCGACGGTGGTGCGCAAGACCGAACGCGTCCTGGCCTTCCGCGACATCGCCCCCAAGGCCCCCGTGCACGTCCTGGTCATCCCGCACGTCCACTACCCGAACGCCGCCGCGCTGGCCGCCGCCGAGCCGGAGATCGCCGGTGAACTCCTCGCCGAGGCGGGCCGGGTGGCCGAGGACGAGGGCGTCGCCGACTACCGGCTGATCTTCAACACCGGTGCGGGCGCCGGGCAGACGGTCTTCCACGCCCACGTGCACGTGCTCGGCGGCAAGTCGATGACCGAGCGCATGGTCTGACGTGTCCCAGCGCGAACTCGTCGTCCTCGGCACCGCCAGCCAGGTGCCCACCCGGCACCGCAACCACAACGGCTACCTCCTGCGCTGGGACGGCGAGGGCCTGCTGTTCGACCCCGGCGAGGGCACCCAGCGCCAGATGCTCCACGCCGGGGTCACCGCCACCCAGATCACCCGGATCGCCGTGACCCACTTCCACGGCGACCACTGCCTGGGCCTCGCGGGGGTGATCCAGCGGATCAACCTGGACCGCGTCCCCCACCCGGTGGACGTCTACTTCCCGGCCTCCGGCGAGGTCTACTTCGAGCGGCTGCGCCACGCCACCGCCTACCACGAGACCGCCGTGCTGCGCCCCCGCCCGATCGACGAGCCCGGCCCGCTGCCCGCCCCCGGCGCCCGCTTCGCCCTGGACGCGATCCGGCTCGACCACCCCGTGGAGTCCTTCGGCTACCGCCTCACCGAGCCCGACGGGCGCCGGCTGGTGCCCGAGCGGCTGGCCGCGCACGGCGTGCGCGGGCCGGCCGTGGGGCGCCTGCAGCACGAGGGATCCGTCGAGGTGGACGGCCGCACCGTCACCCTCGCCGAGGTCAGCGAGCCGCGGCCCGGCCAGAAGTTCGCCTTCGTGATGGACACCCGGCTCTGCGAGGGCGTCCACGAGCTGGCGCAGGACGCCGACCTGCTGGTCGTCGAGGCGACCTTCACCGACGCCGACGCCCACCTCGCCGAGGACCACGGCCACCTCACCGCCGGGCAGGCCGCCAAGGTCGCCGCCGAGGCCGGGGCCCGCACCCTGGTGCTGACCCACTTCTCCCAGCGCTACCCCGACCTCGGCCAGCACCTGGCCGACGCCCGCAAGCACTTCGACGGGGAGCTGGTCCTCGCCGAGGACCTCGCCCGGGTGCCCGTCCCGGCCCGCCGGCACGCATGAACGGCCCCTCGGGACGCGTGGACGGCCCCTCGGCACGCGTGAAGAGCCCGTCGGCACCCGTGAACGCCCCGGAAAAGCACTCGCGTCGCTCCGCGATCTACCGGAGCATCGTCGCGTGCGGCCCCGCCGCCCGCCGCGGCGAGATCGTCCGCGGCGTACCCTGGTGCCCCGGAGAGACCGAGCGGCACACGAGACCACGGATTGGGATGAGGCAGGCCCCAGGGCCGACCCATGAGTGACACATCGCAGACCCGTACCAACGGACGGTCGCGTCCCGAGCCGGCCGACGACGGCCGCGTCAGCGCCCGGTTCGTCATCCCCGAGAAGCACCCGATGGTCACCCTGCTCGGCACCGCGGACTCGCTGCTGCGCGTGATCGAACGGGGCTTCCCCACCGCCGACATCCACGTCCGCGGCAACGAGGTGACCGCCACCGGGGAGGGCGCCGAGGTCGCGCTCGTCCAGAAGCTCTTCAACGAGATGATGCTGGTGCTGCGCACCGGCCAGCCCCTGACGGAGGACTCCGTGGAGCGCTCCATCGCCATGCTCCGCAGCCAGGAGCAGGACCCGGACAGCCCGGCGCCGTCCGAGGTGTTCACCGCGAACATCCTCTCCAACCGCGGCCGCACGATCCGCCCCAAGACGCTCAACCAGCAGCGCTACGTCGACGCGATCGACAAGCACACGATCACCTTCGGGCTCGGCCCGGCGGGCACCGGCAAGACCTACCTCGCGATGGCCAAGGCCGTCCAGGCCCTCCAGGCCAAGGAGGTCAACCGGATCATCCTGACCCGCCCCGCGGTCGAGGCCGGCGAGCGGCTGGGCTTCCTGCCCGGCACCCTCTTCGAGAAGATCGACCCGTACCTGCGCCCGCTCTACGACGCGCTGCACGACATGATGGACCCCGACTCCATCCCGCGCCTGATGGCGGCCGGCACCATCGAGGTCGCTCCGCTCGCCTACATGCGCGGCCGCACCCTCAACGACGCCTTCATCATCCTCGACGAGGCCCAGAACACCTCGCCCGAGCAGATGAAGATGTTCCTGACCCGCCTCGGGTTCAACTCCCGGGTGGTCGTCACCGGCGACACCAGCCAGATCGACCTCCCGGGCGGCACCCGCAGCGGACTCAAGGTCGTCCAGGAGATCCTGGCCGACGTGCCCGACATCCACTTCTCCGTCCTCACCAGCACCGACGTGGTCCGCCACAAGCTGGTCGGCCGGATCGTGGACGCGTACGAGCGCTGGGACGCGCGGCAGGAGGCCGAGCCGAGCGCTCCGGCCGACCGCAAGCCGGCCCAGCGCCGCCCCGGCAAGACCGCCGCGGCGCGCGCACCCCGACAGTCCCATCGCACCGAAAGCTGAGTAACCAGCCCGTCATGTCGATCGACATCGCCAACGAGTCCGGCTGGGAGGCCGACGAGGAATCCATCCTCGACGTCGCCCGCTTCGCCCTCGACAGGATGCGGATCCACCCGCAGTCCGAGCTGTCCGTGATCCTGCTGGACGCCGCGGCGATGGAGGAGCTGCACATCCAGTGGATGGACCTGCCCGGGCCCACCGACGTGATGTCCTTCCCGATGGACGAGCTGCGCCCCGGCAAGGAGGACGAGGAGCTGCCCCAGGGCCTGCTCGGCGACATCGTCCTGTGCCCCGAGGTCGCCCAGCAGCAGGGCAAGGCGGCCCCCTCCCAGCACTCCATGGACGAGGAGCTCCAGCTGCTCACCGTCCACGGCGTGCTGCACGTCCTCGGTTACGACCACGAGGAGCCGGAGGAAGAGGAGGAGATGTTCGCCCTCCAGAAGCGCATCCTCGACGACTGGCGGGCCGGGCGCGGCCTCGGGGGCATCTCGCCCGCCCCCACCACCCACTGAGCGCGGGGCCCGAACCCCTGTGAGCGGTGAGAGTACGAGCTACGTCCTCGGTGCCGTGGCCCTCGTCGTGCTCGGCTGGCTGGCCGCGTGCGCCGAGGCGGGCATCTCCCGGGTCTCCCGGTTCCGGGCGGAGGAGGCGGTGCGCAGCGGCCGGCGGGGTTCCGACCGGTTGCTGGCCGTCGCCTCCGACCCGTTCCGCTACCTCAACCTGGCCACCCTGATCCGGGTGGCCAGCGAGATGGCGGCGGCCGTGCTGGTCACGGCCGTGTGCGTGCGCAACCTGCACCCGACCTGGCAGGCCGTGCTGCTGGCCTTCGTGGTGATGGTGCTGGTGTCCTTCGTGGCGGTGGGCGTCTCGCCCCGCACGATCGGCCGCCAGCACCCGCTGTCGACGGCGACGGCGGCCTCCTTCGTGCTGCTGCCGCTGGCGGCGGTGCTGGGGCCCATCCCGCGGCTGCTGATCCTGCTCGGCAACGCCCTGACCCCCGGCAAGGGGTACCGGGAGGGGCCGTTCGCCTCGGAGGCGGAGCTGCGGGCGCTGGTGGACCTCGCCGAGAAGGACGACCTGATCGAGGACGAGGAGCGCCGGATGGTGCACTCCGTCTTCGAGCTGGGCGACACCATCGTGCGCGAGGTGATGGTGCCGCGCACCGACCTGGTGATGATCGAGCGGCACAAGACCGTGCGCCAGGCGCTGACCCTGGCGCTGCGCTCGGGCTTCTCGCGCATCCCGGTGGTCGGGGACAGCGAGGACGACGTGGTCGGCATCGTCTACCTCAAGGACCTGGTGCGGCGCACCCACATCAACCGGGACGCCGAGTCGGAGGAGGTGGGCGCGGTGATGCGCCCGGCCGTCTTCGTCCCGGACTCCAAGGCCGCGGGGGACCTGCTGCGCGAGATGCAGCAGCGCCGCTCGCACGTGGCGATCGTGATCGACGAGTACGGCGGCACGGCCGGTCTGGTGACGATCGAGGACGTCCTGGAGGAGATCGTCGGCGAGATCACCGACGAGTACGACCGGGAGATCGCCCCCGTCGAGGACCTCGGCGACGGCTCGTACCGGATCACCGCCCGCCTCCTGGTGGAGGACCTGGGCGATCTGTTCGGCATCGAGCTGGAGGACGAGGACGTGGAGACGGTGGGCGGCCTGCTGGCCAAGCACCTGGGCCGCGTGCCGATCCCCGGCTCCGCCTGCGAGATCCCCCTGCCCGAGCCCGTCGAGGGCGGCCTGACCGGCATCCTGCTGACCGCCGAGTCCTCGGCCGGGCGCCGCAACCGCATCGGTTCCATGGTCGCCACCCCCGTCCGCGCGGGCGACCGCGCGGCCTCCGACCCGGCCGAGTAGCGGGGCGAGTAGCGGGGCGGTCGCGGGCGAGCGACCATGGAGGGCATGACGCACAAACTTCGCGCGGAGTACGGCCCGCAGGGGGCGGCCGGCGGAGCCGTGTCCTGGCACGTGGTGCGGGACGAGGACCCGTCGACGGCGCTCTGCGGCCGGACGATGCCCGCCGAGGCCGAGACCCGGCCCGAGGAGGAGTGGGGGACCGGGCTGCGCTGCTGCCAGCAGTGCGGTTCGCTCTACATGCACGAGACGCCGCACATGCAGAAGGCCCACCCCTACAGCTAGGGATCGCGGGCCTCTGGAGGTCGCCATGAAGCTGCAAGACGAACTGCCCACGGTCGACCGCCGACTCGCCCTGGTGTGGCGGGTCGGGGCGGCGCTCGGGGGGATCTTCCTGATCGTGTTCGGGATCCTGGGGCTGGTCGACCACCCCGGCTTCCTGGCCACCCACGGCGACCGGATCGCCGGACTGTCGACCAACGGGGCGCTGAGCGTCCTGTCCATCGTGGCGGGCGCGGTCCTGCTGCTGGGAGCGGTGATCGGCGGGAACTTCGCGTCCAACCTGAACCTGGTGGTCGGGGTGCTGTTCGTCCTGTCCGGCTTCTACGGACTGACGGTGCTGGGGCGCCCGGACGCCAACATCCTCAACTTCCGGATGTCGAACGTGCTGTTCGCGTTCGTCTTCGGGATCGTCGTGACCACCTTCGGGATGTACGGCAGGGTGAGCAGCCACCTGCCGCACGACAACCCGTTCTGGCGGAAGCGGATCGGGAGCGAGGAGCCGCTGCCCTCCGGCTCGGCGAAGACCTTCGTCAAGGTCCTGAACCCGAATCCCGGCCGGACCCACCCCGTGGGTCACTGAGAAGCGGGCCGCCTATGCTCGGCGGCATGAGTGACATCGTCGAGCTGGACCCCGAGGACAAGAAGATCATCACCCTGGCCCGCTCGGCCCGCGCCCGCAACGGCGTGGCCGAGGGGGCCGCGGTGCGTGACGAGACGGGCCGCACCTACGTGGCCGGGACGGTCGCGCTGGAGTCGCTGAAGCTGAGCGCGCTGCAGACGGCGGTGGCGATGGCGGTGGCCAGCGGCGCGAAGTCGCTGGAGGCGGCGGCCGTGGTGAGCGAGGCGCGGGAGCCGGCCGAGGCGGACCTCGCGGCCGTACGGGACCTGGGCGGGGCGGGGACGCCGGTGCTGCTGGCGGGCCCGGACGGGGCGCTGCGGGTGGCGGCCGAGGCGCGCTGATTCGAGCGCCGCTTCAAGCGCCGCTTCGAGCGCCGACTCAGGAGCCGGGCCTTGCCCTCATGGGCTCAGCCGATAATCTCACCGGGGGAGCGGGATCGGTGAAGGGGCTGGGGACATGGGGGCGTTGGCGTTCTTCGCCGGGCTGGTGCTGTGGGTCATGGGCCTGGGCAAGTGGCAGGAGACCGGCTCGCCGCTCTGGCTCTGGGGCTCCTTCGCCTTCCTGGTGCTGCTGATCATCTTCTCCTTCGTCCGCACCGACCGGGGCAAGGGCTGAGAGACCCCGGCGGGCCCCTGGACGGCGCGGCTCCCGTGATCAGGGAGAATGGAGCCCATGAATGCCCCTTCCTCCTTCCGCTCCGGCTTCGCGTGCTTCGTCGGCCGGCCCAACGCGGGCAAGTCGACCCTGACCAACGCCCTGGTGGGGACGAAGGTCGCGATCACCTCCGACCGGCCGCAGACCACCCGGCACACCGTGCGCGGCATCGTGCACCGCCCCGACGCCCAGCTCGTGCTGGTCGACACCCCCGGCCTGCACAAGCCCCGCACCCTCCTCGGCGAGCGCCTCAACGACCTGGTCCGCAGCACCTGGGCGGAGGTCGACGTGATCGGCTTCTGCCTGCCCGCCGACCAGAAGCTCGGCCCCGGCGACAAGTTCATCGCCAAGGAGATCGCCGGGATCAAGAAGACCCCCAAGGTCGCCATCGTCACCAAGACCGACCTGGTCGACTCCAAGCGCCTGGCCGAGCAGCTGATCGCGATCCACCAGCTCGGTCTGGAACTCGGCTTCGAGTGGGCCGAGATCATCCCGGTCTCCGCCGTCGGCGACAAGCAGGTCGACCTGGTGGCGGACCTGCTCACCAAGCTGCTGCCCGAGGGCGACCAGCTCTACCCCGACGGCGACCTCACCGACGAGCCCGAGCAGATCATGGTCGCCGAGCTCATCCGCGAGGCCGCCCTGGAGGGCGTGCGCGACGAACTGCCGCACTCCCTGGCCGTGGTGGTCGAGGAGATGCTCCCGCGCGAGGGCCGTCCGGCGGACCGCCCGCTGCTGGACATCCACGCCAACGTCTACATCGAGCGGCAGAGCCAGAAGGCGATCGTCATCGGCGCCAAGGGCTCGCGGCTCAAGCACGTCGGCACCACCGCCCGCAAGCACATCGAGGCGCTGCTGGGCACCCCGGTCTACCTGGACCTGCACGTCAAGGTGGCCAAGGACTGGCAGCGGGACCCGAAGCAGCTGCGCAAGCTGGGCTTCTGAGGCTTCCGAGCTCAACCCCCTGGTGCGGCGCGGGTGTCAGGCACCCTCGCGCAGCACCAGGGAGACCAGCTCGCGCTGGGAGTCGCTGAGCTTCGGGTCGGCGCAGTGCACCGTCCGGCCGTCGACGGTGATCTCGTAGTGGAACCCGTCCGGCACGCCGTACGAGGGCGCGCGCAGCCCGCCGGCGACGGCCTCGCGGGCGAGGGCGTGGACGTGCGGGGCGTCCGTGCGGTCGGCGGTGTCGAGCTCCGCGTGTCGGACGATGCCGGCGAGGCCGCCGGTCCGGGTCACCTGGATACGCATGGTGTCCATGGTGCTACGCAGGGGATGGGTTCGCCGGACCTTTCCCGGACCGTGACCTTAAGCGACGATCAAGGCGGCCTCAGGCGGAGCTCACCCCCACCTGGGCCCAGGCGGCCGTCACCGTGTCGGCCACCGAGGGCTCGGTGGCGTAGCGGGCCCTCGCGGCGGCCACGGTGGCCCGGGCGAAGGCGGTGAAGTCGGCGTCGGCGGGCAGCCGGCGGCCGGTGAGGGCGTCGTACCAGATCCGCCCGGCGCGCTCCCAGGCCGGGCCGCCGAGGGCGGTGGCCAGCAGGTAGAACGCGTGGTTGGGGATGCCGGAGTTGATGTGCACCCCGCCCTGGTCCTCGGCGGTGTGGACGTAGTCGCGCAGGTGCGCGGGCTGCGGGTCCTTGCCGAGCCGGGGGTCGTCGTAGGCGGTGCCGGGGGCCTTCATCGAGCGCAGCGCGACGCCCTGGACGCCGGGGGCGAGCAGGCCGGCGCCGATCAGCCAGTCGGCGGCGTCGGCGTCCTGGTGCAGCGCGTACTGCTTGACGAGGGAGCCGAAGACGTCGGAGAGGGACTCGTTGAGCGCCCCGGGCTGGTCGTGGTACTCCAGGCCGGCGGTGAACTGGGTGACGCCGTGGGTGAGTTCGTGGCCGATGACGTCCACGCAGGCGGTGAAGTCGCCGAAGATCTCGCCGTCCCCGTCGCCGAAGACCATCTGGTGGCCGTTCCAGAAGGCGTTGTCGTAGTCGCGGCCGTAGTGGACGCTGGCGTCCAGCCGCAGGCCCTGGTCGTCGATCGAGCGGCGCCCGTACGCCTCGGAGAAGAGGGCGAAGGTGGCGCCGAGGCCGTCGTAGGCGTGGTTGACCGACGCGTCGGAGACCGGCGGGCGGCCCTCGGTGCGCACGGTGCGCCCGGGCAGGTGCTGGAGGTGGCCGGAGTCGCAGATGACCCGGTTGAGGTCCGGGCTGGCGGCGGCGGCCGGGGGAGGGGCGAGCCGGGCGGCGCGGTGCGCGGCGTCGAGGGCGAGGGAGTGGACGGCGGGCTCGTGACCGGCCTCGGCGAGGCGGTCCAGGACGTACGGCGGGACGATCGCGCAGAGCGGCACTCCTGCAGTCATGTGGCCCAGGGTGAGGCTTGGATGACCGGTTGTCACCACCTTTGACATGACCGGAGGGCGTCTCAAGGGATGGAACGGTAGCCCGGATCACTTCGGGGGCGCGCGGGCCTGGGTTACGCTGGGCTCCATCATGCGCAACGGGCTGCTTCTTCTTAGCTGCCGCGTCGAGGGCCTGTAGTCCCACAGGGGCCGGCTCCCTCGCCGCGGGGTACGAGCTGTGCGCGCACATCGGCGATCCGACGGCGGATCGCGAGCGGCACCGCTGAGGCCGGCCAATCGGTGTAGACCACCCCGACCGCCCGCACCACGCATCCACAGGAAGCCGAGAGTCACCTCCATGACCGAGCAGACCTCCGCCGCGTCCGTCCCCGCCGCCCGGGCCTTCGTCGACCGGCCCACCCCGATCACCGTCGCCACCGCGCGGCAGCGGCCCTCCGGCATGCGGCACGGACGCTACCTGCCCTTCGGCACCGTCGACCTGCCGGACCGCACCTGGCCGGGCAAGGTCATCACCAAGGCGCCGCGCTGGCTCTCCACCGACCTGCGGGACGGCAACCAGGCGCTGATCGACCCGATGTCCCCGGCCCGCAAGCGCAAGATGTTCGACCTGCTGGTGGCCATGGGCTACAAGGAGATCGAGGTCGGCTTCCCCTCCTCGGGTGCCACCGACCACGCCTTCGTCCGCTCCCTGATCGAGGAGGGGGCGATCCCGGAGGACGTCACCATCTCGGTGCTGACCCAGGCCCGCGAGGAGCTGATCGAGAAGACGGTGGAGTCCCTGGTCGGCGCCCCGCGCGCGACCGTCCACCTGTACAACGCGACGGCGCCGCTGTTCCGCCGGGTGGTGTTCCGCAACGACAAGGACGCCACCAAGGCGATCGCCGTGGACGGCACCCGCCTGGTGATGGAGTACGCGGAGAAGCTGCTGGGCGAGGACACCGTCTTCGGCTACCAGTACTCGCCGGAGATCTTCGTCGACACCGAGCTGGACTTCGCCCTGGAGGTCTGCGAGGCGGTCATGGACGTCTGGCAGCCGGGCGAGGGCCGCGAGATCATCCTGAACCTGCCCG
Source organism: Kitasatospora sp. NPDC051170 (assembly GCF_044455705.1). Taxonomy (NCBI): domain Bacteria; kingdom Bacillati; phylum Actinomycetota; class Actinomycetes; order Kitasatosporales; family Streptomycetaceae; genus Kitasatospora; species Kitasatospora sp. NPDC051170. Next base: position 3,987 of record NZ_JBITFA010000019.1, on the reverse strand, counting down.
CCACCATCGAGCGGGCCACCCCCAACGTCCAGGCCGACCAGTTCGAGTGGATGTCGCGCAACCTGTCGCGCCGCGAGTTCGTCTGCCTGTCCGTGCACCCGCACAACGACCGGGGCACGGCCGTCGCCTCCGCCGAGCTGGCCTACATGGCGGGCGCGGACCGCATCGAGGGCTGTCTGTTCGGGCAGGGCGAGCGCACCGGCAACGTCGACCTGGTGACCCTGGGGATGAACCTGTTCTCCCAGGGCGTCGACCCGCAGATCGACTTCTCCGACATCGACGAGGTGCGCCGCACCGCCGAGTACTGCAACCAGATGGAGGTCCACCCGCGCCACCCGTACGCGGGCGACCTGGTCTACACCTCCTTCTCCGGCTCGCACCAGGACGCGATCAAGAAGGGCTTCGACGCCCTGGAGGCCGACGCGAAGGCCGCCGGAGTGCCGGTGGAGGAGCACACCTGGGGCGTGCCGTACCTGCCGATCGACCCCAAGGACGTCGGCCGCACCTACGAGGCCGTCATCCGCGTCAACAGCCAGTCCGGCAAGGGCGGCGTGGCGTACGTCCTCAAGAACGACCACAAGCTGGACCTGCCGCGCCGGATGCAGATCGAGTTCTCCCGCATCATCCAGGCCAAGACCGACGCCGAGGGCGGCGAGGTCACCCCGGCCGAGATCTGGCGGGTCTTCGAGGACGAGTACCTGCCCACCACGAACAACCCCTGGGGCCGCATCTCGCTGGCCGGTTCGCGCACCCTGACCACCGAGGACGGCCGGGACGCGCTGGCCGCCGAGGCCGTGGTGGACGGCGTGCCGGTGCGCCTGAGCGGTACGGGCAACGGCCCGGTCTCCGCCTTCGCCGACGCGCTGTCCCGCATCGGCGTGGACGTACGCGTCCTGGACTACGCCGAGCACGCGCTGAGCGAGGGCGGCGACGCCCAGGCGGCCGCCTACGTGGAGTGCGCGGTGGACGGCAAGGTGCTGTGGGGCGTGGGCATCGACGGCAACACCGTGCTGGCCTCGCTGAAGGCGATGATCAGCGCCGTCAACAGGGCGCAGCGCGCCTGACACGTACGGGTGGTGGACGAAGGGCCGTCCCGCGGGACGGCCCTTCGGCGCGTGTACGGCGCTCTGTGGCCTGCGCCACATTTTTTCGAATCGGAGGACGTTCCAGGTACTGACACGTGCCGGTAACCGTGGCAACATCGATCCACCGGAAAGCCGGGTCGGTGGGACGGCCTCGGTGTCCGGTCGCGCGACCTGCCCGTCGTCGAGCAGGAGCGCCTGCCATGTCTGGGGAGTGGCGCCGTGACCAGGTTGTGGGGTGTTCGCCCGAAGTGGCGGACGGACGTTCTCGGTGACTTCTTCTGCCCGGGCTGCGGCGGGGACCGCAACTACCGCCGGCAGTCCGGCCGGCGGTGGCTGCGGTTGTTCGGCGCCCCGGTGGTCCCGCTCGGCCCGGTGATCGCCGGCGTGCAGTGCACCGGCTGCCTCGGCCGCTACGGGACCGAGAGCCTGGAGCTGCCCACCAGCGTGCGCCTCGGCGCGATGCTGCGGGACGCCCAGTACACCGTCGCGCTGGCGATGCTCGCCGCCGGCGGCACCGCCAGCCGTGCGGCCCGCGAGGCGGCCTGCACGGCGGTGCGCGAGGCCGGCTTCGACGACTGCGGCGAGGCCCAGGTGCTGGCGGCGCTCGCCGCCCTCTCGGGCCTCGGCGGCGAACTGCACGACGCGCACGGCATGTCCGGCGGTCTGGCCGTCGAGCTGCACGCCGTCCTCCAGCCGATCGCCCCGCACCTGGCGCAGCAGGGCCGGGAGCGGCTCGTCCTCCAGGGCGCGGCGATCGCGCTCTCCGACGGGCGCTACCTGCCGCAGGAGCGCGACGCGCTGGACGCGGTCGGGCGCTGTCTGGACGTGCCGCAGGAGCGGGTCGCGGTGCTGCTGGAGGCGGCCACGCGGGCGCTGAACTAGCGGGCGCCGAACCAGCCGCACCTGCTCTTCCGGCCGGTCCGTCCGGTCCGTCCGGTCCCCTCGAACCTTCCGAATCCCCCACAAACGGGCCCGGCCACCCCCCTCCCGGGCCCGCCGTGACCCGCACCGCAGTGGTCCTCCCCCACGGCCCCGGTGCGGGCAACACGGCTGTCCGTGCCCCGGCGTCCTCCCGCCGTCCGGGTGTCCTCCCTCTGGGGGACAATGGCTGGCATGAGTCTTTTCCGGGACGACGGCGTCGTGTTGCGGGCGCAGAAGCTCGGCGAGGCCGATCGGATCATCACCCTGCTGACCCGCCACCACGGCAAGGTCCGGGCGGTGGCGCGCGGGGTGCGCAAGACCAAGTCCAAGTTCGGCGCCCGCCTGGAGCCGTTCTCCCACGTGGACGTGCAGTTCTTCAGCCGGGGCAGCGAACTCGTCGGCCGGGGCCTGCCGCTGTGCACCCAGGTGGAGACCATCGCCCCGTACGGCGGTTCGATCGTCACCGACTACGGCCGCTACACCGCCGGCACCGCGATGCTGGAGACGGCCGAGCGCTTCGCCGAGAACGAGGGCGAGCCGGCCTTGCAGCAGTACCTGCTGCTGGTGGGCGGGCTGCGCACGCTGGCTGCCGGGCTGCACGAGTCGCACCTGGTGATGGACGCCTTCCTGCTGCGCTCGCTCGCGGTCAACGGGTACGGCGCGAGCTTCACCGACTGCGCCAAGTGCGGCCTGGACGGGCCGAACCGTTTCTTCTCCCTCCCCGCAGGCGGGGTGCTCTGCGCGGACTGCCGCGTGCCGGGATGTGCCGTACCCTCCCCTGAGACACTGGTACTGCTCGGGGCGCTGTTGTCAGGGGACTGGCGGACGGCCGATTCCTGCGAGCCCCGGTACTGGAGGGAGGGCAGCGGCCTGGTCGCTGCCTATCTCCAGTGGCACCTGGAGCGGGGCATCCGCTCGATGAGATACGTGGAGAAGTGAGCACATGGCAGCGCGACGGCTCTTCGGTGGCGGCAAGCAGCGGAACTACGACCTTCCGGCCCCGCACCCCAGTGGCGCACAGCCCCCGAAGATCCCCGGCGAGCTGGTCCCCCAGCACGTCGCGATCGTGATGGACGGCAACGGCCGCTGGGCCAAGGAGCGCGGGCTGCCGCGCACCGAGGGCCACAAGGTCGGCGAGTCCGTCGTGCTCGACGTCCTCGCGGGTGCCATCGAGCTCGGCGTGAAGAACATCTCGCTGTACGCCTTCTCCACCGAGAACTGGAAGCGTTCGCCCGACGAGGTGAAGTTCCTGATGAACTTCAACCGGGACGTCATCGCCCGCCGCCGCGACGAGATGGACGCGATGGGCGTGCGCATCCGCTGGGCCGGCCGGATGCCCAAGCTGTGGAAGAGCGTCGTCCAGGAGCTCCAGGTCGCCGAGGAGCAGACCAAGGGCAACGACGCCGTCACCCTCTACATGTGCGTCAACTACGGCGGCCGGGCCGAACTCACCGACGCCGCCCAGGCGATCGCGCGGGAGGTCGCGGCCGGCCGGCTCGACCCGAAGAAGGTCAACGAGAAGACCATCGCCAAGTACATGTACCACCCGGACATGCCGGACGTGGACCTGTTCCTGCGCCCCAGCGGCGAGCAGCGCACCTCCAACTTCCTTCTCTGGCAGTCCGCTTACGCCGAGTTCGTGTTCCAGGACGTGCTCTGGCCGGACTTCGACCGCCGTGACCTGTGGCGCGCCTGCGAGCAGTACGCGCGGCGCGACCGGCGCTTCGGCGGGGCGATCCCCAACGACGTGGCGGCGGAGGTTCCGGCCCAGCGCTGACGCGCCCCGGCCATGCCGAAGGGCCCGCAGGAGCGCCTGGGTTCTAGGAGTCGTTGCAACACCCCAGCTCAAGGGGTGGGATGGACTTCGAGATCCGCAAGGACCGGACGGCTCAGGGGCGCAGGAAGCTGTCCCGGGAGCGGGAGGCATACTCCCGGCTCGTGCAGCAGGGTTACAGCAACGCCGAGGCGTGCCGGATTGTCG
>NZ_JBITFA010000018.1:0-190401 GCF_044455705.1 Kitasatospora sp. NPDC051170 | reverse complement strand
AGGAGGGAGTCCATGCGGTGGGGGCACCTCCCGGCCGAAGGCTGGGGGACATCGGCGACTGACGAGAAGCCGGCGAGGTGCGTGCCCCGGCGGCGCCCGCCCGGCAAGATCCGAAAGAGAGGGCCTAGGGCCCGGGCGGTGCGAGGCACAGACCCCACCGGCCTGGGGCGCGCGGAGGTCGGCCCCGCGCCCCCGCGCTCACTCCGGCCGCCGGTCGGCCCCCGTTTCACGGACCCGCTCCGGGAAATGCACCCGAGCACGAACCGACCCCGCCCACCGACCCCACCCGCCCCACCACCACCCGAGGCGACGCCCGTGCCCCTCCCGCACACCTCCACCGCACCGCACTTCACCACCGCCGACGCCCCCGGCGCGCTCCCGCTCCTCGGGCACGCCCTCGCGTTCCTGCGCCGCCCGTACGCGTTCGTCGCGGGCCTCGCCGCCCACGGCGACCTCGTCCGGCTGCGGCTCGGCCCGCTGGAGGCGTACGTGGCCTGCCACCCCGAACTCGTCCACACCCTGCTCACCGACGACCGCACCTTCGACAAGGGCGGCGTCATCCTCGACAAGGCCCGCGAGGTGATGGGCCAGGGCCTCGCCACCTGCCCGGCCGCCGCCCACCGCCGCCAGCGCCGGATGCTCCAACCCGCCTTCCAGCGCGGCCGGTTGCCCGGCTACGCCGCACTGATGTCCGAGGAGATCGACGCCACCACCGCCCCCTGGAGCGAGGGGGACGTCATCGACGTGCCCGCCGCGATGTACCGGCTCACCACCGCCGTCACCGCCCGCTGCCTCTTCGCCGCCCACGAGCGCGCCGGCGAACTGCCCGTCCACCGCTGCATGGACGAGGTCTCGCGCGGAGTCGCCCGCCGGATGACGCTCCCGCTGCCCGGCGTCGACCGGCTGCCCACCCCCGGCAACCTGCGCTTCCGGCACGCCCGGCGCGACATGCTGGAGATCACCCGCCGCCTGATCGCCGACTACCGCGCCGACGGCACCGACCACCACGACCTGCTCTCGATGCTCCTCGGCGCCCTCGACGAGGACGGGCGGGGCCTCACCGACCCCGAGATCCACGACCAGGTCGTCACCTTCCTGCTCGCCGGCATGGAGACCACCGCCGCCACCCTCTCCTGGGCCTGGACGCTGCTCGCCGCCAACCCGGCCGTGCGCGAGCGCCTCCACAGCGAACTCGACACCGTCCTGGACGGCCGCCGCGCCCGCCACGAGGACCTGCCCCACCTGCCGCTCACCGCACGCGTCGTCTCCGAGACCCTGCGGCTCTACCCCGTCGCCTGGCTGCTCAGCCGCACCGTCGCCACCGACACCGAACTCGCCGGCCGGCGCCTGCCCGCCGGCACCACCCTGCTGTTCAGCCCCCACCTCCTGCACCGCCGAGCCGACCTCTACCCCTGCCCCGACCGCTTCGACCCCGACCGCTGGCTCACCACCAGCCGCCCCGTCCCCGGCACCTACCTGCCCTTCGGCCTCGGCGCCCGCCGCTGCATCGGCGACGCCTTCGGCACCGCCGAAGCCTGCCTGGCCCTCGCCACCATCGCCTCCCGCTGGACGCTCACCCCCACCCCGGGCCGCCCCGTCCGCCCCGCCCGCCGGGCCTCGATGACCCCCCGCCCCTTCACCGCCACCCTCGCCCGCCGGGCCAGGTGATCCGCTTAGGGAGCGTCTTGCCGATCCCCCCGGGGCCGCGACGCCGGGGCACGCACCTCGCCGGCTTCTCGTCAGTCGCCGATGCTCCGCATGGACTCCCTCCTCGGCACCGCCGATGCACGCACCCCAACGACGCGGCCTGACCCGGGCTGACCGACAAGACGCTCCCTTCAGGCGCACCCGGTAGCGTGCCGGGCATGACCCCACCCGATGGGCGGCGCCGGCCCCTGCCCCGGCTGCTCCACTTCCTGCGGACGTATCCGCGCCGCTCGCCGCTGACCCTCTGCTTCGTCGTTCTGCTCGCCGTCGGCCACTTCTGGCTCCAGGACCACCTCTCCCCCGAGCGCGCCGACGACCTGCGCGCGTACGTCAGCACCAACCTGGACAACCTGCCCGACCACCCCGTCCGGGCCATGATCGGCAGCGCCCTGCTGTACGACGGCACGCTCACCGACGTCACCGACCCCGGCTTCGGCGGCACCCTGATCACCCTGGGCCTGGGCGTCTGCGGCTGCCTGGCCTGGGTGGAACGCCGCTGGGGCTCCCTGCGGGCGCTGGGCGTCTTCCTCGGCGGGCACGTGCTCGCCACCCTGCTCACCGCCGTGGTCATCCTGTTCGCCCTGCACCAGGAGTGGTACCCCGAGGACGTCCGCGCGGCCTCCGACTACGGCATCAGCTACGGCGCCCAGACCGTCCTCGCCGTCGCCGTGCTCGCCGTCCCCCGCTGGGCCCGCCTGCCCTGGGCGGCCTTCGTGGTGGCCTGGCCGCTCAGCGGGGACTCGGAGTGGCCGGGCCCGCTGCCGGACTTCACCACCGTCGGCCACCTCCTCGCGGCCGCCCTCGGCTTCGCCCTGGCCGCCGCCACCGCCCGGGCCCGCGCCCGTACGGCCGCCCGTACGGACGCGGCGGCCGAGGCGACGGAGACCGCCGCGACGCGTTAGCGCCTGTTCAGCGCCTGCCCTGCCCGCCCTGCTGCTCGGTCAGGGTGGCGAGCAGCCGCTCGATGGACTCCAGGCGCTGCCGGAGCTCCTCCACGTCCCCCCGGGTGGCGGACTGCTCGGCCGCCTTCAGGGTCACCAGCAGCTGCCCGTCCGGCTCCAGGCGGGCGCGGGCCACATCGCTGACGTCGTCGCCGTTCTGCAGCCGGATCGCGTGCTCCAGCTCCGACGGCCGCAGCGCCAGCTCGCGCAGCGCCCCGGGCACCAGCCTGCCGTCGCGCACGACGGTGGTGGGCGTGCCCTCCAGCAGGCGGGCGGCGCGCGGGTCCCGGGCCAGCCAGCGAGTGACGCCGGAGTTGACCACGATCAGGGTGACGGCCCCGATGGTGCCGCCCAGCAGGCTGTTGTCGTTGCCGATGATCGCGTTCTGCACCACGTTGGAGAGCAGGAACACGACCACCATGTCGAAGGTGTTCAGCCCGGCCAGCCCGCGCTTCCCCGCGAGCCGGAACAGGACCAGGATCAACGCGTAGACCGCGACCGTGCGCAGGATCTTCTCGACGATCGGGATCTGGACGACCACCAGGTCATGCCACACGGCCGCGCTCCTTTCGAGGGTCCACCGGGAACCCGCCGAATGTACCGCCGTCCCGCCGTACAGGTCGGCAGGCGTCCGGAGGCGCGAGGCCGGCGGACTGTCAGGGCCCGGACATTGCAAGAACTGTCCGGAAGCGGATCGTCAGTCCGTCAACCAAGCCCGTGACCTGCGCCGTCACGGGATCACCGCACGGCTTCCGGTCGGAATTGGTCTCTACCATTGCCCTTCCTCCACAATCGGAGGAGGCTCCTCGACGAAGCGCGGGGGCGCGGACCCCCGCGCACGCCAATGGGAGGAAGACCACTCATGTCGCTTCGCAAGGCATTCTCCGCCGCGGCCGTCGCCGGGCTCGTGGCCGGTGGCGCCCTGATCGCCGCCCCCGCCGCCCAGGCCTCCACGTACACCTACGTCGGCATCTACCCGACCGCCGCCGCCTGCCACGCGGCCGGCCAGGCGTACGTCAACAGCCACCAGGCCATCGTCTACTTCTGCGACACCACCACCGAGACGGGCCCGGCGCGGCTCTCCGTGGTCCTCTCCTGAGCAACGGCCGTCGGCGAGCGCTGGGGCCTATCCGCGCCGCTTCGGCTTGCCCCGGCCCTTCTGCGCGGCGCCCTTCTGCGGCTGCCCCTTGCCCTGCGGCTTGCCCGGCGCCTTGCCCTGGCCCCTCGCCTGCTGCGGCTTGCGCGGCGCCGCCGCCTTCTTCTCCGGCTGCGGCTGCGGCTGCCCGGCCCCGCGCCCGCGCGAGCTGTTGACCGTACGGCCCCGGACGATCCCGATGAACTCCTCCACCAGCTCCGTGGTCCGCTCCTGCAGCCAGGACAGCGCCACCTTCGACTGGGCCGCCTCCGGAGCGGGCCGGTACGTGAGGTCGCGGCGGTGGTGCAGCCGGGCCAGCGACTGCGGGACGAGCAGCACGCCGACATTGGCCGCGACCAGCTCGATCGCGTCCGCCGTGGTCGCCGGCCGCTCGACGGCCGGGCGGCCGGGCAGCGTCCCGGCCGTGTACCCGAGGGTGTCGTCGAGCGGGTGGAAGACCACCTCCTCGGCCAGGTCCTCCAGCGCGACCTCCTCGGCCGCGGCGAGCCAGTGGTCCTTGGGGAAGACGACGACGGTCGACTCCTCGTACAGCGGAATGGCGCTGAGCACGTCCTTGTCCACGGGCAGCCGGATCAGCCCGGCGTCCACGCCGCCCTCGCGCACCGTCCGCTCACCGTCCGTGGAGGGCACGGCCACCAGCTCCAGCGGAACGTCCGGGAGCCGCTCCCTCCAGACCCCGACCCACTTGCCGGGAGTCACACCCGGGACGTACGCGAGCCGGAACGACGGGTTCACCTGCATGTCTGTCACGGGGCAAGGCTACCGATCGTGACCGGAAGTGCCCGCCGGCTCCCTTACCCTTGTTCGTATGACACCGCTCAAGCAGAAGACCAGCCAGACCATGAAGCCGGCCACGGCGGCCAAGAAGCTGGGGATCCACCTCGCCGCGGCGCCGACCGACTTCCAGGAGGGCGTGGTCTCCCGCGAGGAGCTGAACGCGCTGCAGTCCGAGCCGCCGCAGTGGCTCCAGGACCTGCGCCAGAACGGGCCGCACCCGCGCCCGGTCGTGGCCGCCAAGCTCGGCATCACCATCTCGGGCCTGGCCCGCGGCGGGGTGACGGAGGCGCTCACCACCGAGGAGATCGAGGCGATCAAGGCCGAGAACCCGCTCTGGCTCCAGCACGAGCGTGCCAACCAGGTGGACGTCCGCAAGGAGACCGTCCGCGTCAAGGAGAAGCACGCCAAGGAGGCCGCCGAGAAGGCCGCCAAGGAGGCCGGGGCCGCGAAGGGCCGCTGACGGCTCCTCCCGCACCGAAGGTGCCGACGTCCGTTTCGTACGGGCGTCGGCACTTTTGTGTGCGCGGGCGGATGTCCGGGCTTGCGTCCGGATGTGCGTCCGAGCGGGCGTCCGGGCGGCGTCCGGGCGTGTGCGCGGTTCGTCGTGAGCGCGACACGCGGGAGGGGGTCGGGGGTCGCGGGCGACGGGTCGGACACGAAGGGGTGGCGAAACGATTCCGTACGCCCGCTCCGGCCTTCGAGCGCCGTCCGGTCAGCGGATACGGCGTCACTCCTTCGGCCCTGTCGACACGGTAGTGTCCGCTGACGCGGCCTCCGTCGACCAGCGCGGTCGGTCGTGCAGCCACACCGCAACGACCTGGAGGAACTCCCGTGCCGGCTCCCGTCCGCGCCGCCCTGGCCATAGCCGCGGCCGCCCTGCTCGCCGCCGCCACCGCAGGCTGCTCGTCCGGCGGCCACAGCGCCAAGCCGGCCGACGCCAGGACCGGCGCCGCCCAGTCCGGGGCGGCGGCCGCCGCCCCGCCCGCGCAGGCCGCCGCGATCGTGACCGGGCCCGGCCCGAAGAGCTCGTACGACGTCCAGCCGCAGCCCGCCGCCGACAGCTGCCACTACCGCTACACCGCCGACAAGCAGCCGCTGCCCGACCCGAACTGCACCCCCGGCGCGATCAGCCCGGCGGTCAACCAGGGCAACCTCAACGACACCATCTGCAAGCAGGGCGGCTACACCTCCACCATCCGCCCGCCGGCGAACATCACCGGCAAGGAGAAGGCCGAGAACGCCAAGTCCTACGGCTACACCGGGCCGATGGGCGACGCCGAGTACGACCATCTGATCAGCCTTCAGCTCGGCGGCGACCCCAACGACCCGCGCAACCTCTGGGTGCAGCCGCCCTCCCCCGACCACGTGCCGGGCAAGGGCCCCAACAACCCGAAGGACTCCGTGGAGACCCACATCCACACGGCGATCTGCAAGAACCAGACCACCCTGGCCGCCGCCCAGCAGGCGATCGCCACCGACTGGACGACGGCCGAGGCCAAGCTCGGCATCGCCAAGACCGGTGCCGCCGCGCCGAGTTCGGCCCCGGACGGCGACGGCGAGTAGCCCCGCAGGGATGACCTGCCGGGGCTACAGGGACTCGACCAGCTCGGCGATCGCGTCGAACGGCCGGTACCGCTCCAGCTCCTCGCGCAGCGCGCGGGCCCGCTCGCGGTAGCGGCCGTCCTCGAGCACCTCGCCGACCGCCCGGTCCACGGCCCCGGGCTCCGGGCGGCCGGTGCGCAGGTCGATCCCGACGCCCGCCCAGCGCACCCGGGCCGCCACCTCCGGCTTGTCCTCGCTCGCCCCGGCGACCACCAGCGGCACGCCGTGGCGCAGCGCGTTCTGCACCCCGCCGTAGCCGCCGTTGCTGACCAGCACGTCGGTGAGCGGCAGCAGCTGCTCGAACGGGACGTACCCGGCGGCCACGGTGTTCTCCGGCAGCCGTCCGCCGAGCAGGCCGGTCAGCTCCCGGGGCCCGTCCGGGCGGCCGGTGGCGGCGACCACCAGCACGTCCCGGTCGGCCAGGGCGGTGACGGCCGGGGCGAGGAGCGCGCCGAGGTCGTCGTTGGCGAGCGTGCCCTGCGTCACCACGACCACCGGACGGCCCTCGGACAGCCGCGCCCACCAGTCGGGCAGCGGCTGCTCCCCGCTGACGATGTCGCCGCCGGGACCGCCGACGGTTCCGCCAGCGGTCCCGGCGGCGGTCCCGGCGGCGGTCCCGGCGGCGGACGGCAGCGCGCCGATCAGCCGGAAGGTCTCGGGGGCGTCGCTGCGCGGATACTCGAATCCGGGCACGGTCAGCTGGAGGTAGTGGTCCGGCACGGTGACCGGCGCCAGCCCGCGCGGGCCCTCGGGCAGACGCACGCCCAGCTGGTCGAACACCTTCTCCGCGTACCGCTGGAGCGGCTCGACGCGGCGCTCCGCCTCCTCCCGCAGCCTGCGGTTGCGCTCGCGGCCCTCCTCGCCGGGCAGCGGGGTCAGCGCCAGCCCGAAGGGCGCGGTGTCCACGCTCGGCAGCATCGCCGGCGTCACCCCGAGCCCGATCAGCGCCGGGCGCTCGGCCCTCGGGCGGCTCAGCGGCAGCGCCAGCACGCCCTGCACGAAGGCGTCCGCGAGGACGGCCTTCGCCGGGAAGTCCTCCAGCAGGGCGAGCAGAGCCCGGTACTGGTGCGGGATCGGGTCGGTGAAGATGTGCCGGGCGTCGAAGGCCAGCCGCTCGGGCCCGGGTGTCAGGGCGGCCCGGCCGGGGAAGCTCGCGTCCAGGTCGCGGTCGTCGAAGTCCGCCTCCGGGGGCAGCGCGACGAACCGCACCCCGGCCCGCTCGGCCGCCCCGGCGAACCGGGCGCCGCCGAGGAAGACCACCTCGTGGCCCCGGGCGGCGAGGTCGGCGGAGACGGCCAGCACCGGGCCGGTGTGGCCGTGCGCGGGCATCGCGGTGGTGATGATCCTGGACACTCGGGTGGACACGCGGGCTCCTCGGGTCGTTACGTCGTCCCGATCATCGTGTCATCTCCCGAGAACGGCACCGCCGTTGAGGCCGATCACCTGGCCGGTGAGGTACCCGGCGGCCGGGGAGGCGAGGTAGGCGACGGCCTTCGCGACGTCCTCCGGGGTGCCGGCGCGGCCGACCAGGGTGTCCGCGACCTTCCGGGCGTGGAACTCCTCGGACCAGTCGTCGCCGAAGATCTCGGTGTCCTGCACGTAGCCGGGCGCGAGCACGTTCACCGTGATGCCGTCCGGCCCCAACTGCCGTGCCAGCCCGAACGCCCAGCCGTGCAGGGCGGCCTTCGCGGCCGCGTACGCACCGGCGGAGTGCGGTCCCGCGCCGCCGCGCTGGGCGGCCGCCGAGCTGATCATCACCAGCCGCCCGCCCGGGCGGCGGAGCCCGCCCTGCAGGGCGGTGGTCAGCAGCACGGCGGTGAGGAGGTTGGCGTCCAGGTCCCGCCGCCAGGCGTCGGCCAGGGCGGCCAGGCTGCCGTCGGCGGGCGGGGTGATGACGGAGCCTGCGTTGTTCACCAGCACGTCCACCGGCCCGAGTTCGGCGATCCGCCCGGCCGCCGCCTCGACGGCGGCCGGGTCCGTCAGGTCCGCCGGCAGGGGCACCACCGCGCCCGGGCCGGTGTCGCGGGCGATCTCCCTCGCCGCCCGCTCCAGCACGGCCGCCCGGCGGCCCAGGACCACCACCCGGTGCCCGCTCGCCGCCAGCTCGGCCGCGATCGCCCGGCCGATCCCGCTGCCGCCGCCGGACACCACCGCCAGCCGGCGCCGCGTCATCCTCATGCCTCCGCGTCGTAGTAGTCGCGCATCAGTTCCACCGACCAGGCGGCCTGGCGCACGCGGCCGCGCGGGCCGAACTCCGCGAGGTACGGCTTGATGTCGAGCACCGGGGTGCCGTCCACCGCGTCCAGCCCGGTGACGTGGAGGTCGAGGCCGTCGACGCGGACCAGCTCGCAGCGCGAGACCCCGATCCGGTTGGGGCGGTTCTTGCCCCGCTGGGCGAAGATCCCCACCAGCGGCCAGTCGGTGTTGCCGCGCGGGTGCCGGGCGCCGGTCTCGATCCTGTCCTCGGGGACGCGGTCGAAGTGGTAGACCACCTCCAGGTGGGAGAAGTCCGCCAGCCCGTACAGCGCCTCCTCGCCGAACCGCTCCCCGTCGAGCCGGATCACGGCCCCGACGCTCCCCCAGAGGTCGTCCCGCACCTCGTCCCGCCCGCCGACCACCCGGGCCACCGGACGCACTGTCACCTCGTCCACGTACTCTCCCCCTCAGCCTCGTACTCGTCCGCCCGTCACCGTAGCGACGGCCGCCTCCGGGCAGTACGTGATCTTCGACACCCGGGGACGGGCGGGGCGGCTACGGCTGGACGGGGCCGATCGGCAGGACGCGCTTGTGGGCGGTGCGGCGGTAGTGGCCGATGACGGTCGCGGCGACGGCGTCGCCGACGGGACGGCCCTCCAGGAAGTCGTCGAGCTCCTCGTACGTGACGCCGAGGGCCAGCTCGTCGGGCTTGCCGGGGTCGAGGTCCTCCAGGTCGGCGGTGGGCACCTTCCGGACCAGCTCCTTCGGCGCGCCGAGCGACTCGGCCACGGCACGCACCTGGCGCTTCGTCAGCCCGGCGAGCGGGACGACGTCCGCCGCGCCGTCGCCGAACTTGGTGAAGAAGCCGACGGCCGCCTCCGCGGCGTGGTCGGTGCCGACGACGAGCCCGCCCTTGGCGCCGGCGGCCGCGTACTGCACGACCATCCGCTCGCGGGCCTTGACGTTGCCCCGGACGAAGTCCTCGTGGGCGTGGTCGCCGTAGGTGAGCCCGGCGGCGGCCAGGGCGGCGAGGGCGGCGTCCGTCGCGGGCCTGACGTCGACGGTCAGCACCTCGTCGGCCTGGATGAACTCCAGCGCCCGCTGCGCGTCGGCCTCGTCGGCCTGCACGCCGTAGGGCAGGCGCATGGCGCAGAACCCGGCCTCGTAGCCCTCCTCGCGCAGCCGGTCGACGGCGAGTCGGCACAGGCGCCCGGCGGTGGTGGAGTCGATCCCGCCGCTGATCCCGAGGACGAGGCTGCGGGCGCCCGCGCCGCGGACCTGCTCGACGAGGAAGGCGACGCGGCGCTCGGCCTCCTTCGCCGGGTCCTCGACCGCCGTCACGCCGAGGGCGCGGGCGATCTCCTGCTGGACGTCGAGCTCAGTGGTTCCGGACACCATGCACCCCGGTCTTTCGGTCTCACACGCTTGCGCGCTTGCACGCTGCTGACGACGGCGAGTATGCCAGGGCCGGTCCGGGGTGCCCCCGCCCCTCCCGGGCGGGCCGGAACTACGCCAGTAGTGGCACTACTGCAGTAGTGCCACTACGGATGTAGTGGCCCACCCGTCCCTCCCTCCGCCCCCTTGCGCAGGATCTCCAGCACCACCGCGCCGTCCACCGTCTCCCGCTCCTCCAGCAGCCGCGCCAGCTCGTCCAGCTGCCCCCGGTGCTCGCGCAGCAGGTCCACGGCCCGGCGCTCCGCGCGGCGCAACAGCCGGGCGACGGCCTCGTCGACGGTGCGCTGGGTCTGCTCGGAGTAGGGGCGGCGCAGCAGGTCCTCGGGGTTCTCGCCGAGGTAGCCGGGCGCGCCCCCGGCGTAGCCGACCGGGCCGAGTTCCGGGGAGAGGCCGAACTCGCGGACCATCCGGGTGGCGACGGAGGTGGCGCCGGCGAGGTCGTTGGCGGCGCCGGTGGAGCCCTCGCCGAAGACCAGCAGTTCGGCCGCCCGCCCGCCGAGGCGGACGGTGATGAGGTCGGTCAGGTAGCTCTCGCTGTAGAGGTGCCGCTCGGCCTCGGGCAGTTGCTCGGTGGCGCCGAGGGCGACGCCGGCGGGCAGGATGGTGACCTTGGCGACGGGGTCGGCGTGCTCGCACAGCGCGGCGACCAGGGCGTGTCCGGACTCGTGGACGGCGACGGCGTGCCGCTCGTCGGGCAGCAGGGCGTTGGAGGGTTCGCGGCGCCCGAGGAGCACCCGGTCGCGGGCGGCGTCGAGGTCCTCGGCGGTGATGGTGGCGCGATCGGCGCGGACGGCGTTGATGGCGGCCTCGTTGACGAGGTTGGCCAGGTCGGCGCCGGAGAAGCCGGGGGTGCCGCGGGCGGTGCGGTCGAGGTCGACGCCGGGGGCGAGGGTCTTGCCGTGGGCGTGGACGGCGAGGATGGCGGCGCGTTCGGCCTGGTTGGGCAGCGGCACGGTGACCTGCCGGTCGAAGCGGCCGGGCCGCAGGAGGGCGGGGTCGAGGGCGTCGGGGCGGTTGGTGGCGGCGATGACGACGATGCCGGTGCTCTGGTCGAAGCCGTCCATCTCGGAGAGCAGCTGGTTGAGGGTCTGCTCGCGTTCGTCGTTGCCGCCGATGCGGGAGCCGCCGAAGCGCCGGCCGCCGACGGCGTCGATCTCGTCGATGAAGACGATGGAGGGCGCGCGTTTGCGGGCGTCGTCGAAGAGGTCGCGCACCCGGGAGGCGCCGACGCCGACGAACATCTCGACGAATCCGGAGCCGGTCACCGACAGGAACGGCACCTCGGCCTCCCCGGCGACGGCCCGGGCGAGGAGGGTCTTGCCGGTGCCGGGCGGGCCGACCATGATCACCCCGCGCGGCCCCTTGGCCCCGGCGGCGGCGTAGCGCCCGGGACTGCGCAGGAAGTCGACCACCTCGCTGACCTCCTGTTTCACCCCCTCGTACCCGGCGACGTCGGCGAAGCGGGTGGCGGGCCGCTCGGCCTCGATGATCTTGGCGCGGGAGCGGCCGATGGCGCTGAGCCCGCCGCCGAGCGAGCGCGCGGCCAGCCGGCCGGACCAGAGGAAGAGCCCGCCGAAGAGCAGCAGCGGCAGGAAGAGCAGCAGGAGGGACCAGACGGAGCTGCCGCCGTTGCTGCGGCTGCCGGTGACGTTCACGTGCTGGTCGCCGAGGGACTTGCTGAGGCGGGAGGTGTCCAGGGCGGTGGGGATCTGGCTGGTGAAGTGGGTGCCGTCCTTGAGGGTGCCGCTGACGCCGCCGGTGTCGGTGATGTTGACGGTCTGCACCTGCCCGGCGTCGACCTTGCCGAGGAAGTCGCTGTAGCCGTAACCGGTGCCGCTCTTGCCGGGGCGGGAGAAGAGGACCAGCGCGAGCAGGGTGACCAGGACGGCGACGGGCAGCAGCCAGCGCCGCAGGTTCGACGAGGGCGTGGGCGGGGTCGAACGCGGGGGCGTGGGTGTGGGCGGCTTCGGTACGACCATCGACGCTCACCGCCTCCCGGGGCCGCGGAGACCTCCGTCTCCATGGTCGGCCCCCGGAACGGGCGAGGGCGACCCGGCGCTGCTCGCCGGACCGCCCTTTCGCGTCCATCGTGGTCCTACGTGGCCATTCGCGGTCCTACGTGGCTCGCGGTCCTACGTGGCCCTTCGTGGCCCTTCATGGCCCCCGACGGGGGCCGGGTGGGGTCAGGAGAAGTCCAGGTCCCCGGTGCGGGTGCGCTTGAGCTCGAAGAACTTCGGGTACCCGGCGAGCAGCCGCACACCGTCGAAGATCTTCACGGCGTCCTCGCCGCGCGGGATCGCCGTCAGGACGGGCCCGAAGAAGGCGACGCCGTCCACGTGGATGGTCGGCGTCCCGACCTCCTCGCCCACCGGGTCCATTCCCTCGTGGTGGCTCTTGCGCAGCGCGATGTCGTACGCGGTGCTGTTGGCCGCGTCGGCCAGCTCCTCCGGCAGGCCCGCGGCGACCAGGGCCTCGCGGATGACGGTCTCGTCCGCGGCGCGGTCCTCGTTGTGGAAGCGCGTGCCGAGCTCGGTGTAGAGCGCGCGCAGCACGTCCTGGCCGTGCTGCTCGGCGGCGGCGATGCAGACGCGCACGGGGCCCCAGCCGCGGTCGAGCAGCTCGCGGTAGCGCTCGGGCAGGCCCTCGCGGCCCTCGTTGAGGACGGAAAGGCTCATCACGCGGAAGTTGAGCTCGAGGTCGCGGTGCTTCTCGACCTCGAGGATCCAGCGGGAGGTGATCCAGGCGAACGGGCAGATCGGGTCGAAGTAGAAGTCGACCTTGGTGGGCTTGGCGGACGCGGTGTTCAGGTCTTCGTTGGTCACGTCCGCGAGCCTAGCGGGCGGAGTGGTCCGCTCGACAGAGCCAATCGCCATAGTGCTGGATGGGCCACTTCGGGAATAAATCCCGGCAGCTCAGCTTCCGCAGGTGGTGCCGTCGGTGGGGACGGTCCCGTCGAGCAGGTAGGCGTCCACGGTCTGCCGCAGGCAGGGGTTCCCGGTGTTGTACCCGCCGTGTCCCTCGCCCTGGAGGGTGACGTTCACGCCGACGCCCGGGCCGAGGCGGCCCGCCATCGCCTTGGCGCCCTCCACCGGGGTGGCCGGGTCGCCCGTCGTCCCGACCACCAGGACCGGGGCGGAGCCGGCGGCGGAGACCTCGGGGTGGTCCGTCTTCCCGGCGACCGGCCAGCCGGTGCAGCCGGTCAGGCCCCAGGCGGTGAACTCGCCGAAGACCGGGGACGCCTGGCGGAACTGCGGCAGCTGCTTCTCGACGTCCTGGTCGGAGTAGCGCTGGCGGGCGTCCACGCAGCTGATCGCGCGGTTGGCGGCGCTCAGGTTGGTGTAGTGCCCCTGGGCGTCGCGGCCGGAGAGCGCGTCGGCGAGCTGGAGCAGGGTGTCGCCGGAGCCCTTCTGCATCGCCTCGGTGAGGCCGACGGCCAGAGCGGGCCAGGTCTCCTGGCTGTACAGCGAGCCGGCGATGCCGGTGACGGCGAGGCTCTCGGTCAGCTGCCGCCCGCCGGTGGTGGGCAGCGGGGACTGCCGGAGCCTCCGCAGCAGGTCGGTGACCTTCGCGGTGCCCTCGGCGCCGCCCGCGCCGGTCGGGCAGGCGGCGGCCTGGGTGGTGGCGCACGCCTTCATGAAGTCGTCGAGGGCGAGCTGGAAGCCCTGGGCCTGGCCGAGCGCGGACTGCTGCGGGTCCTTGGTCGGGTCGACCACCGAGTCCAGCACCATCCGGCCGACCTGCCCCGGGAACAGGTGGGCGTAGACGCCGCCGAGCTGGGTGCCGTAGCTGATGCCGAAGTAGGAGAGCTTCGCGTCGCCGAGCGCCTGGCGCATCAGGTCGAGGTCGCGGGCGGCGCTCTCGGTGTCGACGTACGGCAGGACCTCGCCGGAGTGGCTCTGGCAGGCGGCGGTGAAGGCCGCGTTGGCGTCGTCCAGCGCCTTGACCCCGGCGGGGGTGTCGGGCGTGCCGTCGACCTCCGCGTTGGCGTCCATCCCCTTGTCGTCCAGGCACGTCACCCCGGCGCTCTCGCCGACCCCGCGCGGGTCGAAACTCACCAGGTCGTAGCGGGAGTTGAGGGAGGCGTACGTCCCGGCCAGGGCGGGCAGG
This sequence comes from Kitasatospora sp. NPDC051170, assembly GCF_044455705.1. Taxonomy (NCBI): domain Bacteria; kingdom Bacillati; phylum Actinomycetota; class Actinomycetes; order Kitasatosporales; family Streptomycetaceae; genus Kitasatospora; species Kitasatospora sp. NPDC051170. Next base: position 176,460 of record NZ_JBITFA010000018.1, on the reverse strand, counting down.
GTGGCGACGCCGGAGGCGCCGGGGCCGCCGAAGTTGAACAGCAGCGAGCCGAGGCGGTGCTGCTCGTCCTTGGCGCGGCTGCGGATCAGCGCGAGGTCGATGGTGCGGCCGTCCGGCTTGGCGTGGTCGAGCGGGGCCTTGAGCGTGGCGCACTGCCAGTCGGCGGCGGGGGCGGTGCCGCCGCCCTGGGCGGTGGTGGGGGCGGCGCAGGCGTGCCAGTCCAGCGGCTGCCGCCAGGCGAGGGTGCCGCCGGAGGTGGTGGCCGCGGGGGGCGTCGGCGCGGGTTCGGCGGAGGAGGAACCGCCGCTCTGGCAGCCGGTGGCGGAGGCGAGCAGCAGGGCGGTGAGACCGAGCGCGCCGAGCGCCTGTGCACGTGGAGCTCCACGGACGGCGGTGTGCATGGGGCGGGTCCACCTCTCGGGCTGTGATCGCCGGCTGTGATCGTTCCGGCCCGACCCTAGGGGCGCCACCGCGCCCGCGCCCGCCGACGGCGCCCGACCGGGGGCGTGCGCCGCAACCCGTGCCACCGGCCGTACGGGTGCGGGCCGCCTGCGACGGCCTACAGCCCCATGCCCGGGGTGCCGCGCACGGCGTACGCCGGGAGCAGCAGCCCGCCCAGGGCGGCCCGCGGCAGGTCCAGCCCGAACCGGCGCTCGATCACGCCGAGGGAGCGGGTGCGCACGGCCGTGCGGTCCTCCTCCTGCGCCACGGAGGTGACCCCGTCCGCCTCCAGCACCCGGGCGGCCACCAGCTCCGCCAGCATCAGGTCGGGCTCCTGGCCCCAGCGCCAGCGCTCCTCCCCGAGGCCGAAGCCGCAGACCGCGGCGCCGTCGCGGGCGTAGTCGAACATCGCCGGCGGGTGCTCGGGCCTCGGGCGGTAGTGCACCACCTCGACGCCGTCGCGGGCTATCTCGGTGAGCCGGTCGGCACCCGTGGAGTCCCCGTACTCGATCGCGAAGGACCAGCCGCCCGCCTCGCCGACCCGCACCACGCCGTCCCCGTCCTCGCCGGGGCGGTAGGACTCGATGTCCAGCTCCCACGCCTCGGTGCCGCTGATCGGCTCCGTCCCGGCCGCCGGGTCGGCCCCCATCCGGCGGGCCAGCTCCAGCGGCGGGATGCCCCGGGCGAACACCACCCCGTCCAGGTCCCAGCAGACCCCGGCGAGCCACCGGATACCGTCCCCGGCCCCCACACCCTCGCCCTGCCCGACCTCGCCCATCGCCGCCGCCCTCCCCTGGCGCCGGCCACCACTGGCCGGGCTCCCCGCACCCTAGCCGACACCCCCGACACCCGGCGGCCCCTCGACCGACCTGCTACCGAAGGCCGACGACACACGAACTCCCATGGGACGCGGCCCCGTTCACCGCCATCGGTGCACGGGGTGTCAGTGCCTCCTGCTAGCGTCCCTCCCGCATCGGCAGAGCAGTCGGCGGCGCAGTCGGCGAACCGGCAGAACGGGGCGGACACATGGGGGAACTGACGCAGCGGCAGGTCAGGCCGCCCTCGAACCCGCGCGAGTCAGCGCGCGGGCTCCAGGTCGTGGGGGTGCTGGCCGCGCTCTGCTACACGGTGGGCCGGGTGGCGACCCTCGATCCGGGCCACGAGAAGCTGACGGGGGTCATGGGCCTGCTGTTCGCGCTCTTCACGCTCATCGCCATTCCGCTCACCGCGGTCTGGCTCCGCCGGGTGTGGGCGAACGCGGAGGCGATCGCCCCGGGCGTGCAGCGGTTCGGGTCCGGCTGGGCGATGGCGGGCATGCTGATACCCGGGCTGAACCTCGTCCTGCGCTGGCCGATCGTGCTGGGGCTCTGGCGCGCCAGCGGGGTGCGGGGCGGAGCGGCACTCGTGCACGCGTGGGCCGGAGCGGGCATCGCTTTCACGGTCGCGCACTTCGCGACCACGGGTTCCCACCTGAGCACGCCCGTCTGCACCGCCGTGGCGATCACGCTGGCCCACTCCGTGCTGGGCGTCCTGGTCATCGAGCGGATCACCCGTCGCCAGGCGGAGGCGCTGGAGTTCCCGCCCGAGTGGCCCGACGTCCCGGCCCGGGAGCCCGTCAGCCCGTGAACCGCCCCTCGCGGGCGGTGGCCGTGCGGTGTTCCCTCTCCTCGGGCTCGATTTGCCCCACAGGCAAATCATCCCACCAATTGCCCGACCTTCTGCCTATCATCTCCGGTACCCCGTCCCCCACCCGGAGCCGCTCACGCCATGCCCTCCCCGCAGCCCGCGACCGACCGCCACCCCCACCCCCTGCACGCACTGCGGGAGACCGTCTTCGCCATCGGCGCCCTGCTGATCCTGGCCGGAGTCGGGTTCCTGCTCCACCAGCCCCTGCTGATCCCGCCGCTCGCCGCCAGCGCGGCCCTGGTGCACGGCGCCCCCGGGCTGCCGATCTCCCAGCCCCGCAACCTGGTCGGCGGCCAGCTGCTCTCCGCCGTGATCGGTTTTGCCACCCTGGCCGTCACCGGCAGCACCGCCTGGGGCGCGGCGATAGCCGCCGGGCTGGCCCTGGGCGCGATGATGCTCACCCGCCTGCCCCACTCCCCGGCCGCCGCGACCGCCGTCATCGTCGTCCTCCAGGCGCCGCACCCCGTCCCCTTCCTGCCGCTGCTCCTGCTGGCGACGGGCCTCCTGGTCGCGGTCGGCCTCCTGCCCGGCCGCATCGGCGGACACCACGTCCGCTACCCGCTGTCCTGGTGAACGCCGAGGGCCGGGTCAACCGATCGGTCGACCCGGCGCCCGTACGGACGGGGCTGGTTGAGCCGGCGCCGATGCGGGCCGAAATCGGCTGGTGCCCCGGCCCCGCACCGACGATCATGTCCGGAATGAGCGAACAACCCACCCGCTGGACCCAGGCGACCGTCTACCCCGACATGTGGCTGGACCCGGCGGACGACCCGCGCGGCGCCGAGGGCCCCACCCCGGACGGCGAACTGCCCACGCTGCTCGACTACATCAACCACTTCCGGCTCACCCTGCGCCTGAAGTGCGAGGGCCTGAGCCCGGAGCAGCTGGCCCGCCGCTCGGTGCCGCCGTCCACGATGTCCCTGCTCGGCCTGGTCCGCCACCTCGCCGAGGTCGAGCGCGACTGGCGCAACTGGATCACCGAGGGCGAGCCGCTGCCGAAGATCTACGGTGAGCGGGGCGCCGACTTCGACGAGGCCGTGGGCGAACAGGCCGTCGTGGACGCGGCGTTCGCCGATCTGGAGCGCGAACAGGCCGCCACCGACGCCGTGTTGGCCCCCCACCAGGACCTCGGCGCCCACATCGGCCGCAAGCGGATCGCCGTCCGCGAGATGCTGGTGCACCGGATCGACGAGTACGCCCGCCACTGCGGCCACGCCGACCTGCTGCGCGAGTGCGTCGACGGCCGCACCGGCCAGTAGCAGTCGGCCGGTAGCAGCTGGCCGGTAGCAGCCGGCCATGAGCAGCGCCCCGGGGATCAGCGGTCCAGGAACCGCTGCACCCCCGCCCGGACGCCCTCGGTGGGGACGGCGGCCGCGAAGGCCGCCGCCTCCACCGCGAGGCCCTCGTCGATGGTCAGATTGACCCCCCTGGTCACCGCCCGCAGGCAGGCGGCCACGGCGGTGGGCGCGTGGCGGATGATGCGCTCCACCAAGTCCCGCGCCGCGAGCAGGAGTTCGTCCGCCGGGACGACGGAGTTGACCAGCCCGATCCCGGCGGCGCGGGCGGCCGGGATCGGGTCCCCGGTGAGGATCATCTCCAGGGCGCGCTTGCGGCCCAAATGGCGCGGCAGCCGCTGCGAGCCACCGAACGGCGGCGCGAAGCCCAGCGCGATCTCCGGCTTGCCGAACCGCGCGTGCTCGGCCGCGACCGCCAGCGGCGCGGCCTCGGTGATCTCGCAACCCCCGCCGTACGCCAGCCCGTTGACGGCCACGACGATCGGCTTGGGGAACTCCTCGATCCGCCGGGTCAGCGTGTGCCCGCGCCGGACGAACTCGCGCAGCGCCCGCTCCGGGCCGCCCGCGATGCTCTCCGCCAGGGAGGGGATGTCCGCCCCGGCGCTGAAGGCCCGCCGCCCGGCGCCGGTCAGGATGACCGCGCGCACGCCGTCCTCGGCCTCGATGCGGTCGAGTTCGGCGAGCAGCGCGTCGATCGTCGGATAGTCGAGGGCGTTGAGCTTCCTCTCGCGGTCGATGGTGAGGGTGACGACCTGCCGGTCCCGCTCGCTGCGGACGCTCATTGCTGCGCTCCCTGGCCTCTGGTGCTGCTCCCACTGCCGGACAGCGTCGACACTAGGAACTGCGGGCCAGGACAATCCACCTATTGTCCTGGATACACTCCGCCCGTGCGACCCCCCTCCTACAAGGCCATCGTCGACGAGTACGCCACGGCCATCCGCTCCGGCGCCCTCCCCGCCGGCACCCGGCTGCCCACCCACCGCGCCCTCGCCCGCGAGCGCCGGATCGCCCTGGCCACCGCCACCCGGGTGTACGCCGAACTCGCCGCCGCCGGGCTGGTCGCCGGAGAGCAGGGACGCGGCACCTTCGTGAAGGTCCGCTCCGGCTACGACGGCCTCGAACCCTCCCGCGCCCTGCCCGTCCCCCGGGTCGCCGACCTGTCCTTCAACCAGCCGCTCTCCCCCGGCCAGGGCGACGAGCTGCGCCGGGCCCTGCGCGCCCTCGCCTCCGCCGGGGACGCGGAGGCACTGCTGCGCCAGCAGCCGCCCGGCGGGCACCGCCACGACCGGGCCGCGGTCGCGACGTACCTCCTGGACCGCGGGGTCGACACCGCGCCCGAGCACGTCCTGCTGACCAACGGCACCCAGCAGGCGCTCGACTGCGTCCTGCGCGCCCTCACCCGCCCCGGCGACGTGCTCGCCGTCGACGCGCTCACCTACCCCGGGATCAAGCTCCTCGCCGCCGCCCAGGGCCTCGACCTCGCCCCCGTCCCGGTCACCCCGGCCGGCCCGGACCTCGACGCGCTCGAACGCCTCTGCCGCACCCGGCCCGTCCGGGCGGTGTACACCGTCCCGACCGTCCACAACCCGCTCGGCTGGGTCCTCGACCTCCCCCGGCGCCGGCGCCTCGCCGAGATCGCCGCCGCCCACGACGTCACGATCGTCGAGGACGGCACGTACGCGTTCCTGGACACCGGCGCCCCGCCGCCGCTGCACGCCCTCGCCCCGGAGCGCACCTGCTACGTGGCCGGGCTCTCCAAGAACGTCGCCACCGGACTGCGCTTCGGCTTCGCCGTCGTCCCCGGCCGCCACCTGCGCGCCGTCACCGGCGCCCTGCGGACGGCCTCCTGGGGCGCGCCCTCCCTGGTCACCGCCCTCGCCACCGGCTGGCTCGCGGACGGCACGGTCGCCCGCCTGGAGGAGCAGCGCCGCGCCGACGCCGCCGAGCGCCAGCGCATCGCCCGCAGCGCCCTGGCGGGCCTCGCCCTCACCGCGCACCCCGCCTCCTACACCGTCTGGCTCACCCTCGAACCCCACCAGCGCCCCGACCACGCGGCCGCCCTCCTCGCCGCCCGGGGCATCCTGGTCTCCACCGCCGACGCCTTCGCCACCACCCCCCACCCCCCGGCCGCCCTGCGCCTGGCCCTCGCCACGCCGCCGCCGGCCGACCTCGCCCCGGCCCTGGCCCTGCTGCGCGAGACCCTCGCCGCCATCGCGCCCTGAGGTCTGCTCCTGACCGGCACGCCCGTTCGGCGCAGCACGGCGCGCGGCGCGGGCGGGGTGCTGCGATCTTCGGAGGGCGCCCGGCCACCGTCCGGTCAGCGTGCACCGCCCCGAGACCGTGGAGGCCCGGATGTGGCAGGCTCCCCCCGCCCCCGTCAGCCGTGAGTGGCTCCCGGTGCTGGACATGCCGGCGCCCGGACCGCAGAGCCGCTGGACGGTGCTGCTGCGCGCGCTGCTGCTGATCCCGCAGTTCGTGGTGGTGTGGGTGCTGTCGGTGGTGGCGTTCATCCTGACCGTCATCGGGTGGTTCGCGGCCCTGGTGCTCGGCCGCCTCCCGAACCTGGTGGCGGACTACCTCTGCTCGTACGTGCCGTACGAGACGCGCGTGACGGCGTACCTGCTGCTGACCGTGGACCGCTATCCGCCGTTCCGGTTCCAGGCCCCCGAGCACCCCGTCCAGGTGGAGCTGCGCCCGGGGCGGCTCAACCGGCTGGCCGTCCTGTTCCGCGTCTTCCTGGTCATCCCGGCCTCCATCGTGCAGGGCCTGGCCTTCGCGGGCTGGTGGATGGTCTCGTTCGTCCTGTGGCTGATCGTGCTGGTCCTCGGCCGGATGCCGCAGCCGCTGTACGAGGCGACGACGGCGATCCTGCGCTTCCGGATGCGCTGTACCGCCTACCTGCTGATGCTCTCCTCCGCCTACCCCAAGCGCCTGTTCGGCGACGAGCCGGACAGCGAGGGGCCGGTGTCGGCCACCCGCCCGCTGGTCCTGAGCGGCGCCGGGCGGGGCCTGCTGGTGCTCTTCCTGCTCCTCGGCCTGGTCTCCTGGGCGACGGGCTCGGTCACCGCCTCGGTGAACTCGGACGACGACGACACCGGCGTCGGCCCGGCCCAGCACGTCCTCGCGCCGCTCGTTCCGGGCCCCTGACTCCCTCTACGCGCTGACCAGGACGCCGGCGAGGGCGGTGGTGACCAGGTTGTGAACGGCCTCCGTGGTGGGCGGTTCGTCGCGGCCGGCGAGCAGGAGGTGGGCCGGGCCGTCGACGCCCTCGGCGGCTCCTTCATCATGGACTACACCACCCGCGCCACCACCGCCGTCCGGAACCAGGAGTGACCCCCTTGTCGGAGCAGCCCTACGACCACCAGGACGACGAGGACGACGCCGGCCCGTGGATCATCGACCTCTGCCCCGTCGGCACCGAACTGGCCGCGCAGCTCGTCGCCATGACGGACCTCGACCTGGACGACGCGGACGTCGTCGAGCGGGCGATGGCCGAGGCCGGCTGGCGCTCGACGGGCGAGTACTGCGGCTACTTCAACGAGTCGGCCTACACCCCCGGGGACCACCTGGTGGACACGGACCTCGGCATCGCCCTGGCCTTCGCCCACCACTACTTCCTGGCGCCCGACGAGCAGGTCGACGCCGAGGACGACATCTGGGCGCAGCTGCCCGGCTGGCAGCGGCTGGTCGACCCGCCGGCCGGCCGGTTCGAGGCCGAACTGGAGGCCGTCGTCGGCCGGTTCACCGAGCTGCTCGGCCCGCCGGACCACGACCTCGTCCACCACTTCCGCCCGCCGTCCCACCGCCGCTGGCCGTACCGCATCTGGCGCCGGGGCGGCAACGTCCTGACCGTCGCGATCGGGATGTCCAACCACTCGTACTCCCAGTTCGAGCAGCTCTACGTCCAGATCCGGGCGCTCCCGGCAGACCGGCCGCTCCCGCCGGTGGCCGAACTGCCCGACTTCTTCCTCCTCTGAGCGGCCGCCCGCTCCCCCTTCACGGCGCCCCGGCCGCCGCGCGGGCGAAGCGGGTGCTCCATTCGGCCAGGAGGTCGCGCAGTTCGGGCGGGTGGACGACGTGGAACTCGGCGCCGAGGGAGCCGAGGGCCATGGCGGGCCAGTCGAGGGAGTCGGCGGCCATCCGCAGGCGGCAGCGGGCGGGGGTGAGGGGCTCGACGGTGCCCCAGCGGTCGACGTGGGCGCGGACGCGGTCGGCGGGGGCCTCGATGACCGCCTCCACCTCGTAGGAGCGGGGTATGCCGGTCAGGCCCGCGCGGACGAACTCGGCGGCGTCGGCGGCGAGGAGCGGGCGGGGGGCGAAGCGGGAGCCGGTGCGCTCGGGGGCGGCCAGGCGGTCGAGCCGGAAGCTGCGCCAGTCGGAGCGGCCGAGGTCGTAGGCGACGAGGTACCAGCGGCGGTCGAGGCAGACCAGCCGGTGGGGTTCGACGTGCCGTTCGGTGCGGCGCCCGCCCGCGGACACGTACCCGAAGGTCAGCCGCTCGTCGTCGCGGCAGGCCAGCGCGACGACCGTCAGCGCGTCCGGGTCGACCCGGGTGGCGCCGGTGCGGCCCCAGTCGACGGGGACGGTCATCGCGCGCAGCGCCTCGACCCGGCGGCGCAGCCGGCCCGGCATGACCTGGACGACCTTGGCGAGCACCCGCACCGACGCCTCCGCGATGCCCTCGACGGGGCTCTCCGCCGCCGCCTGGAGCCCGACGGCGAGGGCGACCGCCTCCTCGTCGTCGATCACCAGCGGCGGGAGCGCCGCCCCGGCGGCGAGCTGGTAGCCGCCGTCGACTCCGCGGTGGGCCTCGACGGGGTAGCCGAGTTCGCGCAGCCGGTCGATGTCGCGGCGCAGGGTGCGCACGGAGACGCCGAGCCGGGCGGCGAGCTCCTCGCCCGGCCAGTACCGGTGGGTCTGGAGCAGCGAGAGCAGTCGCAGGGTCCTGGTGCTGGTGTTCGCCATAGCCCTGATTGTCGCCAGCCCTGACCGTCGCCGGAATTCAGGTCAGAAAGTGGCCGCTTGGCGCCATAGCGTGGGTCTCGTACCAAGGAGTCCCACCCGTACGAGAGGCACGTTCATGACCACCGTCACCGCCCCCGCCACCAGCACCCCCGTCACCGGCGAGCGCGCCGACCTCATCGTCGCGCTGGGCAAGCAGCGGCACTTCCTGCGCTTCACCACCCGGGGCCTCACCGACGAGCAGGCCGGCCTGCGGACCACGGCCAGCGCGCTCTGCCTGGGCGGCCTGGTCAAGCACGTGACCTCCGTCGAGCGGGTGTGGGTGGACTTCATCCTCCAGGGCCCGTCCGGGATGCCGGACTTCAGCTCCTGGACGGAGGAGGACCTCGCCCGCCGGGCCGACGAGTTCCGGATGCTGCCGGGCGACACCCTGGCCGGCGCGCTCGAGGCGTACGCCGAAGTGGCGGCCCGGACGGACGAGTTGGTGGCCACCCTGCCCGACCTGGACGCCACCCAGCCGCTGCCGCAGGCGCCCTGGTTCGAGGCGGGCGCCCACTGGTCGGCGCGCCGGGTGCTGATGCACGTCGTCGGCGAGACGGCCCACCACGCCGGCCACGCGGACATCATCCGGGAGTCCCTGGACGGCCAGCGGTCCATGGGCTGACCCCGGCCGCCGGGTTCCTCAGATCCGCCCGACGAAGGTGAACCCGGCGCCGTCCACCACCCCCCGGAGCGCCGCGTCGTCCAGCGGACGCGCCGAGGCGACGGTGACCCGTCCGCTCGGCGCGTCCGCGGTGACGCCGGTGACGCCCGGAAGGGCGGACAGGCCCGTGCTGACGGTCTTCTCGCAGTGGCCGCAGCTCATGCCCTCGACCGCGAGGACAGTGGTGGTGACGGACATGACGGTGCCTCCGATGCGGTGGTGCGACGTGGGACGCCGGCCCGTGAACGGACGGGCCAGCGGGCACCACGAGACCGGATTCCGGCGCCCGATCCGAGGGACACGCCGCACGGGTGGCACCTTCGAGTGGTTCCGGGAACCACCGGCGCCCGCGGTCCGACGCCCCGGCCCATGACCGGATATCGACCGTAATTGAACGCCCCGCCCCTCCTGACCGTTGTGTCCCGTGTAGACCACACACGAACGGACAGGAGCACCGAGAATGGCTTTTCCCCGGTGAAGGGCGTCATACCCAGGCGCGCCCAACTCGCCCTCGTCGCCCTCCTCGTCATCACCGCGGCCACCGCCGCCCTGCTGTGGTGGCACCCCTGGCAGCCGAAGAAGCCCGCCGAGCTCGCCTTCACCACCGCCCCGGGCGGCACCGCCCGGGTCGGCACCGGCGAGCACCTCTACCGCTACAAGGTGCGGGTGGAGAACGGCATCGCCGAGCGCCCCGAGCAGTTCGCCGCCGAGGTGGACGCCGTCCTCGGCAACGCCCGGCAGGGCTGGGCGGCGGGCGGCCAGGCGTCCTTCCAGCGGGTGGCCGCCGACCCCGTGGACTTCACCGTCTACCTGGCGACCCCGAAGTCCACCGACCGCATCTGCGGCCAGTACGGCCTGGACACCGGCGGCTGGGTGAACTGCGGGGTGAACAAGCAGGTGGTGATCAACCTCAAGCGCTGGACGGAGCTGTCGGAGTTCTACACCGGCAAGCCCGAGCTCTACCACGCCCTGGCGATCAACCACGAGGTCGGCCACGTCCTCGGCAACGGCCACGTGGAGTGCCCGGGCCCGGGCGCCCCCGCGCCGGTGATGATGCAGCAGATCAAGGGCCTGCACGGCTGCGTCCCCAACGGCTGGCCCTACTCCGAGACCGGCTCCCTGCTCACCGGCCCGCCCGTCCAGGCCCCGACCAACGCGCCGTAGCCCGGGCGCCCACGCCGCTGACCAGCGCGGACGGCATAATCCTCTCGGACCGGACACACCTGACCGGACACCGAATTCGAGGAGGACCGTTGGACGCGGCACACACCCTGGACTTCCCGCGCCTGCTGGAGGCCGCCGAGGCCGCCGCGCGGGCCACCGCCGGCCAGGGCCGCGTCGCCGACTACATCCCGGCCCTGGCCGAGGCCGACCCGGAGTCCTTCGGCATGGCCGTCGCGACGGTCGACGGCGAGCTGTACGGCGTCGGCGACTGGCGGCGCCCGTTCTCCGTCCAGAGCATCTCCAAGCTGTTCACCCTCGCGCTCGCCCTCTCCCACGGCGGCGACGCGCTCTGGCGGGGCGTGGGCCGCGAGCCGTCCGGCAACCCGTTCAACTCCCTGGTGCAGCTGGAGAGCGAGCACGGCATCCCGCGCAACCCGTTCATCAACGCGGGCGCCCTGGTGGTGACCGACCGCCTGCTGAGCCTGACGGGCGACGCCGCAGGGGCCGTACGGGAGTTCCTGCGCCGGGAGTCCGGCAACGACCAGCTGGACACCGACGCGGCGGTCGCCGCCTCCGAGGCCGCGCACGGCCACCGCAACGCGGCGCTGGCGCACTTCATCGCCAGCCACGACAACCTGCGCAACCCGGTCGAGGACGTGCTGGAGCACTACTACGCGCACTGCGCCATCGCCACCAGCTGCCGGGACCTGGTGCTGGCCGGCTCGTTCCTGGCCCGCTACGGCGTCCGGGCGGACGGCAGCCGGCTGATGACGCGCAGCGAGGCGAAGCGCGTCAACTCCGTGCTGCTGACCTGCGGCACCTACGACGCGGCGGGCGAGTTCGCCTACCGGGTCGGGCTGCCCGGCAAGAGCGGGGTGGGCGGCGGCATCCTGGCGATAATCCCGGGCCGGGCGGCGGTGTGCGCCTGGGGCCCGCGGCTGGACCGGGCCGGCAACTCGGTGGCCGCGGTCGCCGCCCTGGACTCGCTGACGACGCTCTCCGGCTGCTCGGTGTTCTGACGGCGCGGGACCCCCGCCGGAGCGGGGGTCCCGAGGCGGCGGACCTACTCGACCGTCACGCTCTTGGCCAGGTTGCGCGGCTTGTCCACGTCCCGACCGAGCGCCACCGCCGCGTGGTACGCGAGCAGCTGCAGCGGGATGTTGAGCAGCAGCGGGTCCAGCTCGGGCTCGCTCTTGGGCACCAGGATGCAGTGGTCGGCGAGCTTCGCCTCCGGCCGGCGGTGGGCGATGGCGATCACCGGGCCCGAGCGGGCCTTGATCTCTCCGAGGGTGGTGAGGTTCTTGTCGAGCAGCTCGTCGTCCGGGACCAGCGCCACGGTGGGCAGTTCGGGGCTGATCAGCGCCAGCGGGCCGTGCTTGAGCTCGCTGGCCGGGTACGCCTCGGCGTGGACGTAGGAGATCTCCTTGAGCTTCTGCGCGCCCTCGCGGGCCACGGGGAAGCCGCGCACCCGGCCGATGAACATCATCCCGGCCGATCCGGCGTACTCGGCGGCGAGTTCGGCGATCTGCTCGCTCTGGTCGAGCACCTCGCGGATCTGCTCCGGCAGCCGGTTGAGGGCGGAGACGATCCGGCGCCCGTCGGCGGGCGAGAGGTCGTGGATGCGGCCGAAGTGCAGGGCGAGCAGCGCGAAGGCGACGACGGTGGAGGTGAACGCCTTGGTGGAGGCGACGGAGATCTCCGGCCCGGCGTGCAGGTAGATCCCGCCGTCGCACTCGCGGGCGATGGCGCTGCCCACGGTGTTGACGACGCCGAGCACGCGGCCGCCCTTGCGCTTGATCTCCTGGACGGCGGCGAGGGTGTCGTAGGTCTCGCCGGACTGGCTGACCGCCACGTACAGGGTGTCCGCCTCGATCACCGGGTTGCGGTAGCGGAACTCGGAGGCGGGCTCGCTGTGGGCGGGGATGCGGGCCAGCTCCTCGATGAGCTGGGCGCCCATCTCGCCCGCGTAGTAGGCCGATCCGCAGCCGAGGATCTTCACCCGGCGGATCTCGCGCAGCTCGCGGGCGTCCAGGTTGAGGCCCCCGAGGTGGGCGGTGCTGAAGCGCTCGTCGAGGCGGCCGCTGAGGGTGCGCTCGACCGAGCCGGGCTGCTCGTGGATCTCCTTGAGCAGGAAGTGCTCGAAGCCGCCGGTGTCGTAGGAGTCGACCTCCCAGTCCACGGTGGAGGGCAGGCGGTGGGTGGTGCGGGCGTCCTCGGTGAAGGTGCGGAAGCCGTCGGCCTGGACGGTGGCCAGCTCGCCGTCCTCCAGGTGCACGACCTGGCGGGTGTAGCGCACCAGGGCGGAGACGTCGGAGGCGGCGAACATCTCCTTCTCGCCGATGCCGAGCACGATCGGGCTGCCGTTGCGGGCGACGACGATCCGGTCGGGCCGCTCGGCGTCCAGCACCGCGATGCCGTAGGTGCCGACGACGCGGGCGAGGGCGGCCCGGACGGCCTCCTCCAGCTCGACGCCCTCGGTGGCGTGGGCGGCGATCAGGTGGGCGAGCACCTCGGTGTCGGTCTCGGAGCGGAAGACGGCGCCGTCGGCGGACAGCTTGGCGCGCAGCTCGTCGGCGTTCTCGATGATGCCGTTGTGGACGACGGCGATGCGCTCGGCGTTGTCCAGGTGCGGGTGGGCGTTGAGGTCGCTGGGGACGCCGTGGGTGGCCCAGCGGGTGTGGCCGATGCCGGTGAAGCCCTTGAAGCGGGCCGGCACGTCGGCGGCGAGGTCGGCGACGCGGCCCTTGACCTTGCGGACCTTGATGCCGCCGGTGCGGCCCATCACGGCGAGGCCGGCGGAGTCGTAGCCCCGGTACTCGAGGCGGGCCAGGCCCTCCAGCAGGAAGGGCGTGGCGTCCTTGGGGCCGATGTAGGCCACGATTCCGCACATGCGCGGGCTCCTCTTCTACGGTCGACGTTCAGCGTTCGACGTTCAGCGTTCGGCGTTTCGGCGTTCGGCGTTTCGGCGTTCGGCGTTTCGGCGTTCGGCGTTTCGGCGTTTCGGCGTTTCGGCGTTTCGGCGTAAAGACTTCGGTCCGGCGCTCAGCCGTAGACGATGCGGCGCAGCTGGCGCGCCGAGAGCTCCGGCGCCGCGACGCGGCGGGCGGGCAGCTCCTCGGCGAGCCGGGCGAAGATCCGCTCGTTCGTCAGGCCGCGTGCCTGCAGCTCGCCGTGGCGGCGGCGCACGTACTCCTCGGTGCTCTCGGAGAAGTACGCCAGCACCTCCGCCACGACCCGCGCCGCCTCCCGGGGCCCGAGGGGGCTGGTCCGGGTGAGGTGGGCGAGGAGGTCTTCGTGGGGGTGGGGCGAGCTGGACACGAGTGTGGACTCTAGGCCGCGATCGCCCGGAAAGCCAAAGATCCTGCCCGATATCGGGCAGCGTTCACGCGTTTCGACCCGCCCGACACTTCCCCACTCCCCGCGCCACCCCCCTACCGCCCGGTCATCGCCTTCACCCGGACCCTTGAAGCGGCGCCCGTTCGAAACGTAGCGTGATGCTCTGAACACGAAGCGGAAGACCGGAGGCTTGCTGATGTGCGGGATCACCGGATGGGTCGCCTTCGAGCGCGACCTCGCCGCGGAACAGAGCGACCGGGCCGTGCTGGACGCGATGACGGCCACCCAGGCCTGCCGGGGCCCGGACGCCGGGGGCGTCCACCTCGAGACGCACGCCGCCCTCGGCCACCGCCGCCTCGCGGTGATCGACGTCGAGGGCGGCGTCCAGCCGATGACGGTCGAGCACGACGGCCGGACGCTGGCCGCGCTCACCTACAGCGGCGAGGTCTACAACCACCGCGAGCTGCGCGCGGAACTGGAGGCGGCCGGGCACCGCTTCCGCACCCGCAGCGACACCGAGGTCGTGCTCCACGCCTACCTGGAGTGGGGCGAGGGCCTGGCCGAGCGGCTCAACGGCATGTTCGCCTTCGCGGTCTGGGACGCCCGGCGCGAGGACCTGCTGCTCGTCCGCGACCGGATGGGCGTCAAGCCGCTGTACTACCACCCCACCCCGGACGGGGTGCTGTTCGGCTCCGAGGTCAAGGCGATCCTGGCGCACCCCTCCGTCCGCCGGGTCGTCGACCTGGACGGGCTGCGCGAACTGCTCGCCCACGCCCGCACCCCCGGTCTCACCCCCTACCGGGGCATCCACGAGGTCCGGCCCGGGCACAGCGTGCGGGTGCGCCGCGAGGGCGTCTCCGTGCGCCGCTACTGGGCGCTGGAGGCGCGCGAGCACGCCGACTCGCTGGAGAACACCATCGCCACCGTCCGGGCGCTGCTGGAGGACATCGTCCACCGGCAGCTGGACGCGGACGTGCCGCTGTGCTCCCTGCTCTCCGGCGGGCTGGACTCCAGCGCCGTGACCGCCCTGGCGGCCCGGGCGCTGGCCGCCCGCGCGCCGGGCACCCCCGGGGCCGGCCCGGTGCGCTCCTTCGCCCTGGACTTCGCCGGCCAGGGCGCCAACTTCCACGCCGACGCGGTGCGCCAGACCCAGGACGGCCCGTACGCGAGGATGCTCGCCCAGCACGTCGGCGCCGACCACCACGTGGTGGAGCTGGACGCCGCCGAGCTGTCCGACCAGTCCCTGCGCTCCACCGTGCTGCGCGCCCGGGACCTTCCGGCCGGGGTCGGCGACATGGACGTCTCACTGCTGCTGCTCTTCAAGGGCGTGCGCGAGCGCTCCACGGTCGCCCTGTCCGGCGAGTCCGCGGACGAGCTGTTCGGCGGCTACCGCTGGTTCCACGACCCCGAGGCGATCGCCGCCGACACCTTCCCCTGGACGCTGGGCCTCAGCCGGATCGCCGGGCCCGGCTCCGCGCCGCGCGAGCGGCTCCTCGACGACGGCCTGCTCGCCAAGCTCGACCTGGACGGCTACCGCAGGGCCCGCTACCGCGAGGCGCTCGCCGAAGTCCCGCACCTGGAGCACGCGGACCCGCTGGAGCGGCGGATGCGCGAGATCTCGTACCTCAACCTGACCCGCTTCGTCTGCATCCTGCTCGACCGCAAGGACCGGATGAGCATGGCCAACGGCCTGGAGGTGCGGGTGCCCTTCTGCGACCACCGGCTGGTGCAGTACGTGTTCAACGCGCCCTGGGCGATGAAGTCCTTCGACGGACGGGAGAAGAGCCTGCTGCGCGCCGCCGTGCGCGACGTGCTGCCCGACGAGATCGCCGACCGGGTCAAGAGCCCGTACCCGGTCACCGCCGACCCGAACTACCCGGTGGTGCTGCGCGCCGAGCTCGCCAGGCTCGCCGCCCGGCGCGAGTCCCCCGCGCTCGGCCTGCTCGACCGCCGCCGTCTGGCCGACGCGCTCGCCCCGGACACCGACCCGGACACGGTTCGGCTGGCGGCGGACTTCGCGCTCGACCTGGACGCCTGGCTGACGGACTACGGGGTGACGCTGGAGCTCTGAGCGGCGGCCGAAGACTACGTCCGTAGTGCCACTGCATCCGTAGTCTTCGGCCGCCTCCCGTGGTTCTCCGTGGTCCCCCGAGGCCGCACTACGGAAGTAGTCGCACGACGTCCGTAGTGGCGGCCTCCCCCGGAGCGGGAGAGACACCGCCGTCCGGGTGATCACCGGGAACCGACCCGCCCCCGGAGGGCGTCGCAGGGTGCGGTAGCGTCGCCGACACCGTCCGATTGGCGGGCGAAAAAGCGGGCTCCCGCCGCCCCGCCCGTCAGGATGGGTTCGGCAGCACCATCCGTCTCGATCCCCCGGGGGATTCCCGCCATGCAGCCGCGATTCTTCGCGATCGTCACCGCCCTGCTCCTGGGCGTCCTGGGCCTCGGCTCGGTGGCCGTCACCGACTGGTCGCCCGCGGCGACCGCCGCGACGAACGCCGCCCCGGCCCCGGCGGGCTCGGCCGCGGGCGCCAAGCCGGCCGCCACCACCGCCGCCGCCACCCCCACCGGGGACCCCGCGGTGTGGACGCGCTCGACGCTGCGCAACAAGCTGATGGCCGAGATGGACGCCACCGACCCGGGCGTCGCCCTCGCCGACCTCGACAAGATCAGCAAGGAGAAGCCGTACACCGTGCGCTTCTGCCACCCGATCGCGCACGAGCTCGGCCACGCGGCGGTCAAGCGGTTCAACGCCGACTTCCAGAAGGTCATCTCCTTCCCGCACGAGACCTGCGCGGCCGGCTACCTGCACGGCGCGGTCGAGGAGATGCTCAACGCCTCCTCCCAGCCCGAGGTGGACCTCCTCAAGCTCTGCGCCCCCAAGAACAGCGGCCCCTGCATCCACGGCGTCGGCCACGGCACGATGTTCGTCGCCAAGCAGGACGTGGCCAAGGCCCGCGACCTGTGCAACAAGTTCACCACCGACCAGAACCGGATCCGCTGCTCCGAGGGCCTGTTCATGCAGCTCTTCGGCCCGGACGAGGAGGACGAGCAGGCCAAGGCCAACCTGCCCGCCGACAAGCTCGCCCAGGACCCGCTGTACCCGTGCAAGGACCAGCCCTCGCTGTTCCAGTCCGCGTGCTTCTTCTACGCACCGACGTTCTACCTGTCCTCGCACGACTACCCGAACCACCCCGAGGTCTACGCCGACGCCCTCAAGTGGTGCCTGGGCGGCAAGGGCAGCGGCGGGGCCGTGGACTGCAGCCGGGGCGTCGGCTCGCGCACCATGAAGTACAACCTGGACCGCGAGGACTGGGCCTCCCAGCAGTGCGCCACCGCCGCCGACGGCTGGCAGCGCAAGGCCTGCGCCGAGGGCCTGGTCAGCTACTACACGGTCAACTACACCGACGCCGGCGCGGCCGGCCGCCTCTGCGCCAAGATCACCAACAAGGAGATGCAGGGCTACTGCCGCTCCGCCAGCGGCCTCTCCGCCTCCCTCGACTGACGCCGCATCCATCTCGCTCGACGGGCCCGCGCCGCACGGCGCGGGCCCGTCTCGTAGGATCACCCGACCCGGGTGCGCCGAGGACGCCGCGCCTCCCCCACGGTCCGCCCAGGAGCACCACCGCATGACCGACTTCCGCGCCGCCGCCCACACCGCCGCCGACCTGGTCAGCGACTACCTCGCCGAACTGCCCGCCCGCCCCGTCTGGCAGCCCATGGACGCCGCCGCCCGCGCCGCCCTCCTGGACGCCCCGCTGCCCGCCGAGGGGCAGCCCCTCGACGAGCTGCTGACCGCCATCGGGCGCGACGTCCTCCCGTACCCCATGGGCAACGGCAACCCGCGCTTCTTCGGCTGGGTCAACTCCGCCCCCGCCCCCGCCGGGGTGCTCGCCACCCTCGCCGCCGCCGCGATGAACCCCAGCTCCGCCGGCGGCGACCACGCCGACGTCCACCTCGAGCGGGCCGTGGTCCGCTGGATCGCCGAACTCGTCGGCTTCCCGCACCCGGCCGGCGGCGGGCTGCTCACCTCCGGCACCTCGATGGCGACCATCGTCTGCCTGGCCGCCGCCCGGAACCGCGCCGCCCGCCGGGCGGGCGTGGACGTGCGCGAGGAGGGCCTCGCGGCCCTGCCGCCGCTGGTCGGCTACGTCACCGGAGAGACCCACTCCTGCGTCCGCAAGGCCGCCGAACTCCTCGGCCTCGGCAGCCGCCACCTGCGCACCGTCGCCACCGGGCCGGACGGCCTCATCGACCCCGCCGACCTGCGCGCGGCCGTCGAACGCGACCGCGCCGCCGGACTGCTGCCCTTCCTCGCCGTCGCCTCGGCCGGCACCGTCGGCACCGGCGCCGTCGACGCCTTCGGCCCGATCGCCGACCTCTGCGCCGAGCAGGGCCTGTGGCTGCACGTGGACGGCGCGTACGGCGCCTTCGGCCGCCTCGACCCGGCCATCGCCCACCGCTACGAGGGCCTGGAGCGCGCCGACTCCCTCGCCCTCGACCCCCACAAGTGGCTGGGCGTGCCCGTCGACTGCGGCTGCGCACTGGTGCGCGACACCGAGGAGCTGCGCGGCACCTTCAGTCTCGTCCCCTCCTACCTGCGCGACGAGGCCGCCGGCGAGCTCGGCTGGTTCTCCGAGTACGGCACCGAGCAGACCCGCCCGTTCCGCTCCCTCAAGGTCTGGGCCACCATCGCCCACAAGGGCCGCACGGGCCTCGCCCAGGACATCGCCCGCTGCACCGAACTGGCCCGACGCCTGGGCGAACTCGTCGAGGCCGACGAGGAGTTGGAGCTGCTGGCGGAGGTCCAGACCTCCATCGTCGCCTTCCGCCACCACCCCGCCGACCTCGCCGAGTCGGACCTGAACGCCCTCAACCGCGCCCTGCCCGTCGCCGTGCAGCGGCGCGGCAGGGTCTTCGTCACCGGCGCCCGCCTCGGCGAGCGGGAGATGCTGCGCGCCTGCCTCCTCAACGCGGAGACCACGGAGGCGGACCTGCGCCTGCTGCTCGCCGAGGTCAAGGCATCCGCCCGCGACCTTCGGCCGTAACACGCCGTACGGGACCTTAACCGCCGGGTCACGGCGGATACGCGGCCGGGAAACACCGGTCCGGCACGGTAGAGGCCATGGAGCACATGGAGCACACGAAGTCCTCTCCCCGCCACGCCCGCCGCTGGCGCCGCGACGCCGTCGAGCTCGCCGCCGTCTTCCTCTCCGTCACCGCCGCCGACCTGGTGGCGAAGATCGTCGCGCACGGCCCGGACGGCCCGGTGGTCCTCGCCACCTCGGCCGTCGCCCTGCTCGCCGTGGCGCTCCTGCACACCTGGTGGTCGCCGCACGCCCCGCCCCCGACCACCCTGTGGCGCGTGCACACCGCGCCGCTCGCCCACACCCCCGCGACCCTGGCCGACCACGAGATCACCCTGCTGTCGCTCCACCCGGGCACGGAGGAACTGTTCCTGCGCACCCCCCGCTCCCTCGACCCCGGCACCCTGGCCACCCTGCTCACCACCACCGGCCACACCCTGCGGGGCATCCCCACCCGGATCGCCTGAGCCGGGGCCTGGCGCGGGCTCAGCCCTCGGCCTCGACCTCGACGGCCGCGCGGATCTCCAGAGTCTGCTTGGCCAGGTCCTCCAGGCGGTCGATCTTCCCGGACTGGTCCAGGACGACGCCTATCGTCGTACCGTCCGCCCAGCCGCAGACCGGGTCCTTGTACCTGCCCGTGGGCAGGAAGCCGCATTCGAGCACGCCCCCGAGCGGACCGGCCGGGAAGTCCGCACGGTCGTCCGCCCTGGTCAGACCGCGGCCGAAGAACCTGTCGAGCTCCGTCCTGGCATCCCCGAAGCTCCCGCTCGCCCCGAACAGCGTCAGAGTGCCCTCACGCGCGCCCTCCGGGCCGTAATCGGCCACCACCACGTCCTGGTATCCCCGGTGCGCCCTCATCTGGCCGGCGACGGTCCGCGATCCGCTCTTGAGAGCGGCGTCCGGGACGCGGACCTGGTCGCCGATCCGGTCCGCCAGCACGATCCTGTGCGGCTCCGGGCTGCCCGCCCCGGTGACGGCGGCCACGGTCAGTCCGGTGAAGAGGCCCACGACCACCACGGCCGCGATGATCGCCTTGCGCGAGACCCGGCGGTACCAGGGCAGCGGGGCGACGGGCTGCGTGGTGTTCGCCCAGATCGCCTGCAGGCCGCTCAGGCGCTCCGCCCCGGATTCGGCTCCGGCTCCGGCTCCGGCTCCGGCTCCGGCTCCGGCTTCAGCCTCGGCTCCGGCCTCCGCATCGGTATCGGTGGTTCTGTCGGTTTCGGCCGTGGACTCGGTCATGTGGGAGGCATCCAGGGGTCAAGGGGCGGCAAACTCGAACACCCGTGTGCCGAGCGACGCACACCTTACGACAGTGTGCGGACTGTCCGTCATCCCTTTTTCCCCGCCCCCTCAGGGCAGCACGTCGTAGCTGTACAGCGCCGAGACGTCCAGCACCGAGCGCGGGGTCGCGGAGGCGCCCAGGGGCGAGACGATCGGGTCGTCGATGCGTTCGCCCTGGAGGGTGGCCGCGGGGGCGGTCATGTCCGGGGCGTAGATGGTGCCGTAGCGGTGGAGCCAGCTCTGCCAGATCCGGTCGACGTTGCAGTGGTGGAGGAAGAACACCGGGTCGTTGGGTGAGGTGGAGGGGCCCATGTCGCCGCCGAGCCATACGTGGACCTGGTTGTGCAGGTGGATCGGCTGGAGCGGGTCCTTCGGGACCCAGCCCTCGAGCCGGTCGCGGAAGCCCTCGGAGGAGACGTCGAAGTCGGCGGTGTCGTACCGGTCTCCGGCCGCGCTCCCGGCCGGCGGCGCGTAGTCGAGGGCGTCCTTCACGTCCGCGCCGGTCGGCAGGGTGGGCCAGCCGAACGGAACCGGCTGGGCGAAGGAGCGTCGCAGGCCCCGGCTGGTCTGACGGAAGCTCATGCCGGTGGGCCCGGCGGCCTCGATGCGTACGGTGAAGCTGTTGGGGTCGTTGGGGTCGAAGGCGAAGGGGCCGTCCGACACCGGGTCTCCGTCGCCGCCCAGGTAGGCGGGGGTGAAGACGGTGGCCGTGGTGGGCGAGCCGGCGTCGCCGTCCGCCGCCCAGTCCCAGTACGGGAGGGCGAAGTCCGGTTTGTTGAGCACCCGTTGGAGGTTCTGCTCCAGGAAGCTCAGCATCACCCGGTGCCAGGGCAGGAAGATCGGGCCGCGGTGGGCGGCGTTGCGGGTCTGCGGGTCCCCGCCGGGCGGGACCGGGGTCCTCATCGTCCGGCCGTGCCAGACCACGAACAGGTCGTAGGTGCGCAGCGGCGCGGTCGGGCCGGGGACGCCGAACTGCTTGGTGGTGGTGCCGCTGTCCTCCTGCTTGAGCAGGCCGACGCCGCGGACGTAGTCGTCGCGGGCGGTGGTGTCGGTGAGGATGTTGCGGCGGGTGACGGCGGCCATCTCACCCACCCGCCTTGAAGGCGTCGGGGTAGGTGTTGATCAGCACCCGTACGGCGTCCACGGCGGAGAGGAACTGGTAGGCGGGCAGGCCGTGGCAGGAGAGCATGCCGCTGTTGTCCACGTCCATCCCGGCGTCGACGCGCTTGCCGTCGACGGTGATCTCGTAGCTGGTGGTGACGCTGATCCGGTGGCCGCGGAACTCCGCGGTGCGGACGGAGGTGACCGGGGCGTGGCCCATGTGCATGGGCGGCTGGGGCAGGGCGGCGAGGTAGGCGCCCAGGGTTTCGGGGTGTGCGGCGGCTTTCAGCTTCACGGGGTCGATGGTCGGGTCCATGGGTCGGCTCCCTGCCGGTGGCGGCTCCGGTCGTTCCGGAGCCGGGAGGCCCCTTCTCCATCCTCGTGCGCGCCCCGCCCGCCCGCAGCCCGGGCGGGCGGGGCCTCCAGAGGTGTCTCAGCCCTTCGGGGCGGGCTGCACCACGCAGGCGGCGTTGCCGAGGGCGGAGCCGAAGCCGCCGAGGAGGGTGGAGACCACGGTCTTGCAGGCGGCGGCCTCCTGCGCGTTCTTCGGGCCGTTGTTGTCGGCGGCGGCGGCCGACTGGGCGAGGGCGAGCGGGGCGGCGAGCAGCAGGGCGCAACAGGCGGTGACGATCGCGGACTTCTTGACGAACTCGACGGACATGGCGGGAGCCCCTTCGGAGGTGTCGGGTGGTCGGCGGTGAGCCGAGCCATCCCTATCCGAAGGGGCTCCGTCCGGCGCGGATTCTGCGCCGTCCGTGGGCGTGTCCCGGTCAGGCTGCGCCGGCCGCGCCGCCCGTCCCCCGCTCCACGGCCCGGATCGCCGCGGCGAGTTCGTGCACTCCGGGCTCCCTCAGCACCCCGTAGTGGTCACCGGCCAGTTCGAGGACGGTGGGCGGGGTGGCGCTGTAGCCGGTGCTGCCCTCGATGAAGGAGTAGTCGTCGCCGGATGCCTTGAGGATGGTGACCGGCGCGTTCAGGCGCCGTTCGGCGAGTTCGGTGAAGCTGTAGTCGAACTCGTAGGTCCCGCCGATGATCCGGGTGATGCGCCGGATCAACTCTTCGTCCAGGTCGGGCAGTTGCCGGTGGACGAAGGCGGTGAAGCCGTCCTCGTCGGCCACCTCGGCGAGGCAGCGCTCCAGGTCGGGGCCGCCGACCCTCCCGGCGAACACCGAGTGGAGGATGGTCAGGTACGCCGGGTTGGCGTAGGTGGCCTGGCGGCCCCAGCGGCGGGCGTCGCCGCGGCGGACCTTCGGGTTGCCGGGGCAGATCAGCAGCAGGTTCTCGACCTGCTCGCCGGCCTGTTCCAGCTGCCAGGTGGCCTCGAAGGCGACGCGGGCGCCGAAGGAGTAGCCCCACAGGGTGTACGGGCCCTCGGGCTGCACCCGGCGCAGTTCGGCGAGGTCGGTGGCGGCCATCTCGCGGATGGTGGCGTACGGCGTCTCGCCCGCGTTGATCCCGTACGCCTGGACGCCGTAGAAGGCGCGGCCGTCGCCGGCCTCCCGGCCGAGCGCCCGCAGGTTCATCGGGTACCCGCCCAGGCCCGGCCAGCAGAACACGGGCCGGCGGCCGTCACCCCGGGCGAGCGGCACCAGCCGCGAGGCGGCGCCTGCCGAGCCCGCCGAGCCGGCCACGCCCGCCCGGTCGATCCGCGCGGCGAGGTCGCCCAGGCGGGGGCACTCGAAGAGCACCTGGAGCGGCAGGGTGACGCCGCACTCGCGGTTGATCCGGTTGACGAGGGCGACGGCGATCAGCGAGTTGCCGCCGACGGCGAAGAACTCGTCCGTCACGGACACCTCCTCGTAGCCGAGCGCCTTGCCCCAGGCCGCGGCCAGCCAGCGCTCCCGCTCGGTGGCGGGGGCGACGAACTCGCCGCGCACGTCGGCGGTGCGCACGGTGTCGGAGGCGGCGAGGGCCTTGAGGTCGACCTTGCCGTTGGCGGTCAGCGGCAGCGCGTCGACCACCAGCACCCGGTTGGGGAGCATGTAGTCGGGCAGGAGGGTGGCGAGTTCGTCCTTGATGATCTCGGCCGGGCCCTTCATGTGGACGGCGTCCTCGCGCATGCCCTCGCTGAGGATCTGCTCCTCGCTGACCTTGCCGCCGAGGAAGAAGTATGACGGGCCGGCGGCCAGCCCGGCCGCCTCCAGGAGTGCGTCGATGCGGCGCGCGGCGGGCAGCGGGTGGCCGGACTTGGAGCTGTAGCCGGAGGACATGAAGCCCAGGCCCAGGCCGTTGCGCTGGAGGCGGTGCAGTTCGGTGCCGAGCGCGATGTACTCCAGCCACTGGCGGCCCTCGCCGGCGCGGGCGACGGCGGTGATGCCGAACGCGGCCCTGGCGTACACCGACTGGTTGATGGCGATCACGTGCCGGGCCTCGACGACCTCGTCCGAGACGCGGGTCAACTCGCCCTCGCCGTACCGGTAGAGGCCGGCGGGCAGGCCCTCGACCCTGCCCTCGTGGGCCTGGACGTACAGGTCCACGGGGACGGGGTTCCGTACGCCGGCCCGGCCGACCTCGAAGCTGCCCAGGTACTCGTCCTCCTCGGCGACGTCCAGGCGCGCCTGGACGGCCGGGTCGGGGTCGAGCGGGCGCACGGCGAGGCCGTACTCGGGCAGCACCTCGTCCAGGACGCCGAGCAGGTGGCCGGTCTCGAACTCCATGACCTCGCGGATGTTGTTCTTGTAGACCGGCTCGATGGCCCCGGTCCGCCCGGAGAAGTGCAGTGTCAGGTAGGCCTGTTCGCGCGGCTGGGCGGCGCCGACGCGGACCAGGGAGTGCTCGACGGGGTGGTAGTAGTACAGCCCGGCCGCGAGGCCGTCCAGTCCGCCGGTCTCCAGGTGGATCTGGGTGGCGTAGAGGGCGCCGGGCGAGGCGTAGGCGTACTTGGGCAGCAGCCGCTCCTCGCTGTGGAACTGGCCGAACCAGCGCAGGATGCGGCCGAGTTCGGGGAAGCTCAGCAGCTCGGGGCCGCGCGCGAAGCCGCCTTCGGGGCGGGGGGCGAGCAGGGCGAGGAGGTCCTCGCGGGTGACCGGGCCGCCGTCGTAGAAGCGGTAGGTCTTGCGGGCGAAGACGGCGCGGCGCTGGGCCTCGGTCTCGCGCCTGCCGGGCAGGGCGACGCGCTCGCGGCCGGCGAGGGAGGCCGGGTCGCGCACGCCCGGGTCGGAGAGCTGGGCGCGCACCTGGAGGCGGCTGGCCTTGGACTGGTGGTGGCCGCCGTGGCTGCCCTGGTCCATCAGGGCGGCCTCGCGCGGGTTCAGTTCCACGCAGGCGACGAGGTCCTGGCGGCCGGTGCGCTCGTCGTCGGTGACGACGGCGGCCGAGCGGCGCACCCAGGTGTGCTCCTCGATGGCGCGGGCGATCTCGTCCAGCTCGACGCGGTGGCCGCGCAGTTTGACCTGGTTGTCGGCGCGTCCGGCGAACTGCAGGGTGCCGTCGGGGTTCCAGCGGGCGAGGTCGCCGGTGCGGTAGAGGCGCTCGGTGGGGGCGAACGGGGAGGGGACGAAGCGTTCGGCGGTCAGTTCGGGGCGGTTGAGGTAGCCGCGGGCCAGCTGGACGCCGCCGATGTACAGCTCGCCGACGCCGCCGAGGCCCACGGGCGCGAGGTGCTCGTCCAGGACGTAGCACTGGGTGTTGTCCACGGGCCGGCCGATGGGCACCGAGTCGGCGCCGTCGCCGGGGGCGGTGGGGTCGATAACGGTGGGGTCGACCAGGTGGGCGGTGGCGTTGATGGTGCACTCGGTCGGGCCGTACAGGTTGACCAGCGAGGAGCCGGGCAGGGCCAGGGCCAGCTCGTGGGCGAGCCGGCGCGAGAGCGCCTCTCCTCCGGAGAAGAGCCTGGTCAGGCCGGTGCAGTCGGTGAATCCCTCGGTCTCCAGCAGGGCCCGCAGCAGGGTGGGCACGCACTGCAGCGCGGTGACGCCGTGGCGGCGCACGGCGGCGACCAGGGCCTCCGGGTCCCGGTGGATGCCGGGGGCTCCGGCCACCACGCGGGCGCCGACGGCGGGGGCGAGGATCTCCCACTGGGCGGCGTCGAAGCTCATCGGGGTCTTCTGCAGCACGGTGACCTCGGGGTCGAGGTGCCCGGCGCCGAGCAGCCAGCGCAGCTGGGCGACCACCGCGCGGTGCTCGACCAGGACGCCCTTGGGGCGGCCGGTGCTGCCGGAGGTGTAGATGACGTACGCGGCCTCCTCGGGCCGCGGGCCCTCGCCCTCGACCCGCTCGGGCCAGGCCTGCGCCTCCTCGACGGTGACGACCTCGGTGCCCCGGGGGGCGAGGGCGGCGAGGCGCTCGCGCAGGTGCTCCTGGGTGAGGACGACGCGGGTGCCGGAGTCCTCCAGCATGTAGCGCAGCCGGTCCTCGGGGTATTCGGGCGACAGCGGCAGGTATCCGGCCCCGGCGTACAGGACGCCCCAGACGCCGGCGACCAGCGCCGTCGAGGGCTCGGCGAACAGGCCGACGCAGGCGTCGGGGCCGGCGCCGGCGGCGCGCAGCCGGGCGGCGGTGCGGCGGGCCCGGTCGGACAGCTCGTGGAAGGAGAGCTCGCCCTGCGCGCCGATGACGGCCGCGGAGGCGGGGCGCACCCGCACCTGCCCGTCGAGCAGGTCGGTGAGCGCGCTGCCGGCGGGGGCGCGGCGGGCGTGCGGGACGGTGCCGGCGCTGGTGGCGGTGGAGGAGGAGGCGGTGGAGGAGGCGGTGGAGCGCATGGGGAACCTTCGGTGCGTGGACGGACGGGGCCCGGCCTGGGTCCGTCGGTGGACGGCGCCGGGCATGGATCCACCGTCGGGCGCCCGCCGTCCCGGTCGCATGAGGCACTTGTCCAGACCTCTGACGGTGACGTCCCGGGTGTTCGTGCGTTCACGATCACGTAACCGGCCGGAAGCGAGGCGTCGGTAGCGTCGCCCCCATGACGGCTTCCCGCACTCGCCTCGAACGGCTCTGGCACCGGCCTTTCCGCAGGTCCGACCGCAGGTGCGCGGCGCCCGACGGCCAGGCCACCCGGCTGCCCGCGCTCACCGGCGGGCCGTACCGCCTCGCCCGCCCGCACCCGGCCCCCTCCCCCTCCCCGGCCCCTTCGCAGACGCCTTCGCAGACGCCTTCACCGGCCCCCGGACCGTCCCGGCTGTCCCTGCCGGACGGGACGCACCTGCTGCTGCGCCCGGCCGGGCCCGCCGACAAGGCGGCGGCGCTGGCGATGCACGGCCGCTGCTCCCCCGCCTCCCTGCGGCTGCGCTACCACGGGCCCGTGCGCGACGCGGACCGCTACCTGGACCACCTGCTGGACGCCCGCCACGGCCACAGCCTCGCCGTGACGGCCCCGGACGGGCGGATCGTCGCCCTCGGCCACCTGATGTGGGACGACGGGGAGGCGGAGCTGGCCGTCCTGGTCGAGGACGGCTGGCAGCGGCACGGGCTGGGCACGGCGCTGCTGCGCCGGCTGGCGGCGGCGGCCCGGGCGGCCGGGGTGGGGACGGTGTACGCGGTGACGCACGCGGCCAACACCGGGCTGATCGCCGCGATGCGCCGGCTGGCGGCGCCGCTGGACTTCCAGCCGGAGGGCGGCACCCTGGTGATCACCGCCACGCTGGGCTCGCACGAGCCGTGCACCGCCTGATCCTCTGATCGTCTCCTCACCTCATCATCTCTTCACCGGATCCTCACGCGAGGGCCCCCGGGAACCTCCCGGCGCCCCGACGCGTCCTCAGACGGTGCACGGCCCGTCCGTACACCGCCCTCCTCGACGGCCCGTCAGGTCCGCCTCCGACCGCGTCCGAGCAGGCCGCATGGGGTCCGGATCGTGGAGCCCGGCTGCGGAGTCGGTAGGCTGGCCCCGTCCCCGCCGCCCGCCGGCCCGTTGTCCGGCCCCGGGCGGTGCCGCAGCAAGGAGGAACCACTGAGCATGGCAGGCACCGAATCGGAGCCCACAGGCGCACGCGACGCCTCGCTGCCGGCCCGCGCCAAGATCGCGGTCACGGCGGGGAAGGTCGCCGCGGCCGTGTCCCGCAAGGCCGGACGAGGCAGCGGCTCGGTGATCGGCGGCAAGGTCGCCCTCAGGCTCGACCCCGATCTGCTCGGCACCCTCGCCGACCACCTCGACGTGGTCCTGGTCAGCGCGACCAACGGCAAGACCACCACCACCCGCCTGATCGCCGAGGCGCTGCGCGCCGCCGGCCCGGTGGTCTCCAACGCGCTGGGCGCCAACATGCCCGCCGGCATCACCTCCGCCCTCGCCGGCGGCAGCGACGCCCGCTTCGGCGTGATCGAGGTCGACGAGAAGTACCTGGCGATGGTCGCCCGCGACACCCGCCCCAAGGCGATCGCCCTGCTCAACCTCTCCCGCGACCAGCTCGACCGCGCCGCCGAGACCCGCATGATGGCGGAGAAGTGGCGCGAGGGCCTCCAGGACACCGAGGCCGTGGTCATCGCCAACGCCGACGACCCGCTGGTGACCTGGGCCGCCTCCTCCTGCAAGAAGGTGGTCTGGGTGGCCGCCGGACAGGCGTGGAAGGAGGACGCCTGGTCCTGCCCCGCCTGCGGCGGCGTGATGCAGCGCCCCGGCGACGACTGGTTCTGCCAGGAGTGCGGCTTCCGGCGCCCCAACCCGCACTGGGCGCTCCAGGGCACCCACGTCATCGACCCGCAGCGCGGCGCCTGGCCGATCCAGCTCCAGCTGCCCGGCCGGGCCAACCTGGCCAACGCCACCAGCTCGGCCGCCGTCGCCGCCGTCTTCGGCGTCGCCCCGCAGGTCGCCCTGGAGCGGATGCGCTCGGTGGCCGCCGTCGCCGGCCGCTACGACGTCGTCCAGTACCAGGGCCGGGACATAAGGCTGCTGCTCGCGAAGAACCCGGCCGGCTGGCTGGAGACCTTCTCGCTGATCGACGGCCCCCCGGCCCCGGTCATCCTCTCCGTCAACGCGCTCGACGCCGACGGCACCGACACCTCCTGGCTCTGGGACGTCGACTACGAGCGCCTCGCCGGGCACCCGGTGTTCGTGATGGGCCAGCGCAAGCTGGACCTCGCGGTGCGCCTGGAGGTCGCGGGCCTGCAGTTCCACGTCGTGGACACCCTCGAGCAGGCCGTGCGCATGGCCCCGCCCGGCCGGATCGAGGCCATCGCCAACTACACCGCCTTCCAGCAGCTGCGGAAGGTCGTGGCCGGCTGATGCCGGGCCCGCACCACCCTGTTCACGTATCGGAAGGTCTTCGAGGATGAGTGAGAGCAGCCTGCGCGTGGTCTGGGTCTACCCGGACCTGCTCAGCACCTACGGCGACCGGGGCAACGCCCTGGTCGTGGAGCGCCGGGCCCGCCAGCGCCACCTCAACGTGACCCGGATCGACGTCCGCTCCGACCAGGCGATCCCCACCAGCGGGGACATCTACCTGATCGGCGGCGGCGAGGACCGCCCGCAGCGCCTGGCCGCCGAGCGGCTGCGCGCCGACAGCGGCCTCGTCCGGGCCTCCGAGAACGGCGCGATCATCTTCGGCGTCTGCGCCGGCTTCCAGATCATGGGCCACGAGTTCATCAACGACCTCGGCGAGCGCGAGCCGGGCCTGGGTCTGCTGGACGTGTGGACCGCGCGCGGCGAGGGCGCCCGCTGCGTCGGCGACGTCCTCGCCGACGTGGACCCGCAGCTCGGCCTGCCGCAGCTGACCGGCTTCGAGAACCACCAGGGCGTCACCCAGCTCGGCCAGGGCGTGCGGCCCTTCGCCACCGTCTCCGTCGGCCGTGGCAACGGCACCGGCGACGGCACCGAGGGCGCCTGGCGCGACACCGTCTTCGGCACCTACCTGCACGGCCCCGTGCTGGCCCGCAACCCCGCCGTGGCCGACATGCTGATCAAGCTGGCGCTGGACGTCAACGCCCTGCCGCCGGCCGACACGACCTGGTACGACGCGCTGCGCACCGAGCGCATCGCAGCCGCGACCCGCCCCGCCTGAGCCCTTTCCGGGCCTCAGCCGGGCTGGTCCCGGACCAGCCCCGGTCCTTCCGGTACGCCCCGAAGCCGGGTGCCCGCGATGCGGTCACCCGGCCCACGGGCCGCCCCGGACGTACCACAATGGGGCTGCCTACTGCACACCCTCCTCGGCAGCAGGCTGCACTTTCCGCGCGGGGGCGCCGACGGCGCCGCTCCCGCGTCGGCTCCTGCCCGGCCGGACCAGGGGCCGTATGCTCGACTTCGCGGCCGTTTTCGGGCGTTCTGCCCGGATCGGCCGGTCCTTCACCTCGCGGCCACCTCCCCGCCATCGCGGTGTGGGAGCGCCTCGCTACGGTGGCGGCTCGTCGTCCCAGCCTGTAGTCCGGCCGTTCCTCGGTTCTGCTCGGGAGTTGCAAAGCTATGCGTATCGGAGTGCTGACCAGCGGCGGTGACTGCCCCGGCCTGAACGCGGTGATCCGCTCCGTGGTCCACCGGGGGGTGGTCGACCACGGCGACGAGATCATCGGGTTCGAGGACGGCTGGCGCGGTTTCCTGGAGGGCCACCACCGCCCCCTGACCCTCGACTCGGTGAGCGGCATCCTGGCCCAGGGCGGCACGATCCTCGGCTCCTCCCGGGTCCAGCCCAGCCACCTGCGCGACGGGGTCGAGCGCGCCAAGAAGTACTGCTCCGACCTCGGCCTGGACGCGGTCATCCCGATCGGCGGCGAGGGCACCCTCAAGGCCGCCAAGCTGATGAGCGACGCCGGGCTGCCGATCGTCGGCGTGCCGAAGACCATCGACAACGACATCGCGGCCACCGACGTCACCTTCGGCTTCGACACCGCCGTCTCCGTCGCCACCGACGCCCTGGACCGCCTCAAGACCACCGCCGAGTCGCACCAGCGGGTCATGGTCGTCGAGGTCATGGGCCGTCACACCGGCTGGATCGCGCTCAACGCGGGCATGGCGGCCGGCGCGCACGCCATCGTCGTCCCGGAGCGCCCCTTCCACATCGACAAGCTCACCGAGGTCGTCCGCGAGCGCTTCGACCGGCAGAAGAAGTTCGCCATCGTCGTGTGCGCCGAGGGCGCCAAGCCCGAACCCGGCACCATGCACTGGGAGGAGGGCACCAAGGACATCTACGGCCACGAGCGCTTCACCGGCATCGCCACCCAGCTCTCCCGCGAGCTGGAGCACCGCCTCGGCAAGGAGGCCCGCCCGGTGATCCTCGGCCACACCCAGCGCGGCGGCACCCCGACCGCCTACGACCGCGTCCTCGCCACCCGCTTCGGCTGGCACGCCGTCGAGGCCGTCCACAAGGGCGCCTTCGGGCACATCACCGCGCTGCAGGGCACCGCGATCAACCTGGTCCCGCTGGCGGAGGCCGTCGCCGAGCTGAAGACCGTCCCGCAGGAGCGCTACCAGGAGGCCGAGACGGTCATCTGACCGTCGCGCCCTCCCGCGCCCCCGGACGTGCTGTCGCCGTCCGGGGGCGCCTCCCGTGGCTTCCCGTTAGCGTGGGCGCATGGAGATCCTGGCGTACGGAGTGCAGGCCGACGAACGGCCGCTGCTGGAACGGGCCTTCGCGGGCCGGCACGGACTGCGCAGTCTGGACGTGTTCCTCAACCGCGACACCGCCCCACTCGCCGCCGGCTACCCCGTCGTCAGCAGCAGCGTCAACGCCGTCCTCGACGCCCAGACCCTCACCGCCCTCGCCGCCGGCGGCACCCGGCTGATCGCCCAGCGCTCCACCGGCTTCAACAACATCGACCTCGACGCCGCCGCCGGCCTCGGCCTCACCGTCGCCCGGGTCTCCCACTACAGCCCGTACGCCGTGGCCGAGCACGCCTGGACGCTGGCGATGGCCGTCAACCGGCGGCTGGTGCGCGCCGCCAACCGCTCCCGGGAGTTCGACTTCCGCCTCGACGGGCTGCTCGGGCGGGACGTCCACGGCATGACCGTCGGCGTGATCGGCACCGGCAAGATCGGCGAGTGCTTCGCCCGGATCGCCTCCGGCTTCGGCACCGAACTCCTCGGCTGGGACGTCGCGGAGAACCCCGCCTGCCTCCAACTCGGCATGCGCTACACCGAGTTGCCCGAACTCCTCACCCGCGCCGACCTCATCAGCCTGCACGTGCCCCTCCTCCCCGCCACCCACCACCTCATCGACGCCGCGGCCCTCGCCCGGATGAAGCCCGACGCCATCCTCGTCAACTCCAGCCGCGGCGGCCTCGTTGACAGCGCCGCCCTCGTCGAGACCCTGCGCGCCGGGCGGCTGTCCGGCGTCGGCCTCGACGTCTACGAGGAGGAGACCGGCGTCTTCTTCACCGACCGGTCCATCGAGGGCATCACCGACGACACCCTCGCCCGCCTCGTCACCTTCCCCCAGGTCGTCGTCACCAGCCACCAGGCCTACTTCACCCACACCGCCGTCGGCCAGATCATCGACGCCACCGTCCGCAACATCGACGACTTCGCCGCCGGCCGCACCAACGAGAACACCCTCGTCCCGAAGAGCTGACCGGGTGTCAGTTTCCCGGCATGGGAACACGCGGGGCTCGTGACGCGGTGGCGCGGTCGGTGCTCGAAGGGAAGCGGGAGCTCGCCGGACCGGGGCCCGTGCCTGGGGCACCAGCGCGAGCCGGCCGACCCCACCCCGAGCTCGCTCGCCGTCCCGACCGCCATGACGGTGGTGGCCTCACCGGCCGCGGCCCGGGCCCGGTGCGCAGGAGGCGCACCGGCTCGGGCCGCGAGGCGCCCTGACCGCGGCCATGTGGCTGCCCACCACACCGGCGCGGCCGAGGTGTGTGTCGCACCGCCATAGCGAGCCCGTCCCGGCGTTCATAGGGTGTCGCGCACTTGACGCTCGGTGTGGAGGGGTGAACGCGCATGCGATGGTCCGGACGAGGCAGGCGACGAGGGCTGGGCTGGGTGCTCGCCGGGGTGCTGGCGCTGATCGGCGCGGCCGTCCCGGTGGCGCCGGCGGCGGCCGCGGTGCCGTCCAACCTGACCCTGGAGGCGACGTACGGCACCGTCGCCAACGGCTGGGACCGGGTCGAGCGGTACCTCGACACCACCGCCGGCTTCCGGCAGGAGCAGTACCCGCCGGACGGCCGCGGCGACCAGGACGGCCAGCGGCTCACCTTCTTCGGCGGGGTCAAGCAGCCCTTCTCCGGCCGCTTCCTGCTCTACTCCGCCCCCGGCTGGAACACTGGTGGTCACCAGGTGCCGGTGCTGCTGGTCCACGGCGCCAACGACAACCCGGACCGGGCCTGGGCCAACCCCGGCGAGTCCGGCGGCTACGGCTGCGGCTCCGCCTCCTGCCCGAACACCGGGCTGATGCAGAACCTGGCCGGGCGCGGCTACCGGGTCTTCGCCATCGGCTTCGCCCACAAGCAGGGTGACAACCTGATGCAGGCCCAGGAGGTCGGCGACGCCGTCGCGCTGATCCGCGCCAAGCTCGGCGTCCCCCAGGTGGACGTGGTCGGCTGGAGCAAGGGCGAGATGTCCTCGCGGGCGTACGTGTCCTCGGTGAAGCCCGCCTGGGGCCGCCCGTACGCGGGCGACGTACGCAAGCTGATCACCCTCGGCGGCCCCAACGGCGGCTACGACTACCCGTTCGCGCACGGCTGGGCGCACGACTTCTCGATCTGGCCGCAGTGCGGCGGCGCCGTCAACGCACCCTCCCCGCACCTGCACATGACCTGCTACGGCACCTACACCGCGCACCCGGAGTTCTCCTTCACCCCCTCCGGCGGCTACGACGACTACCCAGGGCAGCGGCAGATGCTCGCCCGCTGGGACGGGACCTTCGGCGTCGACCAGACCCAGCAGGACTGGTACACCACCTACTACGGCGGCCAGGGCTTCTACACCGACGGCGGCGGCGTCCAGGCCGCGATCAACGCCGGCTCGCTGATCACCCCGCTGCACCAGGCCGGGGTGCCCTCCTCGGTGACGGCCTACCTGCTGGCCGGCGGCACGCCCAGCATCGTCGGGATCTTCAACGAGAACCGCGGGCCCAGTGACGGCGTGGTCTTCGTGGCCAGCGCGCTCGACAGGACCGGGTTCGGCACCGTCGGCGGGACCGCGCTGATCACCCTCGCCAACCACCTGCAACTCGGCTGGGACGGCGCGGCCGCCGCGCAGGTCGCCGGCTGGCTGAACTGAGGACGCGCCGCATGAGCACCGACAGCACGAGCACCGACAGCACGATCACCGAGCGGCTCGTCGTCACCGAGCGGCTCACCGTCAACCACGCCGAGATCGAGGGCCGCACCGGCGAACCCGTGGTCCTGGTGCACGGAAACGTCTCCTCCGGCGTCTTCTGGCACCCCACCATGGCCGCGCTCCCCGACCGCTATCGCCCCCTCGCCCCCGACCTGCGCGGCTTCGGCCGCACCGAGCCGCTGCCGGTGGACGCCACCCGGGGCCTGCGCGACCACAGCGAGGACCTGCTCTCCTACCTCCGCGCGCTGGCCCTCGGACCGGTCCACCTGGTCGGCTGGAGCATGGGCGGCGGCGTGGTCATGCGACTCCTGCGCGACCACCCGGAGTCCGTCCGCTCCCTGACCCTGGTCAACCCCGTCTCCCCGTACGGCTTCGGCGGCACCCACGGCGAGGACGGGCGGCTCAACTCGCCCGACGCGGCCGGCTCCGGCGCCGGCGGCGCGGCCCCCGACTTCGTCCGGCTGCTGGCCGAGGGCGAACTCGGCGCCGGGTCGCCCTTCGCGCCGCGCTCGGTGCTCGACACCGCGTACGTCAGCGAGCCGCTCGCCGAGCCCGACGCCTACGTGGCCTCGATGCTCACCACCCGCACCGGCGAGGACCACTACCCGGGCGACATCCGCCCCAGCGAGGCGTGGCCGGGCTTCGCTCCCGGCGACCGGGGGGTGCTCAACTCCATAGCGCCGACCCACTTCCGGATCGACGACCTGGAACTGGTCGAGCCGAAGCCGCCGGTGCTGTGGATCCGCGGCACGGCCGACGTCATCGTCTCCGACACCTCCCTCTTCGACCTCGCCCACCTCGGAGCCATCGGCGCCGTCCCCGGCTGGCCCGGCGCCGACGCCTGCCCGGCCCAGCCGATGGTGGCCCAGACCCGCGCCGCCCTCGCCCGCTACGCCTCCGCCGGCGGCCGGGTGCGCGAGGTCGCGGTCGAGGGCGCCGGGCACAGCGTGCACCTGGAACGGCCGAAGGAGTTCCTGGCGGCGCTGGTGGAGGTGCTGGACGGGGCCTGATCCGTGCCCGTCACGCTTGTCACGCCCTGAGCCCCGGTGGCGCGTTCCGCACGCCACCGGGGCTCTCGGGTACCTGCACGCGGCTACCGGAGCCGGCGGGCACTACGCCGGTAGTGGCACTACGTGCGTAGTGCCACTACCGGCGTAGTGCCCTGGGGCCCTTCCCGCCACTCGGCCGTCAGGCGGGTCGCCCACCCACCGTGCGGCGGGCCAGGGCGTCGGACGCCTTGACCGTCGCCCAGAGCGAGAACGCCAGCGCCGCGACCAGGGCGACGCCCGCCCCGAAGACGCCGCCGGAGAAGACGGCCTTCGGGCTGCCCGCCTCGGCGCGGGAGGAGCCCGCGATGAACGGCAGGACGACCAGCACGGCGACACCGAGGACGACCTCGCCCCAGACCACCTTCGGGAAGTGGCGCAGGGTCAGGTGCACCAGCGAGGCGGTGTCGTCCGCGCCGCGGGCCCGGACGATGCGGGGCATCAGCCACAGCTGGTTGAACGCGCCGGCCGCGACGAGCCCGGCGACGAGCAGGAGCTTGACGAGCAGTGCGATGCCGTACCCGGTCGTCCACAGCTGGGAGACGGCGGCGACGTGCCGCCAGCTGAGCCACAGCCCGGAGCCGGTGACGACGGCGACGCAGACCATCGCGACGAGCCCGAAGCGCCGCCACAGGCCGGCCCAGAGCAGCCCCGCACCCGCCCCGAGCCGGCGCCGGGTGCCGGCCAGGGCGACCAGCAGGACCAGCCCGCCCAGCCAGACCGTGCCGGAGACGATGTGGGCCTGGTCGAGCACCAGGTTCAGCCAGCTGTCGACGTCCGGCGGCCGGACGGCGGGCACGGCGGCGACGAACGTCACGGCGAGGGCGAGCGGCAGCGCGGTGAGCGCGATCCGGTCGAGGTGCCGGCGGGCGGCCGGGGCGAACAGGGCCATCAGCGTCGCCGCCGTGGCGAGCAGCACGAGGTTCTGCACGAGGTACACCGTGCCCTGCGCGATCCAGGCGCCCTTGGCGGCGGGCGCCCGCAGGAAGTCCCCCAGGGCGCTCGGCGCGAGGGCGTCGCCGAACGGCATGCCCTTGCCCGCCCGGGCGGCCCGGGCGGCGAGCTGGAAGTAGCCCGCGACCAGCAGCACCGCACCCGACCAGGCGAGGTAGGCCGCCGCCCGTCCGCGCAGCACGTCACGGTCCTCCCGGTCGCCCCCGCTTCCGGCCTCGCGCAGGGCGGGGCGGACGGTGGTCGCGTATGTGACGGTGGCGCCGATGGCGCCGCTGAGACCGAGGAAGTAGCCGGTCTTGGTGAGGATGCGCCAGAGCTGGGGCACGGTGTAGTCGGCCGTGGCCGCAGCGAGGGAGGCGGTGTTCATGGGGCGGTTCTGCCTGTCTGGGCGTCAGGGGCGGGGGATGCCGGCCCGAGGAAGTTAACAGGCAAAGGAAGGCAAGGCAATCCTAACTTCGATCAGTGCGGCGCTGAGCTGGGGGGATGGGGGTCGGTATCATGCGGGGCGGGGTTCGGGTGTGGGCGGAGGGGGCCGGCCGGTGGGTGGGTTGCGGTTTGTGGTGCTGGGGGCGGTGCGGGGCTGGCGGGGCGAGGGGGAGCTCGCGCTGGGGTCGCCGCAGCAGCGGAGTCTGTTGGTGTCCTTGCTGCTGAGGGCCGGGCATCCGGTGTCGGCTGCGCAGTTGATCGACGATCTGTGGGGCGAGGAGCCGCCGGCGAAGGCGACCGGGGTGATCCGGACGTATGTGCACCGGCTGCGGCGGGTGTTGGGGCCGGGGGCGCTGACCTCGTTGGGTGGCGGGTATCTGCTCACCGTCGGGCCGGGGGCGCTGGACGTTCAGCGGTGTGAGCAACTCGTCGCCGAGGCCAAGGAGTCGCAGGGCGACGCGGAGACCGCGAGCACTCTGCGGTCGGCGTTGGCGCTGTGGCAGGGCGAGCCGATGGCCGGGTTGCCCGGGCCGTACGCGGAGCGGCAGCGCGGGGAGTGGGCCGAGCGCAGGGTGGCGGTGCTGGAGGCGTGCCTGGAGGCGGAGGTCGGGACCGGGCCGGGGGCGACGGTGGCCGAGCTGACGGCGCTGGTGGCCGAGCACCCGCTGAGGGAGCGGTTCTCCGAGCTGCTGATGCTCGCGCTGTACCGGACGGGCCGGCAGGCCGAGGCGCTCAGTGTGTACCGGGACGCCGACCGGCGGTTGCGCGAGCAGCTCGGTGTCGCCGCCGGGCCCGGTCTGGGCGAGTTGCACCGCCGGATCCTGGCGGCGGACGCCGATCTCGTGGCCCCGGTCGCGCCGAAGGCGGTGTCCGCCGTCCCGACGTACCGGGCGGCCGTGCGGCCGACCCAGGTCCCCGCCGATCTGGCGGATTTCACGGGCCGGGAGGCACAGGCCGAGGCGCTGCGCGCCGCCCTGCGGGCGCCGCACACCGTGCCCGTGGCCACCGTGTCGGGCCTGGGCGGGGTGGGCAAGACGGCGCTGGCGGTGCACGTCGCGCACGGGCTCGCCGCCGAGTTCCCGGACGGGCAGCTGTACGCCGATCTGCACGGCGGCGCGGACGGACGGCCGACCCGGCCCGAGGAGGCGCTCGCCGCGTTCCTGCGCGCCCTGGGCCTCCCGGCGGACGCCCTCGCGCCGGGGGCCGCCGAACGCGCGGCCCAGTTCCGCTCGCTGCTCTCCGGCCGGCGCGTGCTGGTGGTGCTCGACAACGCCCGGGACGCGGAGCAGATCAGGCCGCTGCTGCCCGGCGGGCCGGGCTGCGCGGTGCTGGTCACGAGCCGGGCGCGGCTCGGGTCGCTCCCGAACGCGCAGGTCGTGGAGCTGCCCGCGTTCGCGCCGCAGGAGGCACTCAACCTGCTGGGCCGTGTCGTCGGGCCGGAGCGGATCGCGGCGGAGCGGGGCGAGGCCGAGGAGCTGGTGCGGCTCTGCGGGAACCTTCCCCTCGCCGTGCGCATCCTCGCCGCCCGACTGGCCTGCCGGCCCGGGTGGACGGTGGCGCGGCTGCTGGAGAAGCTGTCGGAGGACCGCCGGCGGCTGGACGTGCTGCGCACGGGGGACCTCGCCGTCGAGTCGGCGTTCCGGTTCGGCTACGACCAGCTGACGCCCGAACAGGCCCGCGCCTTCCGGCTGTTGGCGGTGCCGGAGGTGCCCGATCTGTCGCCGGGGGCGGTCGCGGCGGTGCTGGACCTGCCGGAGGAGGAGGCCGAGGAGCTGGCCGAGTCGCTCGTCGACTGCTCGATGCTGGAGACCACTCCCCCGGACCGCTACCGCTACCACGACCTCCTCCGGGCCTTCGCCCTGCGGCTGGAGGACCCGGAGGAGGAACCGGTGGCCGTCCTCACCCGCCTCACCGCCTTCCACCACGCCGCCCGCAGCCGCGGCGAGTACGCCGCCGTCGGCGCGCTGGTCGGGCAGTGCGCCGCGCTCCCGGAGCCGCCGAGCCTCGGCCTGCTCGCCGAACTCCTGCTCGACGCGAGCCTGTTGAGCGATACCGGCCAGGCCACCCGGCCGCTCGGCCATGCGGCGAAGGTCCTCCTCCAGGCCGCAGTGCGCCTCGGCGACCGTACGGCCGAGGTGCGGGCCCGGCTCGTCCTCGGACGACTCCTGACCGAGGTCGGCTCCGAGCCCTCCGCGCTCGCCGAACTGCTCAGGGCCCGCGACCTGTGCACGGCGCACGACCTCGCGGGGCGGCTGCTGGCCCTGGCCCACGCCTCGCTCGCCGCGCTGTTCGTCCAGGTCGGACGGCCGGGCGACGCGGTCGAGGGCTTCACGGCGGCCATCTCCGTCTGGGAGCGGCTCGGCGACCAGCGCGCGGTGGCGGCCGAACTCCTCAATCTGGCGGGCGCGTTCACCGAACTCGGCCGGTTCGAGGCGGCCGTCCGGGTCGTGGACCAGTCCCTGGTGATCTGCCACCGCCTCGCCGACCGCGAACTCGAGGCCCTAGCCCTCGACTCCCTCGGCACGATCGCCCACGACCGCGGCGAGTTCGAGCAGGCCCTGAGCCACCACCGCGCCGCCCTCGCCCTGCTGCGGCCGGACGACCGGCGCCGCACGGGCCGTACGCTGCTGCGCCTCACCGAGTCACTGCGCGCCCTCGGCCGTGGCGGCGAGGCGGTGGAGGCGGCGGCCCGGGCGGTCGAGGTGCTGACCCTCGACGGCGACCGCCGCGGCCGGGGGCTGGCCCTCGCCGCGCTCGGCGACGCGCTCGCGGGGACCGGCGCAGGGACCGGCGCGGGGAACAGCAACGCGCAGGCCCGGGCGCACCGGGAGGAGGCCTACGAGATCCTGGCCGCCATCGGCTCCCCCGAGGCCGACCGGCTGCGCACGCTGATCGGCCCCGGCGGGCCCGCCGACCGCCCCCGGCGGCAGTGGCCGTCCTGGCTGCCCGCCTGAGGAACGGCGCGGACAAGGCCTAGTGCCGCGTCAGGCGACCTTCGCCCCGTCGCGCCCCCCGGCACGCACTCTCGCCGCCCCGGCCGAAAGCCCAAGTACGTCCAGTACGAGGGCTTCCGGCCGGCACGCCGAGAGCACGCACCTGGGGGTACCTCCCGGCCGAAGGCTGGGGGAACGCCGCTCCTTGCGGGGCAAAGGTCGCCTGACGCGGCACTAGGAGAAGGTCCACACCTGGTCGGCGGTGTTCGAGCAGGTGGCCGCCCTCAGCGCGTAGTTGATCCCGTCGAACACCAGGCAGTCCCTGGTGGCGTAGTTGACGATGTGGTAGCCGCCCGCCACCGCCACCACGGACCAGGTCTGGGTCTGGCGCGTCGGCTGGTTCGTCCAGATCTGCACCAGCCTGGTCGCCGGGTCCAGGTCGAGCGACTTGGTGAAGTCGGTGGCGGCGTTGCGCAGGGAGTAGTTCCCGTCCGAGAGCTTGTCCAGCCGCCATGCCTGCGCCGTGGAGCCGTTGGCGCCGTAGGTGATGACCTGGTTCCCGTCCACGTTCGCGGAGTGGTAGTTGTCCAGGACGCCGCCGCCGCTGCCGACCTGGACCAGGGTGGGCTGCGGCGGCTTCGTCTCCTGGGTGGGCGGGGCGGACGTCGTCGTGGGGGCGGGAGCGGGCGCGGTGGGCGTGGCCGGTTCGCGAAGGGCGGGCGAAGCGGTGGAGGTCGGCGCCGGGGCGGCCGGCACGGAGGCGGGCGCGGAGGCGAGCGCGGAGGCGGGCGCGGAGGCGGGCGCGGCGGGGGCCGGTGCGACGGGCGACGGGCTGGTCGCCTCGGGCTGGGCGGGCGCGGCGGTGGGCGCGGTCGGCCCGGGTGCTGGGCTCGGCCCCGTCTGCGGGACGGCCGGGGCGGAGGCGGCAGCCGAGGTCGCGACCGCCGGTACGGCCGCCGGTTCCGCCACCGCCGCGGCGGATCCTTCGGCGACGGCCTGCTGACCGGGCCGGATGACCGTCGCCCCGGCGGCGCCGGCCACGCAGAGCAGCGTCAGCACCGTCACCCCGACGAGCGCGCGCACCCGCCGCCCGGCCCGGGAGGGGCGTGCGGGGGAGAGGACAGCAGCGGTCGGCCGGGGCCGGAAGGAGACCTCCGGCACGTCCTCCCCGAGCCCGGCGAGCGCCTCCCGCACGGCCTCCGCCATCGAGACCGCGTCCGGCCAGCGCTCGCCCGCCTCCTTGGCCATCGCCCGCCGGATCAGCGCCTCCACCGGCTCGGGCACGCCCTCGGGCAGCGGCGGCACGGGCTCGGTCAGGTGCTTGAGGATCACCTCGAGCGCGGTCTCCCCGTCGAAGGGCAGCCGCCCGGCGAGGCACTCGTGGAGGACGACGCCGAGCGCGTACAGGTCCGCCGAGGCGGTGACCGTCCCGGTGGACGCCTGCTCGGGCGCCTGGTAGGCGGCGGTGCCGAGGACCATGCCGGGGACGGTGAGACGGGCGTCGCAGCCGGGGCGGGCGATGCCGAAGTCGGCGATGACCGTGCGGTCCTCGCGGACCATCAGGTTGGCCGGCTTGATGTCCCGGTGGACGATCCCCGAGTCGTGTGCGGCCTGCAGCGCCTCCAGCACCTGGAGCGCCATGCGCAGGGTCTGCCCGACGGACAGGGCGCCCGCGCGGTCCAGGACGGCGCTGAGCGGCTCGCCGTCGATGAGCTCCATGACGAGGTAGCCGACCGAGCGCCGCCCGTCCACCTCGTCGTGCCCGTAGTCGTACACGCCGACGATGCCGGGGTGGCGCAGCTGCGCCATGACGCGGGCCTCGGAGTGGAAGCGCTCGGCGAAGCCGTCCTCCTCCAGGAGGGCGGGCTTCACCACCTTGACGGCCACCCGGCGGCCGAGGACCTCGTCCTCGGCGAGCCACACGTCACCCATCGACCCGCCGCCGAGCCAGTCCTCCAGCCGGTAGCGGTCGGCGAGCACGGTGCCCTGCATGGTTCTCCCTGGTCAGAGTCCTCGGACACGCCGAGGTCCGGGGCGTCCTCCGAAGATCATGACATCATCAAATAACTACTGACTTACCGTCAGATCAATCCCGCCCGGTTCCGGCCACGGTCGACAGGCCGCACCCGTCGACGCCCCCGTTCACGCGACGTCGACACGGCGTCAACGCCCCTCGGGTGAGATCGCCCCGGACGGCTCCGCCCGCGAGCCGCCGGAAAGGGACACCTCCGTGCGCACCCCCGCACCACCCCACCGAAGAAGGCGGACCCTGGCGGCCCTGCTGTCGACGGCCCTGCTCGCCGCGTTCGTCCAGCTCCTCGCGACGCCCGCACAGCAGGCCGCCGCCGCGCCGACCGGCCTCTCCTACGGCTGGCCGTACTACGAGAGCCTGCGGACCACGTCCAACCCGGACTGGATGGGCGGCATCGCCGACTCCACACCACTGGGCTCGCTGTCGATCCCCGGCTCGCACGAGACGATGTCCCACTACGGCGGTGACGCGACCACCACCCACGAGTGGAACACCGACCAGCAGACCTCCCTGACGGACCAGCTGAACGCGGGCCTGCGGGCCCTCGACGTCCGGGTCGACCCCGACGGCGACAACCCGGACGACAAGCTCTGGCTCTGGCACTCGGGCATGAGCCAGCACGAGGCCCTCGGCTCCGGGGTCCTCGCCCCGCTCACCAAGTGGCTCGCCGCCCACCCGACCGAGACGGTGCTGTTCAACCTCAAGGTCGAGAACACCGTCTACAAGACGGTCTGGCCGGACCCCGCGGACGACTGCGGCATCGCCGGTACGGGCCGTCCCTGCGGCCCGCGTCTGCCCAAGCGGGTGCCGATGGACTCGGGCGAGATCCAGCAGCTGATGGGCGACGAGTTCCAGAAGTACGTCGACCGCTACAAGCAGTACTTCTGGACGCCGTCGGTCACCCGCGGCCAGTCCGCCGACGCCCCGCGGCTCGGTGACGTCCGCGGACGGATCGTGTTCAACAACTACCGCGGCCCGCACGGCGGCCTGTACGGCGAGTGGGGCCTGAAGTCGGCCGCGCGGGACGACTACGTCCAGAACGACTACGACGTCTCCAGCATCATGGCCATCAAGACCAAGTGGGAGAAGGTCCGCCAGCACCTGGCCGTCACCGCCTCCGACATCGACCGGACCGCGCTCTACTTCAACTACCTGTCCGGGTCCAGCGCGGGTGCCTACCCGTACACCGTCGCCGGCGGCCTGGGCGGTACCTGGGGCGTCAACCACTGGGCCTGGGACTACTTCAAGAACCAGCCCCACGCCTGGCGCACCGGCGTCCTGATGATGGACTATCCGGGCGGCGAGCTGATCGACCAGATCATCGGCCACAACGCGTTCACCACGCCCCCGCCCTCGAGCGGCCAGCCCGGCGGGCGCAGCTCGGACTACCGCGACTGGGCCATCGGCCCCGGCGAGATCCGCAGCATGGTCACCGACCGGTGCCTCGACGTGGACCCCGGAAGCAGCCAGGCCGACGGCGCCAAGGCGCAGCAGCGCGGCTGCGCCGGCGCGAAGAGCCAGCAGTGGACGCTCGACGACCAGGCCCGGGTGGTCAACACCGGCAGCGGCAGGTGCCTGGACGTCGACATGCCCACCGGCGCCGTCCAGCAGTGGGGCTGCGGCCCGAACGCCAACCAGAAGTGGAACCGCGCCGGGACGTGGCTGCGCAACCAGGCCACCCAGAAGTGCCTGGCGATCACCGGCGCCGACGACGGCTCGCGCGTCGCCCAGGTGGACTGCGCCGAGTCCCCCGTCGGCTCGGCGACGAACGCGGGTGACCCGGTCGACACCACCCCGGACGACCGCCGGGCCAAGCCCGCCGCCTCCGGAGACTGCCGCCCGGACGGGATGACCCCGAGCCCGGGCG
This sequence comes from Kitasatospora sp. NPDC051170, assembly GCF_044455705.1. Lineage (NCBI taxonomy): Bacteria > Bacillati > Actinomycetota > Actinomycetes > Kitasatosporales > Streptomycetaceae > Kitasatospora > Kitasatospora sp. NPDC051170. Next base: position 134,007 of record NZ_JBITFA010000018.1, on the reverse strand, counting down.
CCCGCTACTGCGACGTCTACGACGCCGACGGCCGGGAGTGGCTCGGGGGCCGGGACAAGCGCGTGATCGGCTACTTCACCGGCTGGCGCACCGGCGACGACGGCCAGCCCCGCTACCTCGTCAAGAACATCCCGTGGTCGAAGGTCAGCCACGTCAACTACGCCTTCGCCTCCGTCGGTCCGGACAACCGGATCGCCGTCGGCGACGAGGCGACGAAGGCGACCTGGCCCGGGGTCGCGGGCGCCGAGATGGACCCGTCCCTGCCGTACCAGGGCCACTTCAACCTGCTCACCCGGTACAAGCGCCAGCACCCGCAGGTGAAGACCCTGATCTCGGTGGGCGGCTGGGCCAAGACGCAGGGCTTCTACTCCATGGCCACCAATGGAGACGGCAGCGTCAACCAGGCCGGGATCGACACCTTCGCGGACTCCGTCGTCGCCTTCCTGAACCAGTACGGCTTCGACGGCGTCGACATCGACTACGAGTACCCGTCCTCCCTCCAGAACTCCGGCAACCCGGACGACCAGGGCGTCGCCAACCCGCGCCGGGCCGGCCTCCAGGCCGGGTACACGGCGCTGATGAAGACCCTGCGCGGCCGGCTCGACCAGTCCGGCTCCTCCAAGGGCCGCTACTTCCTGCTGACCTCCGCCGCCTCCTCCTCCGGCTACCTGGTGCGCGGCGAGGGCAACCAGCAGGCGCTGCAGTACCAGGACTTCGTCAACGTGATGTCCTACGACCTGCACGGCTCGTGGAACAGCTACGTCGGCCCGCAGGCCCCGCTGTACGACAGCGGCCGGGACAACGAGATGGCGGCGGCCGGGATCTACGACGACACCGGCCCGAACACGAAGGACTACCAGAAGACCGGCTACTTCAACACCGACTGGGCGTACCACTACTACCGGGGCGCGCTGCAGCCCGGCCGCATCAACATCGGCGTCCCGTACTACACCCGCGGCTGGCAGGGCGTCACCGGCGGGACCAAGGGCCTCTGGGGCACCGCCGAGGGCGACCAGTCCAAGTGCCGGCCAGGCACCGGGACCGCCCAGAAGTGCGGCAACGGCGCGACGGGCGTCGACAACATCTGGCACGACACCGACGTCATGGGCGGCGAGGTCGGGGCCGGCTCCAACCCGCTGTGGCACGCCCGGAACCTCCAGGACGGCATCAGGCCCGGGTACCTCGGGGACTACCGGCTGGCCTCGAACCAGCAGGTCGCCGGCTACGAGCGCAACTTCGACCCGGCCACCCAGTCGACCTGGCTCTGGAACGACGCCAAGAAGGTGTTCATCTCCACCGAGGACGACCAGTCGATCAAGGCCAAGGCCCAGTACATCGCCGACAACGGCATCGGCGGCGCGATGATCTGGGAGCTCGGCGGCGACTACACCAAGCGCCCCAACGGCGAGTGGGGCATGGGCTACGACATGACCACCCTGCTGGACCAGACCCTGCGCGGCTCCGGCGCGCCGGGCGCGACGCGCAGCGGCCAGGCGCTGCCCTCGCAGACCGTGGACGTCAAGGTGGAGCTGGCCGAGTTCCCGACCGACGACAAGAACCTGTGGCCGATGCAGCCCAAGCTGCGGATCACCAACAACACCGGCCGGACCCTGCCCGCCGGCACCGAGGTCTCCTTCGACATCCCGGCCTCCGCTCCCCCGCTGCTGAAGGACGAGGGCTGGCACGAGATGACGGGCGCGGTGGCGCCGGGCCGCACGGGCCCGAACGTCGGCGGTCTCAAGGCGGACTTCCACCGGGTGACGATCACCCTCGGTTACTGCGAGGACCTGCCGCCGGGGAAGGTCCGGGACATCGGCATCAAGTACTACCTGCCGATCACCGGACCGGCGAACTTCAAGATCAAGGTGAACGGCACCGAGTACGGCCTCGCCCAGGACGCCCGCAAGGGCACCACCCCGGCCACCCTCGGCGCCACCGGCGCCTCGGACTGCCAGGCCGAGCCCTGGGACCCCGCCCGGACGTACAACCCGGTCATGGCCCCGTTCGCCCTGTGGAAGACCGGCGACCTGTGGAAGGTCCAGGACGTGGTCAGCGCCAACGTCCTCGACCACCCGGGCGACTGGAACACCGCCCACCTGGTCGACTCGCAGAACGGCAACACCAACCAGCTCTGGAACGTCACCGAGGAGGGCGGCCCGGGCTGGTTCCGGATCAAGAGCTCCACCGGTGGCCACGACCAGTGCCTGGGCGCCGACCGGAAACTGGCCAGCCTCACCGTGCGTGACTGCGACTGGAGCAACGGCCAGTGGTGGCGGCTCCTCGACGCCCAGGGCAACGCCTTCACCGGCGGCCCGCCCAAGGACGGCGCCTCGTTCAGCCTGAGCTCGTACGCGGGCTTCGTGGCCGAGCCGAGGAACAGCGGCCTCGCCCCGGGCACCGCCGTGGTGGCCGGGGACCCGACCGGCGTCACCCGGACGGTGGTCTCCTACGGCGGCTACTACTGGAAGGCCCGGTGGTGGACGCAGGGCGCCGCGGGCCACGGCACCCCGAACGCGGACGACCCGTCCGACAACTGGTCCCGCCTGGGCCCGACGGGCTGAGCCCACGTGCGCACCGGCGGCGGGACCGCCGGTGCGCACGGCCCCTACCACCCGTACAAGGTTGAACGGAAGGGGGGCGGTGACAGGGCCCGGGGTAAGGCCGACCTAGGCTGTATGCCAAGCAAAACGGGCGAACCGGACCCCCCAGCGGGCCCATGGGACGGAAAGCAGGACTCGCCGATGGGCGACGGGATGTCAGGCATGCACCACCACGGCGGGATGACCCGGCCGGGCCCGTTCACGCTCTCCAACGTGTGGACGTGGTCCCCGGACTGGGTGTTCCTGCTCGCCGGCCTGGCGGCCCTCGGGCTGTACCTGGCGGGCGCCGTACGGCTCTACCGGCGCGGCGACAAGTGGCCCGTCGGCCGGGTCGTCGCCTGGGCGGCGGGCATCGGCTCGATGGTGCTGGTCACCTGCACCGGGCTGAACGACTACGGCATGGTGCTGTTCAGCGCGCACATGATCCAGCACATGGTGCTGTCCATGCTGACGCCGATCCTGATGCTCCTCGGCGCCCCGATCACCCTGGCCCTGCGCGCGCTGCGCCCGGCCGGCAAGGGGCGGCCGCGCGGGCCGCGCGAGCTGCTGGTGGCGCTGCTGCACAGCACCTACGTGAAGGTGATCTCGCACCCGGCGTTCACCATCCCGCTGTTCATCGCGAGCCTGTACGGGGTCTACTTCACCCCGCTCTTCGACTTCCTGATGCAGTACCGCGCCGGGCACATCTTCATGATGGTGCACTTCCTGGCCACCGGTCTGGTGTTCTTCTGGCCGATCATGGGCGTGGACCCGGGCCCGAACCGCCCCGGCCACGTGATGCGGATCATCGAGCTGTTCATGGGGATGCCCTTCCACGCCTTCTTCGGCGTGGCGGTGATGATGGCCAGCCACCCGCTGGTGACCACCTTCACCGTGGACATGGCCCCGCCGGGGACGGACCTCCTGGAGGACCAGAAGCTCGCCGGCGGCATCACCTGGGCCTTCGGCGAGATCCCGACGGCGATCGTGCTGATCGCGCTGGTCTACCAGTGGATGCGCTCCGAGCAGCGCCAGGCCCGCCGGGCCGACCGCGCCGAGGAGCGCTCGGGCGACGCGGAGCTGGAGGCGTACAACGCCTACCTGGCCTCGCTCAACCGGGGCGGCCGCCGCCCGGCCCCCGACGCGGGCTGACCGGCCTGCCGGCACGCACGCGAGATACCTCACAGAGCCCCCGTTCCGGCCCCGGAACGGGGGCTCCGCCGCAGGCGTTCGAGGGGATATGCACGTCCTGCTCCTGCCCGCCGCCCTGCTCACCGGGTACGTCCTGCTCCGGCTGCTCGGCTTCCTCGGCTCCGCCCTGCGCGGGCAGCGCCGCCCGGTGCCGGAGGGCGCGGACTACCTGGTGGTGCTGGGCGCCGCCCTGGTCGGCTGCGAGCCGGGACCGGCCCTGACCGCCCGACTGGACGCCGCACTGACCCGTCTCGCCGCCGAGGAGGCCGCCGGGTACGCGCCGCTGGTGCTGGTCACCGGCGGCAAGGGCCGCCACGAGGACTGCACGGAGGCCGCCGCGATGGCCCGCTACCTGATCGCCCGGGGCGTCCCGCCCGAGCGCGTACGGCGCGAGGAGCGGGCCGTCAACACCGTCGAGAACCTGCGCTTCGCCGCCGACCTGATGGCCGCCGAACGCCCCGGCTACCGCTGCACGGTGATCACCAGCGGCTTCCACACCGCCCGCTCCGCCCTCGCCGCCCGCCGCGCCGGCGCCCCCGCCCACGTCCTCGCCGCCGACCCCCTCCTCGCCCACGGCCCGTACGCCCTGCTGCGCGAGGCCGTCGGCACCGCCCTCACCCGCCCGCGCGTGCACATGGCCGCCGTCCTGCTGGCGGCCGGGGCGCTGCTCCTCACCCTCTGAGCGCGAAACGCCGCAGGCCCCGGGTCCGTGAAGGGGACCCGGGGCCTGCGGCGGCTCTGCTCGGCTACGGTCAGCCGAGGTTGGCGAGCGCCTCGTTGAAGGACTTCGAGGGGCGCATCACGGCCGCGGCCTTGGCCGGGTCGGGCTGGTAGTAGCCGCCGAGGTCGACGGGCGAGCCCTGGACGGCGATCAGCTCGTCGACGATGACCTGCTCCTGCGAGGCCAGCGTCTCCGCCAGGCCCGCGAACGCCTGGGCCAGCTCGGTGTCCTCGGTCTGCTGGGCCAGCTCCTGGGCCCAGTAGGTGGCCAGGTAGAAGTGGCTGCCGCGGTTGTCGATGCCGCCGAGGCGGCGGCTCGGCGACTTGTCCTCGTTGAGGAAGGTGCCGGTGGCGCGGTCGAGGGTGTCGGCCAGCACCTTGGCGCGAGCGTTGCCGGTGGTGGTGGCCAGGTGCTCGAAGCTGGCGGCCAGCGCGAAGAACTCGCCCAGGCTGTCCCAGCGCAGGTAGTTCTCCTTGACGAGCTGCTGGACGTGCTTCGGGGCGGAGCCGCCGGCGCCGGTCTCGAACAGGCCGCCGCCCGCCATCAGCGGGACGATCGACAGCATCTTGGCGCTGGTGCCCAGCTCCAGGATCGGGAACAGGTCGGTCAGGTAGTCGCGCAGCACGTTGCCGGTGACGGAGATGGTGTTCTCGCCGCGGCGGATGCGCTCCAGCGAGAACTTGGTGGCCTCGACCGGGGTCTTGATCTCGATGGTCAGGCCGGTGGTGTCGTGCTCCGGCAGGTACCGCTCGACCTTCTCGATGAGCACCGCGTCGTGGGCGCGCTCGGCGTCCAGCCAGAAGACGGCCGGGTCGCCGGTGGCGCGGGCGCGGGTGACGGCCAGCTTGACCCAGTCCTGGATCGGGGCGTCCTTGGTCTGGCAGGCGCGGAAGATGTCGCCGGGCTGGACGGCCTGCTCCAGGACGGTGTTGCCCTCGGCGTCGACCAGGCGGACGGTGCCGGCGGCCGCGATCTCGAAGGTCTTGTCGTGGGAGCCGTACTCCTCGGCCGCCTGGGCCATCAGGCCGACGTTCGGGACGGAGCCGATGGTGGCCGGGTCGAGGGCGCCGTTGACGCGGCAGTCGTCGATGGTGGCCTGGTACACGCCCGCGTAGCTGTGGTCCGGGAGGACGGCGAGGGTGTCGGCCTCCTGGCCGTCCGGGCCCCACATGTGGCCGGAGGTGCGGATCATGGCCGGCATCGAGGCGTCGACGATGACGTCGCTCGGCACGTGCAGGTTGGTGATGCCCTTGTCGGAGTCGACCATGGCCAGGGCCGGGCCCTCGGCCAGCTCGGCCTCGAAGGACGCCTTGATCTCGGCGCCCAGGTGCGGCACGTCGTCGAGGCCGGCGAGGATGCCGCCGAGGCCGTTGTTCGGGTTCAGGCCGGCGGCGACGAGCACCTCGCTGTACTTCGCGAAGGTCTTCGGGAAGAAGGCGCGCACGACGTGGCCGAAGATGATCGGGTCGGAGACCTTCATCATGGTGGCCTTGAGGTGCACCGAGAACAGCACGCCCTCGGCCTTGGCGCGGGCGACCTGCGCGGCCAGGAAGGTGTTGAGGGCGGCGGCACGCATGACCGAGGCGTCGACGACCTCGCCGGCCAGCACCGGGACGCTCTCGCGCAGCACGGTGGTGGTGCCGTCCTCGCCGACCAGCTCGATGCGCAGGGCGCCGTCGGCGGCGATCACGGTGGACTTCTCGGTGCTCGCGAAGTCGTCCGCGTCCATGGTGGCGACGTTGGTCTTGGAATCGGCCGTCCACGCGCCCATGCGGTGCGGGTGGGTCTTGGCGTAGTTCTTGACCGACAGCGGGGCGCGGCGGTCGGAGTTGCCCTCGCGCAGGACCGGGTTGACGGCGCTGCCCTTGATCTTGTCGTAGCGGGCGCGGACGTCCTTGTCCTCGTCGGTCCGCGGGTCGTCCGGGTAGTCCGGCAGGGCGTAGCCCTGGGCCTGGAGCTCGGCGATCGCGGCCTTGAGCTGCGGCACGGAGGCCGAGACGTTCGGCAGCTTGATGATGTTGGCACCCGGGGTCTTGGCGAGCTCGCCCAGCTCGGCGAGGGCGTCGCCGATGCGCTGGTCCTCGGTCAGACGCTCCGGGAACGTGGCGATGATGCGCCCGGCCAGGGAGATGTCGCGGGTCTCCACCCGGACGCCCGCCGTCCTGGCGTACGCCTGGACCACGGGCAGGAACGAGTAGGTCGCCAGGGCCGGAGCCTCGTCGGTGTGCGTATAGATGATGGTCGAGTCAGTCATCGGTACTCCGCTTCACGTCTCCAACGTCTTGACGTCAAGATATCTCGTCCCGGGCCCCGAGCTCCACCTCCCCCCGCCCCGGAGCGTCTCAGCCCGTGGGAAAACGGGTCTCCGGCCCGCTCCGCCCCGGGGGCCGACCACTCGAAAGGGTTGTTTGAGGAAGGGCAGGGAGCGGTTCAGTCCAATCGGGCGCCGGGGGCGTCAGGGCTGCGTCAACACGTCACCCCATCCGGTCAACACCGCGTCAGGACCGGCGACGGGAGCCTCCCGGCGGCCTAGCGTCGACTCAGCAGTCGCTTGAGCGGTTCCGACAGGCAGCACCACCCCACCCACCCGGGAGCACCCGCATGGCCCGCGTCGTCTGGCACGTTCCGGTCACCACCTCCGCCCACGGGGGCACCACGGCTCTCCGCCTCTTCCGCCTGCGCGACGGCCGCCGCTGCGCGGTCGGCTTCTCCAGCCCCGAGGCCCTCGCCGCCCTGCTCGGCCCTGAGCAGGCGCACACCGAGCTCGCCGAGCCCGCACTGCGCTCCCTGGTCGCGCCGCTCGGCGTCGACGCCCTGGTGCTGGACCCGCGCCTGGTCGCCGCCCCCGTCACGACCCCCGTCACCGCCGTCACCGCCGCCCCGACCGCACAGCTCCAGCACCGGTGACCGCCCTCCGGCTGCTCCCGGGCGGAGACGAGCCCGACCCCGAGCCACGGGTACCCGGGCAGGTCCGCTCCCTGCGGGCCGTCGCCCGGATCAGCTACGGGCCCGTCCCGCTGGACTTCGACCGCCTGGCGGCCGAGCTCCCGGCCGTCCAGGGCGGCCTGGCACTGGCCGGCGACGCGGACCTGGAGCTGCACCTGGCCTGCACCGGGCCCGAGGAGTTACGGGCGGTGGCGGCGGCCCTGCACCGCGCGGGGGCCGCGAAGGTGCGCGTCGACCTGGTGCTGCGGGCCCTGACCCCGGCCCCGGTGACCCTGCGTCCGGTGCCGTGACGGTTCGTCAATCCTCGTAGCCCGGGCGGGGGTTGGGGTTGACGCCCTGCCCGTCGATCGGCTGCCCCCAGGCATCCTCGCCCTCGCCGCCCACGCAGTAGCCGGCGCCCTGCACCTCACCCCCGGCGGAGCGGCACTGCTCGGCGGTGACGTCACGCCGGTGCCCCGGCGCGGCCGAGGCGGGCGTGGCTATGACCGCGAACGAGAGCGCGGCGAGGAGGGCGGCGGCCAGGGCGGTGCGCGGTGTGCTCATGAGCCCAACGACAGCACGCCCGTTCGACGGCGGCGACCACAGCGCGCCCGCCCGGGTGGGCGGATCGGACGGGTGCCCGCGCATGGCCATACCCATAGCGCCATATCCATGTTCCGATTCGGGCCCCCATGGTGCCCGCCGGCCGCCCGAAGCTCAATTCCCTCTCAAATGCTGGACTTACCCGTCGGTTACGTAATGCGCCGAAATACAGAACGCCCCCTACCAGGGAGAATGTCCGGGAAAGAAAGTAAACATTCAGTAATGAACCCTGTGCATAGGTCTATGAATAGCCCTACTGTGTGGCAACTCTCCGCGCTCCGCCCACCCCGGAGCCCCCACTTACAGAGAGAACCCTCATGGCTGACCTCTACCAGATCTCGCCGCCGGGCCAGGGCACCGGCTCCACGCCGGGAACCACCCACCGCTCGCTCAAGCGCCACGTCGGCCTCATCGGCCTGATGTGGGCCTCGGTCGGCTCGATCATCGGCTCCGGCTGGCTCTTCGGCGCCAAGAGCGCCGTCACCACCGCCGGTCCCGCGGCCGTCATCTCCTGGGGCATCGGCGCGGTCGCGATCGTGCTGCTCGCGCTCGTCCACGCCGAACTCGGCGGGCTCTTCCCCGTCGCCGGCGGCACCGCCCGCTACCCGCACTACGCCTTCGGCGGCCTGGCCGGCATGTCCTTCGGCTGGTTCTCCTGGCTCCAGGCGGCCACCGTGGCGCCGATCGAGGTCGAGGCCATGATCGGGTACGCCAAGGACGTCCCCGGATTCGGCGGGCTGCAGAACGCCGACAAAACCCTCACCACCAGCGGATTCATCGCCGCGACCGCGCTGATGGCGGTCTTCGTCGCGGTCAACTTCCTCGGCGTGAAGGTCCTCGCCCGGACCAACAACATCGCCACCTGGCTGAAGATCTTCGTTCCTCTGCTCACGATCTTCATGCTGGCGATCACCAGCTTCCACGGCTCCAACTTCACCTCGCACGGCTTCGCCCCGTTCGGCGCCAAGGGCGTCCTCGCCGCGATCAGCACCAGCGGCATCATCTTCGCCCTGCTGGGCTTCGAACAGGCCATCCAGATCGCCGGTGAGAGCCGCAACCCGAAGCGCGACATCCCCCGGGCCGTCCTCGGCTCCGTCGCCATCGGCACCCTGATCTACACCCTGCTCCAGGTGGTCTTCATCGGCGCCCTGCCGGTCACCGCCTTCGCCAACGGCTGGGACAAGCTCGACTTCCCCGGCATCGACGGCCCCTTCGCCGGTCTGGCCACCCTGGTCGGCCTCGGCTGGCTGTACTACGTGCTGAAGGTCGACGCGGTGATCTCCCCCGGCGGCACCGGCCTGATCTACACCACCTCCACCTCGCGCATCTCCTACGGCCTGAGCCGCAACGGCTACGCGCCCCAGAAGTTCGAGCAGCTGGACAGGAACGGCGTGCCGTGGGTCGGCCTGATCCTCTCCTTCGTGACCGGCGTGGTCTGCTTCCTGCCCTTCCCGAGCTGGCAGCAGCTGGTCAACTTCATCACCTCCGCCAGCGTGCTGATGTACGCCGGCGCCCCGCTGGCCTTCGGCGCGCTGCGCCGCCGGCTGCCCGACCGTGAGCGCTCCTACCGGCTGCCGCTGGGCGGGCTGATCTCCCCGGTCGCCTTCGCGGTCGCCAGCCTGATCATCTACTGGGCCGGCTGGGACACCCTGTTCCGCCTGGGCATCGCGATCCTGCTCGGCTACGGGCTGCTCGGCGGCTACGCGGCGTACGCGATCGCCAAGCGCCTGCCGAACGCGCCGCGGCTGAACTGGAAGGCCGCCCAGTGGCTGCCGGTCTACCTGCTGGGCCTCGGCCTGCTCTCCTGGCAGGGCGGCTTCGGCAACGGCACCGGCCGGATCCCGATGTGGTACGACCTGGGCATCGTGGTCGTGTTCTCCCTCGCCATCTACTACTGGGCGATCCGGGTCGCGCTGCCGGCCGAGGAGATCGAGCGCCAGGTCGCCGACGTCGAGGTGGTCGACGCGGGCGGTCACTGACATCACCGATGCCTGACACAGGACGGGCCCGCCGGTCATCGCGACCGGCGGGCCCGTCCGCATGCGCCCCCTACAGGTCCAGAATGCTCCGCAGCACACCCGTCAGCTCCGCCTCCGGGTCCTGCCCCGGGCCCTGCGAGCGCCAGGCGACGAAGCCGTCCGGGCGCACCAGCACCGCACCCTGCGGGCCGATCCCGTGCAGCTCCGCGAAGTCGGTGCCCTCCTGCGGCGCCAGGTCGTCCTCGGCGCCGTCGCCGATCCGGTAGGCGTCCAGCGGTACGGCCAGCCGGTCGGCGGCCCGCCGGGCGCCCTGCTGCCAGGCGGCGCCGCCGGGGCCCGTGAGCAGCACCATCGCCTGCTCGTACAGGTCCAGGGTGGACAGCCGCACGCCCGCGCGCTGCAGCCACTGGTGCGGGGCGCGGCTGCCCGGCTCGCCCGCCGACTCGAACTGCTCCGGGACGACGGGCCCGGCCGGGTCGGTGCCGACCACGGCGCCCACCGGGTAGCGGTAGCCGAGCGCCACCGCCAGCACCCCGGCCTGGCGGCCCACGCCCGGCACCACCGCGTAGCCGGGGTGGCTGTGCTCGGCGGAACGGGCCGAGGCGCGCTCGCCGGTCACCCGGGCCACCGGCCGGCGCTCCTGCCCGTACGTCTCCAGCAGGGCGGGCCCGGCCCAGCCGCACAGGACGGCGGCGAGCTTCCAGGCCAAGTTGTGGGCGTCCTGGATGCCGGTGTTGGAGCCGAACGCGCCGGTCGGGGACATCTCGTGCGCGGAGTCCCCGGCGAGGAAGACCCGCCCGGCGCCGTAACGGTCGGCGACGCGCTCGGCGGCGTGCCAGGGCGCCCGGCCCGTCACCTCGACGTCCAGCTCCGGCAGGCCCACGGCCGTACGGATGTGGCGCTCGCAGCGCTCGTCGGTGAAGGCTTCCAGCGGCTCGCCGTGCTCGGGGTGCCAGGGCGCGTGGAAGACCCACTCCTCGTGGTTGTCCACGGGCAGCAGGGCGCCGTCCGCCTCGGGGTTGGTCAGGTAGCAGGCGATGAAGTGCCGGTCGCCCACCACTTCGGCCAGCCGCTTGGCGCGGAAGGTGATGCTGACGTTGTGGAACAGCTCGCCCTGGCCGCTCAGGCCGATGCCCAGGCGCTCGCGGGCGGGGCTGCGCGGGCCGTCCGCCGCGATCAGGTACTCCGAGCGCACCACCCGCTCCTCGCCGGACTCGCGGCTGCGCAGCACCGAGGTGACGCCCTCCTCGTCCTGCTCGAAGGAGACCAGCTCGGTGGCGAAGCGCACGTCCGCGCCCAGGTCGCGGGTGGCGCGCAGCAGCACCGGCTCGAGGTCGTTCTGGCTGCACAGGCACCAGGCGGTGGGGCTGAACCTCGCCAGGCGCCCGCCGGGGTCGATCTCCCGGAACAGCCACTCCTGCTCCTCGCCGGTCAGCGAGGGCGCCTGGAGGATGCCGTGGTTCGGGGCGAGCACCGAGGCGGCCTCGCGGATCGCCGGCTCGATCCCGGCCGTGCGGTAGAGCTCCATCGTGCGGACGTTGTTTCCGCGTCCGCGCGGGTGGTGCGAGGTGTCGGCGTGCTTCTCGACCAGCAGGTGCCTGACACCCAGTCGGCCGAGGAACAGCGAGGCCGACAGCCCGACCAGCGAGCCGCCCACGATCAGGACCGGCACCTGGTCGTCAACCTTCGGATTCATCAATTGCTCCACCCTGTACGGGGATTCCGCGGCCCGGCCGGGGGGCTCGGGGCCGCACTCGACGGGCCCGCTCCCCCGGGGCCCCGCTCTTGCATCCCCCGCCCGGGGGGCCTTGCGCCGCCCCTTCGCCCGGATGGCCCGCAAATCTCGCGGGCCCCCTTACGGGGCGATGACGATCGAGCGCAGCAGTCAACGCGCCCAGAGCAGGCCCAGCAGCAGAAAGTGGATCATGACTACCCTCTCCGAACCCCAGCACCAGCAGACCGCCGAGACCGACAACCGGCTGAGGGTGGTGCTGATGCTGGAGATCCAGGACGGCGCCCAGCAGCGCTTCCTGGACGTCTACGAGCAACTGCGCCACCAGGTGGCCTCGGTGCCCGGGCACGTCAGCGACCAGCTGTGCCAGTCGATCAACGACCCGCGCCAGTGGCTGATCACCAGCGAGTGGGAGGACCAGGAGACCTTCCTCCGATGGGTGGACAGCCCGGCCCACCGCGAGATGGTCAAGCCGATGCACGGCTGCGTCAGCGACAACTTCCGCTCGCTGCGCTACGCCGTCCTGCGCCAGACCTCCGCGGCGGGCTCCACCGGCACCCGCGCCCCGATGGAGGTCCCGCCGGGCCTGCCGAAGGCCGACCACGGCGCGCCGGCCGGCCCGCCGAAGGCCGACCCGGGCCCGGACGGCGTGGTGCGTCACGCGCTGACCTTCACCGTCAAGCCGGGCAGCGAGCCCGAGGTGGCGCGCATCCTGTCGAACTACGCCTCGCCCGAGGCCGTGGTGGACGAGGAGACCCGGCTGCGCCGGACCTCGCTGTTCCTGCACGGCAACCGGGTGGTGCGCGCCGTCGAGGTGACCGGCAGCCTGGGCGACGCGCTGCGGCACGTGGCCATGCAGCCGGAGGTGCGGGCCGTCGAGGAGGAGATCAACCCGTACCTGGAGGAGCACCGGCAGCTGGGCGACCCGCAGTCCGCCCGGGCGTTCTTCGCCAAGGCCGCGCTGCCGGCCAAGCACCAGGCGATCGCCAGCGCCCCGGCCTCCGGGCGGCTGCACCGCCACGCGGTGCTCTACCCGGTGCGCCCGGGCCTGGGCCAGGCCGTCGCCGAGCTGCTGGCCACGTACGACAACCTGGCCACCGCCGACCCGACCGGGCCGGTCGCGGGGAGCACCGTCTTCCAGCGCGAGGACGTGGTGGTGCGCCTGGCGGACCTGCGGGTGCCGGCCGAGGCCGATCCGGCGGCCGCCCTGGGCGTGGCCGGGGAGCGGGAGGCCACGGCGTTGGCCGCGCTGCTCGACCTGGGCCCGGCGGGCGACCTGCGCAGCGTCGCGGGCCTGAGCGCCTTCCTCGCGGCCCGCGCCATGAACCCGCTCACCGACCGCGTTTCGCAGGAGTCCTGAGCGTCCCCGGCTCCACCGAAGGAGACAGACCATGACCACGCAGTACCCACGGATCGTCGACCTCGACGAGGCCCCGGAGAACCGCCGCCACGGCGCCGAACTGCGCACGATGCTCACCCCGCCCAGCTGCGGCGCGACCAGCGGCTTCATGGGCCTGGCGATCATCAGGCCCGGGGAGCGGATCAGGGAGCACTACCACCCGTACTCCGAGGAGTTCGTCTTCGTCGTCAGCGGCGATCTCGAGGTGGACCTCGACGGGGTGACCAGTGCCCTGGGGCCCGACCAGGCGCTGATGATCCCGATCAACATGCGCCACCGCTTCCGCAACGTCGGCAGCACCGAGGCGCGGATGGTCTTCCACTGCGGCCCGCTGGCGCCGCGCCCGGACCTGGGGCACGTCAGCACCGAGGACGGCGCCGGGGCGGACCCGCCGGAACACGCCGAGGTCGCCCGGTGACCCGGCGGGTCGCCGTCACCGGGATCGGTGTGGTCGCGCCCGGCGGGGTCGGCGTGCGGGCCTTCTGGAGCCTCCTCACGGCCGGCCGCACCGCCACCCGGGGCATCACCCTCTTCGACCCCACGGGGTTCCGCTCCCGGATCGCCGCCGAGGTCGACTTCGACCCGGCGGCCCACGGGCTGGGCCCGCGCGAGGTCCAGCGGGCCGACCGCTACGTGCAGTTCGCGATGGTCGCGGCCGACGAGGCGATCGCCGACGCGGGCCTGGACCTCGCCGCCGAGGACCCGTGGCGGGTGGCCGTCTCGCTCGGCACGGCGGTCGGCGGCACCACCCGGCTGGAGCACGACTACGCGCTGGTCAGCGCCCACGGCGCCCGCTGGGACGTGGACCACCGCCAGGCCGAGCCGCAGCTGCACCGGGCCTTCGCGCCCAGCACCCTGGCCTCCGCGGTGGCCGAGCGGGTCGGCGCCCAGGGCCCGGTGCAGACCGTCTCCACCGGCTGCACCTCGGGCCTGGACGCGATCGGCTACGGCTTCCAGGCCGTCGAGGAGGGGCGCGCCGACGTCTGCGTGGCCGGCGCCTCCGACTCGCCGATCTCGCCGATCACCGTCGCCTGCTTCGACGCCATCAAGGCCACCAGCGAGCGCAACGACGACCCGGAGCACGCCTCCCGCCCCTTCGACGCCCACCGGGACGGCTTCGTCCTCGGCGAGGGCGGCGCCGTGCTGGTGCTGGAGGAGCTGGAGCACGCCCGCCGCCGCGGCGCCCGGATCTACGGCGAGATCGGCGGCTTCGCCACCTTCGGCAACGCCTACCACATGACGGGCCTGACCACCGAGGGCCTGGAGATGTCCCGGGCGATCGACCAGGCCCTGGCCCACGCCCGCACCGACAGCGCCGACGTCGACTACGTCAACGCGCACGGCTCGGGCACCAAGCAGAACGACCGGCACGAGACCGCGGCCGTCAAACGCTCGCTCGGCGCCCACGCCTACGGGACGCCGATGAGCTCGATCAAGTCGATGGTCGGGCACTCGCTCGGCGCCATCGGCGCGCTGGAGGTCGTCGCCTGCACCCTGGCGCTCGCGCACGGCGTCGTGCCGCCGACCGCCAACTACGAGACTCCCGACCCGGAGTGCGACCTCGACTACGTCCCGCGCACCGCGCGGGAGCTGCCGCTGAGGAACATCCTCTCGGTCGGCAGCGGATTCGGCGGCTTCCAGTCCGCCGTCGTGCTCAACAGAACGGGGTGAGTTCCACATGACGTCACGTCGACAGGGCCGCCGGGCCGTGGTCACCGGCCTGGGCGTGGTGGCACCGAACGGTGTCGGGGCCGACGCCTTCTGGAAGGCCACCAGGCAGGGCGTGAGCGTCCTCGACCGCGTGTCGCGGGAGGGCTGCACCGCGATGCCGCTCAAAGTCGCGGGCCAGGTACGGGACTTCGAGCCGCAGGCGTCGATCGACAGCCGCTTCCTGGTGCAGACCGACCGGTTCACGCACTACGCGATGGCCGCCGCCGACCTGGCCGTCTCCGACGCCCGCTTCACGCCCGACGCCGAGGACCCGTACGCCGTCGGCGTGGTGACGGCGGCGGGCTCCGGCGGCGGCGAGTTCGGCCAGCGCGAGCTGCAGCAGCTCTGGGGCCAGGGGCCGAGGTTCGTCGGCCCGTACCAGTCCATCGCCTGGTTCTACGCGGCCAGCACCGGCCAGATCTCCATCCGCGGCGGCTACAAGGGCCCCTGCGGGGTGGTCGCCAGCGACGAGGCCGGCGGCCTGGACGCGCTGGCGCACGCGGCCCGCACGATCGAGCGCGGCGCCGACGCGGTGGTGGCCGGCGCGGCCGAGGCCCCGCTGGCGCCGTACTCGATGGTCTGCCAGCTCGGCTACCCCGAACTCAGCCTGGCCGAACAGCCCGAGAGCGCCTATCTGCCCTTCACCGCGCAGGCGTGCGGCTTCTCCCCCGCCGAGGGCGGGGCGATGCTGCTGCTGGAGGAGGAGCAGGCGGCCCGCCGGCGCGGCGCGACCGTACGGGCGTACCTGGCCGGGCACGGCGCCACCTTCACCGGGGCCTCCCGCTGGGAGCACTCCCGCGAGGGCCTGGCGGCCGCGATGCGCACCGCGCTGGACGAGGCCCGGATCGCGCCCGAGGAGATCGACGTGGTCTTCGCGGACGCGATGGGCGTGCCGGACGCCGACCGGGCGGAGGCGCTCGCGCTGGCGGACGTGCTCGGCCCGGCCGCCGACCGGGTGCCGGTCACCGCGCCCAAGTCCGGTACCGGACGGGCCTACTGCGGCGCGCCGGTGCTGGACGTGACGGCGGCCGTCCTGGCCATGGAGGACGGGGTGCTGCCGCCGACCCCCAACGTCACCGAGGTCTGCCACGACCTCGCCCTGGTCACCGGCCGCGCCCGGCCGGCCGAGCTGCGCACCGCGCTGGTGCTCAGCCGCGGCCTGATGGGCTCCAACTCCGCGCTGGTGCTCCGGCGCGCCTGAGTCCCCCTCCCACGAAAGGACACCCCGTGAGCAACACCATCGGCTACTCCGAGCTGGCGGCCCTGATCCAGGCCCGGGCCGGCGTCACCGTCGCCCCGGCCGACCTCGAACAGCCCGGCGCCCAGTTCGACGACTTCGGCGTCGACTCGCTCGGACTGCTCGGCGTGGTCGGCGAGCTGGAGAACAGCAAGGGCTTCAAGGTCATCGCCGGCGCCGAGTCCGCCAAGACCCCCTCCGAATTCCTCCACCTCGTCAACTCCTCCGTGAAGGCAGGCGCCTGAGATGCCCGGACACACCGACAACGAGATCGTCATCAACGCACCCCTCGACCTGGTCTGGGAGATCACCAACGACCTCGAGAACTGGCCGGACCTCTTCAGCGAGTACGCCTCGGTGGAGGTGCTGGACCGCGAGGGCGACAGCGTGCGCTTCCGGCTCACCATGCACCCGGACGAGAACGGCAAGGTGTGGAGCTGGGTCTCCGAGCGCACCACCGACCGGGCCTCGCTCGCGGTGAACGCCCGCCGGGTCGAGCCCGGCCCGTTCGAGTTCATGGAGATCCGCTGGGAGTACGCCGAGGTCCCGGCCGGGACGAAGATGCGCTGGGTGCAGGACTTCGCGATGAAGCCGACCGCGCCGGTGGACGACGACGGCATGGTCAACCACATCAACAGGAACTCCCGCGTCCAGATGCAGCTGATCCGGGAGAAGGTCGAGAAGAAGGCGGCGGAGCGGTGAGCACGCACCAGATGAGCGGAGTGCACAGGGCCCTGATCGTCGCCCGGATGAAGCCCGAGGCGGCGCCGGACATCGCCGAGGTGTTCGCCGACTCCGACCGCGGCGAACTGCCGCACCTGATCGGCGTCACCGGCCGCAGCCTCTTCCAGTTCGGCGACGTCTACCTGCACCTGATCGAGGCGGACCGCCCGCCGGGCCCGGCCGTCGCCCAGGTCGCCGGGCACCCCGAGTTCCGCTCCGTCAGCGACCGGCTCACCGCCTTCGTCCAGGCGTACGACCCGGCCACCTGGCGCGAGCCGAAGGACGCGATGGCGCGCGAGTTCTACCGCTGGGACCGCTGAGGCCGCTACGTCCTCTCTCCTCTGGGCCCGCCCCCGGCCGATGCCGGGGGCGGGCCCATGTGCGCGCTCGCCCTTGTGCCCGCCTTCATGCGCCCTTCACCCGAACCGCCGGTGCGGCCGGGTGAACACGCCCGGGACTCCACCCGAAGGGCCCACGCTGCGTACCGGTGCCGCCACGCTCCGGTGGCAGCGGGCCTCACGGTGGATGACGGTGGATCAGGCGCCCTCCCCCGCGAGTCCCCTTGCCCGGCACCCTGCCGGCGGTCGCGGCCACCGCGCCGGAAGGATCATCCTCATGCGTTCTGCACGCACGCTGCTCGCCGGAGCGGCCGTCGCCGCCGTCCTGACCGTCGGTACTCCCCTGGCCTTCGCCGACGGCTCCTCGGACCAGGGCAAGAACCTCACCTGGCAGGAGAAGCAGGACAAGCCCGACGCCGCGAAGGGCTCGGACGACAAGAAGGCCGGCGGCCCGGCCACCGAGGAGCACAAGAGCACCTCCGAGCACAAGGGCGGCGAAGCCAAGAGCACCGAGTCGAAGGGCGAGGAGCACAAGGGCGGCGAGTCCAAGGGCGGCGAGGGCCGCGAGGAGGAGCACAAGGCCCCGCACGGCGGCGTGCACACCGGTGGCGGCGGCCTGGCGGTCTCCGGCGGCGGCCTCGCCTCCGGCGCCGTGCTGCTGCTCGGCGGCCTCGGGGCCGGCGCGTACGCGCTGCGCCGCGGCCGCCGCACCTCCGGCGCCATGGCCTGAGCCACCCCTCACCTCCGCCGCCTCCGGGCGCCCGCGACGTACGGGGCGCACCGGGGGCGGCGGGCCGTCCCCCGCCGGAAGGGTTGGTGGAAACGATGGCCGGTCCCGGCCCCGGAACGCCCCGGCTGCTGCGCGCCGGGATGGGCGCGGCAGCGGTCGGGCTGCTGCTGATCTACAACTCGGTGGACACCTCGCCGGACGCCGACCCGACGGCGGCCCCTGCCGCTCCCCCGGCGGCCGTCTCCACGGCGTCCGCCGCCCCCGCCGCGCCCGTCCTGCCGGCCGCGCCCGCCGCGCCCGTGCTCAAGCGCTCGGCGCCCACGCGGCTGCGGATCCCGCAGATCGCCGTGGACGCGCCGTTCTCCGAGCTGACGCTCGACGCCACCGGGCAGCTGAACGCGCCGCCGCCGGACGACAAGAACCTCGTCGGCTGGTACCGCGACGGCGTCACCCCGGGCGAGCGCGGCAGCGCCGTGGTCGCCGGCCACGTGGACACCACCAAGGGCCCGGCGGTCTTCCTGCTGCTGAGCCTGCTCGTCCCGGGCAGCACCGTGGAGGTGAGCCGTGCGGACGGCACCGTCGCGGTGTTCATGGTGGACTCGGTGGAGACGTACGCCAAGAACGCCTTCCCCGACCAGAAGGTCTACGGCAAGACCCCGGACGCCCAGCTGCGGCTGATCACCTGCGGCGGCACGTACGACAAGAAGAAGAAGGACTACCTGGACAACGTGGTGGTCTTCGCCCACCTGCTGACCTCGCGCAGAGCGTGAGTGGCAGAGCCCGAGTGGCAGAGCCTGAGCGGTGGAGCCTGAGCGGTGGAGCCTGAGTGATGGGACGCCCGCCGTGTCCGCGCTGATCATCGCGCACCCGCGAACGCCGAACGGCCGCCGCTCCCCCGGGAGTGAGCGGCGGCCGTTCGGCGACGGCCGTACTGGCGTCGGTCAGCGGACGACGGCCTCGAAGGCGTGCAGGTACGGGTTGACCGGGCGGACCTCGGAGACGGCCAGGCCCGCCTCCTCCATCAGCCGCACCATGCTCGCCTCGGAGTGCTTGGCGCCGCCGACGTTGAGCATCAGCATGAGGTCCATCGCGGTGGTGAAGCGCATCGAGGGGCTGTCGTCGACGAGGTTCTCCACGACCACCACCCGGGCGCCGGGCCGCGCCGCCCGGACGACGTTGGCGAGGGTGCGGCGGGTGCTGCCGTCGTCCCACTCCAGGATGTTCTTGATGATGTAGAGGTCGGCGTGCACCGGGATGTCCACCCGGCAGTCGCCGGGCACCAGGCGGGCGCGGGCCGAGAAGGCGCCGCCCTCCTGGAGCCGGGGGTCGGCGCCGGCGACGACCTTGGGCAGGTCGAGCAGGGTGCCGTGCAGGGCCGGGTGCTTCTCCAGCAGACTGGCCAGGACGTGGCCCTGGCCGCCGCCGATGTCCACCACCGAGTCCACGCCGGTGAGGTCGAGGTACTCGGCGAAGTCACGGGCGGACTGGCGGCTGGAGGTGGTCATCGCCTTGTCGAAGACCTTCGCGGAGTCGCCGCCGTCGCTGTGCAGGTAGTCGAAGAACTCCTTGCCGAACAGCTCGGGGAAGACGTTGCGGCCCGAGCGCACGGCCTCGTCCAGCTTCGGCCACGCCTCCCAGGTCCACGGCTCGGTGCACCAGAGGGAGATGTAGCGCAGCGAGTTGGGGGCGTCCTCGCGCAGCAGGCGGGACATCTCGGTGTGCTCGAAGCGGTCGCCGGAGGTCTCGGCGAAGATCCCGTAGCAGGTGAGGGCCCGCAGCAGGCGGCGCAGGGCGCGGGGTTCGGTGTTCAGCGCGGCGGCGAGCTCGTCGACGGTGGCCGGGTCGTCGCCGAGCGCGTCGGCGACGCCGAGGCGGGCGGCGGCGCGCACGGCCGCGGCGCAGGCGGCGCCGAAGACGATCTCGCGCAGCCGCATCGCGGCCTGGGGGTTGGCGGGGGCGGTGGTCATGGCGGTCCTTTGTCGGTCGGGGGCGTCGGGGGCGGTGTCAGGTCAGGTCAGCAGTGGCCGGACGGCTGGGAGACCGAACACCGGTTGCGCAGGAAGGAGTTGTCGGCGCCGGTGTCGCGGTCGGCGAGGTCGGCCGGGGCGTTGCCGCTGAGGTGGTTGTCGGCGACGACGGCCCGGGCGTTGGGCACGCCGACGGAGCTCTTGAACAGCACGATGCCGCCGGAGAAGTCGGAGCCTCCCGCGTTGTCGTGCACCTCGTTGTCGGTGACCCGGGCATCCTCGGTGCCGGTCAGCACGATGCCCGCGCCCTGGATGGCGCCGAGCCTGGGGTTGGCCGGGCAGTACTTGTTGTTGGCCACCACCCGGTTGTGGCGCACGTCGAGGTCCCCGGCGCGGGGCACGCCCTCGTCGCCGACGACGAAGACGCCGGCGCAGTTGCCGCTCATCTCGTTGCCCTCCACGGCCAGCCCGCGCAGCCGGCGCACGGTGACGCCGACCCGGTTGCCGCGCAGCTCGTTGCCCTCGACGACGGTGCCGCCGGTGTCGGGCGCCCCGCCCTCGCGGTAGGCGTAGTTGGCGAGGAAGACGCCGGACTGGCCGTTGTCGACCGAGCGGTTGGCGACGATCGTGGCCCGGGTGGACATCTCCTGGCTGATGCCCTGCTGGGCGTTGTCGTGGACGTAGGTGGCCCGGACGGTCAGGCCCGTGGTGCCGCTCGCGTCGATGCCGTTCTTGCGGAAGCCGGTGACGGCCAGGGCCTCGACCGTGACGTCGGCCAGCGGGGCCCGCTCGGTGCCGTGCACGCACAGGCCCTGCCCGGCGGTGGCGCAGGCGTTCTCCGTCCCCGTCCCCGGGGTGATCACGCTGGCCGGGCCGGAGCCGCGCAGGGTCAGGCCGGGGGTGGTGATGCGCACGCTGCCCGCGTAGGTGCCGGGCAGCAGCTGGACGGTGTCGCCGGGGCGGGCGGCGTCCACGGCCTGCTGGACGGATTCGCCGGGGCGGACGAGGTGCAGGGTGCCCCCGGAGGCGGCGGCCGGGGCCGCTCCGGCGAGGGTGGCGAGGACGGTGGTCAGGGCGGTGGCGGCGGCGGTGGCCGCGGCGAGGTGGTGGACCCGTCGCGTGGGCATGAGTGGTGACCTGTCTTTCCGGCGAGCCTCGTCGTGGACGCCGTGTGAGCGGGTGGTGACGGCCGGTGGGTGCGGCCGAGTCGACGCTATGGGCGCCCGGGTGGGGCCGCCACCAGGCCGTGTCGTTCGGCTCACGTCGGGTCAGCGGGCGTCGTTGGGGTGCGTGCATCGGCGGTGCCGAGGAGGGAGCCACTGCGGAGCATTGGTGACCGACGAGAAGCCGGCGAGGTGCGTGCCCCGGCGGCGACCGCCCGGCGTGAGCCGAACGACACGGCCTACGGCTGGGCTGGCGGGCTGACGGGGCGTCGGTGGCTCGGCGTGGCGTGCGTCCGTAGGGTTGGTTCGGTCGTCGCCCGGGCCCGTGACATGCTCGGAGGCATGAGCACCACGCCCGTACCGCCCGCCGCCCTCCGCAACCCGATCGGGGCGCACGTCCCGGTGGCCGCCAAGGGCCTCGCCGGTACGGGCCTGGCGTACGCGGAGACGGTGGGCGCCGAGACGGTGCAGGTGTTCGTCGCCAACCCGCGCGGCTGGGCGACCCCACCCGGGAACCCGGCGCAGGACGAGGAGTTCCGTACGCGCTGCGCCGAGCGGGGCGTCCCCGCCTGGGTGCACGCGCCGTACCTGATCAACTTCGGCTCCGACAACCCGGCCACCCGCGAGCGCTCCGCCGAGTCCCTGCGGCACTCGCTGCGCCGGGGCCACGCCATCGGCGCGCTGGGCGTGGTGCTGCACACCGGGTCCGCCGTCGGCACGGCGCCCGGCGGCGGCTCGCGGCGCGCCGAGGCGATGGCGCAGGTGCGGGCCGACGTCCGGCCGCTGCTGGACGAGCTGGACGCGCTGGGCCAGAACGCGCTGGGCGAGGACGCGCCCTGGCTGCTGCTGGAGCCGACCGCCGGTCAGGGCAGCTCGCTGTGCTCGCGGATGGAGGAGCTCGCCGAGTACGTCGAGGCGCTGGACGGGCACCCCAGGGTCGGCGTCTGCCTGGACACCTGCCACGCCTTCGCAGCCGGACACGACCTGGCCGTTCCCGGCGGGGTGACGGCCGCGCTGGACGCCCTGGCCTCGGCGGCCGGGCCCGGGCGGCTGCGGCTCATCCACGCCAACGACTCCGAGGACGTGGTCGGCGCCCGCAAGGACCGGCACGCCAACATCGGCGCCGGAATGATCGGCGCGGAGCCGTTCCGGGAGCTGTTCGAGCACCCGGAGACGGCCGGGGTGCCGCTGCTGGTCGAGACGCCCGACCGCAAGCACGGCGGGGACGGCACCGGGCACGCGATGGACATCGCCGTGCTCAAGGAGCTGCGGGAACGGGCGCGCGTCCTCGAATCCTGCTGAGCGGGTGAGCGGCTGAGCGGGAGAGGTGCTGAGCTGCCGAGGTGCTGAGCGGGTGAGCGGCTGAGCTGCCGGGTGGCGCGGGCGATGGCAGGCTGGAACGAGTCTCTGCCGCCTCCGTTGGGGGTCCTTCGTGTCACCGACCCGGAAACTGGCCGCCCTGCCCTGCGGGCGCCGCAGCAAGTGGGTGGTGCTCGCCCTGTGGCTGGTGCTGCTCGTCGCGCTCGGCCCGCTCGCCGGGAAGCTGATGGGCGCCGAGGACAACCAGGCGTCCAGCTGGTTGCCCGGCAAGGCCGAGTCCACCCAGGTGCTCGACGAGCAGCGCGCCTTCCAGCCCGTGGACACCGCCCAGGCCGTCGTCGTCTACCAGCGCGCCTCCGGCATCACCCCCGAGGACCGGGCCGAGGCCGCCCGGGAGGCTGCGGGCTTCGCCTCCGTCCCGCACGTGGCCGGCCCGGTGATCGGGCCGGTCCTCTCCGGGGACGGCCAGGCCATGCAGACCATCGTGCCGATCGACATCGGCAGCAACGGCTGGAACGACCTCAAACCCGCCGTCGAGACCCTGCGCAGCACCGCCGCCGCGAACAGCCACGGCATGACCACGCACGTCACCGGCCCGGGCGGGACGGCCGCCGACCAGGCCAAGGCGTTCGCGGGCATCGACAGCTCCCTGCTCGCCGCCACCGTCAGCGTGGTGATCGTCCTGCTGCTGCTCACCTACCGCAGCCCCGTGCTGTGGCTGCTGCCGCTGCTCTCCGCCGCGGGCGCGCTGACCGTCTCCCAGGCGTTCATCTACCTGCTGGCCAAACACGCCGGGCTGACCGTCAACGCGCAGAGCGCCGGCATCCTGATCGTCCTGGTGCTCGGCGCCGGGACGGACTACGCGCTGCTGCTCACCGCCCGCTACCGCGAGGAGCTGCGCCGGCACGAGGACCGGCACGAGGCGATGGCCTTCGCCGTGCACCGGGCCGGGCCCGCCGTCCTCGCCTCCTCGGCGACGGTGGTCGCCTCGATGCTCTGCCTGCTCGTCGCCGAGATGAACTCCACCCGGGGCCTCGGGCCGGTGCTGGCGATCGGCGTCGTCGTCGCCCTGATCGCCATGCTGACGCTGCTGCCCGCGCTGCTGGTGATCGTCGGCCGCTGGGTGTTCTGGCCGGTCAGGCCCGCGTACGGCACGCCGGAGCCCACCCGCAGCGGCCGCTGGGCGCACGTCGGCACCTGGATCTCCCGGCGGCCGCGCAAGGTGTGGGTCGGGACGGCGCTGGCGCTGGCGGCCTGCTGCATCGGGCTGGTCTCGCTGGACGCGAGCGGGGTCAGTTCGGCCGGGTCGTTCACCGGCAAGCCCGACTCGGTGGTCGGCCAGCAGGTGCTGGAGCAGCACTTCCCCGCCGGGACGGGCGCGCCGCTGTCCGTCGTCTCCAGCGCCGCCGGGGCTCCGGCCGTACAGGCCGCGGCCCGGTCCACGGCCGGGGTCGCCTCCACCTCGCCCCCGGTCGTACGGGACGGGCGGGCGCTGTTCCGGGCCACGCTCACCGACCCCCCGGACAGCCAGGCCGCCAAGGACACCGTCGACCGGCTGCGCGCCGCCGTGCACGCCGTCCCCGGCGCGGACGCGAAGGTCGGCGGCAACACGGCCGTCATCCTGGACGCCGGACGGGCGGCCGCCAACGACAACCGGGCGATCATCCCGCTGGTGCTGGGCGTGGTGCTGGTGATCCTGGCGGTGCTGCTGCGGGCCGTCACCGCCCCGCTGGTGCTGATCGCCACGGTGGTGCTGTCGTACGCGGCGGCGCTGGGCATCAGCTCGTTGTTCTTCGCGCACGTCTTCCACTTCCAGGGCGAGGACCAGGCGTTCCCGCTGTTCGTGTTCGTCTTCCTGGTCGCGCTGGGGATCGACTACAACATCTTCCTGATGACGCGCGTACGGGAGGAGTCCGCCCAGCACGGCACCCGGCTGGGCGCGCTGACGGGCCTGTCGGCGACCGGTGGCGTGATCACCTCGGCCGGACTGATCCTGGCGAGCACCTTCGCCGTCCTGGGGACGTTGCCGCTGGTGGCCTTCGCCGAGATCGGGTTCGCGGTGGCGCTGGGCGTGCTGCTGGACACGCTGGTGGTGCGGTCGGTGCTGGTCACGGCGCTGACCATGGACCTGGACCGGCACATGTGGTGGCCGGGGCGGCTTTCCCGGCCCGGTCCTGCCGCCGAGGAGCAGCGTTGAGCCCGGGGGCCGGTTGGTCGGCGCCCGGGCTCGGGTTGTGCGGTTCATACAGGTGGTGCGAGTGGTGCGGGTGGTGCGAGTGGTGCGGGTGGTGCGAGTGGTGCGGGTGGTGCGGGCGGCGCGAGATCAGCAGCCGCAGTCGCTCTCGCTGTGCTCGGCGAAGTTGAACCAGCTGGCGTGCGGGCCGAACAGGCCGACGCCCGCGGAGCCGGACTCCAGGCTCTGGCCGGACGACTGGTGCGGCGCGAAGCCGCCCGCCATGGCGGTGGTCGGCACGGAGACGACGGCACCGGCCACGGCGACGACGACGGCGAGCTTGCGGATCTTCCCACGAAGCGACATCTGTGGTCCTCTGCTTGGTCACTAGGTCTCAACCCCCGCCCGTGGACGGCTTCTTGGGCCGAACACCGGGCAGGGCGGCGCCCCCACCGGGGAGGCGCCGCGCCAAGGTTGGCACACGAACCCGCATCCGCGGGGCGCCGCCGCAACCGGGGTAGGGCATACGGGTGAGGCATCTCCCCCGCTCGGCGCAACGGGCCGCCGCATTCGGGGGACGCGGTCACGGGCCGCCGCA
The DNA here is from genome assembly GCF_044455705.1 of Kitasatospora sp. NPDC051170. NCBI lineage: Bacteria > Bacillati > Actinomycetota > Actinomycetes > Kitasatosporales > Streptomycetaceae > Kitasatospora > Kitasatospora sp. NPDC051170. Next base: position 108,919 of record NZ_JBITFA010000018.1, on the reverse strand, counting down.
GGTGTGCCCGTCCTGCACTTTCGCCGCCGCAAGTCTTACGGTCACACAGCTCGCAAACCGAACGAATCCCGGCGATTTGGTGGGCGATACCGACACAGCCGAGCATGAGCGGTCGTCGCTCCATCGAGCACGCACGGCACCACAGCACCACAGCACCACGAAAGGCGCACCACCCTCATGCAGACCAGCCCGGCGACCGCACCTGCCTCGTCCACCGTTGAGACGGGGAAATCGGGCCGCTTCGGACTGGCCACCGCCACCGCCCTGGTCATGGGCAACATCATCGGCGGCGGCATCTTCATGATCCCCGCCGCCGTGGCCCCTTTCGGCACCCTCAGCCTGGTCGCCTTCGCCGTGCTCACCGTCGGCGCCATCGCCCTCGCGCTCGTCTTCGGCCAACTCGCCCGCCGCAACCCGCGCACCGGCGGACCGTACGTCTACGCCCGCGAGGCGTTCGGCGACTTCGCCGGGTTCCTCTCCGCCTGGTCCTACTGGATCACCACCTGGGTGAGCAACGCCGCCCTCGCCGTGGCCGCCGTCGGCTACCTGGAGGTGCTGGTCCCCATCGGCGACGATCCGGCGACGGAGATCGCCGTCGCCCTCGCCTTCCAGTGGCTGCCCGCCCTCGCCAACCTGGCCGGCACCCGGTACGTCGGGGCCGTCCAACTCGTCTCCACCGTCCTCAAGTTCATCCCGCTGGCGCTCGTCGCGGTCGGCGGCCTGTTCTTCTTCGACCCGAAGAACCTCGGCCCCTTCGACGCCAGCGGCCAGGGCTGGATGGGCGGCATGAGCGCCGCCGCGGCGATCCTGCTGTTCAGCTACCTGGGCGTGGAGTCCGCCGCCATGAGCGCGGGCCAGGTCCGCGACCCCGAACGCAACGTCGGCCGCGCGAGCGTCCTCGGCACCACCGGCGCGGCCGTGGTGTACCTGCTGGGCACGGTGGCCGTCTTCGGGACCGTCGCCCACGACCAGCTCGTGCACTCCACCGCGCCCTTCTCCGACGCCGTGAACGCCGTCTTCGGCGGCACCTGGGGCGGCTCCGTCATCGCCGTCGCGGCGATGGTCTCCATGCTCGGCGCGCTCAACGGCTGGACGCTGCTGGCCGCCCAGGCGCCGTACGCCGCCGCGAAGGACGGCCTCTTCCCGGCCGCGTTCTCCAAGGAGCGGCGAGGGGTGCCGACCTTCGGCGTGGTCGTCTCCGTCGCGCTGGCCTCCCTGCTGACGGTCCTCAACTTCGCCAGCGGCGCCAAGGGCGCCTTCGACATGCTCGTCCTCGTCACCACCTTCACGGCGACCGTGCCGTACCTGCTCTCCACCGCCGCCCAGCTCTACTGGCTGGTGCGCGGAGCCACGGAGAAGGTCGACACCGGCCGACTCGTCCGCGACGCCGTCCTCGGCCTCGGCGCCTTCGCCTTCTCCCTGTGGCTGCTGGCCGGCGCCGGGTACGCGGCCGTCTACCAGGGTGTGCTGTTCCTCTTCGCCGGCATCCTCGTCTACGTCTGGATGGCAGGCCGCCGCCGCAGCGCGTCGTAGCCCTCGGATATCCTCCGCACCATGACACCCGAGGACGAGGACGAAGAGCAGGTACTGGCCCAGGCCGCACGCGCCGAGAAGGTCGGCTGGTACGCCATAGGCGGCGTCAGCGCCCTCCTCGCCTTCGCCGTCATCGGCGCCCTGGTGCTGTCCGTCCTCGCCGTCGTCGCCGCCTACATCGTGATCGGCGCCTCGCACTCCTGACCCCACCCGGCCACTGAGCGCAGGAAGTCGGCCCGGCCGACTTCCTGCGCTTCGCAGTTTCCTAGCCCGACAGCAGCGGCACCCAGTGGTTCATCACCCCGCGCAGACGTTCCCGGTGCTCGGCGATCCAGCCGTCCGGCGGCACGAGCGGGACGCACACCGTGACCATGGACCCCGACTCGTCCTCGACCACGACCTCCGGGCAGTCACGCTCCCCGGCGAGCCGGATGAAGATCGACGGCCCACTGCTCATCTCCATCCAGGCGATGTCCTCGCCCGCTTCGAGCCTGTTCAGCGCCTCCGCCCAGCTTTCCACGTCACTCATATCAGTTCCATGGCTCCTGGTCGGGGTCTTCACCCATGATCGTCGCTGCGGCCACGCAGAGGTCGCGGCCGTAGATCTGGTTGCTGCCCCACTCGGAGCCCCACAGGTCGGTCGCGGCCCGGGCGACGGAACGCCAGGTGCGGTCCTCGTCCACGCGCCAGGTGCGGATCTGGGCGGCCATCGCGGGGGTGATCGTCGCCGGGTCGACGGTGATGTAGGTCATGTCGCCGACCCTACGGACTGCGGGGTGGAGGCGGCCATCGGATTCCTGCGCGGTGCTGCGCCGTGAGCCGCTCAGGGCGTGTCTGACGATTGACGACCGACGAGAAGCCGTCGAGGTGCGTGCCCCGGCGGCACTGGTCCGTCAGTACGAGGCGCTGGTGGCGCACCGACCGGTGTCGGAGTTGCACACGGTGACGTACGAGGTGATTCCGGAATCCTGGAGCTGGAGGGTGTAGTGCTCCTCGCCGCTGACGTTGCTGTAGGCGCTGGACCAGCGGCCGTTCGACTGGTGGAGGTAGACCGTACAGTAACTGCCCGTCGTGGAGATGACGTAGCCCTGCACCCAGTCGTGCCCGTTGTAGTACTGGACGTTCATGCCGCCGGCACAGCCGGGGACGTTGGCGGGATAGGTGCCGTCGGCCGACGCCACCCCGGTGGTGAGGGCCAGACTGCCCGCGGCGACGGCGGTCACGGCGGCGAGGCGAATGGCGGTGCGCAACCAAATCATCGGTTCCCCCTGCGAATTGGCGTGGTCACTGCGACCCATGCTGCCACCGAACGCCTCTGATGACGCCTCTCGCGCACGAATCCGTCTTCGACACTCGACCGCACGACCGCAGGACCGCAGGACCGCAGGACCGCAGGACCGCAGGACCGGCCCGGCGACGCCTCAGCGGTGCTCGGGGTTCTCGAAGTCGAAGCGGCAGCCGGCGTCCCACTCGGAGCGCTGGTTGCCGTACGCCGGGATGCCGCCTGCGTCCTTGAGCATGCGGGCGAGGTGCAGCTGGTTCCAAGTCATGAACGTGGTGTTGCGGTTGGTGAAGTCGTTCTCCGGCCCGCCCGACCCCTCGTCCAGGTAGGACGGCCCGGGCCCGGCCTCACCCACCCAGCCCGCGTCGGCCTGCGGCGGGACGACGTAGCCCAGGTGCTGGAGGCTGTACAGCACGTTCATCGCGCAGTGCTTGGCGCCGTCCTCGTTCCCGGTGATCAGACAGCCGCCGACCCGGCCGTAGTAGGCGTACTGCCCCTGGGAGTTGAGGATCGAGGAACAGGCGTACAGCCGCTCGATCACCCTCTTCATCACGGACGAGTTGTCCCCCAGCCACACCGGACCGGCCAGTGTCAGGATGTCGGCGCTCATCACCTGCGAGTAGATCACCGGCCACTCGTCGGTCTCCCACCCGTGTTCGGTCATGTCCGGCCAGACACCGGTCGCGATGTCGAGGTCCACGGCGCGCAGCACCTCCACCGCGACGCCCTGGCGCTGCAGGATGCCGGTACTGACGTCGATCAGCCCCTGGGTGTGGCTGCGCTCCGGGGAGCGCTTGAGGGTGCAGTTGATGACCAGGGCACGCAGGTCGCTGTAGGAGGTGGTCGGGTCCGGCACGTGGTCCTCCGTCGAAGAGCAGGTTCCTGCCACAGCTCAGCAGGACGAGGGCGCGCCCGCGTGCCGGAGTGGGCCGGACGGGTCGGCCGGGGCGGGGTCGCCTGGACTCCTGTTTGGTTCGAGTAGGCGCTCCATACTCCTGACCAGCGCATTTCTCAGGACCGGATAGGCTGGCCGCCTGAACGGAGCCTGTTCACGGCTCGGCGTCGCCCGCCTCTGGCAGCAGGAAGGTGAAACGGTTGCTCTACATACCGCTATGCGGTAGAGGAGGATACCGCGAGCCGCGAGCCGCGAGCCGCGAGCCGCGAGCCGCGAGCCGCGAGCCGCGAGCCGCGAGCCGCCTGATCGGCGCTGTGGGATCCTGCGGTCAAGCGGAGGTGCACGATGGATCCCCATGAGCGCATTCACGTCCCCATAGGGGCGGATGCCCACCGCTGGCGGACCTTCGAAAGCGAGCGGACCGTGGTTGTGGCCGCGCGCACGGTCACCTCGCTCGTGCGCGTCCTGGACGTGGTTCCCGAGATACTCCACGACGACGCCCGGGTCACCGTGGTCTTCGCGTACGACCCGACCTCGGCGTTCAACGACGGCGTCCTCGACCTGTTGCGTTCGCTGGGCTGTCGCACCATGCCGTGGCCGCAGCTGGCGGAGTGTCCTCCTGACCTGCTGATCTCCGCGTCGGAGAACCTCACCGTCCCGCCGGGGGAGTACCCGGTCCTGGTCCTGCCCCACGGCATCGGTTTCCAGAAGCACGTCCCGGACTCGGCAGGCCCGGGCACGCGGCTGTCCGGCCTGGTCCCGGACGCACTGTTGGCGGCACGCCGGGCCTGGCTCGCGGTGTCACACCCCGCCCAGGAGGCCCAGCTCGCGTCCATTCACCCCGGCACCGCCGGTAGGACCGTACTGGTGGGAGACCCCTGCTACGACCGGCTCCTCGCCAGTGAGCGATGGCGGGAGCGGTACCGGTCCGCCCTGGGCTTGCTCCCCGGTCAGCGGCTGGTACTGGTGACCTCGACCTGGGGTACGGAGGCACTGGCCGGACGCCACCCCGGGCTGCCCGCGGAGCTGTTGGCGCAGCTCCCGGCCGACGAGTACCGGGTCGCCCTGGTGCTCCACCCGAACGTGTGGTCCGGGCACGGCACTTGGCAGGTGGGGGTCCTCCAGCGGACCGCGGTGGAGGCAGGACTGACAACCGTCGACCCGACGGACGGCTGGCAGCAGACTCTGATCGCCGCGGACCTGGTGATCGGGGACCACGGCTCGGTGACGATGTACGGGGCGGCGATCGGACGCCCGGTGCTGCTCGCCGCCTTCGGCTCCGAGGCCGTCCCCGGAACGGCGGGCTGGGCCCTGCGTACCGCGGCGCCATGGCTGGACACCGCGAGGCCCCTGCCCGGACAACTCCGGACGGCCCTGGCCGATCACCGCCCGGGCCGCTACACGCAGGTCACCTCCGCGGCGTTCACCACCCCCGGCCAGGCGCTCCCCCGGCTCCGCGAGACGGTCTACGACCTGCTCGGCCTGACTCCTCCCAAACGGCCCGCACGTACAGCCCGCGCCTTCCCGCTACCGCCGCCGGGCGCCGCACCGCCCTGTTCCCTGCTGGTCCGCACCACGGTCACCGGTGTTCGGGCCGACGCGATCGAGGTGGAGCTGGACCGCTTCCCGGCCGCGCTGGCGGGCGAAGCGGCGGAGACCGCGGACTCCTTCCGTCATCTGGCCTGCGACGTGGACGAGCCCGACACGCGCCTCGCCGAGAGCGCCACCACCGTCCTGATCCGCGCGTCCGTCTTCGCCGCCGAGGACGGACGGCGGCGGATCGCCGGGCTGCTGTCCGACTTCCCCGGTGCCCGACTGGCCGCCCTCTCAGGGGAGAACGGGTGCCTGGTCGGTGTGCGCGGCGGCGGCACGCTGGAGGTCACCGCCGCCACCGGCTCATGCCCGGACCCGGGAGCCGCTGCCGCGGCGGTGTACGCCTGTCTACGTCTCGGCATTCCCCCGGACGGCATCACGGTGACGATGCGTCACGGAACGCTCAGCCGGGAACTGCTGCTCCAGTCCCTGCGCTCCTCCGCGACCGGTCAGTCGCCGACGAGCCGGGACAGGACGTCCGCCGCCCGAGGACTGCCGCCCTCCTTGTAGACCACGAGAGCCCGACGAAGACAGTCCCGCGCCTCGGCCGGATCATCGAGCAGGTCCGCGAGGTCCTCCAGTGCCCGAGCCTCGTAGTGAGACGCTCCCTCACCGCGCAGCTCCGTGACGGCCTGCCGCAGATCGGCCACCGCCCCGGCCACGTCGCCGAGGCGTGCCCTCGTCCGCCCCAGGTCGGCCAGCACCCGCGCCGCCATCCGCGCATCGCCCCGCGCGAGCAAATCCTCCCTCGCTTCGGCGAGCGCGGCCAGGGCGGCGGCGTGATCGCCGCCGACGCTCTGCGCACAGCCGAGGAAGTACCGGGCCAGCGTGGCACCGCGCCCCTCTCCGGCTTGGAGGTTGAGCATGAGTGAGGCTCGGTACGCGTCGGCCGCGCGGGCCGGATCGTGCCGGTCCCAGTATCGGCCCAAGAACTCCTGCACCGATGCCTGGAGGACGACGCGGCCCGATTCCACCGCCAACTGGTCCGCGGCCTCCAGATGCTCCCGCGCCTCGTCGTCCCGGCCCAGGTCGAGCAGTGGCCGGGAGAGCAGGCTGCGCAGCCTGGCTTCGGCCGCCGGCTGCCCGTCGCGGTTCGCCGCGGCGGCTCCCAGTTCCAGGGACTCGCGCCACTCCGCCAGGTGCCGGTGGTGCAGGAAGAGCACGGTGAACGACTCCGCCAGCTGCCACGCCTGACGGTCGAACCCGAACGCCGCGGCGGCCCTGAGAACGGCGAGGACGTCACCGCGTTCGGCTTCCAGCCAGTCCAGGGCGTCCCGCCGGGGACTCTCCGAGTTCGCGAACGGCCCGGCGTCACCGCTCCCCGGCTCGCGAACACCGGCTCCGAGTACCTCGACGGGCTCGGTGATCCTCAGGCGGTCGGCGCGGACCGCGAGGTCCGCCAGCAGCGCCAGGGCTCGGTAGTGACCGCTCACCCGGCGGACCACCTCCCGCTCCGTACCGGGCGGGTCGAGCCGGCGGGACATCTCCCGCGCGTGCAGCCTGACCAAGTCGTGCACGGAGTACCGGCCGTCTTCGGTCGCGGTCAGCAGGCTCGCCGCTTCGAGGGTGTCCAGCGCCTCCTGGGCGGCCTCCCGGGAGTACCCGGAGACCAGCGCCGTCAGAGCGGTGTCGAACGCCCGACTGGGCAGACAACCCACAGCTCGGTAGACCGTCGCGGCGGTGTCGGAGAGGTCCCGGTAGACGACTTCGAGTGCGGCCACCATGGTGCGCTCCTCCCGGCCGGACGATGCGCCGATTCGACCGAAGCGGCTCTGCTCGTCGGCGAGTTCACCGACCAGCGCGCCGATCGTCAGCCGCCGGTGGGTCAGCAATCGGGCGGCACACAGCCGCACCGCCATCGGAAGACCCCCGCACAGCCCGACCAATTCCGCCGCGGCCTCCGGCTCGGCGTCGACCCGTCGCTGTTCGCAGAGCGCAGCCAGCAGTTCCAGCGAGCTCTCCCGGTCGAGCACGTCGAGGTGGAGCAGCGCGGCCCCGTCGAGGGCGAGTTCCCCCAACCGCCAGGTGCTGGTGGCGAGCACCGCACTGCCGGCACCCTGGGGCAGTAGCGCGGTGACCTGCGCCGGACGGCTGACGTCATCGAGGACCACCAGCATCCGCCGGTCCGCCGACAGGGTGCGGTAGAGCGCGGCACGGTCGGCGAGCCTGGCCGGCAGGTAGGAGTCGTACACACCCAGGCCGCGCAGACACATCGCGAGCGCTTCCGAGACGTCCCCGCCGGCACCGCCCGCCAGAGCCCCGAAGTCCACGTAGAACTGGCCGCCCGGGAAACGCTCCCGGTGGCGATGGGCCCACTGCCGGGCGGCGGCGGTCTTCCCGATCCCGGGCAGGCCGCTGAACACGCCGATGGGGCAGCCCCCGGTCTCCTCCGCACCGGCCAGCGCGCCGTCCAGTTCGGCGAGCGCCCACTCGCGGTCGACGAAGCGGTGCGGCGGCCGGGGCACCTGATCGGGACGGCGGGGCACCTGGTCCGGGGCCTGCGCGGAGTGGTAGTTGAAGGTGATGCCGCCGTGGACGCTGCCCACCTGGGCGATCTGGCCGTGAACGGTCCCCGGCAGGCTGTTGGCCACGTGTTGCGGCACGGAGTGTTCCGCGTTCTCCGGCCCGCTCACGCAGCCCACCGCCTTCCGGATCGCCGACGAGGTCACGTTACTGGAAGGCGCCCTCAGGATGGCGGCGCTTCGATCGATACGATCGGGATATGCCACACGAGGCCCACACGCCGAGTCCGCCTCCCCACGACGCCCTTGTACCGAATCCACTCAATCCGATAAAATCGACAGTTTTGGGCAGCGGGCAGCGGGCAGCGGGCAGCGGGCAGCGGGCAGCGGGCAGCGGGCAGCGGGCAGCGGGCAGCGGGCAGCGGGCAGCGGGCAGTCCTGATCGCGGCGCGTTCCGCCGGGGCCCTTCACCGGCTCCTGGACGTGCTGCCGGTGTTCCTCGGGGATCAGCGCATCACCACCCGTTTCACTCTCGTCCCGGGTTCCGACTTCGATGTCGCGGCCCTCGCCGCACTCGACCGGTCCGGTGCCCGCACCATGCCGTGGGGGGAGGCCCTCCGCACCGACCACGACCTGGTGCTGGCCGCGAGCCCCAAGGGTGAGCTGCGCGAGCTCTCCGGCCCGCGGGTCCTGCTCCCCCACGGGGCGGGATTCAACAAGGCCGTCCGCGACGACGGCTCACCCGGCGTACCGTCTGGCCTCGATCCCGCCTACCTGCTCCCCGGCGGCATCCCCTGGGCCGACCTGCACGCCCTCGCCCATGACGATCAGGTAGCCCTTCTGGCCCACCACTGCCCCTCCCTGGCAGGCCGGGCCGGGGTGGTCGGAGATCCCACCCTCGACCGGCTCCTGGCCTCGGCCGACCACCGCGCGCACTACCGCGACGCCCTGGGCACGGGACAGCGACGGCTGATGGTGCTCACCTCGACCTGGGGACCCGAGTCCCTCCTGTCCCGACGGCCCGAGCTGCCCGGCGAACTCGTCGCCATGCTGCCCCAGGACGCCTTCCAGATCGCCCTGGTCCTGCACCCGAACGAGCACAGCCGGATCGGCGAGTTCGACCTGTCCCGCCGGCTGGCCCCTGCGTTGGCCGCAGGACTGGTGCTTTCCCGGCCGTACGAGGAGTGGGCCGCACTCCTGGTCGCGGCGGATGCCGTGGTCACCGATCACGGATCCACCGCCCTGTACGCGGCCGCGCTCGGCCGTCCGGTCGTGAACGCGTACGACGGCGGGGACGAGTTGCTCCCCGGTAGCCCCATGGCGCGACTGCTCGCGCGGGCTCCCCGGCTCGCCGAGGCACGGCGACTGGAGGAGGTCCTGTCGGAAGCCGTCGGGCGGGACACCCGCCCGGTCGCAGACGCCGCCTTCGCACGACAGGGCGAGGCGCTACCGCGACTGCAACGAAGGCTCTACGGCATGCTCGGCCTGCACCCGGTCGCCGCCGCTGCGGAGGCCCGGGCGTTCCCCGCCCCGGACGGTGGGGCCCGTCGCCCGATGGCCCACGCCGTCCGAACGGAGGTGAACGGTCTCCTGATCGGCGTGGAGCGCTTCCCACCGCAGACCCCGCACACGGTGCACCATCTCGCGGCCGAGCACCCGAAGGCCGGACCCCGAGCGTTGCAGAGCGCGGCCGTGCTGTGGCGGTGCGCCCGGCCGACCGGCCCGACAGGCCCAGCCGATCCGCGAACGGCCTCCACCACCTGGACCGCCGCCGGCTGGACGGCTCACGTCCTGGAGGAGGCACCGCTGTGCCGTACGGCCGCCGCGGTCCTGTCCGCCGAGCGGTGCCTCCTCAGGCACCGCTCGCACGGGCTCTTCAGCATCCGGGTGGAGCCTCGACGGGCCGGGGGTCGGGTGTCACGCATCGATCCGGTGGCGGCGGTCTCCGCCGTACACGCCTGGCTCGGGGCTACGGCACCGGCCGCCTCCGCCGACCCGGTCGTCCTGACCTGTGAAGCGGGGCCGCTCAGCGTGCTCGTCCACCTGGGCCCTCCTTCCCCCGCTGACCTCGACCACGAGCTCTGACCACCCGCCCCTTCAGCCTCCGTCCCGGAGTCGCCGAGAGGCCGCCCGGTACTGCTCGGCCTCGGCGAGGTCACCCCGGTCTTCCACCAGCACCGCCAGTTCCTCCAGCACCCGAACCTCGTCGGTACCCGATCGCCGCTCGCGAGCCCCGTCCAGCGCGGCCCGGACCAGCACCTCCGCTTCCTGCCCACGCCCCGACAGCCGCAGTGCCCGCCCGAGTTCGAAACCCGAACGCGACGACATGCGGCCTCGGCCCTGGTCAAGCGCCATCCGGTGGCTCCGCTCCAGCAGCCGAACGGCATCGTCGAGGTCACCACCTGCCAGAGCGGTCCGGCCGAGCAGATAGGTCTGCAGGAGCACTCCGTACTCGTTCCCGATCTCCGCATGCACCGCCCGGGACGCCTCGAACTCGACGGCGGCCCCGCTCAGATCACCGTTCGAGGACTTCAGCAGCCCGTTGAACTCCATGACCGACGCCTGCAGTCTCCGCGCCTGCGCCCGGTCGGGGAGCACGCCGTCCAGCAGGCGCGAGGCCCGCAGCGCGTGATCGATGTGTTCGGCCGCCTCCTCGTGGAATCCCTGCTCCCACAGCGGGCGGGCCAGCTGGCACCGCATACGGACCATGGCCGGGAGGAACTCGCTCCGGTCTGCGGCGGCGACCCCGAACCGGAAGGCGTCGATCACGTCCGCGTAGTGCGGATGGTCGAGGAAGTGGGTCCACAGCGGCTCGCAGAGCGCCCAGGCGTCCTCGTAGTGCCCGTCCCCGGCCGCGGTCCGCACGCACCCGAACAGGGCGAGCCGCGCCGACTCCAGCCAGCGGTAGGCCGCCGCCGCGTCCGGGAAGTCCACGTCGGCCACCTCCGGGCCGACCGGCTCCACGGGCGGCGCGAAGGTCATCCTGCGGCCGGCCGCCGCGAGATCCGCGCGGGCCGCCTGCCTGCGGTACCACCCGACGACGGAAGACCGGGCGGCCGCCCCGTCCGTGCCGTCCGGATCGATCTGCCGGGCTCTGCGTTCAGCGTGGCCACGCAGGAGGTCGTGCATGCGGTACCCGTCCGGCCGGTACTCCAGCAGGCCGGCGGCCTCCAGTTCCTCCAACGCGTCCGCGGCCCGTTCGGGGGCGACGCCGAGCAGGGCGGAGGCCGCAGACTCCCCGAGGGCCGGCCCGGGGTGCTGCGGCAACAGTCGGTAGAGCCGCGCCGCGGCCGGCGCCAGCCCTTCGTACGCGGCGTCCCAGACGGCCTCCACCATGGGAATCCCCTTCCCGTGCAGTTCGGCGGTCAGCTCCTCGACCAGCCGGGACAGACTCCGCCGGCGGTACTTGCGCACCCACTGCCCGGCCACTTGCAGCGCGGCGGGAAGTCCTCCGCAACCCCGGGCCAGTCGCACGGCGGCGTCGGGCTCGGCCTGTAGCCGCGGGTCCTCCACGATGTTCCCGAGCAGGCGCAGCGCGTCGTCCAGCGACAGCGGGCCGACAGCCACCTCCACGGCAGCCGTCCCGTCGAGGTCGTGCAGCGGCGCCTGGCTCGCGAGGATCACCAGACTCCGGCCCGAGGCCGGCAGGAACGCTCGGACCTCGCTGCCGAACCGCACGTTGTCGACGAGGACGATGAGCCGTTTGTCCCGGGTCTGCGACCAGTACTGCTTCGAACGTTCGGCGGCGCCGCGCTCCAACCACTCCGGCGGCACCCCCAACGCCGTCAGCATCCCGCCGACGGCGTCAGCGACATCCACCACGCCGTCGAGGCGCAGGTCGTCGAGGTCGACGTGGAGCACACCGTCCGGGAAACGGTCGGCGAACCGGCGTGCCAGCTGGTACCCGAGGGCCGTCTTGCCGATGCCGCCGATCCCGGTCAGCGACACCAGCAGCGGACCTGCGTCGTCGGGGTGCTCCGCCACGGCCCGGTCGACGCGGTCCTGCTCGACTTGGCGGTTCTCGAACGGCAGGGTGAAAGGCGGGACCTGATACGGCGTCGGTCTCGAAGGCCGGCCACCGTGCTCGTGGAAGTGCAGTTCCCCGATGCTCCGGGCCTGGACCACCGTCTCCGCCCGCCCGTCCAGGCTGTTGCGCGTCTCCTCTGACATGGGACCAACACTAGGTCCCGCAGGGAGGAATGACGCCGCGGTCGATATCCGGCCCCTCGCTTCGCAGACCCGATCGGGGGAAACCCGTGCCACCCGGACGGGATCTCCCTATCGTGTAGAAGCCGACACCGAGGAACGAAGGAGCACCGCGATGGACCCGATCACCGCCGCCACTCTCACGGCGATCGCCGGCGGCGTCGCCGGTGAGGTCGGACGCCAGGCATGGCAAGGGCTCGCCGCCCTGGTGCGGCGCCCGTTCCGCCGTGGCGGAGGGGAGGAGCAGCAGGAACTGCCCGGAGTCAGCTCGGGCGAGGTGGAGCTCGCAGCCCTGGAAGCGGCCCCCACCGACCCCGGACGGGCCCAGGCGCTGGCGACCGTCCTCGGTGTACGGGCCGCCCTGGACCCGGAGTTCGGCGTACTCCTCGACGAATGGCGGACCCAGGCGGAGGCCGATTCAGCCGGCTCCGTCCACAACACCATCAGCGGCGGGACTCAGAACGGCCCGGTCGTCCAGGGGCGGGACTTCTCCAACCTCACCTTCAACATGCCGGGAACCCTTCGAGGCGACGACCGCGGCTGATGACGATCATGCGGTGAGGGAGCGCCTGCCGCCCCGCCGGATTCCCCGGTCACCTGCGTAACGGGTGACGCCCACCCACAGGGCCCGTGTGGCATCAACTCCCCCCTCCGGACCATCCCATGTTCCGGGCCGGGAGGATCGGCCCGTGCTCTCCTCAGGCCGGGTGGGGTGGCTGCTGGACGAAGGGGAGGAAGAGGTCGGCGGTGGCTTCGGCGTGGATGGTGAACTGTTCGCGGGCGCGGGCCGGGTCGTGGGACTCGATGGCGGTGGTGAGGGCGCGGTGGCGCTGGTCGGGGGTGCTGCGGGCCTCGGTGCCGCCGGGGTGGTCGGCGAGTAGGCGGGTCATGATCAGCATCGGCGGCGCCGTCGGCGCCGGGCTGTTCGTCGGTTCGGGTGTGAGCATCCAGCAGGCGGGCCCGCTGGCTGTTCCCGGGGCTCACCTGGGCGGCGCTGCTGGCGCTGCTCGGGCTGTACGCGGTGATGATCGTCCTGGCGGACTCCCGCGTGGACGCCCTGCTGGCGCTGGCGCTCACCGTTGCCGTGTCCCTGACGGGGCTGTGGCTGCAGCGGAGGCAGTCGCCGCCCGCCTGAGCGCCCGCAGTTCACGCTCCGCACCGCTTCGAGGGACGCCCCCCGATGTCCTCTGATGGTCCGCCGGTTGTCCGGCGGACCATTGGGTTTTCAGGGCCGGACTTGACGGACTTAGGTAAGGCTCACCTATTATCCCGCTTTGTTCGACCTGCCCTGAAGCAACCCCCAAGGAACCCCCATGAACCGCCGGCTCCCCGTCGCCGTCCTCGCCGTCGCCCTCTCGGCCACGCTGCTCGCCGCCTGCGGCAGCGGCGGTGACGCCAAGTCCGGCGACTCCTCCGCCGCCGCCTCCGCGCCCGCCGGCACCGCCGCCGGTTTCCCGCGCAGCGTCAAGCACGCCGCCGGGACGGCCGAGATCAAGGCGCAGCCCAAGCGGGTCGTGGTGCTGGACAGCGGCGAGCTGGACGACGTCACCCTGCTCGGCCTCACCCCCGTCGGCGCGGTCTCGCCGCACATGAAGACCGAGGGCGGGTTCCCGAACTACCTCAAGGACAAGATCAAGGACACCAAGGACGTCGGCCCGATGAACGAGCCGAACCTGGAGCTGATCGCCTCCCTCAAGCCCGACCTGATCCTGTCCTCCAAGGTCCGCCACGCCAAGATCTACGACCAGCTGAACGCCATCGCCCCGACCGTCCTCGCGGAGACCACCGGGTTCCCGTGGAAGGAGAACCTCGCGCTGTACGCCCAGGCCCTCGGCCGGGAGGACGACGCGAAGAAGGCGCTCACCGACTACGAGGCGCGGGCGAAGAAGCTCGGCGAGGCGATCAAGGCGAAGAACAACGGGACGATGCCGACGGCCTCGGTGGTCCGCTTCGTGGCCGGGCCGACCCGCCTGTACGCCAAGGGCTCGTACAGCGGCGTCGTCCTCAAGGACGTCGGCCTGGCCCGCCCGGCCTCGCAGGACGTGGACAAGAACATCATCGAGGTCAGCGCCGAGCAGATCAGCCAGGCCGACGCCGACCTGCTGTTCGTCACCACCGCCGACGACCCGACCAAGACCAAGGAGAGCGAGGTCCAGCAGACGGCCGTCTGGCAGGGCCTGAACGCCGTCAAGGGCGGCAAGGTGTTCACCGTGCCGGACGAGACCTGGATGTCGGGCATCGGTGTGCAAGCGGCGGACGCGATGCTCGTGGACATCGCCAAGGCGGCGGGCGTGGACGCGCCCAAGTAGTAGCCGCCCCACCGGGGGCGGACCTCACAGACGGGTCCGCCCCCGGGCCCCCTCCGGCTGCACCGCCCCGCGCCCCGCACCACCCTGCGCCTGAACCACCCTCGCCCGCACCACCCTCCGCCTGCGCCACCAGAGGACCTGCCTTGCGGCTCTACCTGCTCGCTCTCAACCCCACCGACTCCGTCACCCGGGGATTCCTGCCCGCCGCCGCCCGGCTCGGGCTCGACGTCACCGTCCTCACCGACCACGTCGAGGATCACCGACGCGCCTACGCCGACGCCGAGTTCGAGGCGGAGGTGATGGACTGCGACGTGCAGGACTTCCGCGAGGTGATCGGGGCGATATCCCAACACCACGCGCCCGACGCGGTGTTCAGCAACAGCGACCACCTGCAGACCCAGACCGCCCTGGTCGCCGAGTACTTCGGCCTGGCCGGCAAGGACTGGAAGGCCGCGCTGCGGGCGAAGAACAAGGGCGAGCTGCGCCGCCACCTCGCCGAGACCGGCCTGGACCGGGTCTGGTCCGCCGAACTGGCGCCCGGGCAGGACGCGGGCGCGCTCACCCCGCCCTTCCCGTGCATCCTCAAGCCCCGCGAGGGCGTCGCCAGCGAGGACGTCACCCTCGTCGCCGACAGCGCCGAACTCGCCCTGCGCGTCAAGGAGATCCAGCAGCGCCGCCCCGGCGCCACCCTGGTCGTCGAGGAGTTCCTGGCCGGCGAGCTGTGCACCCTGGAGACCCTCGGCGACGGCCTGACCCGGCACGTCCTGGGCGGCTTCCGCACCCGGCTCTCCCTGCCGCCGGACTTCATCGAGGAGGTGCTGACCTTCACCCCGGCGCACCCGGAGCCGGTGGTCGACCAGCTGCTCGCCCAGCTCGACGCGCTCGGTGTCGGACTCGGCGCCTGCCACACCGAGTTCGTCCTCCAGGCGGACGGCCGGGCGCGCATCATCGAGGTCAACTACCGTGCCATCGGCGACCAGTGCGACCTGATGCTCGCCGAGATCCTCGACCTCCCGTACTTCGAGCTGGTCCTGCGCGCCCACCTCGGCGAGGCGCTGCCCGCCGGCCTCGGCGCGCGCACCGACCGGCGGGCCCGCCACGAGCGCGTCTGCGCCGACCGGGCCGGCGTCCTCACCGCCGCGCCCGGGCCGCTGCTCGAGGGGCGGGCCGACGGGGTCGTGCTCTCCTACCGCCCGGTGCGCGAGCTCGGCGCCCGGCACGAGCTGTACCGCACCAACCGCGACTACCTGGGCATCGTCTGGGCCGTCGGCCCGGACCAGGGCGCGGTCGACGCCGCCGTGGCGGAGTTCATCGCCGCCAACCGCTGGGAGATCACGCCGTGAGCCCCTCCGACCGGCTCACCCTCCGGGTGCTGTCCGCACTGCTGCGCGAGGACGTCCTCGGCCTGCGCGCGGGCGGCGTCCTGGAGCAGCGGGCCGACGGCCCCTGGCTGGGCTCCGGCACGCTCGCCCTGCCCGTGGCCCCCGAGGGCTTCCAGGGCGACCACGCCGCCCGACTGCCCCTGCTGGAAGTGAACGGCGAGCCGCTCACGAGCCTGCCCGCGATCCTGGAGCGCCTCGCCGACCTGGCCGACCCGCTGGACCGGCCCGGCCACCTGGCCTTCGCCGAGGAGTGCCGGCAGACCCTGGCCACCATGCGGCTGCACGACGAGGTCCGGCCGGCCGTGAACGCCGCACTCGCCGAGCGCTACGGCAAGGACACCGCCGAGTGGACGGGCCCGGGCGCCTCGCTCGGCTTCGAGGCCCTCGCCGCCTTCCTCGACCACCCGGTCTACCCGACCGCGCGTGGCCGCTCCGGCCTGACCGAGCCGCAACTGCGTGCCCACGCACCGGAGTTCCACCCGAGTTTCGAGCTGCGCTGGCTCGCCGTCCCGGCCGATCGGCTGACCGTACGCGGCGGCGGCCCGCTGCCCGCCTGGTGGCCGAGTGCCGAACAACTGGGCATCCCCGGTGAGTTCCTCACCGTCCCCGTCCACCCGCTCACCGCGGGCGAGGACTTCGAGCGGATCGCGCCGGGCTCGGTGCTCGCCCCCGAGCCGTACCTCAGCGTGCTGCCGACGCTGTCCATGCGCACCGTGGCCGTCGCCCGCGATCCGGGCTGCCACCTCAAACTCCCGCTCGCCACCGCCACCCTGGGCCTGCGCAACCGGCGCACCATCAAGCCCGTCACCCTGGTCAACGGGGCGGTCGGACAGCGGCTGGTGGAGGCCGTGCTCGCACGCGAGCCGCGCTTCGCCGGGCGGGTGCTGCACGCGGACGAGCAGCTCTACGCGCACGCCGAGGACGAGCTGCTGGCCGTCCTGCTGCGCCGCTACCCGGACGGCCTCGACGAGACCGTCACGGTGCCGCTGGCCGCCCTGCTCGCGGAGGCGCCCGACGGGCGGCTGGTGATCGACCAGCTCGCCGACCGCTTCTACGGCGGTTCCGTCCTCGGGCTGTACGAGGACCTCGTGCGGCTGCTGGTCGACTGGCAGACCACCCTGTTCGGCCACGGCATCGCCCTGGAGTCGCACCAGCAGAACACCTCGCTCGTCCTGGACGGCACCGGCCTGCGGCTGCTCTACAAGGACAACGACGGGCCCCGGATCAACACCACCCGGATCGGCGAACTCGCGCCCCTGGCCGCCGAGTTCAGAGATCCCCGGATTCTCGGCGAACAAGACGGCGCCCTCACCGACCTGTTCACCACGATCACCGGCCACCTGTGCACCGCGTCGCTCGCCTTCGGCCTCGCCGCGCACGAGCGGGCACCGCTGGAGCGCACCCTCGGGCTGCTCCGCGAGATCCTCACCGAGGCCGTCGACCGCCTCGGCCCGGCGGGGCGGCCGCTGCGCGCGAACCTGCTGGACGCCGAACGGCTGCCCGTCAAGGCCATGGTGAGCGCCGGCACCCTGCTCAGCAAGGAGCGCAGCGGCGCCGCCGACATCAACAAGCACTACACGGACGGCCCCAACTACCTGCTGCCCGACCGCTTGCGGCCCAACACCCTTCTACCGAAGGGCGGTTCACGATGACCGCCGAGACGCTCGCGCGGCCGGCCGGCGGTGTCGGACTCGACCGGCGCCAGGTGAACGCCGTGGCCGCCTGCTACTTCGTCGCCTCCTTCGCGGCCCTCGGCCTGCCGCCCTACCTCACCGAGATCCTCCCCGGCCTCGGCGACCACGACGGGCACTGGGCCGGCCTGCTCTACATCGTGCCGACGGTCTTCACCGCCCTCGGCGCACCGCTATGGGGCCGGCTGGCCGACCGCTTCGGCCAGAAGCGGCTGCTGCTGCGTGCCCAACTCGGCCTCAGCGTCTCCTTCCTGCTCGCCGGCGCCGCCGACAGCCTGCCCGCGTTCACCCTCGCGCTGGTGCTCCAGGGCGTCCTCGGCGGCACCTTCTCCGCCACCAACGGCTACCTCGCCTCGGCGCTGGACGGCTCCCGGCTGTCCCGGGCGCTGACCCTGATGCAGGGCAGCGCCCGGGCCGCCCTGGTCGCGGCGCCGATCCTGGTGGGGGCGCTGTCGCCGTGGATCGACCCGCACCGGCAGTACCTGGTGATGGCGCTGCTGCCGCTGACCGCCGCCGCCCTGCTCGGCTTCCTGCCTGAGCCGAGCCGACCGGCCGCCACCCGGACCGCGGAAGGCAACGCGGAAGGCAACGCGGGAGGCACCGCGGGAGGCAACGCGGAGGGCACCGCGCAGACGGACCCGCCGGGCTCACTGAAGCTGCTCTACACCTTCGAGTTCGCCTTCGTCTTCGCCACCATCATCTCCTTCCCCTACCTGATCACCCTGGTGCAGCAGCGGCTGCCGGGCGTGAACGGCACTGTCGCGGGCCTGCTGTTCGCGCTGCCGCACCTGGTCTACCTGTTCGCCGCCGGGCGGCTGCACGGCCTCGTCGAGGAGCGGCCCGGCACCGGGCTCGCCCTGGGCTTCGCCCTGGTCGCCCTCGGACTGGCCGGCCACGCCCCGGCCCACTCCCTGCTCACCTTCGCCCTCACCCGGGCGGTGCTCGGGCTCGGCATGACCCTCGGCCTGGTCTGCCTCGCCGTCCTCACCGCCGAAGCCGCCCGCGGCCGCGCCCCGGGCCGGATGTTCGGCACCCGCGAAACCGTCTCCAAGTGCGGTGCCGTCGCCGCCGGACTCGCCGCCGCGCTCGCCAACGGCAGCGGTGGACCGGCCGCCCCCGTCGTCACCGGCACCGCCGCCGCCCTGGCCGCCGCCCTGCTCGCCCTCCTGACCCGTAGGAGCCCCCGATGACCGCCCGCACTGCACGCCCGCAGTCGGCCGCCGCCCCGACCGGGCTGCCCTCGGCCGACCACGCCGTGGCCCACACCCTGCTCAACTGCCTGGTCCGGGAGGTCTCGGCGCCCGAGCACCAGACCGCCGTCGACGAGGGCCACCTGCTGCTGCGCCTGCCGCGCCGCGGCGCCCTGCTGCGGGTCGCCCTGCGCCGCACCTCGCTGATCGGAGCGCACCGGTTCACCGGGCCGGTCTTCGAGCAAGCCCCCGACGGCTGGCGCGAGTTGGGCTGGCGCGAGCTCGCCGAACACGTCCGGGCCGAGCTGACCCTGCGCAGCGGCGTGGAGAACGAGGAGTTCCTCGCCCAGCTGGCGTCCAGCCACGAGGGCGTGTCCGCCGCCCTGTCCGACCGGCCGGCGATCGGCAACCTCCCGGCGACCGGCCAGGGGCGGTACCTGGAGTCCGAGCAGGCCCTGGTGTTCGGGCACCGCTTCCACCCGGCGCCCAAGTCCCGCTCCGCCGAGGGCGCCGACCGCGCCACCTGGGCCGCGTACGCGCCCGAGGCCCGCGCCGCGTTCCGGCTGCGCCATCTCGCGGTCCGCAGCGAGTACATCGCCCAGGACACCGCCGACCCGGCCGCGCTCGCGGTGCTCGATGGCCTGGGCGAGGTCCCGGAGGGCTACACCCTGCTGCCCGCCCACCCCTGGCAGTACGAACTCCTGGGCGACGAACCGCTGTTGCGGGAGGCCATCGAGCGCGGGGACGTCATCGACCTCGGTCCGCGCGGCGAGGAGTTCACCGCCACCGCCTCGGTGCGCACCCTGCACGGCGCCGACGCCTTCCTCAAGTTCAGCCTCAACGTCCGCATCACCAACTGCCTGCGCAAGAACGCCGCCTACGAGCTGACCGGCGCCGTCCAGCTCACCCGGCTGCTGGACGAGCCGTTCGCCGACCTGGCCGCCCGCTTCCCGGACACCGCGATGCTGCGCGAGCCCGCCTTCCGTACCCTCGCCCTGCCGGGCGCGGACGGCGCCGCCGACACCACGCTGTTCGAGGGCTTCGGCCTGATCGTCCGGGACGGGCTGGCCGGCGTCGTACGACCCGGCCTGACGCCGCTGCTGTCGGCCGCCGTGGCCGACGAGTACGCCACCAGCTCGGCGCACATCTCGCGGCTGCTCGACGGCGCCGGCCCCGAGCGGGCCGAACAGTGGTGGGCCGCCTACCTGCGGCTGGTCCTGCCGCCGGTGCTCGCCGCCTACTTCGACCACGGCGTGGTCCTGGAGCCGCACCTGCAGAACGTGCTGGTCTGCGTCGACGCCGCCGGGCTCCCGGCCCAGGCGCTCCTCCGCGACCTGGAGGGCACCAAGCTCGTGCCCGAGCAGAACGCCGCCCTCCTCGAACGGCTCCCCGCCGACGTCGCCGGACCGATGACGTACGACGCCCAGCGCGGCTGGGACCGCGTCGTCTACTGCCTGCTGGTCAACCACCTCTCCGAACTGCTCGCGGCCGTCGCCGACCTCCACCCCGACCTGGAACCCGCCCTGTGGGCCGAGGTGCGGGCGGTCCTGGCGGAGTACGGCGAGGCGCACGGCCGCCCGCCCAGGCTCGCCGCCCTGCTCGCGGGCGTCCCGCTGCCCGCGAAGGCCAACCTGCTCACCCGCTGGGAGCGCAAGGCCGACCGCGAGGCCGGGTACGTACGACTCTCCTCGCCGCTGGCCGAGGACGTGCTCGCCGAGGCCGCCCGGGGCGTGACCCGATGAGCGAGCTCGCCCTGCACCACATCGACACCCTCGCGCCCGAGGAACTGCCCGCCTACGTCTACGACTTGAGCGAGCTGCGTGCGCACGCCGCCGCTGTCCGGGCCGCGCTGCCGCCGCGCGTCGAGCTGTACTACGCGGCCAAGGCCAACCCGGAGGCGCCCGTGCTCGCCGCACTGCGCGAGGCCGTGGACGGCTACGAGGTCTCCAGCGGAGGCGAGTTGGCCCACGTCCGCGCCGCCGTGCCGGGCGCCCCGCTGGCCTTCGGCGGGCCGGGCAAGACCTCCGCCGAGATCGCGGCCGCCGTGGAGGCGGGTGTGCACCGCTGGCACGTCGAGAGCGTCCACGAGCTGCGCCGGCTCGCCGCGGCCGCCACCCGGCCGGTGGACGTGCTGCTGCGGGTCAACCTGCCGGTCGGCGACGGCACTCTGGACTCCGTCGCCCTGGCCATGGGCGGGCGTCCGACCCCGTTCGGCCTCGACCCGGACCAGGTGCCGGAGTGCCTGCGGCTGCTCGGCACGCCCGAGTTCGCCCGGCTACGGCTGCGCGGCATCCACGCCCACCTGGCCAGCGGGCTGGCCGCCGCCGAACACCTCGCCGTCGCCGCCGGGATCGTGGAGTGGTCCGCCGCGCTGGCCGAGCGGCACGGCTTCGCACTGGAGGAGGTCAACGTCGGCGGCGGCATGGCCGTGGACTACGAGGACCCGTCCGCCCGCTTCGACTGGACGGCCTTCGGCGAGGGCCTCGCCGAACTGCTCGACGCCCACCCCGGACTCACCCTGCGCATCGAACCCGGCCGCGCGCTCACGGCCTACTGCGGCTGGTACGCGACCGAGGTCCTGGACGTGAAGCGAAGCCACGGCGAGGACTTCGCCGTCGTCCGCGGCGGCACCCACCACCTGCGCACCCCCGCCACCCGGGGCCACTCCCAGCCCTTCACCGTCCGCCCCGTCGCCCCCTGGCCGCACCCCTGGCCCCGCCCGGCCACCACCGGCCCGACCGTCACCGTCTCCGGCCAGCTCTGCACCCCGAAGGACGTCCTCGCCCACCGCTCCCCCGTCACCACCCTCCGCGCCGCCGACCGCCTCGCCTTCACGATGGCGGGCGCCTACGCCTGGAACATCTCCCACCACGACTTCCTGATGCACCCCCGCCCCACCTTCCACCACCTCGACGCCCCCACCTCCTGAGCGAGAGGTACGTACTGACGAGGTATGTACTGACGAGGTACGTACTGACATGGCCGGGAAGTCCCAGTGCCTTGGTATCGCCGATCCACGCGAAGGCCGTCAGGCCGCCGCCGCGGGCGGGAGCGGGAGGCTGATTCGGAAGGTCGTCGTGCCCGATGTGTCGAGAACGGTGAGTGTGCCACCGTGAACGGCGGCGATGTCGCGGGCGATGGGGAGGCCGAGGCCGGCGCCGCCGTCGTCGCGGCTTCGGGCGTCGTCGAGGCGGGTGAAGCGTTCGAAGATCTTCTCGCGGTCGGCCGGTTCGATCACGGGGCCGTCGTTGGCCACGTCGAGGAGGGCCAGGCCCGCTGCCGGGTCGAGCTCGAGGCGGACGGTGATGTGGTGCCGGGCGTGGCGATGGGCGTTGTCCAGCAGGTTGGTGAGCAGGCGGCCCAGCCATTGCGGGTTCCCGTGGACGAGGACCGGTCCGGGGGTGTGGACGGAGACCGGGTGGGCCTGGGTGCCGCGGGCTGCGACGGTGGCGCGGACGAGTTCGGCGAGGTCGACGGGTTCGTGCGGCCAGTCGTGTGCGGTGGCGTCCAGGCGGGCCAGCAGCAGGAGGTCGGCGGCGAGGGCCTGGAGGCGCTCGGTGTCCTCCAGGGCTCCGGCAACCAGGCGGTTGCGGACCTCGGGGTCCGGGTGGGCGAGGGCGACTTCGAGTTGGGTGCGCAGGACGGTCAGGGGGCTGCGCAGTTCGTGGGAGGCGTCGGCGATGAAGCGCCGCTGCCGGACCCCGGCGGCCTCCAGGCGTTCGAGCATGGCGTTCATGGTGCCGGCGAGGCGGGCGATCTCGTCGTCGCTGCCCGGTTCCGGGACGCGCCGGTCGAGGTCGCGGTCGCCGATGGCGGCGACCTCGGTGCGGATGGCTTCGACCGGCCGCAGGGCGCGGCCGGTCGATCGCCAGGTGAGGGCGCCGACGGTGAGCAGCAGGACGGCGCTGAGCACGGCGAGGGCTGCGGTGGTGAGATCCTCGGCGGCGTCGGCGGTGCGCAGGGAGGCTCCGACGTAGATGGTGACCGGGCCGGCGGGGGTCGTGGCGGTGACGGTGGTGACGCGCTGGTGGTGTTCGTCTCCCAGCGCGCCGAGGTTGAAGACGGTGTGGCCGTCCCGCCGGCTGACGGGGGCGACGGCGGGGTGGCCGGCCAGGTTCTGGCTGGCGGCGACGACGGCGCCGTGCGCGTCGACGACCTGGATGAAGTCGGTGCCGTGGTCGAGCGGGAGCGGGCTGCTGAGGTGTCCGTCCGTGGCGAGACGGGCGACGACCTGGGCCTGCTCGCGGGCGCCGGTCTCGACGGTGCGTCCCAGGTTGGCGCGCAGCAGCAGCACGACCGCGGCTGAGGCGATGGCGAGGACCACGGCGACGCTGACGCAGGCGGCGAGGGTGGTGCGGGCCCGGACCGAACGTGGGGCGAACCGGTCGAGAAGGAGCGCGAGGCGTGGGTGCCGGGCCAGACTGCGGCGGGCGACGGCACGGATGCGGACCCGGATGCTGTCAGCCACCGTCGGCCGCCAGCCGGTAGCCGGCGCCGCGGACGGTCTGGACGGCGGCGCGCCCGAACGCGGTGTCGATCTTGCGGCGCAGGGCGCTGACGTGGACCTCGACGGTGTTGGGGTCGCTGTCCAGGGCGCTGTCCCAGACGGCGTCGAGGATCTCCCGTTTGGAGACGACCTCCCCGGCGCGGCGGGCCAGGTGGTCGAGGATGGCGAACTCGCGCGGGGTGAGCGGCACGGCGACGCCGGCCCGGGTGCAGGTGCGGGCGGCGGAGTCCACGACGAGGTCGCCCAGGACGGTGCGCCGGGGTGCGCGGCTGCCGATGCGGCGGGCGAGGGCCTTGAGGCGGGCGACGAGCACGACGAAGGAGAAGGGCTTGGAGAGGTAGTCGTCGGCGCCGGTGTCCAGGGCTTCGGCCTCGTCCCACTCACCGTCCTTGGCGGTGAGCATCAGGATGCCGACGTCGCTGCCGGCGGCACGCAGGCGCGAGCAGACCCGGTAGCCGTTGAGGCCGGGCAGCATGATGTCCAGCACGATCACGTCGTAGGAGTGGTCCATGGCCCTGGCCAGGCCGGTGAGCCCGTCGTGGGCCAGATCGACGGTGAACCCTTCCGCGGCCAGGCCCAGCTGTACTGCCAGGGCCAGCCGCCGTTCGTCCTCCACCACCAGTACGCGCATACCCACCAGGGTGGCAGGTCCCGGGACCTGGGAGCTGAGGACGGCTTCAGGTCTTCAGCTCAGCTTCAGCATCGCCCGGACATCCTGGTCCTGGGCCCGGACGGCGTGCGGCACGTGGGGTCACGGTGGACGGCGCCAACGACACGATCACCGGTGACACCGTCCTGGGCGGCTGACCCATTCGTTCGGCGCGGCCGCGGCCACGCATCATGGAAGGGAGCGCCGTCCTCGTGGGCGCTACGACGACACCCCTGCACACGCACCGACGCCGAGCCGGATTCGCCGGCCCGGCCTGGAGCAAGGTCCCGCAGGTGACGGCGGTGTTCTGGATCGTCAAGATCCTCACCACCGGCATGGGCGAGACCACCTCCGACTACCTCGCCCACACCCTCGGGCCGATCCCGGCGGTCGGCTCGGCGGGCCTGCTGCTGGCCGCCGCGCTGTTCGTTCAGGCCCGTACCCGCCGCTACGTCCCGGTCGTGTACTGGGCCGCGGTGGTGATGGTGAGCGTGTTCGGCACCATGGCCGCCGATGTCGCGCACGTCGCCCTCGGCGTCCCGTACGCCGCGTCCGCGACGGCGTTCGCCCTCGTCCTCGCCCTGGTGTTCGTCCTGTGGCGGCGCGCCGAGGGGACCTTGGCGGTGGAGACGGTCGCGGGCGGGCGGCGCGAGGTCTTCTACTGGTGCGCGGTGATGGCCACCTTCGCGCTCGGCACCGCGGTCGGGGACCTGACGGCGGCCACCCTGGGCTGGGGCTACCTGCCCTCCGGGCTGCTGTTCGCCGCCCTGATCCTGGTC
Source organism: Kitasatospora sp. NPDC051170 (assembly GCF_044455705.1). NCBI lineage: Bacteria > Bacillati > Actinomycetota > Actinomycetes > Kitasatosporales > Streptomycetaceae > Kitasatospora > Kitasatospora sp. NPDC051170. The sequence continues at coordinate 84,441 of NZ_JBITFA010000018.1, read as the reverse complement.
CCGGCGCTCGCCCGCCGCCTGTCCGGCCTCTCGCCGGTGCTCACCTTCTGGTGGGCCTACGTGCTGACCCGGCCGCTGGGCGCCTGCTTCGCCGACTGGGCCGGGGTCAGCCGCGAGCGCGGCGGCCTGGACCTCGGGACCGGTCCGGTCAGCCTCGTCCTCGCGGTGGTCATCGTGGCCGCCGTGGCATGGCTGGCCAAGGGCGAGCGTCGCGTGCCCCGAGCATCGGCCTGACGTCCGATCCTCCTCACCTCCGACCGACCCGTCCCCGCGAAAGGGCGCTGAACGCGATGAACCTCTCGTCGAGCCTGCTGGCCGTCAACCCTCTGGACGCCGGATCACTCCTCGGCGCGTTCGGCGCCCTGGGTATCGCCGTCGTGCTGTTCGCGGAAACCGGCCTGCTGGTCGGATTCTTCCTCCCGGGCGACTCCCTGCTGTTCACCGCGGGGCTGCTGTGCACCACCGGTTCCCACAGCGGCCCGCACCTGAACCTCGCCCAGGTGCTCGGTGCCTCCGCCGTCGGCGCGCTCGCCGGGGCCCAGGTCGGCTATCTGCTCGGCCGCCGCGGCGGCCGGGCCCTGCTCGACCGCTCCCGCAACAAGCGCCTCCACGAGGGAGCGCAGCGGGCCGAGGAGATCCTGCACCGCTACGGGCACGCGAAGGCCGTCGTCCTGGCCCGCTTCGTACCGGTGGTGCGTACCGTCCTCAACCCGCTCGCCGGGGCGCTCGGCGTCGACGCCCGCACCTTCACCCTCTGGCAGCTCCTCGGCGGCCTGGTGTGGACGTTCGGCCTGGTCCTCGCCGGCTACGCGCTCGGGTCCTCCGTACCGAACGTCGACCACTACCTGCTGCCGATCGTCGCTCTCGTGGTCGTGGTGTCGCTGCTGCCGCTCGCACTGGAACTGCTGCGCTCGCGCCGCCGGGCCGGGGCCCGATGACGGCCGCTGCCTCCTCCCTCGCGTTCGACGGCCGCGTGGGGAAGGCCGGCCGGGTCAGTTCGGGACCGGGCGCGGGGCCGGGCTCGGGACCGGGCTCGGGACCGGGCGGTGGTCCGCGAGTGGTGCCGCGTCGGAGCGCCCGAGGGAGAGGACGGTGTCGGCGTGGGCGGACACCAGGGGCAGGTCGTGGCTGACGAGGAGGACAGCGAGGCCCCGGCCGTCCCGTAGGTCGCGCAGGAGCTCCATGATGCCGTCGGCCGTGTCGGCGTCGAGGGCCGAAGTGATCTCGTCGCAGAGCAGGACGTCGGGTTCGGCGGCCAGGGCCCGGGCGATGGAGACGCGCTGGCGCTGTCCGCCGGACAGCTCATGGGGGTACCTGGCGGCGTGGGCGGGAGTGAGGCCCACGGCGGTCAGCAGTTCGGCCACGCGAGCACCGCGCTGGTCGGCGGTCCGGGCGAAGTGGAGCTTCAACGGACGTGTGAGGGTGGTGCCGACGGTGTGGGCGGGGTTGAGCGCGCCGAGCGGGTTCTGTGGGACGAGCTGGACGCGGCGGCGCTGGTCGCGGGTGCGGCGCCGGTAGGAGGGGGCCAGGGGTTCGCCGCCGAGGGTGATGCTTCCGGCCTCGGGGCGGTGGAGCCCGGCGAGGGCGCGCAGCAGGGTGGTCTTGCCGCAGCCGGAGGGGCCGGTGATCCCGGTCAGGGTGCCGGCCCTGACGGTGAGGTCGAGGCCCGTGAAGACCTGCCGGCGGGCGCGCCCGCCGCCGACCCGGGCGTCGAGCGCCCTCACCTCGACGACGGGCGCCGCGTCGGTGGAGACGCCGACTCGGATGGTGGCCACGGGCGTTGCCGCGGTTCTGGGGCCCGCGGCCGGCCGGGCGGGCGCCAGCGCGAGGACCTCGTCGGCGCAGCGGGCGACGAAGTCGCCGTCGTGGCTGGTGAGGGCGACGGCGATGCCCTGCCGCTCGGCGAGATCGCGCAGCAGCCCGGCGATCTCGTCGCGCAGGGCGGTGTCCAGGCCGGCCGTGGGTTCGTCGAGGAGGAGGATCGCGGGGCGCCGGGCGAGGGCGCGGGCGAGGGCGACGCGGCGCTGCTGTCCGCCGGAGAGGCCGGTGGTGCGGCGGCGTTCGATGCCCTCGTCGACCGGTAGCCGGACGGCGCGCAGCAGGTCCGCCACGGAGGTGGTACGGCGGTCGGCGGCGGTCTCGGTGATGAGCCGGCCGACGCGCATGCGGGGGTTGAGCCCGGAGCCCGGGTCCTGGCCGACGAAGGCGAGCCGGTGGCGCCGCAGCCGGCGCAGTTCCCCGGGCGGGAGGGTGAGGAGGTCGTGCCCGAGGACGGCGAGGCTTCCGTCCGTGACGCGCGCGCCGGGTGGCAGAGCGCCGACGAGGGCGCGCAGCAGGGTGGTCTTGCCGGCGCCGGAGGGGCCGGTGATGGCGTGGACGCGGCCCGGGGTGAGGGTGAGGGTGGCGCCGGTGAGCAGAGGGGTGTCCCGGAGAGCGACGGTCAGGTCGGTGGCGCGGGCGGCGGGTGCGGGGGTGCTCACTGCGGGGTCTCCGGGGTGGGCCTGGCGGGGGCGAGGGCTTCGGCGGCGAGGTTGACGCTGATGGCGAGCAGGCCGATGGCGAGGCAGGGCGCGCCGACGGCCCACGGGTTGAGGGTGATGCCGGCGGCGTTCTCGCGGATCATCAACGCCCAGTCGGCTTCGGGGGGTTGGGGGCCGAGCTGGAGGAAGGCGGCGACGGAGACGATGTAGACGCCTTCGACGAAGCGCAGGCCGAACAGGGCGAGGACGGTGGAGCGCAGGTTGGGGAGGACTTCGTGGACGGTCAGGTGCCAGAGGTTCTCCCCGCCGGCCGCGGCGGCTTCGACGTAGCCGGTGGTGGTGACGGGCGCGGCCGCGGCGGCGACGATCCGTACGGCGTAGGGGATGCCGAGGAGGGTGGCGGCGGCGGCGACGGCGAGGCGGCCGCCGCCGGGCCAGGCCAGGGCGATGAGCATGACGGCGAGGACGGAGGGCAGCAGGATCGTGCTGTCCGCGGCCCGTTCGATCCAGCGGCCGAGGACCGGGCGCAAGGCGGCGACGATGCCGATGGCGCCGGCGGCCGCGGTGACGACCGAGGCGATGGCCAGAGCGGCGACGATCAGCGGTGCGCCGCCGGTCAGGAGGCGGCTGAGGACGTCACGGCCGAGCTGGTCGCCGCCGAGCGGTGCGTCGCCGCCCGCTTCGGCGTAGGGGAAGGCGACCGGTGCGTCGATCGGGTGCGGGGCCAGGAGTGGTCCGGCGAGTGCGAGGAGGACGAGCAGGAGTGCGGGGGCGGCGCGCAGGAGCACCTGTCGCTTCCGCCGGACGGTGCGGACGGGGGCCTTGGCGGTGGCGGTCATCGGCGCTCGTCTCCGAGAACGGTGGTGCGGACGAGGTCGGCGAGCATCAGGAGCAGGCTGATGGAGGCACCGGCGGCGGCCACGACCCCGGCGACGAGCGGGGTGTCGCGGTCGGTGACGGCTCCGGCCAGGACGGAGCCGATGCCGGGGTAGTTGAAGAGGGTCTCGACGACGACGGTGCCACCCAGCAGCATGCCGGCGGAGGTGGCGATGCCGACGGCGATGGCGGGCAGGGCGCCGGGGAGCATGTGGTGGCTGAGGAGGCGCCGGTGGGGCAGGCCGTCGAGGACGGCCGCCTGGACGTGCGGCAGGGCCGCCTGGTCGGCGAGTGCGCCGCGCACGATGCGGGTGTTCCAGCCGATCTGGGGGACCGCCAGGGAGAGGAGCGGCAGGACGATCATGGTCCAGGACTCGGGTCCGCCGTCCGGCCCGGTGAGGGTGACGGCGGGCAGCCAGCCGGTCCACTGGGACAGCAGCAGGAGCAGGGCGACGGAGACGACGAACTCCGGCAGGGCGAAGGCCGCTGTGGACAGGACGTCGATCGCGCGGTCGACGCGCCCGCCCGCGCGCAGGGTGGCCCAGCCACCGAGGGCGAAGGCGCCGACCGTGCTGAGCGCGAGGGCGAGGCCGCCGAGCAGGAGGGTGTTGGGGAACGGGCCGGCCAGGACGTCGGTGACGTGCTGTCCGCGTGCGGTGGTGCCGAGGTCACCGGTGGGCAGGCCGGTCATCCAGTCCCAGAAGCGTTCGGCGACGGGCCGGTCGAGGCCCAGCGCGGTGCGCCGGGCGGCGAGGTCGGCGGCGGTGACGCCCCGGTCGGAGCTCGCGCCGGCGGCGTCGCCGGGCAGGACCTCGACGGCGGCGAACACGGCGCCGAGCAGGACGACGAGCATGACCAGCCGCCGGACGGCCTGCCGGGCGGCCCGGCCCGCACCGGGGAGGATGCGGGCCGGGAGGCTCCGGGAGGCCGGCGCGGCCACCGGGTGAGGGGTCGTCAACGCGACAGCCAGGTCTTCTCGAGCTGGACGCGGCCGTAGCCGGGGAGCCTGGGCAGGTCGCGCACGGCCGCGCCGGCGAGGTCGATGCCGTCGGCCATGCCCCACAGCAGGTAGCCGGACTTGGCGAACTCGATCTCCTGGAGCCGGTGGAGCAGTTTGTCGCGCTGCGCGGTGTCGGCGGCGCCCATGGCCTTGCGGTAGGTCTCGTCGAACTCGGGCTCGTTCCAGCCGGACTCGTTCTGCCCGGCGTCGGAGAGCATCGTCTTGGAGGCGAAGAAGACGACCGAGTCGTTGGTGCCCCAATAGGTGGTGTAGAGCGCGCCCTTGAGCCAGGTCGCGTCCCAGAACACCTTGGAGTCCTGCTTCACCACGTTGATCTTCACCCCGGCCTCGCGGACCTGGGTGGCGAACAGGGTCGCGGACTCGGCGAGGCCCGCGATGTCCTCGGTGGTGACCAGGTCGTAGGTCTTCGAGGTGTCGAACCCGGCGTCGGCGAGCAGCTGCTCGGCCTTGGCGAGGTCACGGGTGCGCTGCGGGACGTCCTTGGCGAAGGCCGGGTCGCCGGTGCCGAGGATGTCGTTGCCGATGCTGCCGTAGCCGGAGAGGACCTGCTTGACCATGGCGTCGCGGTCGACGGCGAGCCTGAGGGCCTCGCGCACCCGGGCGTCGGCGAACGGGCCGTCGGCGGTGCGCATGACGATGGGCATCGCCATGTCGTTGGGCCGGCGCACGATCTGGACGCCCTTGCGGGCCTCGGCGGTGCGGGCGGCGACCGCGCCGACGTTGGAGGCGACGTCGATCTGCCCGGCGAGCAGCGCGTTGGCCATCGCCTGGGGGCTCTCGAACAGCCGCACCTCGACGGCGTCGAGCAGGACCTTGCCGCCGTACCAGTTGTCGTTGCGCACGAGGCGGGCGTTGCCGTCGCGGTACCAGTCGAGCTTGAAGGGGCCGGTGCCGGGGGCGCCGGCGACCGCGTCGTCCTTGGTGTCCTTCCTGAGGACGAAGGTGGTCAGGCGGGTCAGCAGCGGCAGGTCCGCGTTGGGGTAGTCGGAGACCAGGACGACGGTCTTCGCTCCCTCGGCGGTGATGCCCTCGGGCTGGATGCCGGGCAGGCGGCTCTTGCCGGACGGGGTGTTGCGCAGGCGCTTGAGGGACCAGACGACGTCATCGGCGGTGACCGGGGTGCCGTCGTGGAAGGCGGCACCGTCGGCCAGGGTGAAGCGCCAGGTCCTCAGGTCCTCGGACGGCTTCCAGGAGGCGGCGAGGCGGGGGGCGGTGTTGGTCCTGTCCCCGGGTATCGCGAGCGTGTCGTAGACCAGGCTGATGATGAGGTAGTCGCTCTCATGGGCCTGGGTGCCGTGCGGGTCACGGGTGACGGCGGACGCCTTGCCGAGCGCGCCCACCTTCAACGTGCCTCCGGCGCGGGGCTGTTGGGAGGCGCCGCCGGAGGGCGCGGTGCCCTGGGAACCGCCCGTGCCGCCGCCGCAGGCAGCGAGTGCGCCGTCGGCTGCGGCCGGTCGACACCGCCGACGGCCTGTTCGTGCTGCGCGGCCTCGACGTCGACGACGCCGAGCTCGGCCCGACCCCGGGGCACTGGTCGACCGTCGCCGACGCCGGTGCGCTGTGGGACGTGGTGCTGCTGCTCGTCTCCGCGCTGATGGGCACGCCGATCGCCTGGGACGGCCAGCAGGACGGCCGCTTCGTGCACAACATCGTCCCCTCGCCGGGCCACGAGAGCGAGCAGACCGGCGCCTCCAGCTCGGTGCTGCTCACCCCGCACACCGAGGACGCCTTCCACCCCGGCCGCGCCCACCTGCTGCTGCTGTGCTGCATGCGCAACCACGACGAGATCGCCACCACCGCCGCCAGTGTGCGCCTCGCCGGGCTCTCGCAGGCCGACCTCGACCAGCTGAAGCGGCCCGTCGCCCCGATCCTGCCCGACGACGCGTACGAGGAGGCCCGGCGGTTCGGCGGCCGTCCCGACCCGGTGCCCACCCTCTTCGACTCGCCCGAGGGCCTGACCATGCGTTACGACCCCGCCTACACCCCGCTGGACGAGACGGACGGGGCGTGGCGCGAGGCGTACGACCGCCTCGGGCGGGAGTTGGCGCGCGTGTCGGTCGCGGTCAGCCTGGAACCCGGCGACGTCCTGGTCGTCGACAACGACCTCGTCGTCCACGGCCGCGTGCCTTTCCGGGCCCGCTACGACGGCACCGACCGCTGGCTCAAGCGCGCCTCGGTACGCGTCGAAAACCGTTCCACCCGCCCGCCGGCCGAGCACGACGAGCACGGGTACGGCCAGGCCGCCCTCACCGCCTGGGCCGGCTGAACCGCCTGACCCGCCTGACCCGCCTGACCCGGCGCCTCTGACGCCATCTCACCCTCTCGAAAGGGCACACCACGTGGACCGGGACGACACCGCCCTGCGCGTACTCTCCACCAGCGACCTCGCCGGCCTGGACATCACCCTCGCCGACGTCGTCGACACCGTCGAACAGGCATACCGCACCCTGGCCGCCGGAAAGTCCGACAACCCGCGCAAGCTCACCGTCAAGCCCGCAGACGGTCACTCCGTCTCCTACGCGATGCTCGGCCGCGACGGAGTGCGCAACGTCGTCGCGATCAAGACCTCCTACAAGCACGGCCTGCACTCCGGGCGCGAGGAGCAGCACTACTACACGACGCTGACCATCTACGACGACGTCACCGGCCTGCCCGTGGCGATGATGGACTGCTCCCGCATCGGCTCGCTGCGCACCCCCGCCGTCTCCGCGCTGCTGGCCCGCGAGTGCGCCGCGCCGGACGCGCGCACCGCGCTGGTCATCGGCACCGGCACCCAGGGCCGCCTCGCGCTGCCGTTCCTGCTCACCACCCTGCCGAAGCTGGAGCGCCTGCTGCTCTCCGGCACCCACCCCGACGGCATCACCGCCGTCCGCGCCGAACTCGCCCGGCACTTCCCCGGCCGCGGGATCGAACTCGTCGACGACCTCGAGGCCGCCACCCGCGACGCCGACGTCATCCTCGCCACCGCCGGCGCCCACTCCCCCGCCGCCGTCGAGGCCGACTGGCTCAAGCCCGGCGCGGTGACCGTCCTCGTCGGCCACGGCCTCGCCCCCTCCACGCTCCACCGGGCGGACCGCGTGATCGCCACCAGCGAGGCCCAGATGCGTGTCACCGGCACCGACATGGCCGACGCGGACGGCGACTTCCCGGCCGTCGATCTGGAACTGCCCGTCGTCATCGCCGGTGCCGCCAAGGCCCGAACCGCCGACGACCAGCGCATCTTCGCCTACAACAGCGGCCTGGTCGTCACCGACATCGCCCTCGGCCACCGCTTCGCCCAGCTCGCCGCCGCCCAGGGCCTCGGTACCGAGGTGGCCCTGTGGCGCTGACCCTGCCCGCCCACCCCGACCCGCTCGCCGACCGCCTCCACGCCGGCGGCCTGCTGCACGAACTCGCCCACGGCCTCGACGGTCCGTTCCACTACCTGCTGCCGGAACGCTTCGACGCCAACCTCGCCGACTTCCGGGCCGCCCTCACCGAGGCCGGCGTCGAAGGACGCGTCCACTACGCCAAGAAGGCCAACAAGGCCTCGGTGTTCATGGCCCGCTGCGCCGCCGGGGGCGCAGGCGTGGACGTCGCCTCCCTCGGGGAACTGCGCGACGCCCTCGGCCACGGCGTGCGCGGCGAGCACCTGGTCGTCACCGGGCCCGCCAAGTCCCCGGAGCTGCTGCGCGTCGCGGTCCGACAGGGCGCGCTGATCGCCGTCGACGCCCTGGACGAGCTGGACCGCCTGCTCGCCCCCGATGGCGCGCGCCCTGTCCGGGTACTCCTGCGCCGCCACCCGCCGACCCAGCTGCGCAGCCGCTTCGGCCTGGACCGCGCACAGCTGCACGCGGCACTCCGCCGCTGCGCCGCCGCCGGGGACGCCGTGCGGATGGAGGGCTTCAGCTTCCACCTCTCCGGCTACGAGGTCCAGCCGCGCGCCGACCTCGCCGGGGAGCTCGTCGAACTCTGCCTCAAGGCCCGGGTCCTGGGCCTCCAGGCGGACCGGATCAGCATCGGCGGCGGCTTCCCCGTCGACTACGTCCCCGCCGACGCCTGGGACACCTTCCTCGGAGAACACGGTCCCGGGCAGTACCACGGCGAGAAGGCCTTCGCCGTGGATGACTTCTACCCGTACCACTCGCCGGTCGCCGGCGACGACGCGCTGCGCGCGATCCTCGCCGCCCGACCGGCCGGCGACGACGACGACGTGAGCCTGGCGGAACGGCTGCGGCAGGCCGGGGTGATGCTGCTGCTCGAACCCGGCCGCGCCCTGCTCGACCGCGCGGGCTCCTCGGTGTTCCGCGTCCAGGGCGTCAAGGACCGTACCGGATACGGCATCGTCACCGTGGACGGCACCAGCCTCAGCCTGTCCGAGCAGTGGTTCAACAGCGAGTACCTGCCCGAACCCCTCCTGCTGCCCCGGGGGGAGCGCGAGGACGGCCCGTACGAAGCCTGCGTGGGCGGTGCCAGCTGCCTGGACTCCGACCTGCTGACCTGGCGCAGGATCCGCTTCCCCTCCCGGCCCCGGTTCGGCGACCTGATCGTCTACCCCAACACGGCCGGCTACCAGATGGACTCCAACGAGTCCCCCTTCCACGAACTGCCCCTGCCGCCCAAGGTCGTGATCGACCAGGACGGCGACCGCCCGCGCTGGCGCCTCGACCGCTGACCCCACTGGAGTTCTCCCACCATGACCGACGCCCTGCACCGCCCCCCGGTGGTCAGCCGGATATCCGACCTCATCGGCTGCACCCCGCTGTTCGAACTCGCCCGTGCCGACAACGGCGCCCGCCTCCTCCTCAAGCTGGAGATGTACAACCCCACCGGCAGCGCCAAGATCCGGATGGCCCGCCAGATGGTCCTCGACGCCGAGGAACGCGGCGACCTGCGCGAGGGCGGCCACATCATCGAGTCCACTTCCGGCAACACCGGCCTGGGCCTGGCCGTCGTCGCCGCCGAACGCGGCTACCGCTTCACCGCCGTCGTCGACCACCACGCCGCCGCCGACAAGCTGCGCGCCATGTCGGCCATGGGCACCGAGCTCGTCTACGTCGACGAGAACGGCGGCGAGGACGGGGGCGAGGACGGCGACGAGGACCTGCACACCGCCGCCCGTGAGGAACTCGCCGAGGAGATGGCCCGGGGCAAGGAGAACACCTTCTTCACCGAACAGCACAACAACCCCAGCAACGCGGTGGGCTACTACGCGGTGGGCCGCGAGATCGCCCGGGCCCTGGACAACCGGGTGGACGTGCTGATCGGCGCGGTCGGCACCGGCGGCGGCCTGTGCGGCACCGGAGCGGAGCTGAGGAAGAGCGTCCCGGACCTCACCGTCGTCGGCGTCGAACCCAAGGGCTCGATCGCCTTCGGCCCGCCCGCCCACGACTACTACCAGTCCGGCACCGGCACCCCCGAAGGCGCCACGATCGGACTCCTGGTCGACTACGACCTCATCGACGAAGGCGTGAAGGTCGGCGACATCGAGGCGTTCGCCACCGCCCGCGTCGTCGCCCGCCGCACCGGCCTGCTCATCGGAGGCTCCGCGGGCGGAGTCGTGTACGAGGCCCTCACCAGGCTGCAGACCCTGCCGCCGGACGCGGTGATGGTCGCCTTCGTCAACGACGGAGGCGAGAAGTACCTGGACACCGTCTTCGACGACGACTGGATGCGCGCCCGCTCCCTCACCGACCCCGGCGTGGAAGCCGGGATCGACGAGACCCTCACCAAACTCCGCCAGAACTGAGCCTCACCATGCAGCAGTTGACCACGCTGGTCCGCGACGGCCGGGCCCTCGCCGCCCTCGCGGTCCCGCTCGCCCTCACCCAACTCGCCCAGGTCGCCCTCACCACCACCGACACCGTCATGATGGGCGCCCTCGGCACCGGGGCCCTCGCGGCCGGCGGCCTCGCCCTGGTCATCTTCAACCAGCTGCGCACCATGGGCGTCGGGCTCGTCACCTCGGTCGGCAACCAGGTCGCCGCCGCCGCAGCCCGCGCCGAGAAGGCCGAGGGAGCCGAGGGGGCCGAGGGGGCCGAGGGGGCCGAGGGGCCGGAGCAGACCGCCGCGGCCGGGAGCGGTGACGAGGTACGCGGCCTGGTCCGGGCCGCGATGGCCGTCGCCACGATCGCCGGCCTCGCGGGCGCCGTCCTGATGGTCCTCATCGGCCAGGCCGCCACCCTCCTCGGCCAGGACGCGGACGTCGCCCACCGCGCCCAGGGCATGCTCGCCGCCCTGGCGCCCGGCCTGCTGCCCTGCCTCTGGTTCCAGGCGATCCGCCAGTTCACCGTCGGCATGCGCCGCCCCCAGGCGCTGCTGCGGATCACCATCGCCTCCGTCGCCGTCAACGCCGGGCTCAACTGGATCTTCATCCACGGCACCTGGGGCCTGCCGAAGCTCGGACTCACCGGCATCGGGGTGGCCACCAGCAGCGTCCACCTGCTCTCCTTCCTCGCCCTCCACGCCTCCGCCCGCCGTGACCCCCGACTCGCGTCACGGCTGAGCCTGGACTTCTGGCGCGCCGACGCCCCCACCGTGCGCCGCCTGCTCGGCCTCGGCACCCCGATCGCCGCCACCTACGGATCCGAGGCCGGCTTCTTCTCCGTCACCGCCCTGCTCGCCGGCAGCTTCGGCGCCGCCGCCCTCGCCGCCCACACCGCCGTCAACCAGCTGATCTACATCGTCTTCCAGGTCGCCGTCGGCCTCTCCCACGCCGCCTCCATCAACGTCAGCCGCGAACTCGCCCTCGGCGAGTACACCGCCGCCCGCCGCATCAGGAACACCGCCCTCGCCTGCGGCGCCGTCGTCACCACCCTCGTCGGCATCGCCTACCTCACTCTCCCCGAGCTCGTCCTGCGGCCCTACTTCGACCCCGACACGGCCGCCGACCAGCAGGGCCTGCACATCGCCACCGGCCTCCTGGCCGTCGTCGCCCTGCTCCAGTTCTTCGACTGCGCCCAGAACATCGGCGTCGGCCTCCTGCGCGGCCTCGACGACACCAGGAGCGGCTTCCGCATCACCCTCGTCGGCTACTGGCTCGTCGGCCTGCCCGCCGCCTGGCTCCTCGCCTACCCTCTCGGCGGCGAGACCCGCGGCCTCTGGCTCGGCCTCCTCCTCGGCCTCGCCACCACCGCCGTCCTCCTGCTGCGCCGCTACGGCCTCGCCCTCACCACCAGATCCGCCCTGACCCACCAGCCGGCCGCCACCGGCTGAACCACGTCTCCCCCTCCACACAGGGGCCGGCCGGCATGCCCGGTCCGGCCCCACGGCGAGCCTGACCCGAACGGGTTCGGCCGGAGAGCGGGGCGGCCGACCGAGCCGTAGGTTGCGGTGCGTGGGGGTCACCTGAACGAGAGGTACGTACTGACATGGCCGGGAAGTTCGAGCTGTACACGGACGAGAGCGGGATGCACCGGTTCCGGCTCAAGGCGAGCAACGGGACGATCGTGGTCACCGGGGATCCGCAGGAGAGCAAGGACGACTGCCTCAGGAGCATCGAGTCCATCCGCAAGCTCGCTCCGTACGCCGACCTGAAGGAGGCCGCCGGGTCGGTCTGACCGGACCGGGAGGGCCCCGCGCGGGTCGGTGGTGCAAATCGCCGACCCGCGTTCGCTTGTACGACAGATCCCTTTGGCCGGGTGCACGCCGGGTGTGGACAGAAATTCGGCATGCGCGTCGTCATCGTCACCGAATCCTTTCCGCCCGAGGTCAACGGAGTCGCCCACAGCGTGCTGCGGACGGCCGAGCACCTGGTGCGCCGGGGTCACCAGCCCCTCGTCGTCACCCCGGCTCCCGCGCGGAGCGCCCACTGCCCGCCGCAGAGCTTCGGCGGCGGGGCCGAGACCGCCGAGATCCCGGTGGTGCGCATCCCGTCGATGCCGCTGCCCGGGTACCCGCAGGTGCGGATCGCGCTGCCGAGCCGGCAGCTGGCGGCCGCGGTCGCCGGGCACCGGCCCGACATCGTCCACCTGGCCAGCCCGTTCGTGCTCGGCGCGCGCGGGATGCAGGTCGCGGCGCGGCTCGGGGTGCCGGCCGTGGCCGTCTACCAGACCGACCTGGCGGGCTACGCGCACGCCTACCGCGCCGGGCGGGGGCTGGGCGAGGCCGCCGCGTGGCGGCGCATCCGGTCCGTGCACCGGGCCGCCGCCCGGACGCTGGCGCCGTCCACCCCGGCCGCGCAGGACCTGACGGCGCACGGGGTGCCCCGGGTGCAGCTGTGGCCGCGCGGGGTGGACTCGGTGCGCTTCCACCCCAGGCACCGGGACGAGGGGCTGCACCGGGCGCTCGCGCCGGGCGGGGAGGTGCTGGTGGGGTACGTCGGGCGGCTGGCGCCCGAGAAGCGGGTGGACCTGCTCGCGGCGACCTCGGCGCTGCCCGGGGTGCGGGTGGTGGTCATCGGGGACGGCCCCTCCGCACCCGGGCTCAGGGCGGCCATGCCGGGGGCGGTGTTCCTGGGGCGGCGCACCGGGGACGAGCTGGCGCGATGTTTCGCCACCCTCGACGTGTTCGTGCACACCGGGCCGCTGGAGACCTTCTGCCAGACCATCCAGGAGGCGATGGCGAGCGGGGTCGCGGTGATCGGCCCGGCGGCGGGCGGCCCGCTGGACCTGGTGGGCCACCACCGGACGGGCCTGCTGGTGCCGCCGAGGGACGGCGCGGCCATCGCCCGGGCGGTGGCCGAGCTGGCCGCCGACCCGGAGCGGCGGGCGGGGTACGGGCTGGCGGGGCGGGCGGATGTGACGGCCCGCACGTGGGAGGCGGTCGGGGACCTGCTGCTGGGGCACTACGCGGAGGTGCTGGCGGAGGGGCGGGGGAAGCCGGTCACCGCCGAACCGAGCCTCGCGGAGACGATCGTCCCGCGAACGGACGATCAGCTCGCCGCCGGGCAGGTCACGACCGTCGAGGAGCTGCCGGCATGAGTGCGGAGCCGTCCGGTGCGCCGCTGACCGTCGTGCGGCTCGCCAACTTCGTCACCCCCGTCTCCGGGGGCCTTCGCACCGCGCTGCGCCACCTCGGCGCCGGGTACCGGGCGGCGGGGCACCGGCCGGTGCTCGTCGTGCCCGGGGAGCGGCGCAGCGAGGAGGAGACCGACCAGGGCCTGGTGATCACCCTGCCCGGGCCGGTGCTGCCCGCCAGCGGCGGGTACCGGCTGCTCGTCGACCGCGCGGCCGTCGCCGCCGAGCTCACCCGCCTCTCCCCCGACCGGCTGGAGGTCTCCGACCGCACCACCCTGCGCTGGACGGGCGCCTGGGCGCGGCGGCACGGCGTGCGCTCGGTGATGGTCTCGCACGAGAGCGCCGCCGGGGTGCTGCGCGCCTGGGGTCTGCCGGGCCCGCTGGCCGGCGCGGCGGCCGACCGGCTCAACGCGGCGACGGCGCGGGAGTACGACGCGGTGCTGTGCACCACCGACTGGGCGGCGGCCGAGTTCCGCCGGATCGGCACGCCGAACCTCGTCCGGGCGCCGCTCGGGGTGGACCTGACCGCGATGCGGCCGCTGGAGCCGCGGGTACGGGCCGAGGAGCGGGCCCGGTACGCCGCGCCCGACGAGACGCTGCTGGTGCTCTGCTCGCGGCTCTCCGCGGAGAAGCGGCCCGAGCGGGCGCTCGAGGCGCTGGCCGCGCTACGAACCCGGCGGCCGGCCGTGCTGGTGGTGGCGGGCACCGGGCCGCTGCGGGCGCGGCTGGAGCAGCAGGCCCTGCGGCTGGGGCTGCGGGTGCGGTTCCTCGGGCATCTGAGCGAACGGGCGGCGCTGGCGCGGCTGTTGGGGTGTGCGGACGTGGCGCTGGCGCCCGGGCCGGTGGAGACCTTCGGGCTGGCGGCGATGGAGGCGCTGGCCTGCGGGACGCCCGTCGTGGTGAGCCGCTCCTCCGCCCTGCCCGGGCTGATCGGGCTCGCCGGGGTGGCGGCGGCCGATACGGGCACCGGATTCGCCTCGGCCGTACGGGAGTTGCTGGCGCGGCCGGAGTCGGCACGGCGGGCGGCGGCCCGGGCGCGGGCGGAGCGGTACGGCTGGCCGGCGGCGGTGGACGCGTTCCTGGCCGCACATCAGGTGAACCGGGTGGCTCGGGTGGCTCGGGTGAACAACTGCGGCGCTGTGGAGGGGGGTTGGGATGAGCCTGCTCGACAGCGGGTGTGACCTGGCGGCGGACGGCGGCGACAAGGACCGGCAGGAGCAGCAGGACAAGCAGGACCGGCAGGACAGGCAGGACCGGCAGAGCCCGCAGGAAGCGCGCGGGTTCTCGCGCTTCGTCGCGCTCGGCGACTCGCTGACGGAGGGCGTCGGCGACGCGGCGGGCGAGGGCTGGCGCGGCTGGGCCGCCGTCCTGGCCTCCGCGCTGGCCGACGGCGGGCAGGAGGTGGAGTTCACCAACCTGGCGCGCAGCGGGGCCCTGACCATGGATCTGACGACGAGTCAGCTACCGGAGGCGCTCGCCCTGCGCCCGGAGCTGGCGGCCGTGGTGGTCGGCGGCAACGACACCCTGCGGGCGGGCTTCGACATCCGGCGCAGCACCCTGCGACTGGACGAGGTCCTCGGCGAACTCACCGCCCACGGCGCGGTGGTGCTCACCGCCTGCCTCCCGGACCCGGGCACCCTGCTCGGCCTCCCGGCCCCCCTCACCCGCCCGCTGGCCCGCCGGATGCGGGCCGTGAACACGGTGGTGCACGCCCTCACCGAGCGCCACCGGGCCGTCCACCTGCACATCGCCGACCTGCCCTGGCTCGCCGAACGCCGCCTCCTCAGCGTGGACCGCCTCCACCCCAGCGCCGAGGGCCACCACCTCATCGCCCGGCACTTCCACACCCTGCTCTCGGACAAGGGCCACCCCCTCGGCCCCCCACCCACCGCCACCCCGACCGAGGCCCCGCCCAGCCGCTCCGCCGACCTGTGGTGGATGGCCACCCAGGGCACCCGCTGGCTGGCCGCCCGCAGCACCGACCTCCTCCCGGGCCTCCTCGCCCTCGCCGCCGCCGAGGGCTACGCCCGCCTCCGCGGCGCGAGCCGCCGCCACGACGAACGGATGGCCCGCGCGGCGGCCCAGGCCCTCGCTTCGCTGGGCTGACCCCCGGCGCTTGCGCGCCGGTCCGGCCGGATCGGGCCGCGGCGAGGGGCGGCCCGATCCCGTCGGGCAGTCGGCCCGGCTCGGGCCGCAGGTGGCCGATCAGGTGGTTCGGCGGCCCGGACGCGGCCGCCCGAACGGTCGGTTACCCGCCTGCGCCGAGGCCCGTCCGGCCTCGGCGACGGGGAGGCGCGCGGGAGCGCGGAGCCGGTGCGGGAGCGCGGAGCCGGTGCGGGAGGAGGACGGGTCGGGCGGAGGACGGGTCGGGCGGAGGACGGGTCGGGAGGAGGAGGCGGGGGAAGGATCACCGCGTGGACGTGAGCGGGCGAGCGCGAGGGGGCCGGGTGGACGGGCGGGGGTTGTTGGCGGCGGCGGGGGTGTTGTTCCCGGACGGGCGGGGGCGGGTGATGGTGGTGCGGCTGCCGTACGACCGGAGGCATCCGGTGGCGGTCCCGGGTGGGGGGTGGGAGCCGCAGGACGGGTCGCTGCGGGAGACGGCCGTGCGGGAGATCCGGGAGGAGCTGGGGTTCACTCCGGTCCTCGGGCGGCTGGCCTGCGTGGACTGGGCGATGAAGGAGGGCCGGCCGCCGATCGTGGCGTACCTCTACTGGGCCGAGCCGCTGACGCGGGCCCAGGTGGCGGCGCTGCGGCCGGACGCGGCCGAGGTCGGCGGGTGGACGTGGCTGGCGGAGGCGGACGCGGGGCGGGCGCTGCCGCCGAGGCTGTCGCGGCGGGTGCTGGCCTGTCTGCGGGCGCCGCGGGCGGCCGGTCCGCTGGAGCTGGAGGACAGCTTTCCGGCGGGGCACACCCGGGCGCTGCCGGAGCTGGGCGGGCCGGCTCCCGACTACCTCGGCCTGGCCGCCGCGCCGGAGCTCCGCGACGAGGGCGCGCCCGCCGCGCCGCCGCCGCTGGACCGGGAGACGTACTACGCGACCAGGCCCCGGATCCGGGCGAAGGCGCGGGCGCTGTTCACCGACGAGGCCGGGCGGGTGCTGCTCGTACGGCTGAGGCCGTGGGACGGGCCGCGCGGCGAGGTGCCGTACTGGACGCTGCCGGGCGGCAGTGTGGAGGCGGACCGGGAGACGCCCCGGGAGGCGGCACGGCGGGAGATCGCCGAGGAGCTGGGCTGGCGGGTCGAGCCGGGGCGGCTGCTGGGGCTGGACTGGCAGCCGCTGGACACCAACGGCGAGGCCCCGGTCCTGGTGTACGTGTACGACGGCGGCCGGGTGACCCCGGAGCTGCTGGACACGATCCGGCTGCAGGAGGAGGAGCTGGTGGACTGGCGCCTGTGCGGCCCGGAGGAGGCGCGGGCGCTGCTGGCCGGGCCGTCCCGGGAGCGGACGGCGGCGGCGCTGGCGGCCCGGGAGGGCGGGGGCGGGCCGGTCGAGCTGGTGCGCGGGCGGGAGGTGCGGTGAGTCGGCACACTGGTGGCGTGGACGAGGCGATCGCGCGGGTGCTGGGCGGGCGGCGGGTGGAGTCGGTCGGTGGCGGCACCCGGCTGGAGCTGGCGCTGGCCGGGGCGGTGACCGTCCGGGTGGCGCACGAGTTCCGGTACGCGGCGCCCTCGTTCGCCGCACCGGAGGAGGTCGAGCACTTCTTCCCGGCGCTGACCTTCCGCCCCTCCCCCGGGCTGCTGGCGCTGGTGGGCCGTACGGTGGGCTCCGCCCGGATCACCCTGGCGGGCGGGCTGGAGCTGGGCTTCGCGGGGGGCGGGGCGCTGTCGGTGCCGCCGCACGCGGTGCTGGCGCCGTGGAGCGTGCTGACGGCGGACGGCGAGGTGTGCGGGCTGCCGGGCGGTGACGTCGGCTGGGGCTCCAGCGGGCCGGAACCCGGCGGAGCCTGAGCTCTCCGCCGGGCGTCGGGGGGCGACTCAGACCTCGAGGTCGGCCTCTATCCGGGTGAGCTGGTGGCGGGCCATCGCGAGGTTGGCGCGGCCCCGGTCCAGCGCGATGTAGAGGAAGAGGCCCTTGCCGCTGCGGCCGCTGAGCGGGCGGATCAGGTGGTACTGGCTGGTGAGGGTGATGAGGATATCCTCGATCCCGTCCTGCAGGCCCAGCATGTCCATGGTGCGCATCTTGGCGCGGACCACGTCGGTGTTCCCGGCGGCGGCGACGTTGAGGTCGATCCCGCCGGGGCCGTCGAGGGTGGCGAGCGCCATGCCGCTGTTGTAGTCGACGAGGGCTCCGCCGAGGGCGCCCTCGATGCTGGTCATGGCCTGCTTGAGTGCGCCGGCTGCGTCGGTCATTTCTCGTGTCTCCGGTTCGATCGTCGGGTGAGGGCGAGGGTGATGGCTGTGGGTGGAGCGGGTGGAGCGGGTGGAGCGGGTGGAGCGGCTGGTCAACCGCCGGGCAGCAGCGTGTCGTTGAGCAGCCCGGTGATCCCCTTGGCGCAGCGGCGGGCCTCCAGGTGGAGCCGTCCGACGTTGACGTCGGGGTGGGCCAGGAGGGTCAGCACGCAGCTGCCGCCGGCGGCGTAGGTGGCGACGTAGCCGTGCTCGCCGCGCACCAGCGACTCGCGGAACTCGCCCTGGCCGGTGGTGTCGGCGAGCCGCTGGGCGAGGGAGAGCGAGGCGGCCGTCATCGCGGCCAGTCCTGAGGGTTCCGTCCCGTGGGTGTCGTGCGCGATCAGCAGGCCGTCGACGGTGGCCACCAGGCCGCCCGCGAGGTGCGGGACGCGCTGCTTGACCGCGCGCAGTTCGGCGAGCAGCTCGGTCTCCAGGGCGATGAGGTGTCTCCTTCCGACTCGCTGCTTGAGGGCCCGCCTCATGGCCGGGACTGCGGGGTCGCGGGCGGGGAGTGGGTCAAAGTCGGGCCTCCAGTAGGTCTCGGACCCGGGTCAGCAGCGCGATGTCCGGGTCTGGGACGGTCAGCGGGTGCGCCGCTGCCGTGGCGGGCGGATGGGCGGAGCGGGCGGGGGCGGGGGCGGCACGCAGGGTCGCCCCGGGGACCCTGCGGTGCAGGCCGCCGAGGCTCCGCCGGGTGCCGGGGGCGTCCTGGACGGCTTCGAGCAGTCCGGCGGCGGCGAGGCGGCGCACGTCCGCGGTGACGCCGAAGCCGGAGCGGCCGAGCAGCCGGGCCAGGTCGGCGGGGGTTCTTCGGCCGTCCGCGTGGTCGAGGAGTTCGCGGCGGCGGCGCCCGGCCGTGCGGTGGTCGGGCAGGCGGCCGCGTTCGCCGGGGCGGACGGGTTCGGTGTCGAGGCGGGCGGAGGGCCAGAGGCCGTCGAGGAGGCGACGGCGGCGCTCGACCTCACGGTGGAGGCGGTCGGGGTCGACGGCGGCGACCTCGCCGAGCCAGTGGCGGGTGTCGGCCTCGAAGCGCCAGGTGCCGCCGGCCGGGTCGGCGAGGACGAAGAAGGCGGCGTCGAACAGCGTTCCCAGGTGGCCGAGTTCGAGCTCGCCCCGGGTGAGGACGCGCCGCTCGACCAGTTCGGCCGCGACGCGGGAGTGCGGGCCGTGGGTGCGCAGCAGGTCGGTCCAGCTCTCGGGGGTGATCAGCGCGCCGACGGTGAGCAGGTCGGCCAGGCCGGGGGCGCGGGGGGACTCGGCGGCGGTGACCAGGCCGCCGACCAGGTGGAGGGTGCCGAGCGGGCCGTGCAGGGCGCCGGTGGCGCGGCGGGCGGCGAGCAGGTCGAGCGCCTCGCCGGGGGTGCGGGGCTCGCCGGGCGGGGGCGGGGCGGCGGGCGCGGTGACGGTGGCGGTCACGGGCGGGCTCCGCCGGCACCTGGTGCCGATGACCGGAAAGCGACGGGCATCGCGGTCACCCCAGCACCAGGTCCTCGGCGAGCGACTGGAGCCGGAAGCGGGCGGCGGCGAGGTTGCCCTCGGTACGGTCGAGCCACAGGTGCAGCACGAGCCGGTTGTCGAAGACGGTGTCGATGAACCGGATCAGGTGGTAGCTGCGGCCGGCGGTAACGATGATGTCCTCCAGCGGGGAGCCGGCGTCCTCGGCCGCGGTGAAGGTCTGGCTCTCGACGGCCGCCCGTACCAGGTCGGTCGCCTCGGCGGCGGAGGTCTCGTGCTCGCCGGTGGGGCTGTCGCCGAGGCTGCCGAGCGCCAGCCCGCTGCTCCAGTCGACCAGGCTCGCGGCGCGGGCCCCGGCGATCGTCATCGCCCCGGAGAGGCATTCGTCGATACCCGGCACACCGGCTCCTTCACGGGGTCTGGGCGGCCGGGGCGCGGCACCGCCCCGGGCCGGATCGCCACCAGCAGTGGCAGGTCCGACACGGAAGGCTACTGCCGCAAGCCGTCGATCGAACATTCCGATGGCATATTCACATCGGATTCGACGGTTTCCAGCCAAGGTCTGACGATCAGTCAATCATTCCGCTGTGGCAAACCCGCTGGCCGCCCGGCCGTCCATGGACATCGCCAACCGGCCACCTGGCAAGGGACCTTGACCGATATCCGGCCGCCGCAGAAGACGGTGCCATCGAAAGTACGATAAGGCGATTCAATGAGTCACATGGACGCCGAGGCGCCGTCGACCTGACCGAACGCCTCCGCCAGCAGCCGGTGGGAGTCCAGCAGTTCGGCCCGGTCGTAGGTGCTGGTGGCGAGCAGGAACTCGTCCGCGCCGGTGCGCTCCACCAGGGCGCGCAGCTGCCCGGCCGCCTGCTCCGGGGTGCCGGAGATGTGGCCCTTCATCGACTGCTCGAAGGCGGCGCGCTCACGGGCGCTCATCTCCAGGGCCCGGACCTCGGCCGCCGGGGCGAGCGGCGGGAACTCCCCGTGGGTACGGGAGTAGGCGCCGGCCCACGCCTCGGGCACCAGCAGCTCGCGGGCCCGTTCGGCCGTCGCGGCCACCGCCACCGTGCCGGAGACGATCACGTACGGCTCGGAGGCCTGCGCGGAGGGGCGGAAGCGCTCGCGGTAACGGTCGACGGCCGCGAGCATCCGGTCCTCCCCGCGCGGGGCGGCGATCACCAGCGGCAGGCCCGCCTCGGCGGCGAGGTCGGCGCCCTCCCCGGTGGCCAGGACGTACGCCGGCACCCGCAGGCCCTCCGCCGGGCGGGCGTGGACGCCCCGGTGGGCCTGCTGGGTGCCGTCGAACCAGCCGATCAGCTCGGCGAGTTGGGCGCCGAAGTCGTCCGCGGCGTCCTTCTCCCGGCCGAGCGCCCGCCGGACGCCGTCGGTGAAGCCGACCGAGCGGCCCAGGCCCATGTCGATCCGGCCGGGGAACAGCGCGGCCAGCACACCGAACTGCTCGGCCACCACCATCGGCTGGTGGTTGGGCAGCATCACCCCACCGGTGCCGACCCGGATGCGGGAGGTCGCCGAGGCGATCGCGGCGGCCAGCACCGTCGGCGCGGAACCGGCGACGCCGGGCACGCCGTGGTGCTCGGAGACCCAGATGCGGTGGTAACCGAGCCGCTCGACCTCGCGGGCGAGGGCCACCGTGGCGCGCAGCGCCTCGGCGGGCTCCTCGCCCCGCCTGGTCCGGGAGCGGTCGAGGACGGAGAGCCGGATCGGCTGCTTGCTCGCGCTGGTCACGTCCGGCAGAACGCGCCGGCGCGCGGGCGGAATTCCCGTGTCCGTCCTGAATAGGGGGCCCTACCCACAGAGCCACGGGGCCACGGGACCACCACTCACAGGGCCACGGGGCCGCCCCTCCTACGAGGTCACCGCGAACCCCCCTGCCGCGCCGAGGCGCTGGAGCGAGTCCCGCCCCGGGAGGCCGTCCGCCGCCGACCCGCCGTAACCGCAGCGCCGCTGCCACGCGGCGTAGGCGGCGATGGTGAGGGTGCCGTACGAGCCCCTCACCCAGCGCTGTTCGAGCAGCCCCTCGTCCGCGAGCGCCTGCTGGACGATGGCGACCTCGGAGCCGTACGTGCGGTGGTCCTGCTCGGCGGGCGGGTCGGCCTGGGCGGCGGCGAGCAGGTGGGCCAGGGAGACGGTGCGCGGGCCGGGCAGGTAGCCGAGCAGGCGCAGCAGCGAGCCCTCGCCGGGGACGCCGTCGGCCGCGCCGCCGGTGTAGCCGAGGCTGCGCTGGTAGTCGGCGTAGTTCTCGGTGTCCGCGTCCGTCCAGTCCGGGCCGGGGCCGGAGTGGTAGTGCCCGCCGAACCCCCTGGCCACCAGGGCACGGCCGACGGCCGTCACCTGGTAGCCGTGGGCGCCGTAGCCGTACGCGAGGCCGTTGATGGAGACCTGGTAGCGCGCCGGGGTGCCCCCGGCGGGTGGCGCCGGGCGGGAGGGCGGGGTGCCCGGGGAGCCGGAGCCGGTGAACTCGGGCCAGGAGCCCGGGTCGGTGTGGTCGTTGTACGGGACGTGGGCGTGGGCGTACCAGCCGCCGCTGCACTCCCAGACCTGCTCGTCGCGGCGGCCGGAGAAGTCCACGGGCCGGCCCATCGGCCAGGCGTCGGGCACGCCCCAGGAGGCGATCCAGGCGTGGATGCGGTCCCAGCCCGCGCAGGGGGTGTCGACCAGGCGGGGGTAGACGGTGCCCTGGTGGCGGCAGTAGGGGAAGAAGACGGCTTCGATCTGGATGACGACGCGGCCGGCCCGGTTGGTGCGGGTGGGGCTCCCGTCGGGGCTGAGCAGGCTCTTGGAGCGGGAGTCGGCGGGGAAGAGCTGGGCGGTCCGGCCGCTGAACGGGTCCCAGACCAGATGGGGGGCGTCGCCTGCGCCGCTTCCGGTGAAGTAGCTGACGAGGTCCTCGTAGGAGCACCACTCCTGGGGCTCGGCGGAGCTGGCGTTGCGGTCCCAGGTGATGTGGGCGATGGCCTTCGGCGGGTACTGGTGGTCGGTCGGCGCGTGGTCGCCGAGGTCGTGGATCTCGGCTCCGGGCAGCCACAGCTCGGGCATGCGGATCTCCTCATCCGAACGGCGTAAGAACGTCGTCCGGAGGTATCGGCAGATCAACCGACCGGATTGACCCCGAACCGTCGGTTTCCCGACGATCGGCGCCCGGAGGGCCCTCCGAGACTCCTCTGAACCCCTTCGGCCCGTCCGGCCGTTCGGATCCGCGAGGGGGGTTCGCACATCCACACGAGAACGGGGCGGCGGCGAGCGGCGCCGGCGAGCGGTGGCCGCGAGGGGCGCATTGCACCCCGCCGGGGCCCCGCTGTCAATCGTTGACTTCGGCAATGGTCTAGTCCACGGTGGTGCGGCGGACCGGCCGCAGCACCGCGCCCGCGATCCTCGCGTGCGCTCAACCGACCGCCGTGGAACCGCATCTGACGATCCGACGGAGAACCCCGCACCATGCAAAGAGTCTGCCTCGCCCTGCCCACCATGCGCCCTTGTCCCGAGACCATCGTGGAGCTCGCCGAGGAGGCGGCCTACGCCGTCGCGAACTTCGAGGTCGAGGTGCACCTCGTCGTCCTCGACACCACCGAGGGCGCCGAGTTCGCGCGCAACGCGGACGCCGTGGCCACCCTGCCCTCCGTCCCCGGCGTCACCGTGCACCACCTCGGCAACGAGGCCCAGCGCGCCTTCTTCCTGCGCGTGGCCCGGGACTCCGGCTCCGCCGACCCCGAACTGCTGCTGGAGCTGATGCTCCCCGAGAACGCCGTCGCCTACGGTTCCTGCGTCAACCGGCTCTTCCTCGCCGCGGCCGCCCTGGGCTGCACCTCCACGCACCTGCGCAACGACGACGCGGACTTCCAGGTCGTCGACGGGCGGAAGATGTTCTCCATCCACCACGAGCTGCTCTCCATCGGCAAGCCCGCCGGCGAGGCGGCGGCCGGCGTCACCCGCTCCGAGCTCGACCCGGCCGACGCGGACACCCCGGTCCTGCTGGTCAGCGGCGCCTTCATCGGCGAACTCTGCGTGGACATCAGCGAGATCCGCGAGCTCGACCCGGACATCTACCGCGAGGTCGTACGCCTGTGGGCCCCGCCGGTGTGGTCCGACGAGGAGAAGGACGCGATGGTCGAACTCTCCTTCAAAGGCGCCGGCACCGCCGCCTTCACCACCGACGAGTCCGTCCTCGGCGTCCCCGACATCTGGGACGTCTACATGTGCAACGTCGCCATGGACCACCGGGGTTACGAGGTGCTGCCGCTGCTGCCCTCCACCGAGACCATCGGCAGCGACTACGCCCTGCACCACGCCATGATCCACGCCCGGATGCCCGGCGTCGTCCACAACCGCCACATCGTCAACTACTACACGCCCGAGCGCCGCACCGACGCCGGCTTCGCCGCGTACCAGATGCGGTTCGTCAAGTTCCTGCTCTCGATGCTCTACCTGTACCCGGTCTACGGCGGCATGATCGACCTCGGCCGCGACATGATCGACGAGAACGCCACGCTGCGGGCCGAGCCCATCCTCGACCTGGTACGCGGCAGCTTCGACTGGGACCGCACCGGCAACGAGCACTGCCTGGACGTCCTCGACCGCTGCTACCGCAAGCTCGGCGGCAGGTACACCGGCATCGCCGACACCGTGGCCGAGCGGCGGAAGCAACTGCTCGACGAGGCGCAGGCCGACGCCGAACGCTGGGCGGTGCTGATCGAGAACTGGGCGCCGATGGTGGCCGCCGCCCGCGCCAAGGGCCTCGGCGACGTCGTCGAGGTGCCGGCCGGGTGAGCGAGGACTTCACGATCCGGCTGCTGACCGACGGCGACTGGCCGGCCGTCGTCGCCCTGGAACACGACGCCTACGCCGCCGACGGCCTCTCCGAGGGCGAGGAGGCGCTCAGATCGCGCGCGAGCGGCTCACCGGGGACCTGCTTCGTCCTGGAGCGCGACGGCGTGGTGCACGGCTACCTGCTGAGCCTGCCCTACCCGCCGCTGCGCTGCCCCGACCTGACCCGGCCGGAGAAGGAGGCGTTCGCCTCCGAGAACCTGCACGTCCACGACCTGGTGATCGCCGAGGAACTGCGCGGCAAGGAGGTGGCCCTCGGCTTCATGCGGCACTTCCAGCGGGAGGCGGGCGCCCAGGGCTACCGCACCATCTCCATGGTCGCGGTGCGCGGCGCGGACATCCTGCTGCGGCTGCTCGGCTACCGGTCCCACCGGGAGGTGGAGGTGCCGTCCTGCTACGGGCGGCGGGCGGTCTACATGTCGACCCCGGTGCCCGAGGCGCCCGTCCACTGAACCGCCCCCGTGCGCGCGGCGCCGGAAAACGGGCGGCGGCGACGGCCCCCGGGCGGGCATGATGCCCGGATGCCGTCGCTGCTGCACGCCCTCGCCGAGAACCCGGCTCTGCCGCCCGAGCTGCTCCAACGCCTGGTCGACGCGGCGCCCGGCGATGAATTCCTGGCCGGGGAGCTGGCCCACCGCACCGACCTCGACCCCCGACAGGCCATCGCCCTGGCCGCGTTGCTGGATGATTCCCCGTACGGGCTGGCCGCGCTCGGCGTCCCGGTCGGCGATCCGCTCGCGCAGCCCGCACTGGCCATCGCCCTGCTCGACGAGGGCCGGGGCCGACCGGAGTGGGCGCTCGCGCTCGCCCGTCACCCGGACTGCGACACCCGCATCAAGCTCGCGAGCTGCCCAGGGCTCCCGGACGCGGTGAGCGACCTCCTCGCGGCGGACGGGGAAGCGGACGTCGCCGCCGAACTCGCCCACCACACCGGGCGGTCGGACCTGCTGCGCACCCTGGCCACGCATCCGGAGGCCCAGGTGCGCCGGGGCGTCGCGGGCAACGAGGCCACGCCGCCGGAGCCGCTGGCCTCACTGCTGCTCGACGAGGAGGTCGGGGTCCGCGAACGCGCGGCGGGCAACCCCGCCACCCCGGCCGACGCGGCCGCGCGGCTGGCCACCGACCACCTGTTCGTCCGGCAGGCGCTCGCCGAACACCCCGGGCTGCCGGAGGACGCCCAGCGGCTCCTCGCCGAGGACGAATACCCGTGGGTGCGCGGCAATCTGGGCCTCAACCCCGCGACCGCCGAGCCCGTGCTGCGCCGCCTCGCCGCCGACCCGGACGCGTCGGTCCGCAGGCAGGTCGCCCAGAACGAAGCCGTCCCGCTCGACCTCCTCGCCGCCCTCGCCCTCACCGTCCGCATCGGTCCCACCCTGCTCGACCGCGTCGCCGCCGCCACGCCCGACGAACTCGCGCAGCTCGCCGCCTCCCCCGAGCCCCGGGTACGGACGCTCGCCGCCCAGCGCCGCGACCTGCCCGCCGCCCTGCGCGACCGGCTCGCCTCGGACGCGGACGCCAAGGTGGTGAAGTCCGTCGCCCCGCACCCGGGCCTCGGCCCCGCCCGACTCGCCGACATGTACGAGCGGTTCGGCTCCCAGGTGGCAGCCACCCTCGCCACCAACCCGGACGCGCCCGCCGGCCTGCTGGACCGCATCGCCAGCGCCGCCCCGCCCGTCACCAGGGCCCTGCGCGCCATCGCCCGGCACGCCCACGCCTCCCCCGCCGCCCTCGCCGTCTGCCTGGCCTCCGCCGACGCGCGCACCGCCGAAGGGGCCGCCGCCAACCCGGCGCTGCCGGTCGCGATGATGGCCGCCCTGATTCAGCAGGCGTGACCGACCCGCCCGGCTCTCAGGTGCGGGCGGCGGCCATCAGCGCCCCGGCCGCCGTACGGGCCGTACGGGCGGCGGCGGGGTCGCCGGTGATGGCGGCCGTGGTGATGGCGCCGTCGATCAGGAGGAGGAGTTGGTCGGCGAGGGCGGCCGGGTCGTCGACCGGCAGAGCGCCCGCGAGGGTGGCCACGTAGGTGCGGAGGGCGTGTTTGTGGTCGCGGGCGGCGGCGGCCACCGGGGCGGAGGTGGCGCCCAGTTCGCCGAAGGAGTTGATGAAGGCGCAGCCCCGGAAGCCAGGGGCGGCGAACCACTCGTGGAGCCAGTCGAAGACGGCGAGCAGCGCCTCCTCCGGCGCGGCGGCCCGGCGGGCGACGTGGCCGGCCAGGTCGGCGCGCCAGCGTTCGTCGCGGCGGCGCAGGTAGCCCTCGACCAGGTCGGCCTTGGAGGGGAAGCACTGGTAGAGCCGTTTGAGCGAGACTCCGGCGGCGGTGCGCAGTTCGTCCATGCCGACGGCCTGGATGCCGCGTTCGTAGAAGAGCCGCTCGGCGGCGTCGAGCAGCCGTGCGTGTGCCTCGTCGTGGCTCGTCGGGCTTGCCGCCGCGCCTGCCATCGTGCCTCCCACTGGCGTCGAGAACGATCGTTCTCTAGAGTATCGAACAGAGGGGAGAACGACCGTTCTCCCACCTTGAGCCCCAGCACCGAGGCCCACCAGGAGAAGGAGCACGCCGTGGCACCACGCCCTCCGTTCCCGCCGTTCGACGAGGAGACCGCGCTCCGCAAGGTCCAGGCCGCCGAGGACGCGTGGAACACCCGCGACCCCGAGCGCGTCGCGCTCGCCTACACCGAGGACTCCGTCTGGCGGAACCGGGACCGGTTCGCCACCGGCAGGCGGGAGATCACCGACTTCCTGCGCGAGAAGTGGGAGCGCGAGCTCGACTACGCCCTGCGCAAGGAGCTGTGGACCTTCGGGGGCGACCGGATCGCGGTGCGCTTCCAGTACGAGTACCGCGAGGCGGGCGGCCAGTGGTGGCGCGCCTACGGCAACGAGCTGTGGGAGTTCGCCGAGGACGGGCTGATGCGCCGCCGGGAGGCGAGCATCAACGAGGTCGCCATCACGGAGGAGCAGCGGCGCATCTTCGGCCCCCGCCCGGAGGCCGAGCGGGGAGCGCCCCTCCCGATCCAGTAACCACCCGACACAGGGCCCGGATGCCACGGCATCCGGGCCCTGTGTCGATGTGTCTATGCGTAGGTGGAGAGCAGCCGCGCGAGGTGGCGCCCGGCGAGGCGCAGGGGCTCCTCGCTGCGGGCGACCTGGGCGGAGAGTTCGGCGCCCTCGAGGGTGTCGATGACGGTGCCGGCCAGGCCGGCGGCCTCCTCGGCGGCGATGCCGCCGGCCCGCAGGTGCTCCGCCACGATGGCGCGCCAGTGGGCGAAGGCTTCGGCGACGGCCTCCTCGATCACCGGGGCGCGGCCGACCGTCTCCAGGGCGGTGGTGATGACCGGGCAGCCGTCCTGCCAGTCGGAGGCGCGCAGTTCGCGGGCGAGCAGGGCGGCGCAGGCGGCGATCGCCTCGGCCGGGTCCTGGCTGGTGGCGAGCCCGGCGCGCAGGACGGCGGCGAACTCCTCGTCGCCGTGGCGGATCGCCTCGGCGGCCAACTCCTGCTTGCCGCCCGGGAAGAAGTGGTAGACGGAGCCGAGCGTGGCCTCGGCCTCCCGGGAGATCTGCTTGATCCCGGTGCCCTCGTACCCCTGGCGCTGCAGCAGCCGGGAGGTGGCCCGGACGATGCGGTCGCGGGTGCCTGTGCTGCTGGTCTTCTCGGCGGTGTTCACGGCCCCGATCCTAGCCGCTAATGAATAGAGCGTTCGTTCTAGACCTGTGCTAGCTTCACTCCCGGCACTGAATAGAGCGTTCGTTCTAGCGATCGCGATCGGGGAGGAATTTCACATGGGATCTCACGTGCAGCAGTCCAAGGCTTCCGTGACGGTGATCGGGCTCGGCCCGATGGGGCAGGCCATGGCCGGGGCATTCCTGGACGCCGGGTACGCCGTCACGGTGTGGAACCGTACGGCCTCGCGGGCCGACCGACTGGTGGCCCGTGGAGCCGCGTTGGCGGACAGCGCGGAGGCGGCCGCGGCGGCCAACGAGCTGGTGGTGCTCAGCCTCACGGACTACGACGCGGTGTTCGCCGTGCTGGAGTCGGCGGAGGCGGCGGTCGCGGGCAGGGTGTTCGTCAACCTCAGCTCGGACACCCCCGCGCGGGCCCGGGAGGCCGCCCGATGGGTCACCGAGCGCGGGGGCTCGCACCTGACGGGCGGAGTGCAGGTGCCGCCCTCGGGCATCGGCAGCCCCGAGTCCTCGACCTTCTACAGCGGGCCGGTCGAGCCGTTCCAGCGGCACCGGGCGGCGCTCGAGGTGCTGACCGGCGCCGACTACCGGGGCGACGACCCGGGGCTCGCACAGCTGTACTACCAGATCCAGATGGACCTGTTCTGGGCCTCGATGAGCGGATACCTGCACGCCACGGCCATCGCCGAGGCCAACGGGATCCCGGCCGAGGAGTTCCGGCCGTACGCCGTCTCCGCCGCCTCCATCATGCCGGGGATGATCGAGTTCTACGCGCCCCGGATCACGGCGGGCAACCACCTCGGGGACGTCGACCGGCTGGCGATGGCCCTCGCCAGCATCGAGCACGTCCGGCACACCGCCGAAGCCTCCGGCGTGGACGGCGCCCTGCCCGCCCTCCTGGCCGAGGCCGTCCGGCGCGGCGTCGAGGCGGGCGACGGCGCGGCGAGCCTGACCAGCCTGGTGGCGCGCTTCCGCCGGGCGTAGCAGGCCGAGGGGCCGGGTGCCCGGGCGCACCAGCGGCCACTCCCGCCCCTCGGGCCCCGGCGCCTGTTGCAGTTCCGTCTCCGTTGCGGCCGGAGGGCGTACGAACCGGCCGCCCGTACGGGATCGTGGAGGGCAACGGCTGGTGCGGCAAGGGGAGTTGCCATGGGGGACGGTCGGGAGCTGACACCGAGGGTGGTCGCGGCGCTGCTGAGACCGGCGCCGGGGGCCACGGCGGAGGTCGTACGGGCGCGGCTGCGGGTGACGCCGGAGGGGGCGCGGGTGGTGGCGGCCGCCGAGGCGAGCCCCGAGGACGCCGGGGCGCGGGCCGAGCTGTCGGCCGCCGTCGCCCGGCTCCTCGCCACGGACGCGGCGTTCGCCCAGTACCTCGGGACCACCGAGCTGGGCGGGGCCGCCGATCCGGACACCGTCCGGCTCAAGACCGGATCCGGTCCGTCCACCGTGCAGCTCAGGACGAAGAGCAGCCCGTCCACCGTCCAGCTGAGGATCGGCGGCGGCGCGAAGGCGGCCACGCGCGGCGCCAACCTGCCGATCATCACGGCCCTGGTGCTGGTCCTGGTCGCCGCCCTGGTGGCGATCGGCGTCCACCTGAGCTCGCGTCCGCTGCTCGACCCCGGGCTCGCCCGCGACGGGCACTCGCTGCGCGAGCCGGCGCAGCTGCGGACCGTCCTGCCGGACCTGCCCGCGCTCCCGCAGATCGCCTGGGCGGTGGAGTCCGGCCCGTCCTCGGGCACCGGCAGCGGCGGCGAGGTGCCCTGCCTCCTCCCGGTGCCCTCGGACGGCTGCCCGGGCCAACTCGCCTACGCCACCGAGACGTTCCGGGTGGCCATGATCGCGACCACCCGGTTCTCCGTGATCGCCTTCGACTCCCCGCAAACCGCCGAACGCGCCTTCGCCACCCTGCTCGACCGGATCGGCGGCCCGAAGGACGCCACCGCCGTGCCCTTCCCGCAGGTCGGCGACCAGAGCGCCGCCCGCACGCACGGCGCTACGGGCGCCGACGCGATCGTGCGGACGGGGAGTGTCCTGCTCCACGTCCACGACTCCGGCTCGCCCATGACGACCCTCACCGCGCCGACCGCCCTCGCCCGCATGCTCGCCACGCGCCTGCAGCAGGCGCTGGACGGCCGCCACCCCGACGCCGACGTGCGCAGCACCTGACAGCCCGCACACGAACACCGCCCGGCCGCCGACGGCCGCCGGGCGGTGCTCTCGCACGCCCACTCCACGTCCACCCCTCCCCCGACCTGCCCCTCCCTCGAATGCGTGTATCGCTCTCTTGACTGTCGTCACGGGCACGCCATACTGGGCCTCACTCCCCGCTCGCACGATGAGGTGCCCGCCCATGGAGCTGTCGCCCTCCGCACACGTGGACACGTTCTGCCGAGACCATCTGCCGCCCTTCGACCAGTGGCCCGAACTCCTCCTGGATCAGCAGGAGTCGGCCTACCCGGACCGCCTCAACTGCGCCCGGGCCCTGCTGGACGACACCATCGAGCGCCTCGGCCCCGACCGCCGCTGCCTGCTCACCCCCACCACCGCCTGGACGTACGGCGAACTGCGCGACCGCACCGACCGGATCGCCCGGCTGCTGACCGGCCGCCTCGGGCTCGTCCCCGGCAACCGGGTGCTGTTACGCGGCCCCAACACGCCCGACCTGGCGGCCTGTTGGCTCGCCGTCCTGAAGGCCGGCGGCGTGGTGGTGACCACCGTGCCGCTGCTGCGCGCCGCCGAGCTGACCGAACTGCACGCCATCGCCCGGCCCACCGTCGCCCTGTGCGACCACCGGTACCTGGACGAGCTGCGCCGCGCCGACACCCCCGGCCTGCGGGTCCTGCCGTACGGCGGTCCGGGCCCGGAGGACCTCACCGCCCTGATCGCCGCCGAGAGCGCCACCGAGAGCGCCGCCGAGAGCCCCGGCTTCGAGGCCGTCGCCACCGCCTCCGACGACGTGGCACTGATCGCCTTCACCTCCGGCACCACCGGCCGCCCCAAGGCCACCCTGCACTTCCACCGGGACGTGCTGGCCATCGCCGACACCTTCTCCCACCACCTCCTGCGACCCACCCCCGAGGACCTGTTCGCCGGCACCCCGCCGCTCGGCTTCACCTTCGGCCTCGGGGGCCTGCTGGTCTTCCCGCTGCGGGCCGGCGCCGCCAGCCTGCTGCTGGAGCAGGCCACGCCCGAACAGCTCACCGAGCAGGTGCAACTCCACGGCGCCACCGTGCTGTTCACCGCCCCCACTGCCTACCGGGCGATCCTCGCCGCCGGGCTCGCCGACCGCCTCGCCGGGGTGCGCAGCTGCGTCTCGGCCGGGGAGCCGCTGCCCCTCGCCGTCTGGGAGGCGTTCCACGCGGCCACCGGGAAGCGGCTGATCGACGGCATCGGCGCCACCGAGCTGCTGCACGTCTTCATCTCGGCCGCCGGGGAGGACATCCGCCCCGGCGCCACCGGCCGGCCCGTGCCCGGATACCGGGCGGCGATACTGGACGACCGGGGCGAGCCGGTGCCGGACGGCACACCCGGGCTGCTCGCCGTCAAGGGCCCGACGGGCTGCCGCTACCTCGACGACGAGCGCCAGCTCGCGTACGTCCGCGACGGCTGGAACCTCACCGGGGACACCTACGTCCGCGACGGCGAGGGGTACTTCTGGTACCGGGCCCGCAACGACGACATGATCATCTCGGCCGGCTACAACATCGCCGGCCCCGAGGTCGAGCAGGCGCTCGCCGCCCACCCGGACGTGGCCGACTGCGCGGTGGTCGGCGCGCCGGACGAGCTGCGCGGCGCCGTGGTCAAGGCGTACGTGGTGCTGCGCCCGGGCGCGGCCGCCGGGCCGGAGGCCGTCCGGGCGCTCCAGGAGCACGTGAAGGCGGCCATCGCGCCGTACAAGTACCCGCGCGCCGTGGAGTTCGTCGAGGAGCTGCCGCGCACCGCAACCGGCAAGCTGCACCGCGCCGAACTGCGCCGCCGGGCCGCCGAGGGCCCGCCGCCGCAGCGGCCCGCACCGGCGAGCGTGGCCATCGAGCGCCGGGTCGAGTGGTCGGACACGGACGCCGCCGGGCACTACCACTTCTCCGCCGTGCAGCGCTGGGCGGAGGCGGCCGAGGCCGCGCTGCTGCGCCGCCTCGGCCTCGCGGAGCTGTTCGGGCGCATCCCCCGGGTGCACTTCGAGGCCGACTACCGCGAGCGGCTCTGGTTCGGGGACGTGGTGCGCACCGAGCTGCGGGTGGTGCGGGTCGGCGGCTCCTCGCTCCACTACGCCTTCGAGGTGCACGGCCCGACCGGCCTGGCCGCCGCCGGGCGGATGTCCGTGGTGCACGCCGTGCCCCCCACCACCGGGGGTGCGCGGCCGAAGGGTTCCGAGCCCTGGCCGGAGCCCGTCCGCCGGGCCCTGGCCGAGGCCGGGCCGCAGGCCGAGGAGGTGATCGGATGACCCGGATCGCCGTGATCGGGGCCGGGCCCGGCGGGCTCTACTTCGCCGCGCTCGCCAAGCAGTCGGACCCGTCCCGCGAGATCACCGTCTTCGAGCGCGAGGCCCGCGAGGCGGAGTCCGGCTTCGGCGTGGTGTTCTCCGACGAGACCCTGGACGGCATCGCCCAGGCCGACCCCCGCGTCTTCGCCGCGATCGGCGCCGAGTTCGCCCGCTGGAGCGACATCGACGTCCGGTACGCGGGCCAGGTCCGCACCAGCGGCGGGCACGGCTTCGCCGCCCTGGACCGCAACCGGCTGCGCGCCATCCTCCAGGAGCGCTGCGCCGAGCTGGCCGTCGACGTCCGCTACCGCACCCCCGCCCCTCCCGTGGACCAACTCACCGACGCGTACGACCTGGTGGTGGCCGCCGACGGCATCCACTCGGCCACCCGCGCGGCCTTCGCCGACGTCTTCCGACCCGAGCTGGACGAGCGTCACAGCCGCTACATCTGGCTCGCCACCGACCTGCCCCTGGAAGCCTTCACCTTCATCGTCGAGCGCTTCGACTTCGGCACCGTCCAGGTGCACGCCTACCCGTACAGCGCCGCCCGCTCGACCTTCATCGTCGAACTCGCCGAGGCGGACTGGCGCCGCGCGGGCTTCGAGGCCCTGGCCGCACGGGAGTTCGCGCGCGGCGAGAGCGACACGGCGAGCGTCGGGCGCTGCGCCGAGCTGCTCGCCGCCCACCTCGGCGACCACCGGCTGATCCCCGACGCCTCCCGCTGGATCCGCTTCACCACCGTGCGCAACGCCCGCTGGCACCACCGCAACCTCGTGCTGCTCGGCGACGCCGCGCACTCCGCGCACTTCTCGATCGGCTCCGGCACCAAGCTCGCCCTGGAGGACGCGCTCGCCCTGGCCGCCGCGCTGGGTGAACAACCCACCCTGGAGGGGGCGTTGGCCGCCTACGAGGCGGAGCGCCGGCCCGTCGTGGAGTCCACCCAGCGCGCCGCCCAGGCCAGCCTGGAGTGGTTCGAGACGGTCGGACGGCGCACCGGGCAGGGCGCCGACCAGTTCGCCTTCAACCTGCTCACCCGCAGCCGCCGCGTCACCTACGGCAACCTGCGCGAGCGCGACCCGGCCTTCGTCGACGCCGTGGACACCGCCGTGGGCGGCTCCCCCGGGGTGGCGCCGATGTTCCGGCCGCTGAAGCTGGGCGCCCTGGAGCTGCGCAACCGCATCGTGGCGCCGCCGCTGGCCACCTTCACCTCGCCGGACGCCCTGCCCAGCGCCTTCGACCGCGCCCAGCTGACGGGCCTGGCGCTCGGCGGCGCGGCACTGGTGATCGCCGGGATGACGGCCGTCAGCCCGGAGGGCCGGGCCACCGACCACTGCCCCGGCCTGTGGAGCGACCGGCAGGAGGCCGCCTGGCGCGAACTCCTCGCCGCCGTACGGTCGGTGAGCGACACCCCGATCGGCCTCCAGCTCACCCACGCCGGCCGCCGCGCCGCCACCGCGCCGCCCGGCCCGGACGGCGTCGGCCTGCCGCTGCCCCGGGACGACGGCTGGCCCACGATCGCCCCCTCCCCCCTGCCCTGGGCCCCCGGGTACCCTGCTCCCCGGGCCGCCACCTCGGACCAACTCGCCGCCGTCACCTGCGACTTCGCCGAGGCCGCCGAGCGCGCCGCCCGCGCCGGGTTCGACGCGCTGGAGCTCCAGTTCGGCCACGGCCACCTGCTCTCCTCCTTCCTGTCCCCGCTCACCAACCGCCGCACCGACCGCTACGGAGGCCCGCTCGCCCACCGACTGCGCCTGCCGCTGGAGGTCCTCACCGCCGTCCGCGCCGTCTGGCCCGCCGGGCGGCCCCTGCTGGTGCGGGTCTCGGCGAGCGACTGGGCGCCCGGCGGCACCACCGAGGCCGAGGCGGTGGCCGCCTGCCGCGCCTTCGGCGAGGCCGGGGCCGACGCGGTGGACGTCTCCACCGGCGAGGTGGTGGCCCACCAGAGACCGCCGTACGGGCGCGGCTACCAGACGCCCTTCGCCGAGCTGGTGCGCGCCGCCACGGGCCTGCCGACCGTCGCCGTCGGCGCGATCTCCGGCCACGACGACGCCAACTCCGTCCTACTCGCCGGCCGCGCCGACCTGGTCGCCGTCGGCCGCGCCCACCTGTACGACCCGCTGTGGACGCTGCACGCCGCCGCCGAGCAGGGCTACCGAGGCCCGGCCGCGCCCTGGCCGCAGCCCTGGGCGGCGGGCAGCCGCAAGCCGCCCGGCCCCGGCGCCGACCGCGTCGCCCCGCGCCTGCACCTGCTGCGCGCCACCGCCCCGCCCGTCCACCGCCGCTGGCACCCGGGCGCACCCGCGCCCTCCGCCCCGACCCCGCCCGCCGCACCGACCCCGCCCGAGGAGTGAAAGAGGAGTGAACGGAACCGTGCTGGACCTCCCCCGATTCACCGCCGCCGCCGTCCAGACGGCCCCCGTCTACCTCGACCCGGCCGCCACCGTGGACAAGGCCGTCTCCCTCATCCACGAGGCGGCCCGCAACGGCGCCTCCCTGGTCGTCTTCCCCGAGGTCTTCGTCCCCGGCTACCCGTACTGGAACTGGACGATGACCCCGGTCCAGGGCTCCCCCTGGTACGAGCGCCTCTACCGCGCCGCCGTGGACGTGCCCGGCCCGCACGTGGAGGCGCTGTGCGCCGCCGCCCGGCAGGCCGGGGTGGTCGTGGTGATCGGCGTCAACGAGCGCGGACGGCACAGCCTCGGGGTGCTGTACAACACCCTGCTGATCATCGGCGACGACGGCGAACTCCTCAGCACCCACCGCAAGTTGGTCCCGACCTGGGCCGAGAAGCTGACCTGGACCCAGGGCGACGGCAGCACCCTGCGCGTCCACCGCACCTCCGTCGGCCCGCTCGGCGCCCTCGCCTGCGGCGAGAACACCAACCCGCTGGCCCGCTTCACCCTGATGGCGCAGGGCGAACTCGTCCACGCCGCCTGCTACATCGCCCTGCCGGTCGCCCCCGAGGACTACGACATGGCGGAGGCGATCACCCTGCGCACAGCCGCCCACTGCTTCGAGGGCAAGCTGTTCACGGTGGTCTCCTGCTCCACGATCTCCCCCGAGATCGCCGACCTCATCGCCGGGGACGACCCGCTGGTGCGCAAGCAACTCGCCCGCCCCCGCGCCGCTTTGTCCGGGATCTTCGGACCGGACGGCCGCCCGGTCACCGAGCCGCTGGTGGACGAGGAGGGCATCGTCTACGCCGAGATCGACCTCGGCCGCTGCATCCAGCCCAAGCAGATGCACGACATCGTCGGCCACTACAACCGCTTCGACGTCTTCCGGCTGCACGTGGACGACCGCCCGCTGCGGCCCCTGGTGTTCCCCGAGGAGCAGTCATGACCGATACCGGTACCCCCTTCGACGACGACAGGATCGGCCGGGCCCGCGTCACCGACAGCCCGGAACTGCTCGCCTACTACGAGGAGTTGGCCAAGGTCCAGGCCGGGGCCCTGTGGACGGTCGCCAACGAGATCGAGCCCTGGTACCCGCAGCCGAAATCCGTCCCCGTCCTGTGGCGCTACGAGGACCTGCGCCCGCTGGTCCGGAAGGCCCTGCCACTGGTCAAGGCCGACGACGCCGGACGCCGGGTGGTGATGCTCGTCAACCCCGGACGCCGCGAACTCAGCGCCGCCGTCGGCCTGTTGTACACCGGCCTGCAGATCATGGGCCCCGGCGAGGCGATGACCGCCCACCGCCACCAGGCCGCCGCCCTGCGCTTCGTCCACGAGGGCGTCGGCGCCTGGACGATCGTCGACGGCCAGAAGCTCAGGGTCGGCCCGCGCGACTTCGCCATCACCCCCAACGGCACCTGGCACGAGCACGGGAACGAGTCCGAGGACGAGCCGGTCATCTGGCAGGACGGCCTGGACATCCCGCTGGTCAACACCCTCGACGCCAACTTCTACGAGGTCCACCCCGAGCTCCACCAGCGCCCCGGCCCGGTGGTGAACTCCTCCCTGCTCAGCCACGGCGGCAACCTGCTCCCGTACGGTGTCGAGAAGTGGAGCCGCCCGTACTCCCCGCTGCTCGGCTGGCCCTGGGAGCCCAGCTACGAGGCGCTGCGCCGGCTCGCTCGCGCCAGTGAGGGATCGCCCTACGACGGCGTGATCATGGAGTACACCAACCCCGTCACCGGCGGGTCCGTGATGCCCACCATGGGCGCCCACCTGCAACTGCTGCGCCCCGGCCAGGCCGCCCGCGCCCATCGGCACACCGGCTCGGTGGTCTACACCGCCGCCCAGGGCCACGGCGTCTCGGTGATCGCCGGACAGCGCTTCGAGTGGAGCCGCGGGGACGTCTTCGTCGTCCCCGCGTGGGCCTGGCACGAACACGAGAACCTCGACCGGGGCGAGGACGCCTGCCTGTTCTCCTTCAACGACTTCCCGGTGATGCACGCCCTCGGCCTCTACCGCGAGGAATCCCACCCCGACGGCCACCAGCCCACCACCGCCCGACCCGCCTGACCCGCCCGATCCGCCCGATCCAGGAGACAGCCCGATGCACCTGCTCACCTTCCGCACGGACGGCGACGCCACCGCGCGCCTCGGCGCCCGGATCGGCGCCGACCGCGTCGCCGACCTGACGGCCCTCGCGAGCGCCGCCGGGGTCGAACTGCCCGGCGACCTCCTCGGGTTGGTCCGCGCCGGACAGCCCGCCCTGGACCTCACCCGGGAACTGCTCGGCACGCACCCGGCCACCCGCCCGCTCGCCGAGGTGACGCTCTGCGCCCCGCTGCGCCCGGGGAAGATCGTCGGCGTCGGCCTCAACTACGTGGAGCACGTGGAGGAGTCGCACCGCACCCTGGACACCGACCGCGAACTCCCCGACCGTCCGCTCCTGTTCGGCAAGCCCTCCACCTCCGTCACCGGCCCCGGCGCGCCGATCCCGCACAACGCCGACCTCACCAAGCAGCTGGACTACGAGTGCGAACTCGCCGTGGTCATCGGCGCGTCCGCCTTCCGGGTGCCGGAGGAGGACGCCCTGCGGCACGTGTTCGGCTACAGCATCGTCAACGACGTCAGCGCCCGCGACCAGCGCCGCTCGGGCCAGTGGTTCTTCTCCAAGGGCCAGGACGGCTTCGCCCCCTTCGGCCCGGTCGTGGTCACCGCCGACGAGATCCCCGACCCCCAGCGCCTCGACCTCTCGCTCACCGTCAACGGCGAGCTGCGCCAGAGTTCCAACACGCGCCACATGCTCTTCGGCGTCGCCCGGCTGATCGCCGACATCTCCTCCGGCGTCACCCTCGAGCCCGGCGACGTGATCGCCACCGGCACCCCCGCCGGCGTCGGCTCCGGCATGGTCCCGCCGCAGTTCCTCCAGCCCGGCGACCTCGTCGAGGCCACCGTCGAGCGCATCGGCACCCTCACCAACCCCGTGGTCGACGCCCGTTGAGAGACGCGCCCGGAGGCGCCCGAAGGAAAGGAACAGGCCCGCCGATGCCGCCCACGTACCGGATAGGCCAGATCGTCCCCAGCTCCAACGTCACCATGGAGACCGAGGTCCCCGCCCTGCTGCGCGCCCGCGAGGCCGTCGCCCCCGAGCGGTTCACCTTCCACTCCAGCCGGATGCGGATGACCAGGGTCACCCCCGAGCAACTGCGCGCCATGGACGCCGAGTCGGACCGCTGCGCCGTCGAGCTCTCCGACGCCCGGATGGACGTGATCGGCTACGCCTGCCTGGTCGCCGTCATGGCCACCGGCCCCGGCTACCACCGCGAGGCCGAACGGCGCCTGCACGGGCGCACCGCCGAGAACGGCGCCCCGGCGCCCGTGGTCACCAGCGCGGGCGCCCTGGTCGCCGGACTCCAGACCCTCGGCGCCCGCAGGATCGCCATGGTCACCCCGTACCTGCGCCCGCTCGCCCGTACGGTCGTCGGCTACCTCGCCGAGGAGGGCATCGAGGTGCTCGACCACGCCGCCCTGGAGATCGCCGACAACCTGGACGTGGCCGCCCACGACCCCGCCAAGCTGCCCGGCATCGCCAAGGGCCTCGCCCACACCGACGCCGACGCGGTCGTCCTCTCCGCCTGCGTCCAACTGCCCTCCCTGTCCGCGGTGGAGGAGGCGGAACAGCTCCTCGGCAAACCGGTCGTCTCGGCCTCGATCTGCACCACCCACCAGCTGCTGCGCGCCCTCGGCCTGCCCGCCTTCGCCCCCGGGGCGGGGCGGCTGCTCTCGGGCGAGTACGCCTGACTATGATCACCGGGACCGCCGGGGAGGAGGGCCCGCACACCGTGCAGCAGATGCCACAGATACCGCAGTTGCCGCAGAGCGCGCCTCCCCGCCCCAGCTCCCTGATCCACACCGTCTACGGCGAGTTCATCCGCCGCCTCGGCGGCTGGACATCGATCGCCGACCTCATCGCCCTGATGGCCGAGCTGGACGTCGACGGCCCCGCCGTCCGCTCGGCCATCTCCCGGCTGAAGAAGGCCGGCACCCTGCTCCAGGAGCGCCGCGGCGCCACCGGCTACCGCCTCGCCCCCGCCGTGGAGCCGGTGTTCGAGGAGGGCGACCGCCGGATCTTCCACAGCCTGGAGCCCGCCGACCTCGCCGACGGCTGGGTGGTCGCCGTCTTCTCCGTCCCCGAGTCCGCCCGCGCCCACCGCCACCAGCTGCGCTCCCGGCTCAGCTGGCTCGGCTTCGGCAACGCCGCCCCCGGCGTCTGGCTGGCGCCCGCCCGGCTGCTGCCGGACGCCCGGCGGCTGCTGGAGCGCCTGGACCTGAGCGCCTACGTCCACCTCTTCCTCTCCGCCGAGTACGCCGGCTTCGCCGATCTCCGTACGGCGGTGGCGAGTTGGTGGGACCTCCCGGCGATCGACGCGCAGTACGCGGCCTTCTCCGACACCTGGCGGCCGGTCGCGCGGCAGCCGCGCACCGAGGACCCGGCCGAAGCCTTCCGCGCCTACGTGCCGATGCTCACCCGGTGGCGCCGTCTCCCCTACCTCGACCCCGGGCTGCCCGAACCGCTGCTGCCCGACGCCTGGAGCGCCGGCGCCGCCCGCGCCGTCTTCGCCGAGCTGCACGGGAAACTGGCCGAGCCGAGCCTCCGGTACGTCGAGAAGGTCACCGGACTCGCCCACCCCCAGGAGTCGCCATGAACAACCTCGCCGACCACGCCGACCACGCCGATCTGCTGATCCGCGCCACCGTGCACACCCTCGCCCCCGGCCAGCCCCCGCAGCGGGCGATCGCCGTCACCGACGGCCGGATCACCGCCCTGGCCGCCGAACCCGACGGCCTGGACGCCCTCATCGGCCCGGACACCGAGGTGCTGAACGCCCCCGACGCCACCGTGCTCCCGGCCTTCGACGACACCCACACCCACCTGGTGATGGCCGCCCACAGCGTCCACGGCGTCCCCGTCCACCGGGCCCGCGACCTCGCCGGCTTCCTCGACCTGATCCGCGAGCGCGCCGCCACCACCCCGGCCGGCCACTGGATCACCACCACGGTCAACTGGCAGGAGGCCCTCCTCGCCGAGCAACGCATGCCCACCACCACCGAGTTGGACGCCGTCACCACCGACCACCCGGTGCTGGTTCGCCGCGGCGCGTACAACATGGTGCTCAACTCGCCGGCGCTGCGCCTGGCCGGGATCACCGAGGAGACCGAGGCCCCGCCCGGCGGCGTGATCGAGCGCGACGCCGAGGGCCGGATGACCGGCCGGCTGATCAACCGGGCCATCGAGCCCGTCGAGCGGGTCCTGCCCCGCCCGGGCCTCGCCGAGCGCGTCGAGGGCCTGCGCGCCGCCTCCGCCGCGTACGCCTCGACGGGCATCGGCACCGTCCGCGACTGCGCCGTCCCGATCGAGGACCTGGACGTCCTGGACGCGGCCCGCGCCGAGGGCGCCCTCGCCGTCCGGGTCCGGGCCCTGGTCTCCGGCTTCGCCGCCCGCACCCGCGAGCAGGTCGACGCCCTGCTGGACCGGATGGACGACTGGCGCGCCTCCGGCCGCGACGACGACCGACTGAGCCTGTGGGGCGTGAAGTTCGGCATCGACGGCGGCTTCGAGGCGGGCGCGCTGGAGGAGCACTACGAGGGGCAGCCCTGCTACCACGGCCACCTGCTCTGGGAGCCGGAGGAGCTGGTCGCGGCGGTGGACCGGGTGGTCGAACGCGGCTGGCGCGTCGGCGTGCACGCCTGGGGAGACCGCGGGCTGCGCGTCCTGCTGGACGTCTTCGAGCAGGTCCTCAAGCGCCGCCCGGGCCTGGCGCCCGGCACCCTGGTGGTCGAGCACGGCGGCCTCGCCCGCGCCGACCAGCGCGCCCGGGCCGTCGCCCTCGGGATCCCGGTGACCGTCCAGCACCCGCTGCTGCACGACGGCGCGCTCACCCTGCGGCGCGGCTGGGGCGAGGAGCGCACCAGCGCCGTCTTCCCGCTGCGCGAGTGGCTGGACGAGGGCGCCGAACTCTCCGCCGGCTCGGACTTCCCGATCGGACCGTACGGGGCGATGCTCTCCGTCTGGGGCATGACCACCCGCGACACCACCGCCGGGGTCCTCGGCCCCGAGCACGCCCTCGCGCGCACCGAGGCGATCGCCCTGCACACCGTCAACGCCGCCCGCCTCACCGGCGAGAGCGCCCAGCGCGGCAGCCTGCGCCCCGGCACCCTGGCGGACCTGACCCTCTGGCCGGTCGACCCGCTGACCTGCCCGGTCGAGAGGCTGCACGACCTCAGGCCCACCCGGACGATCGTCGACGGCCGCACGGTCTAAGCGGCCACCAGCTAAGCGGCCACCAGCTCCCGCAGGTCGACCCCGTCCCGGTGCAGCGCCCGAAGGTCCGCGTGCAGCGTGGACGGCGGGACGACCAGCACGCCGCAGCCCGCCCGGTCCAGGCACCGGCGGCGGACGGACCCGCGCAGCAGCCGGTGCGCCCGGCCGCGCACCAGACCCTGCCGTCCGGCGCTGATCACCAGCAGGTCCCCGGGCCGGTCGGCGAGGCCCGTCAGCACCTCGGCGGGCTCACCGCGCACGACCATCGGCTCCATCGGCACCCCGATCGGCAGCCCTCCGAACGCCTCCTCCAGTGCCGAGCCCAGCCGGGCCCCGGCGGCCTGCTGCCAGGCGCGCAGCAGCGAGGGGCAGGGCCGCGCCCGGTAGTTGCGCTCGCCGCCGACCGGGGTCCAGGCGAGCACCGGCACCAGGACGGCCCGCCGGGCCCGGGCCTCGTCCGCCGCCCGGTGCAGGGCGGTCAGGCTGTGCAGCGAACCGCTGACTCCGACGATGACGCGCGCGACGTCCGACATGATCCTTCGCTCTCCGATGCCAAACCGATCCAGTGTCTGCGATAACACTCCCACAGCCACCATCAAGCCTTCAAATTAAAGCCTAAACCTGAACTTCAGCCTTGCATCCAAAAATCCACCGCCCCCCGCGGCCCCGGATTCGCGGATTCGAGCACCCGTTCGATTCAGGGCGTACGCTGGCCCCATGCACGGCACCGTCCACCTCCAGCCCTCGCTGTTCGACGACGCCCCGGCCGCCGGAGGCGTCCCCCTGAACGCGCTCACGGGCCTGCGGCGGCTGGAACTCGGCGATGGCGCCTGGCTGGACGTCCTGCCCGGCTGGCTCCACGGCGCCGACCGGCTGTTCGAACAGCTGGCCGCCGAGGTCCCCTGGCGCGCCGAAAGGCGCGAGATGTACGACCGAACGGTCGACGTCCCGCGCCTGCTGGCCTCCTACCCGGCGGACGCCGAGCCCCCGCACCCCGTCCTGGGCGAGGCCCGGACGGCCCTGAGCCGGCACTACGCGCCCGAACTCGGCGAGCCCTTCCGCACCCTCGGCCTCTGCTACTACCGCGACGGCCGCGACAGCGTCGCCTGGCACGGCGACCGGATCGGGCGCGGCGACCGCGAGGACACCATGGTGGCGATCCTCTCGGTCGGCGAGCCGCGCGTCCTCGCCCTGCGGCCGCGTCACGGCGGCGGGACGGTCGTCCGCCGCCCGATCGGCCACGGGGACCTGGTGGTGATGGGCGGATCCTGCCAGCGCACCTGGGAGCACGCCGTCCCCAAGACCGCCCGCCCGGTGGGCCCCCGGATCAGCATCCAGTTCCGCCCGCGCGGGGTGGCGTGAGCCCCTCAGTCCTTGACCGCGCCCCTCAGTCCTCGACCGCACCCCTCAGTCTTTGACCGCCCCGGCCAGCCCCGAGACCAGCTTGCGCTGCACCGCGATGAAGAAGATCAGCACCGGCACCGTCATCAGCGTGGACGC
Organism: Kitasatospora sp. NPDC051170; assembly: GCF_044455705.1. NCBI lineage: Bacteria > Bacillati > Actinomycetota > Actinomycetes > Kitasatosporales > Streptomycetaceae > Kitasatospora > Kitasatospora sp. NPDC051170. Next base: position 42,074 of record NZ_JBITFA010000018.1, on the reverse strand, counting down.
CGCCATGATCCCGCCCCAGTCGTTCTCGTCCGGCTTGAAGAAGACCAGCAGCGCCGAGGGCAGCGTCTGGTTCTCCGTCGCGCTGATGATGAACGTCTTGGCGAACACGAAGTCGTTCCACGCCGCGATGAAGGAGAACACGCTGGTCGCGGCCAGCCCGGGCGCCACCAGCGGCAGCAGGATCCGCCACAGGATGCGCGTGCGGCTCGCCCCGTCGATCTGCGCCGCCTCCTCGATGGAGACCGGCACGGCGGCGACGAACCCGCGCATCATCCAGATCCCGAACGGCAGCGAGAACGCCAGCTGCACCAGCACCAGCGAGGCCAGGGTGTTCAGCCCGACGCCGGGCGCGAACGTCCCGGCGTCGCGGAACATGAAGAACAGCGGGATGGTCATCGCCTCGACCGGGATCATCTGGGCGATCAGGAACATCACCATGATCGTGGTCCGGAAGCGGAACCTGAACCTGGTCACGGCCACCGCCGCCAGGAACACCACCACCGCCGACAGCACCACCACCGACAGCGCGACCACCAGGCTGTTGACGAAGTACCGCCCGAACCCGTCCACGCTGAGCACCTGCCGGAAGCTCTCCAGCGTCGGGTGCGCCGTCCAGGGCTTCGGGTCCAGCGCCTGCACCTCGCCCTTGGGCTTGAACGCCGACAGGACCATCCAGAAGATCGGGAAGGCGGTCACCACCGCCACCACGACCGCCGTCCCGTTGGCGGCGAGGCGCCACCTGCTGCGCGTGTTCACAGCTCGTTCCCCGTCCGTCGCAGAGTGCGGATGTACAAGGCGGTCGGGATCACCAGGACCAGCAGCATGATCACGCCGATCGCCGCGCCCAGTCCGTACTGCGAGGAGGCGAACGCCTTCTGGTACGCGTACACGTTGAGCACGAGGTTCTGGCCGGCGATGCCGCCGCCGTTGGTCATGACGTAGATCTGGGTGAAGACCTTGAAGTCCCAGATCACGGACTGGATCACCACGATGGTCAGGATCGGCCGCAGCATGGGCGCGGTGATCCGGCGGAAGGTGGTCCAGGTGCCGGCGCCGTCGAGGGCGGCGGCCTCGTGGATCTCCTCGGGGATGGCGCGGATGCCCGCGTAGAGGGTGACCATCACGAAGGGGAAGGAGTGCCACACCACCACGGCGCCGACGATCAGGAACGCCGTCCACTTGTCGTAGAACCAGTTGAACTCGTGGAAGTCGCTGAGCCCGATCCGCTCCAGGGTGTGGTTGACCAGGCCCAGGTTGGTGTCGAACAGGAAGCTCCACACCGTCGAGCCGGTCATCGCGGGCGCCGCCCAGGCCGCCATCGCCGCCGTGGTGAGCAGCAGCCGGGGCCAGCGGCCGACCTTGGTGAGCAGCACGGCGAGGGTGGCGCCGACGGCCAGGGTGGCGACCACGCAGAACGCGGCGAAGCCGATCGTCTGGACGAGCACCGTCCAGAACTGGTCGTCCTCCAGGATCTTCGCGTAGTTCCCGAAGCCGACGAAGGAGGTCGGCGCGCCCCCGGACGCCTGCGCCTGCCCGAAGTCCAGGACGGACAGCAGCCCGAGCTGGTAGATCGGGTAGGCGACCAGCGGGATCAGGACGACCGCGGCCGGCAGGAGCAGCAGCAGCGGTGGCCTGCGGCGCCGGCCGCCCGGGGGTGCGGCCGGCGCCTCACCCCGACGGCGCCCGCGGGAGGAAGGCGGCGCCGTCGGGGCGGTCGAGGTGGGTACGGACACGTGCGGGACCTGCTCTCTGTCGCAGACTGCTCAAGTGACTGCTCGGTGACTGCTCAGTGACCGCTCAGCCGTGGAGCCGATCAGTGGGCCGCGAAGGCCGAGTTGATCTGCGCCGCGGCGTCGGTCGACGCCTTGGCCACGTCCGCCTTGCCGGTGACGACCTGCTGGAGCATGGTCGGGACGACCGACTGCGCGTCGATCTGCGCCCACGCCTGGTCCAGCGGCACGAACCTCGTCCCGGCCGCGATGGTGTCGGTGAACGGCTTGAGGAACGCGTCCTTGGCCGCGACCGTGCCGCTGACGGACTTGAGCGTCGGCAGGTTGCCCATCGCGTCGTACATCCGCTCCTGGTACGCGGGGCTCGCGAGCAGTTCGGCGAACTCCACGGCCAGGGTGCGGTGCTTGGCCGCCTTCATGACGCCGAGGTTGTTGCCGCCGGCGAAGGCGGGGGCGATGGAGCCGGCCTTCTCGCCGGGCAGCGGCACCACGCCGTACTTGCCCTTGACGGGGCCCGCGTCCACCTTGCTGCGGCTGGAGTTGGGCAGGATCGCCATCGCGGACTTTCCGGCCGCGAACAGGTCGACGGTCTTGCCGCCGGTGAGGTCCGCGCACTGCTGGGCGGGGCAGCCGTCCGCGCCGAACAGGTCGGTGTAGCGCTTGACGCCGGCCTGGGAGGCGGGCGAGTCGATGGCCGCCTTGTACGTGGCGCCGTCCTTGGTGGCGATGTCGCCGCCCGCGTCCCAGACGAAGGGCAGCGCGCCGAAGGTGTACTTGCCGCCGACGGCGATGCCGAAGGTGTCCTGGTGCGCGCCGTGGATCCTCTGGGTGGCGGCGACCAGTTCGGCGTACGAGGTGGGCGGGTTGAGCCCGGCCTCGGTGAACAGGTCGGTGCGGTAGTACAGCGCCCGGACGGCGACCCACCAGGGCAGGCCGTAGGTCTTCCCGTCGACGACGGCGGTCCTGGCGATCACCGGGTCGAGGTCGGCCTTGTCCTTCCACTTGTCGAGTTCGGCGCCGATCTCGGCGAGGCCGCCCGCGGCGACGTAGCCGGGCAGGTCGGTGTTGCCGAACTCGACCAGGTCGGGGGCGCTGTTGGGGTCGTTGAAGGCGCCCTTCATCTTGGCGGCGCGGGCGGCGGCGTCGGTGTCGATGTAGCTGACGTTGACGGTGACGCCCTGGTGGGAGGTCTGGAACTCGGTGACGGCCTTGGCGATCACGGCCTCCTTGGCCACGTTGCCCGCCTCGTTGAACAGCCAGACCTGCAGGGTGCCCGTCCGGTCGTCGGCCGCCTTGCCGCCGGCCGGTGCGGCGGTGCCCGGGGCGCAGGCCGTGGCGGCCAGGCATCCGGCGGCGAGCAGGGCGGCGATCGCGGTCCGTCCGGTGAGTCGCATGGGTGGAGACCTCCCCTCCCGACAGTTGCCGCCGAGACGTGCGCCGCTGGGGACGGGCGCGTCGAAGCAGGCCCTGACCGGGGCCGATGGTGGGTGAAGTGGTGGGGGTACGGCAGGGTGCAGCGCTTCGGATGGGCGTCGTCGCCTGCTCGTGGCAGGGACGTTAAGCGGGCACGATCGACCCCAACAAGAGGGGGTTCGCGAAGTTTTGCACTGCACAACGTTGTATCGAAGACGGGGGGACACGCCCCCGAAGGGGTACGTTCTGACGACCCCCGCCGATCCTCGAGACAGCCGATCCTCGAGACTGCTGATCCTCGAGGCAGCCGATCCTCAAGACAAGGGAACGGACCCCACCCATGACGGACACGGCGCCCAGGAAGCCCGCGACCGAACGCAACCAGTCCTCCTCGCTGCGCCGCGCGCTCGCCGTCCTCGGCTACGTCCGCGACCACAGCGACGGCCGGGGCGTCCCGCTCGCGCAGCTCGCCGAGGACCTCGACCTCAACAAGAGCACCGTGCTCAGACTGACCGGCCCGATGCTGGACGAGCACCTGCTGGAGCGCGACCGGGAGACCGGCCGGTTCCGCCTCGGCCACGGCTCCCTGCGGCTCGGCCAGGCGTACCTGTCCACCCTGGACCTGCGCAGCGTCGCCGCCGAGCACCTGCGCCGCCTCCAGCGCGAGGCCGGCGAGACCGTCCACCTGACGGTCTGGCAGGCGCCCGGCATCGTCTACCTGGACAAGGTCGAGGACGAGACCAACGTCCGGATGGCCTCCCGGGTCGGCAGCCGCGCTCCCGCCTACTGCACCGCCACGGGCAAGGCGATCCTGGCCTGGCTGCCCGACGAGGCCGTCACCGAGGTGGTCGCGGCGGGGCTGCGCCCGGTCACCGCCTGGACGATCTCGGACGAACCGAGGCTGCGCGCCGACCTCGCCCGGATCCGGGCCCGCGGCTACTCGATCGACGACCGCGAGAACGAGCCCGAGGTCCGCTGCGTCGCCGCCCCGATCTTCGACCACACCGGCGAGGTGACGGCCGCGCTCTCCGTGTCGGGCCTGACCTCCCGGATGACGGCCGCCCGGGTCCGCGCCCTCGGGCCGGTCGTCGCCCAGGTCGGCCTGCGGATCTCCCGGGAGCTGGGCTCGGACCGCCAGCCGTCCTGACGCCGACGACGACGGGCGGGCGCCTCACTCCGAGCCGGTGGCGGCCCGCCCTCGCCGGTTGGGCCGGCCGTACTCGAGCCACGCCCGCTCCCACTGGCGGGTCAGCACCGGATAGATGAAGACGTACCGGAACGGCATGATGAAGCCCATGTAGAGCCGCCCGAACAGGCCGTTGGGCTTGACCAGCGCGGCCATCCGCAGCTCGTACCCCCCGTCGTCGAGCCGCACCCAGCCCAGGTGCATGATCGTGTGCATCGTGAAGTTGCCCAGCTCGCGGGCCGCCTCGTTCTCCAGCTGGTACACCTCGCTGAACGGGTCGACGCCGGGGACGGCGTCCTCCACCGTCCGGGCGATCTCGGGCGGCAGACGGTCGCTCAGCGAGGCGACCCGCCCGCCCACGCTCGCCTCGGCGGTGTCCCAGCCGCACAGGGCGCCGAGCTTCCAGCGCACCGCGAACAGGAACCGGACCGGCAGCGGGTCCCTGCGGTCGGCGTAGGCGGTCTTCAGGGCCCTGACCATGACGGGGAAGTCCTCGGGCCCGGCATCGGGCACGCGGAAGGACCAGACGTCCTCGATCCGGAAGTCCCGGGTGAACTCGTGTATCCGCCACGGCTGTTCGGCGTGGGCCGCCTTCGGGATGCGCATCGGTCGTTCCTTCCTGGGCCGGGCACGGTTACGTAACCGCTGGTTTCGTTACTCCTGGTTCTGTATGGTGCACCCATGCCAGTACGGAAGCAAGCCCGCGCCCAGGGCGGCCGCCCCCGGGACGCCCGCGTCGACGAGGCCATCACCGCCGCCGTCCGCGACCTGCTCGTCGAAGTCGGTTACGCCCGGCTCACCGTGGCCGAGGTCGCGACCCGCGCCGGCATCGGCAAGCCGGCCATCTACCGGCGCCACGCCACCAAGCAGGAGATGATCTTCGACGCCCTGCTGCCGGACCGCTTCCTCGCCACCGCCCCCGACCGCGGCTCGCTGCGCGCCGACCTCGCCGCCCTCATCGAGGAGATCGCCGGCGCCATGGCCTCCGCCCCACCCGGGACGGTCCCCGGCATCCTGGCCGACATCCACGCCGACCCCGCCCTGCGCGAACGCTTCGACGAGAAGTACCTCGGCGTCCAGCGGCAGACCCTCACCGAGATCCTCGACCGCGCCGCCGAACGCGGCGAACTCACCGCCCGCCCCGACCCGACCGCCCTCAACGCCCTGCTCGTCGGCCCCGTCTTCGCCTGGCTCTTCCTGCTCTCCGAATCCCCCGACCGGCTCCCCGTCCTGACCGCCGCCCTCCTCGACGCGGCCCTCGCCCTCGCCACAACCCCCGCCCCCGCCCGGGTGCAACCCGATGCCCGCACCTGAGGCCCACACCCCGGACGGCACCCTGCGCGGCCGCCCCTCCACCCGCGCCCTCCAGTGGCGGGGGATCCCCTACGCGGCGGCGCCCGTCGGCGAGTTGAGGTTACGGGCGCCGCGCCCCGTGCGGCCGTGGACGGGAGTGCGCGACGCCACCCGGTACGGGCCGGCGGCCCCCCAGCGGCGCACCCCGATGGTGGGCCTGCGGCCCACCGGCGAGGCGTGCCTGACTCTCAACATCACCACGCCGCCCGGGAGTTCACCGACTCCACGGCCCGTCCTGGTCTTCCTCCACGGCGGCGGCTACCTCTTCGACACCGCCGCCCGCTACCCCGGCGACTCACTGGCGGCCCGCGGCGAGGTGGTCGTGGTGACGGTCGACCACCGGCTCGGCGCCCTCGGCTACGTCGACTTCGGCGAACTCTCCACGCCCGAGCGGCCGTTCGAGTCCAACCTCGGCCTGCGGGACCAGCTCGCCGCCCTGCACTGGGTGCGGCGCAACATCGCCGCGTTCGGCGGCGACCCCGGCAACGTCACCCTCTTCGGCGAGTCCTCGGGCGCGGACGCGGTCCTGACCCTGATGACCGTCCCGGCCGCCGCCGGACTCTTCCACCGCGCCATCGCCCAGAGCCCGGCCGCCGACTGGGCCGCCGTCGACGCCGAAGCAGCCCGCCGCTTCGCCCGCCGCCTCGCCCGCCGCCTCGCCCTCTCCCCTTCGGCGGCCACCCCCGAAGCCCTCTGCCGGGCCACCGACCGCGCCCTGCGCGAGGCACTGCGCACCGCCCCCGGCGGCTACCCGATCGCCCCCGTCGTCGACGGCGACCTCCTGCCGCAACACCCCCTGGACGCCTTCGCCGAGGGCCGCGCGCACCCGGTGCCGCTGATCATCGGCACCAACCGCGACGAGTGCACGCTCGCCCGCTTCGACCCCACCGTCCCCAGCACCGCACCCGCACTGCGCGCCGCCCTCCACCGCTGCGGCGCCGACCACGACCGCCTCGCCGCCGCCTACCCCGGCTACCCGAAACGCGCCGCCGCGATCCGCCTGGCCACCGACTTCATCCTGCGGCGCTCCGTCCAGGCCGTCCTCGACGCCCACAGCCACCGCGCCCCCACCTACGCGTACCGCTTCGACTTCGCCCCACCCCTCCTCCGCCTCACCGGACTGGGCGCCACCCACGGCCTCGAACTGCTCCCGGTCTTCGGCGGAGTCGACAGCCCACCCGCCCGCCTCCTGACCCTCGCCGGCGGCCACCACGCCTTCCGCACCCTCCAGCACGAGATCCAGTCCCACTGGCTCTCCTTCGCCCACACCGCCCACCCCCTCCCCACCTGGCCCCCCTACACCCCACCCCACCGCACCACCCTCATCCTCGACCACCCCTCCCACCCCGAGGACGACCCACACCCCGCCCACCGCCTCCTCTGGCAGGGCATCCGCATCCCCGGCGCGGGCTAGGCCCTGCCCGGCACACGCTCCAGCCGCGGCCCGGACGTCCGGGCCGCGCGATGCTTCGGCTGTGCTTCGCGAAGCGGGTAGTCTCGCGGCAGACGAGAGACGGGGTGGCGTCATGAGTCGGCCCATGTACGACGGAGTCGAGCTGATCCCCCGGCCCGAGCGGAGTCCGGCCGCACTCAAGGCGGCCCTGGCCGTCGTTGCCGCGGACCGTCTCCCGGAGATGATCGACGGGCAGACGGGGGCGATGGCCGAGGCCATCGCCTCGGGCAGCGTCCAGCCGATTCGCTCGTTCGTCGCACACTGGGCCGCCGTCGTGCAGATCGAGCGGCATCCGGCCACCGCCCGGGCCTATCACCGGGCGAACTACCTCGCCAACCACGCCGGCACCGTCCAGGAGTGCCGCGAGCACGCCGCAGCCGTTGCCGAGCTCTACCGCACCGCCTACGCGGCGGTGAACACGTGACCTGGAGCTGGGAGTACCTCCCCAGCGAGCAGCACGTCACCGCCGGCGCCCCGGCCGAGTTCCTTGCCGCCGTCGGGCAGCGGGCCGCCGAACTCGTACGTGCCTCGAAGGCGCTCCACCTGGACGGCGCCTCGTACCAGGGCAGTGGCGAGCCGATGCGCTAGCTCGACGTGGCCGGAGGTCTGCTCGCCTACTACGTCGTTCCCCGCCTGGAGCTCGTCGTGGTCTGCCAGGTCACGCCACCGCCGACGCTCTGACCCCTGAAGCTTCCGCCCGTATCACGGGCCGGTGACCAACTCCCGCAGGCCGTAACCGCGTTCGAGGGCCTCGAGGTCGCGCTGGAGTGCCGGGCGCGGGACGGTCAGGACCGGGCAGGTGGCCCGGCGTACGCAGTAGGCGGTGACGGAGGGGCGCAGCAGGCGGGAGAGGCGCCCCCGGTCGCGGCCCGCGCCGAGGACGAGGAGGTCTCCGGGGCGGTCGGCGCAGCGGATCAGCGCGTGTCCGGCCTCGCCGCGTACGGCCTGGCAGCGCAGGCGCGCGCCCGCGTACCGTCCGGCGAAGGCGTCGTCGAGGGCCTGGCGGAGCCGGGCGACGGCGGCGTCGCGTCCGGCGGTGGAGACGAGGGGGCAGGGGGTGCGGCGGTAGCCGAACTCCTCGCCGGGCGGGGTCCAGCACAGGACGGCGAGCACCTCGGCGTCCGTCCGGCGGGCTTCGGCGACGGCGCGGTGGAGCGCGGCGAGGCTGCCGAGGGAGCCGCTGACGCCGACCACGATCCGGCCCTCGGCCGTATCAGCGCCGTACGGGTCGCCCGTATCGCCCGTGTCGCCCTCGTCCATGGCCTGCTCCACCTCTCCGCCCGGTTCGCGCCACCGGCCCGGTTCGGGCCCGCGCGTTCCCCTCAGCAAAGCGGCCGGTCCGCGCCCCGGCCACCGGCGTTGACGCCGTCCTGACGCGGCGCCGGGCGTTCCGTACGGCTCCCTGACACGGGCCGACGCCGCGAAACGGCAGAACGGCAGGGCGACAGGACGGCCCCGGCGCCGAGGCACGCCGGGGCCGTCCGCTCCCGCGGTGGCGACCCGTGGGTCAGCAGGTCTGGTCGACGAGCCAGAACGTGGCGTAGTGGTCGCCGGTGTAGTAGTCCTCCTGGACGCCCTCGCCGGCGACGATGCGGCGGGCGCCGCGGGTCGGGGAGCCCGGGGTGATGACGGTGTACTCGTGGTAGTAGCCGTAGGACTGGCTCGGCAGGACGTGCTCGCGGTTCTGGAAGACCACGCCGTCCTGGGAGTAGGGGAACGGCCCGTCGGTGGCGATCAGGTTGAGGGTGTCGTTGGCCTCCGGGGGGAGGGTGGACAGACAGACCGATCCGCTCACGGCGGCGTGCGCGTCGGTCGCGACGGCGACGGGCGCGAGGGTCATCACGGTGACGGCGGCGACGGCGGCGGCGCGGGTCTTCCACGCGCGTAGAGTGCGAGTCATGTCCCCCAGTGTGGCGAGCCACGGTCAACTCCGAAAGCCTTGCGACAACAATTAACCGGCGGGTAACTCACCTGCCCGACCAGCGACTTGACCAGTATCCCGACTCCTCGGCCTCCCCCACCGGGGCCGTCCACGAACCGCCCGCCCACCCCATGGGCCGACCGCCGTCGAACAAGCACTTCTGCCGGTTCGCGCCCCTCACCACCCCTCTGTCGGCCTGCTCACACCTTCACCACGATCCCGGCCCCCGCCACCCCCGCCGCATAGAGTGACGGATCGTCTCGGACCGGAACGATCACCGACGGGGTGGACATGAGCACGGGCGCCGCAGCCGCACTGACCGCACGCCAGCTGATCGGCCTGCTCGTCGATCCGGACGATCCGGATGATCCGTCCGGCCCGGACGGCTTCGAGACCTGGGACGAACCGCCGGCCGCCCCGCCCGCCGACCCCGGCTACGCCGCCTCCCTCGCCCGCGCCCGCGCCCGCACGGGCCTGGACGAGGCGGTGCTCACCGGCGTCGGCCTGATCGACGGCCGTCCGATCGCCCTGGTCGCCTCCGAGTTCGGCTTCCTCGGCGGCTCCATCGGCGTCGCCACCGCCGAACGCATCACCCGCGCCGTCGAACGCGCCACCGCCGAACGGCTGCCCCTGCTCGCCCTGCCCGTCTCCGGCGGCACCCGCATGCAGGAGGGCTCCGCGGCCTTCCTCTGCATGCTGCGCATCACCGCCGCCGTCCAGGCCCACCGGGCGGCCGGGCTTCCCTACCTCACCTATCTGCGCAACCCCACCATGGGCGGCGTCTTCGCCTCCTGGGGCACGCTCGGCCAGCTGGTCCTCGCCGAGCCGGGCGCCCGCCTCGGTTTCCTCGGGCCGCGGGTGTACGAGGAGCTGCGCGGCGTGGAGCTGCCCCCGGACGTGCAGCGGGCGGAGACCCTGGCCGAGCGCGGCCTGGTGGACGCCGTCGTCCCGCCGCAGGAGCTGCGCGAACTGCTCCGCCGCACCCTCGCCGTCCTCTCCACCACCCCTCCCGCCGCCGCCCCTCGGACGACCGCCACCGCGACCCCGACCGCCACGGCGACCACCACCGCCACCGCGAGCACGCACACCCCCGACGCCTGGGACTCCGTCCAGCGCACCCGCCGTCCCGACCGCCCCGGCACCCGCGAGCTGCTGCGCCGCACCGCCGCCGAGCTGGTCCTGCTGGACTCCCCCGGCGGCCGCTCGGGCGCCCTGGTGCGGGCCCTCGCCGTACTCGGCGGCCGCCCCGTCCTGGTCGTCGGCCAGCAGCGCGCCACCCCCGGGCACGAGCGCCCCTTCACCGCCGCCGACCTGCGCGCCGTACGCCGCACCGCGCGCCTGGCCGAGCAGCTGGGCCTGCCCCTGGTGACGGTGGTGGACACGGCCGGGGCCGAGCTGTCCGCCGGGGCCGAGCTGGAGGGCATCGCCGTCGAGATCGCGCACTGCCTGACCACCCTGCTCGCCCTGCGCACCCCCGTCCTGGCCGTCCTCCTCGGCCAGGGCTCGGGCGGCGGCGCACTGGCCCTCCTCCCGGCGGACCGCGTGATCGCCGCCGAGCACGCCTGGCTGGCGCCGCTGCCGCCCGAGGGCGCCTCGGCGATCGTCCACCGGGACGGCGCGCACGCGGCCGAACTGGCCCGCTCCCAGGGCATCGGCGCCCGGCACCTGGCCGAGGTGGGCCTGGTGGACGAGGTGGTCCCGGAGCCCGAGGACCCGGCCGGGGCCCCGGAGGCGTTCTGCGCCCGCCTCGGCGATGCGGTCGGCGCCGCCCTCGCCACCCTCGCCGCCGCCACGGAGACCGACCGCCTCGCGGCCCGCGCCCTCCGCCACCGCCGCCTCGGCGACGTCCGGTAACTCTCCGTAGACACAAGGGCGGTACGGACCGTGCCGCCCCTCGACCTGCGCGTGACGGACCCCGGCCTCAAACGGTGAGTGCGCTCACACCCCGATCGCGTCCACGACGCCCGATAGTGGAGCGCCGCCCGCTCACTCCCGCCCGCCCCCGGACAGCCCTGAACGGCCCGTCCGCACAGCGCCGACAAGGCCCGAGCACTGCGCGATCACCGGGCCTTCGAATCCACGGCGGCCACCGCGCGTACGACGGTGCGTCGTAACGGAGGGGTCTTGGCGGGTGCCGATCCCCTCTGGCAACAATGGCTCCGTCGTCAGCCGCACCGGCACCTGTCCCGCCGGTGAACGGCTTGCTGCCGAGTCACGCCCCGTGACCGTCATGGCCCCTGTCCGGCCACGGTCGTCCAAGGCGGGGTGTGACCCGGCCCAACCCGATTGAGGTCTTGTTCTACATGCCCGGTTTCAAGCTCCGTATGCGCACTTCCGCCGCGATTCTCGCCGGCGCCGCCGCCCTGACCGCCCTCGGCGCGGGCGTCCTGCCCGCCACGGCCGCCAGCGCCGCCACCCCGCAGAGCGTCGCCGCGCAGATCGTGCCCGCGAACCAGCTGGCCTCGTTCAGCCAGATCATCTCCCACGAGTCCGGCTGGAACGTGACCGCGACCAACCCCAGCTCGGGCGCGTACGGCCTGGCGCAGGCGCTGCCGGGCTCCAAGATGGCCACGGCCGGCTCGGACTGGCAGACCAACGCGTCCACCCAGATCAAGTGGGCGCTGGACTACATGAACTCCCGCTACGGCAGCCCGAACGCCGCCTGGTCGTTCTGGCAGGCCAACCACTGGTACTAAGCCGACCCCGCCGGCACACCTGACCACTCCCCCCTCACCCCGGGGGTCGGACAGGGGCCTCCGAGGTGACCCGAGAGGGCCCGGGCCCGCGCGATCCGCGTGGCCCGGGCCCTCTCCGGCCTTCCCCCCTCGACGTCCCTACAGCTCCCCGGTCAGCCCCAGCAGCTCCCGCATCCGCGCGTACTTCGCCGTCAGCCGCTCCGCCGTCGCCGGGGGAAGCGCCGCCAGCCGGGCGGGGTCCGAGTTGTGCGCCAGGTCGGCGCGCTTGACCAGCAGCGCGCCCGGCGTGGCCAGGATCCGCGCCGTGTACTCCTCGACGGGCTCCCCCGGGCGCTTGGTGAGCGCGTCCACGATCGCCTTGGTCTCCTCCGGCAGCGCCGCGCCCTCCAGCCACTCCCGGCTCAGCCGGTCGTCCTCGACGGTGTCGTGCAGCCAGCCCGCCGCGATCTGCGCCTCACTGCCCCCGCGCCGCGCCGTCCCGCCCGCCACGGCGGCGATGTGCTCGGCGTACGGGTGGCCGTTCTTGTCCACCTGCCCCTCGTGGGCACGGCGGGCGATGGCCTCCACCTCGGTCAGGTCCAGGTACTCGTCGTCCATCGCCTCATCGTAGGAGCCCGTGGGGCGCTCCCGTGGATCTTGCCGGGGCCCCGTCGTCATGGCGTCGGCGGGCGCTTGGTTTACTGCCCCGGGCGGGCGATCCCCGCCGCACCGGCAGTACCTTCCGAGCGATCCGAGGAACCCATGCCCTCCCTGCATCCGCTGCTGTCCGGCTTCGCCCCGATCTGGGCGCTCACCGGGGTCGGTTACCTGGTGGCGCGCGCCAAACTCCTGGGCCCGCAGGCGGAGACGGTGCTGAACCGGTTCGTCTTCCACGTGGCGATGCCCGCCGCGCTGTTCCTGATGATCTCCCGCACCCCGCTGGACCGTTTCGCCAACACCTCCATGCTGGCCTTCGCCGCCGGCACCGCCGTGGCCACGGGCCTGGGGCTGCTCGCCGGGCGGCTGCTGTTCCACCGCAAGGCCGGCGAGCTCGCCATCGGCTCGATGGCCTCCGGATACGTCAACTCGGCGAACCTCGGCATACCCGTCACCATGCAGGTGATCGGCGACGCCTCCTTCGTGGCGCCGGTGGTGCTCTTCCAGATCCTGCTGGTCACCCCCGCCGTGCTCGCCGTCCTCGACAGCGGCGCGGCCGGGCGCCGCGCCCTGCTCACCCTGCCGATGCGCAACCCCATCCTGCTGGCCACCGCCCTCGGCGCCGTCGTCTCCGCCGCCGGGCTGCACCTGCCCACCGAGGTGAACCGCTCCGCCGAACTGCTCGGCGGCGCCGGCGTGCCGACCGCCCTGATCGCCCTCGGCATGTCACTGCACAACCGCCCGCCCGCGGAAGGGCGTTCGCACCGGGCCGAGACCGCACTCACCGTCGGGATCAAGACCCTCGTCCAGCCGCTGGTCGCCCTCGCCGTGGCCGGGCCGGTGCTCCACCTCTCCTCGCACCAACTGCTCACCGTGGTGCTCTTCTCCGCGCTCCCCACCGCGCAGAACGTGTACACCTACGCCCGCGAGTACGGGCAGGGCTCGGGCCTCGCCCGGGACGCGGTGCTCTGGTCGACGCTCGCCTCGATGGCCACCCTCTCGGTGATCAGCTGGTCTCTCGGGCCGGCCTGAGCCCCGCCCGACCTCCTCCCACCGGTGGTGTCGTGACGAGGAGTCGGCGGCCGCAGCCTTAGCGTGACCGGATGAGCGCTTCCACCGCGGCGACCGGGCCCTCGGCCAACGCGGCGCACCTGATGACCTCGGCGGTGGTCTTCACCATCCCCGTCCTCAAACTCGCCTGGACCCTCGGCGGCGGCGACGCCGCCCGCGACGCCCTGCTCGCCATGGGGCCCGCCAACTGGCTCGACGTCGTCATCGGGATGTTCTTCGCCGAACCGGTGCTCGCCGCCGTCCTCGCCGCCGTCGCCTGCCACTTCACCTACGCCTACCAGGCCGCCCACGGCGGCGCCGCCCGGCACCGCGACCGCTCCCGCGCGGCCACGGCCGCCACCGCGGCGATCCTCCCGGTGGCCGTCGCCGTCGTGGTCGGCGCCTTCAACGGCCTCGGGTGGGGCGTCGCGACGGGCCTCCTCGGGTACGCGATGCGGCTCGGCGTCGTCATGGAGTACCGCACGGGCGGCCGCTCCACCGAGACCGGCCACCGCACCGGACGGCCCGCCACCACCCTGTGGCCCCGCGTCGCCGAGGCGATCCGCCTCGTGGCCATGGCACTGGCCCTGGCCGTCCTCCCCGTCCTCGCGGTCTCGGCCGCCCTCAACGGCCGTGCCTGGACGAGCGTGCTGCGCTGCGACGTCGACACCGGCTCCGGCCCGCAGCGGGCCCGGGTCGTCGAACTGGACCGCTCGGCACCGGGCGTGGTCGCCTGGGACATCCCGGCCCACGAAGTCGTCAGCGGCACCAACTGCGCCGTCGACCCGGACGACGTCATCCGCCCGCCCTGGTGGCGCCGCTAGCCGCCCTCTCATTCGACTGCTCAGTAGATCAGGTAGTTGGGCCGGCGCCCCTCGTCGTCGATCTCCCCGGTGGCCTGGGCCGCCAGTTTGCGCGACAGCTCCTCCAAGGCGCGGGAGGCCGCCATCTCCTCGCCGATCCTGGCGAGCGGGCGGTCGTCGGCGCTCTTCACGGACTCCCCGTGCGCGCTCAGCCCCGGCGCCCTCGCGCCGGTCAGCCGGGCCTCGCACGCCGTGTTGACGCCGTCCTCCTCGAAGCTCAGCTCAACATCCCATTGGTTGTGCATGCCACACCTCCTGGCGCCGCCGGTACGGGCGGTGGCCCGCCGTGGCCGCTCACACCAGCGTGCGCCCGCCGCCCCCGCACCGGCAAGCGCTGCCCGGGCGCCGCCCCGGCGGTACGCTGACGGAGGCACGCCGCGACCGCCGACCGACCCCCGGCCGGCCGACGCGGCAGCGACAACCTGGTGGTCCCACCGTGGCGGTCTTCCTCCTCGCCCTCGGCGCGGCCTGCTGCCTGGGGCTCGGCTTCGTCCTCCAGCAGCACGCGGCGCAGCGGGCCCCCCGTGCCGATCTGCTGCACTGGCGACTGCTGCTCGACCTGATGCGGATGCCCGAGTGGCTGCTCGGCACCGGGTTCATGGTGAGCGGGCTCATCCTCTCCGCGCTCGCCCTCAACCAGGGCGAGGTCTCCCTCGTGGAACCGCTGCTGACCACCAACCTGCTGTTCGCCATGGCCCTGTCCCGGGTGCTGACCCGCCAGAGCCTCGGCCGCTCCGGCTGGGCCGGGGTCCTGCTGCTGGGGCTCGGTGTGACGGCCTTCATCGTCGCCGGACAGCCCACCGGCGGCGGCGCCCCCGCCGGGGAACTGCGTCACTGGCTGGTCGTCGGCACGGTCGTCGGCCTGACCGTGCTGCTGGTCTCCCTCGCCCGCCGCCTGCCCCTCTTCGAGGAGGCCACCCTGCTCGCTCTCGCCGCGGGCCTCCTCTACGGCCTCCAGGACGCCCTCACCCGCACCACCACCCAACGCCTCGACCACAGCGGCCTCGACGCCGTCCTGCGCAGCTGGCAGCCCTACGCGGTGATCGTCGCCGGGGTGGTCGGCCTCCTCCTCGTCCAGAGCGCCTTCGAAGCCGCCCCCCTCCGCATGTCCCTCCCCGCCCTCACCGCCGCCCAGCCCCTCTCCGGCATCGCCTGCGCCGTCGGCTTCCTCGGCGACCGACTCCGCGTCACCCCCGCCGCCCTCGCCTGGCAGACCACCGGCCTGATCGCCATCATCACCGGCGTCGTCCTCCTGGGCCGCCACCCCGCCCTCCCCGGCACCGTCCGCGACACCCTGGAATCCATCGGCGCCCCTCCCCTCGACCCCCCGGACTCCCCCGAGTCACCGGACACCCCGGACACCCCGCACACCCCGGACACCCCCGCCGGCACACCCCACCCCCAGCCGCCGACCACCCCCGACCATCCGGCCGAACCGGATCCGCCCAGCACCCCGGACCGCCCCAACCACGTCGCCGGCACACCCCACCCCCCGACACCGAACACCCCCGGACACCCAGGCGCGCCGCCTCCACCCGGCGCCCCGGACGGCCCCGGCCGCCGCGCCGACGGCGGCGCATAGGCCCGCCGATGTGCTGGAGCGCGCAGGTGGACCTGGTGGCCGGCGGGTTGATCGCCGGTGTCGGTGTCCTCTGCCTGGCCCGGGCCGCGCGGCACGGGCAGCCCGGGCGTCTGCTGCTCGCCGCGCTGCCGCT
This sequence comes from Kitasatospora sp. NPDC051170, assembly GCF_044455705.1. Taxonomy (NCBI): domain Bacteria; kingdom Bacillati; phylum Actinomycetota; class Actinomycetes; order Kitasatosporales; family Streptomycetaceae; genus Kitasatospora; species Kitasatospora sp. NPDC051170. The sequence goes on along the minus strand of NZ_JBITFA010000018.1, from coordinate 26,058 downwards.
GGTCCTCGGCCTGCACCAACTGATCGAGGCGCTGGTCTGGCTGAGCACCGACGGCCGGCTCCCGGACGCCCTCGGCGGCGCGGCCCGCACCGCCTGGGCCGCGATCGCCCTGCCGCTGCTGCCCGTCCTCATCCCAACCGGCGTGTGGTGCGCAGCCTCCGAGCGCTCCTACCGGCAACCACCGACCGCCCCCGCCGCGCTCGGGCCCGCCCGCCGGCGGGCGCTGGCTGCCCTCGCCGTGCTCGGGCTCGGGGTGGCCGTTCCGCTCTCCGTCGCCGTCGCCGCCCACCCGGTGAGTGCCTCGGTGCACGGCCACACACTCGCCTACGGCGTCGGGGTGGCGCATCCGGCCGTGCTGCTCTCCGGGTACCTGGTCGCCACTGTCGGAGCGCTCCTGCTCAGCGGCGACCGGCTGCTTCGGCGGCTCGGGTTGGTCACCGGCTTCGGCGCCCTCCTCTGCGGGTTGCTCTGGCAGTTGGCGTTCATCTCCACCTGGTGTGCCCTCGCGGCCCTCGCGAGCATCCTCCTGTTCCGGTGGTCCGGTCGGACTCCGAACACATGATTGGTTCGTGGTTCGGGGCATGGGTCGTGAGCTGGTAATCTTCTCTTCGCCGCGAGGGAGATGATTCCTCGTCAGGCGTCAGCGGTGCTACCAGAGCACGTCCTACTTTCAGTAGGAAGAGTCCGTGCAACCCGGGCCTGGCGCTCCACGTACGAACGAGGTCCGGTGCCCCAGCGGCGCCGGGCCTCATTCGCGTCCGCCGAAATCCGGGTGCGGGCTCCCCCTGGTGCTGCCCTACCATCCGTTCCGGCAGATCGCACATGTTCACGGGGGAGCCACCACCAATGCTCAAGACGTCGACGACCGCACGCACCGCCAGAGCGTCCCTGCTGATGGCCTCGGCCTCCCTTCTGCTCGGCTCCTGCTCCTTCCTCGGCATGGGCGACTCGGAGACGCCGGCCCCGCCCACCCGCGTCGAGTCCCGGGAGGACGCGATGGCGCGGGCGACGACGGTCCAGGACCACCTGCGCGAGCTGTCGGGCCTCGAGCCGGACCCGTGGGGCAAGATCAGCGGCTACTACCGGTGCGCGGGGCGCGGAACGGGCATCGCCGACGGCAACGAGCCGTACCAGCTCACCTTCGTGACGACGCTGAAGGCTCAGGACGACCAGCGCCCCGCCGTGATCCGCGCCCTGCGGGAGAAGCTGGGCGGCGAGGGCTTCAAGGTCACCGCGGACCCTGACGGCTCGGCCACCGCACCGGCCACCCCGGGGTTCACGGCGGTCCACGAGTCGGACCCGTACACCGTTTCCCTGATCGGCGACGGAAAGCCGGGCCGGGGCCTGGGCGTCTCCGTCACCCTGCCCTGTCAGGCCCCGCCCGCCGGTGCGACCTCGGCCGGTGCGGCGTCGGCCGCGCCGAAGGGTTCTGCCTGAGGCGGCTCGGCGGTGCTCGCGGCGCCCTTGCCCCGGAGGCGGTCCATCTCCCGCCATTCGGGGCGAAGGCCCGCGAGGGTGGTGGTCGCGAGGTAGAGCAGACCGCCCGCGACCAGGGCGGGTATCAGGCCGGTGCCGGTGACGGCCGCGCCGGCGATGAGGCCCCCGAGGGGGATGCCGGCCCAGGCGAGGGAGTCGCCGAGGGCGTGAACCCGGCCGAGGAGGTGGCGCGGGACGCGTTCGAAGAGGATCGCGCCGAGGATCGGGTTGATGAAGCCGGAGCCGAAGCCCGCGACCGCGAAGACCGCGAGCACCGCCCACATGGGCGCGCCTGAGGCGAGCACCAGGAAGCGCGGGGCTCCGCAGACCAGGAAGCCGAGGAGGAAGACCGTCCGCCGGGGCATCCGGTGGGCGACGACCGCCGCGATCAGGCTGCCGATGACCGCCGTGACGCCCATGACCGTGCCGGTCAGGCCGATCGCGCCCGCGCCGTGGCCGGAGTCCTGCGCCCAGACCGGCAGGAGGACGGCGCTGAACCCCATGTCCAGCAGGTTGGTGATGCCGACCATCACGATCACCGCGAGCATCAGCGGCTCGGAGCGCAGGAATCCGAACCCCGCCCGGAGCATCGGCCAGTAGCCCTCGCTCTCGTTCTCGCCCGCTTCTCCGGGATCCGCCGCGACCGCCGCCCGCCCCATGCCGCCTGGCAGGGCGACGGCGATGATCAGCGAGCCCAGCGCGAACGTGGCCGCGTTGAGCACCAGACCGGCCATCGGGCCGACCAGGGCGACCAGTCCGCCGCCGACGGCCGGGCCGACCGTGCCCGCCAGCCGTTCGGTGACGCCCGCGAGCCCGGTGGCGCGTTCCAGCGGGACCCGGGCGCGGTCGGACGCCTCCGGGACCATCACGGACTTGGCGAGGTTCCCCGGGCCGCGCATCAGGCCGATCACCGCGACGAGCACCATCAGCAGCCAGAAGGGCAGCAGCCCCTGCCCGTGCAGCACCGGGACGAGCAGGGCGGCCACCGCGCTGACCGTGTCCGTCGTCCAGGACACCACCCGCGGCCCGAGCCGGTCGACCAACGGCCCGGTCAGCGCCATGGACAGCACGTACGGCGTCATCTCCACGAAGGCGGTCAGGCCCGTCATCGTGGCGCTGCCGGTGGTCGCCAGCACGAACCAGGGCAGGGCGATGGCCGAGACCTTCGTCCCGGTCTGGGACACGGCCATGGCTCCCAGCACCCCGGCCAGCGGCCGGAGGCTGCGGGCCGGCCGACCGGTCGTCACCGTGCTCGTCATTGCTCCCCCTCCGATGATTCGCCCGAGCTGACCGGACCCTCGCCCGAGTCGGCGGGCGCCGGGTCCGGCAGGACCTGGACGATGCCGTGGACGAGCTCGGCCCCCTCCGGCACGGGCCCCTGGGCGTCGTGCCGGCGGTACCGGTCGAGGACGGCGTTGAGATCCAGGGCCAGTTGCTCCGCCTCCGCCGGGGTCAGGCGCAGCATCCGGCCGCTGAGGTCGGTGGCCCCGCGCCACTCGCGCGGCATGGCCTCGAAGGAGTCCAGGGTGTGCTGGCCGGCGTGGGCGTAGGTGGCCAGGACCGCGCGCAGGAAGCCGACCGCCGTGTCGACGTCCTCGTCCGCCAGGTCCTCCCCCTCCCAGACGGTGAGCATCGCCACCGAGCGCCACCACCGCTCACGGGCGTTGCCGCGCTCGGTGTCCTCCTCCACGAAGCCCGCGGCGGCGAGCTGGCGCAGGTGGTAGCTGGTGGCTCCGGAGTTGAGCCCCAGCTGGCCGGCGAGCTTCGTCGCCGTGGAGGGGCCGTTCACGCGCAGCAGGCTGACCAACTGCATGCGCACCGGGTGCGCCATCACCTTCATGCCCTTGACGGTGATGGCGAGGTGCCGTTCGTCGCTGTGCTTCCAGCCCTGGTTCTCGGTCATGGCAGGAGCGTAGGACCGCAAAGACTTCTTCGCAAAGGGTTTTTTGCAAAGAAATCCGTGCGGTTGAACGTTTCCGCAGGACGAAGCGGCAGGAGGCGGCAGGAAGCGGAGAGCCCTCCTACTCCTGGGCGACCGCCATCAGCAGCACCACCGTGAGCCCGCCGCCCGGCGTCGGCTCGACCGCCAGCCGCGCGCCGGCCGCCAGCACCAGGCTGTGCAGCGCCGGCCCGACCGGCGCCCCCTGCCGCACCCCGGCCAGCAGCCACTCCCCGGCCTGGGGCGCGTCGTACCAGCCCCGGTCCGATATCCGGATCTCCACCCGGCCGCGACCACCGCCCCGGCCCGGGGCACCCGCGCCCGCACCGAGCCGCGCGGGCCCGCCCTCCAGCCCCTGCGGCAGCCCTCCCGCGACCTCCGCCCGCACCGACACCCGCGCGCCCAGCGGGCTGCGCCGGATCGCGTGGTCGACCAGCCCGGCCACCGCGGCCTCCAGCCGCCGCGCGTCCCCGGCGACCACCGGCAGCCCGGCCGCCACCTGCACCGTCACCCCGGCCGCCCGGCCGCCGCCGCGCACCACCCGGCGCAGCACCTCGGCCACCTGGACGTGCCGCGCCAGCGGCCCGCAGCCCGCCTGCCGTCCGGACCAGCGCAGCCGGTCGAGTTCCGGCCCGGTCAGCGCCCTGGGCCCGGCGACCACGCCCGGCCGCACGGCCCCCAGGCCCTCGGCCGCCGACCCGCCGGCCGTCTCCCGCAGGTGGCCGTCGCCCGCCACGCCCGTACGCCCCGGCTTGCCGAACGAACCGCCGAAGCCGCCGCTGAACCCACCCCCGCGCCCGCCGCCGAACGCACCGAGCGCCCGGGCTCCCGACCGGGCCCCAGAAGCGACGTAGCCCCAGAGTTTCCCGCGTGCCATCGCCCTGCCTGCCCCTCGTGCCTGACCAGCGGCCGCGAACGGGCCGTCGTGCCTCACCGGCGGCCGCGCAACGGCCGCACCGGGCCGACCACCCGGCCCTCCAGCCAGCCTGCGCCTCACCCGCCCGGGTGACAATCCGGCTCCGGGCTGCCGCCCGGGCGCCCGCCCCCGCCAAGCGGCCGGACCCGCACCCGCCGGTCGGGGGGGTACGGGCCCGGCCGCGTGCACCGCTCCCACCCCGTCCCACGTCCGCCGGCCCCCGCGGGTTCACCGCTCGCCAGGCCGCCCCACGCACCCCGCACCTAGACTGACCCCATGCCCCGGCTCAACGACCAGGTCAGGGAGCTGCTCCAGGAGTACGCCGACCTGATCAACATCACCGGCGGCGACGCCTTCCGCGCCCGCGCCTACGAGAAGGCCGCCCGGGCCGTCGGCGAGCACACCGCCGACATCGAGGGCCTGGACGCCAAGGCGCTCCAGAAGATCCCCGGCGTCGGCAAGTCCACCGCCGAGAAGGTCGCCGAGTACCTCGCCACCGGCCACATCCCCGCCCTGGACAAGCTGCGCGCCGAAATCCCGTCCGGCGTCCGGGAGATGACCGCCGTCCCCGGCGTCGGCCCCAAGCGCGCCCTGGCCCTGCACCGCGACCTGGGCCTCTCCTCCGTGGACGACCTCGCCGCCGCGATCCGCGCCGACAAGCTCTCCGGCCTGGCCGGGTTCGGCGACCGCAGCGCCGAGAAGATCCTCCACGGCATCGAGCTGATGCGGCAGTCCGGCGGCCGCACCCTCCTGGACGCCGCCACCGAGCTCGCCGAGCAGCTGGTCGACACCCTCTCCCGGGTGCCCGGCTGCACCCGCTGCGCGTACGCGGGCTCGCTGCGCCGGATGCGCGAGACGGTGGGCGACGTCGACGTCCTGGCGACGGCCGCCGACTCCGCCCCGCTGATGGCCGCGCTCACCGAACTCCCGTACGTGGCCGAGGTGATCGGCAGCGGCCCGACCAAGACCTCGGTGCGCACCGACCGGGGCGTGCAGGTCGACCTGCGGGTGGTGCCCGAGGAGGACTGGGGCGCGGCGCTGGTCTACTTCACCGGCTCGAAGGCCCACAACATCAGGCTGCGCACGATGGCCGTCAGGGCGGGCCTGAAGCTCTCCGAGTACGGCCTGTTCGAGGCCGAGAGCGGCGAGAAGGTGGTGTCGGCGACGGAGGAGGAGGTGTACGCGGCGCTGGGCCTGCCCTGGATCGCCCCTCCGCTGCGCGAGGACCGCGGCGAGATCGAGGCCGCCCTGCGCGGTGAACTGCCCGACCTCGTCCAGGAGTCGGACCTGCGCGGCGATCTGCACACCCACACCGACCTCACGGACGGCCTGGCCACCCTCACCGAGATGATCGACACCGCCGCCGCCCGCGGCTACTCCTACTACGCCGTCACCGACCACGCCCCCGACCTGGTGATGCAGCGGATGACGGACGAGAAGATGCTCGCCCAGCGCGAGCAGCTGCGCGAACTGGCGGGCCGCCACCGCAGGTTGCGCCTGCTGCACGGCACCGAGCTGAACATCGGCCCGGAGGGCGACGTGGACTGGCCCGCCGAGTTCCTGGCGGGCTTCGACGTCTGCGTGGCCTCCGTGCACTCGCACTTCGCCCTCGACCGTGCCGCCCAGACCCGCCGCCTGGTCCGCGCCTGCGAGAACCCGTACGTCAACGTCATCGGCCACCTCACCACCCGCCGCCTCGGCCGCCGCGGGCCGATCGACGTGGACCTGGACGCGGTGTTCGCGGCCGCCGCCCGCACCGGCACCGCGATCGAGATCAACAGTTCGCCCCAGCGCCTCGACCTGCGCGACGAGGACGTGCTGCGCGCCAGGGAGCACGGGGTCCGCTTCTCGATCGACAGCGACGCCCACGCCACCGGCCAACTCGCCTACCCCCGTTACGGGATCGGCACGGCGCAGCGCGGCTGGCTCACCCCCGAGGAGGTGATCAACACCTGGCCCTGGCAGCGCCTCAAGCGCTTCCTCCACAAGCCGGGACGCTGACCGGTCGGCCCGTTCAGGCGGACACCGACGCCCCCGGCGAGGCCAGCACCCGGGCCGCGCTGCGGTGCCCCGCCTCCACCGCCCGCCGCAGGTCCCCGTCCTCCAGCCGCCGCCCGTCCCCCGGGCGCCCGCCCTCCAGGCCCCCACCCTCCAAGAACGCCGCCAGGAACCCGGCCGCGAAGGCGTCCCCCGCCCCGGTGAGGTCGCGCACCTCGGCCACCGGCGGCACCGCCACCGTGAACGGCACCCGTCCGGGCACGTCGACCGTGGTGTCCTCCGCCCCCGCCTTGGTGACGACCGTGGTGGCCGCCAGCCGGGCGCGCTGCGGCCCCGGCAGGCCGTCGACGAGCAGCCCCAGGCAGGCCGATTCCCATCGGTTGGCGAACAGGAAGGTCGGCGCCAACTCGCCGAGCAGCGCGAGGAAGCGCTCCCGCCCGTACTGTTCGAGCATCCCGGTGGAGGAGGCGTCCACCGAGGTGGTGCCCCCGGCCCGCCGGACGCGCCGCAGCGCGTCCACGGCGGCGCCGCCGACCGGCTCGCCGTCGAAGGAGTACCCGGGCACGTGCAGGTGGGTCAGGCCCTCGAGCCACTCCCCGGGGACGGGCTCCAGCAGCGTGGCGGCGCCCCGGTCGGGCAGCATGGTCCGCTCGCCGTCCTGGTCGATCAGCACCACGATGGTGCCGGTGCGGCCGCGCCGCTGGACGCGTACGTCCACGCCGTGGCCGTCGAGTTCGGCGACCACGGCCTCGCCCGTCGCATCCGGGCCGACGCAGCCGAGGAAGCGGACGGGGTACTGCCCGGCGGCGAAGCAGGCGACGTTGGCGGCGCTGCCGCCGCGCCGGCGGAAGATCCGGGCGCCGGAGTCGGTGCCGTGGCGCAGCGGGCCGTCCACCCAGACGACGATGTCCTCGACGAGGTCGCCGAGCACCCCCAGCACGGTCAGGCCCCAGCAGGCGCGGTGACAGCCAGCGCGGTGGCGATCTCGCCGCCGAGGCGCACATTGCCCCGGTAGACCTCGACGTTGACCTCCAGACTGCGCCCGCCGGTGTCGCGCTGGATGAAGTCGAGCAGGAAGGGCGTGGAGGCGTTGCCGGTGACGCCCTGGCGCTCGGCCTCGGCCCAGGCGCGGGCGAGGATGCCGTCCAGCTCCTCGGGCGGCAGCTGCTTGTCAGGGTGGACGGGGTTGGCGATCAGGACGGCCTGCGGCAGGTCGAGCCGGTCGCGGGCCTCGATGACGGCGGCGGCCTGCTCGGGCGAGTCGACGCTGAAGTTGACCGTGTGCCCGGAGTCGGTGACGTAGAAGCCGGGGTACCTGAGGGTGCGGTAGCCGAGGACCGGGATGTTGAGGGTCTCGAACCGCTCCAGCGTGGCCCGGATGTCGAGGATGGACTTCACTCCGGCGCTGATCACGGTGACGGGCGTCGCGGCCAGGGTGGTCAGGTCGGCGGACTCGTCGAAGCTCTCCGAGGCGCCGAAGTGGACGCCGCCGAGGCCCCCGGTGGAGAAGACCCGCACGCCCGCGCGGTGCGCGAGGAAGGCGGTGGCGGCGACGGTGGTGCCGCCGTGGCGGCCGAGCGCGGCGACCACGGGCAGGTCGCGCAGGCTGACCTTGTCCAGGCCGTCGGTGGCGGCGAGTTCGGTGATCTGCTCGGTGCTCAGCCCAACCGTGGGCACCCCGGCGTGCACGCCGATGGTCGCGGGCACGACGCCCGACTCGCGCAGCTGCCGCTCCGCCTCCAGCGCGACGTCCAGGTTGCGCGGGCGCGGCAGGCCGTGGGTGAAGATCGTCGATTCCAGGGCGAGCACGGGCCGGCCCTCGGCCACGGCCCGCTCGACCTCCTCGGCGACGTGGACGGCCTGCGGGGAGCGGGCGGCGGGGCGGCGGGCGGGCGGTGGGGTCATGGTGCGCGCTCTCCTAGGGATGCCGGGGGTGCCGGGGGTGCCAGGGGTACCGGGGGTACCACTGGGACGGGGGCGACGGGGGCTTCAGCGTAGGCACGGTGCGCACCGGAATCCAGAGGGCCTCCTCGCACCCACGTACCCCCACCCCCACCTCCCCTGACGCCGCAACAGCCCGCCGCATCGCCGCCGCCCCCACCCTTGACCCTCACATGCCACCACCGGAAGGATGCCCGGATCACCCACCCGGCCCGAGGCCCGCGCCCCGGGCCGCCCGACCCCGGGAACCGACCTTGGCCGTCCGCCAACTGCTCCGCCGCGCCGCCCGGTTGTTCGGCGCCGCGACCCTCGTGCTCGCCGGCAGCCTCACCGCCGCCGGCCCCGCGCACGCCGACTTCGGCACCGACTACCACGATCCCGTCACCGCCACCCGCCCGCTGACCCGCCCCGACACCCGTGCCTGCACCGTCGAGGTGATGCACGAACGGCAGTTCCGCAACGGGTACGGCAACCCGCCCGACACCCCGTACACCACCACCCTCACCCCGCCCGCCGACTGCGCCGGCCCCTGGTCGGCCGTGGTCATGGACCTCCACGGCCAGGTCGCCGGGCGGCAGTTCGACCGGATGTTCGGCGTCCGCGTCGGCGGCGTGCAGGTGCTGCTGTCCTCCACCCCGGAGCCGTCCAAGGACGGCATCGAGTGGCGCCTCGAACACGACCTGACCCGCTACGCGCCCCTGTTCGCGGCCGGCCCGCAGTCCTTCTCCTTCGATCTCGCCAACGTCACCGACGCCACCTACACCGGTGTCTTCACCATCAGCGCGAGCCTCACCTTCTACACGGCGGACGCGCACCGGCCCGCCGCCCGCACCCCCGACCAGGTGCTCACCACCGGCCCGTTCGCCCTCGCCCAGGCCACCCCGACCGCCACCGGCAGCCTGACCTTCCCGCAGAACCTCGAACGCCTCACCGCCGAGGTGTACGCCCGGGGCGGCGGCGCCTGCGAGGAGTTCGCGTACGCCTCCGCGCCGGACGCCTTCGCGGCCGCCAACCCGGGCAGCGGCATCTGCGGCAAGGGCCCGTTCCGCGAGCTGCGGCTCAGCGTGGACGGCCGGGTCGCGGGCACGGTCTGGCCGTACCCGGTGATCTACACCGGCGGCTGGGACCCGCTGCTCTGGCGGCCCGTCCCCGGCATCTTCGCCTTCGACCTGCCCGCCTACCGCCTCGACCTCACCCCGTACGTCGGCCTGCTGCTGGACGGGCGCCCGCACAGCCTCGGGATCACCGTCAACGCGAGCGAGGCGCAGAGCAACGACCTCTGGACCGGCCAGGTCAACTTCCTCGCCGAGACCGACCACGGCACCGCCCGCACGACCGGCGCGCTCACCGAGCACCGCGTGGCCCCCGAGGCCGAGGTGACCACGGACCTCTCCGACCACCGCGGCGGCAGCGGCGACTGGACGGTCACCGCCGCCCGGCACGACCTCGCCCGGGGCTGGGTCCAGACCTCGCACGGCCGGGTCACCACCGAGGTCCGTGACGACCTCGCCTTCAGCTCCGCCCAGCGGCTGCGCGACACCGGCAACGACGTGACCCTCCACAACCGCGCCGACCTCACCCGCAGCACCAGCACCTGGGGCTCGGGCCCGCACCGCACCATGACCGTCCACGAGGGCGAACCGCTGGACGTCACCTACCTGGTCACCCACGACGCCGCCGGGAACACCGACCAGCGCACCGCCATGGACCTCGGCTACCACCGCGAGACCACCGGCGCCACGGGCGGCCACGTCACCGACCGCGCCATCGTCGACCACACCCTGCGGCCGACGGCGCAGCGCCACGACGGGGACCGCACCGTCCGCACCGGCAGCAGCACCGAGGACTACCGCAGCACCGGGCCCGAGGGGCCGTACCACCGGACCCTGAGCTTCGTGGACGGCTGGCCCACGTCGTGAGGATCGGAGCCTGAGGGCCTTATCCGGACACGCCTGAGCCGGACACGACCGCGTCCACGGAGCCGAGGGGATGCTCCGTGGACGCGTGGAACCTGTGAGGCGGGGGTGGCCTCCGGGCTCGACTGACGCCCTCCGGCCGGTAGTTCGATCGTCGACCGAGGTAGTCGCTCAGCGGCGGACCCTGATCCTTCCGATCCGTCGCCCCTGCCTCCTGCGGTCGAACTCCTTCAGCTACCTCACAGGTCCATCTCTCATCATGCGCTTCTCCGAGCTGTTGCACCAGGGGCTTTTCACCCGAATTCGGATAATTTCACCCGTCGTCGATGCCCCGGCCCCGGGTGAGGTCCCTACGGAGGTCAGACCGCCGCCGCGGCCGCCTCCCCCATCTCCTCCTCGGCCTCCGCCGCCGTCTCCACCGGGCGCCGCCCCCGGCCCTCGTACAGCGCCGCGGCCACCATCGCCGCCCCGCCGAGCAGCAGCCACACCACCAGCGTCACCAGGTGCCCGCCGAAGCCCGCGCCGCCGTCGAAGTACAGGAGGCTGCGCACGCCCTCCATGAAGCCGGCGCCGTTCCAGAAGCCGTGCAGCCCGCCGAAGAATCCGTTCTGCAGCTCGGGCCGGTAGATCCCGCCGGAGGAGGTGAAGTTCAGCATAACGAACAGCACCATCAGCGTCAGCGTGGTCCACCGCCTGAGGAAGCTGTGCAGGCCGATGCCGACCAGCACGATGCCCGCCGAGTACAGCCAGCCGAGCGCCCAGACCGCCGCGAGGTCGTGCTCGACGACGTGGAACACCGGCCCGGCCGTGACGATCCCGATCACGCTCACCACCAGCGAGACGGCCACGCCCACCAGCGCCCGCAACCGCATGCTCAGCCCGGCCCCGGCGGCGCCGATCACCGCGACGCTCGCGTAGGAGCCGATGCTCAGCGCGACCAGCAGGAAGAACAGGCCCTGGCCGGTCGGGTCACCCGAGGCGAGCGGGGTCAGGTCGGTGACGTGCAGCGGGACGCCCTGACGGTCGGTGACGGTGCTGAAGACGGCGGTCGCGGCCACCACCGAGGTGTCCGAGTTGCCCTTGGCGACGATCAGTTCAGGGCTCTTCGCGTCCGGCACGAAGGCGCCGACCAGGTCGCGGTCGCGCAACTGCCGCTCGGCGGTGGCGCGGTCGGGCAGCGTACGGACGTCGAGCGCCTCGCCGGCCCTGGCGCGGATCGTCTGCGCCAGGCCGTCCGCCTGGGCGGTGGTGCCGACGACGGCGACCTTGAGGTGGTGCGGCTCGGGCTGGTGGAAGGCGCCCTGGTAGGCGAGCGCCATGCCCAGGCACATGAGCAGCGGGGTGAGCAGGTGGACGGCGAGGTGCTTGAGCGCGTGCCCCGGGGTGGGCGCTGCGGCGGGGGTGTGGGGTGTGCTCATGGGGTCCGTACCGTTCTCCGAGTCTCCAGAATGGATGGCTTTTACAACCAATGAGGGTGGCAAATGCAACCATCGGTGGATGTAGCTTACAACCGTCTGACATCGCCCGGAAGCCGGCCCGGTCACCCCGGGGGCATCAGCTCAGCTCGAACACCCCGTACGAGAACCCGTCGGCCCGCAGTTCCCCGTCCACCGCCCGCACCCCCTGGGCGTCCAGCGCCCGCGCCTTCCGCCCCTGCGGCACCGCGACGGCCCCCGGCTCGCGGCGCGGGTTGACGGCCACCAGGTAGCGCCCGTCCCGCAGGTACACCAGCGGGTACCCGGCGTGCCGCACCTCCACCGACCCCGACGGGCCCAGCCCCGGGTGCGAGCGGCGCAGCGCGATCAGCCGCCGGACGGTGTGCAGCAGGGAGGTCGGGTCGGCGCGCTGCGAGAGGACGTCGGGCCGGTGCGGGTCCGGGTCGACGGGCAGGTAGAGCCGCTCGGGCGGGGCGCTGGAGAACCCGGCCGTGGGGCCCGGCGTCCACTGCATCGGGGTGCGCGAACCGGCCCGGTTGAAGCGCGGGCCGAGCACGCTGCCCTCGGCGTCCGGCAGGCCGGGCAGGTAGCGCATGCCGATCTCGTCACCGTAGTAGATCGCGGGCAGGGTCGGCCAGGTGAGCAACAGGGCGAAGGCGGGGGCGAGTTGCTCGGCGGTGCGCGGGGCGGTGGCGAGGCGGGAGAAGTCGTGGTTGGCGCTCGGCAGGACGATCTGCCCGCTGCCCCGGGTGAGGCCCGCGGCGGAGCGCCAGGCGTCGAGGAAGGGCTGCGGGGTGCCGCGGCCCTCGGCCTCGAAGTAGCAGGCGTCCTGGTGCCAGGACTCCTCGACCGTCCCGCCGTTGTTGTTCCAGAGGGAGCGCAGGGGCAGCCCGTCGTCCTCGCCGCCGAAGTGCAGGAAGAAGTCGGCGTGGAAGCCCGCGGCGACGGCGGCGGCCGGGTCGCCCCACTCGGCGAACAGGGCGGCCTCGGGGTGGGCGCGGTCGAGCCAGTCGCGCAGCTCCGTCCAGAGCTTGGTGGTCTCGGCCTTGTCCGGGTCGTCCTTGACCAGCGAGTACGCCATGTCCACCCGGAAGCCGGCCACGCCCAGGCCCAGCCAGTGCTCCATGATCTCCCGCAGGGCCGCCCGGTTGGCGCGCGGGCCCTCGGCGTCCACCGGCTGGCGCCAGGGCTCCTCTGAACTGCCGCGCGCGTAGCCGAAGTTGAGGGCTGGCTGGCAGTCGAAGAAGTTCGGCCGGTACCAGCCGGGTCGGCTGCCGGGCGAGGCGACGAAGCCGTCCACCTGCCGGTCGGACCAGATGTAGCGGTGGTCGGACGGGTCCTCGGCGGCGGCCAGGAACCAGGGGTGGCGGTCGGAGGTGTGGCCGGCGACGAGGTCCAGCAGGACGCGCACGCCCCGGCGGCGGGCGGCCTCGACGAGCGCCGCCAGGTCCTCGGTCCGGCCGTAGCGGGGCGCCGGGGCGAGGTAGTCGGTGATGTCGTAGCCCGCGTCGCGGAAGGGCGAGGCGAAGCAGGGGTTGAGCCAGACGGTGTCGACGCCGAGCCAGGCGAGGTGGTCGAGGTGCTCGGTGATCCCGGCGAAGTCGCCGATGCCGTCGCCGTCGGAGTCCGCGAAGCTCTGCGGGTAGATCTGGTAGAGCACGGCGTCGGCGAGCCACGAGGGGCCTGGGCGGGTCGCGGTCATGGGGCGGGTCCTCCTGCCGGGTCCGGGGCTGCGAACGGCCGAGGCCGTGTCTTTCGGCTCAGCACCCGGGGCCGCGCCCCTCCCGAGGGAAGGCCGCCGGGCTCCGGGTGCCATCGATTCTCGTCCAATCCCGCCCGCCCCGACAGCCCGCCGCGACCTGCCCGTACGCCCGGGCCCGCCCTGTCCACCGGGGCTCGAGCGTCCGGTTAGGCCCGCACGACGCCGCAGGCCTCGGTGAAGGCCCGGGCCCGCCGGGTGATCTCCGCCCAGTCCCCCGCCGCGACGGCCTCCGGGGGCACCACCTCCGTGCCCGCGCAGACCGCCAGGGCGCCCTGGGCCAGGAACTCGGCCGCGTTGGCCGCGCTGACGCCGCCGGAGGCGACCAGCGGCACGCCGGGGTAGGGGCCGCGCAGGTCCTTGAAGTAACCGGGCCCGAACGCCCGGGCCGGGAAGATCTTGACGGCGGCGGCCCCGAGGTCCACCGCCTGGGCGACCTCGGTCGGGGTCAGCGCGCCGAGCACCACCGGCACCCCGGCGGCCCGCGCCGCCTGCGCGACCTCGGGCCGGCAGCCGGGGGTGACCAGGAAGGAGGCCCCGGCCGCGATCCCCCGCTCGGCCTGCTCGGCCGTCAGCACCGTTCCGACGCCGACCTTCCAGCCGGCGCCGGAGGCGCGCTTCAGATGGTCCGTCACATCCCTGGTGGTGTAGGTGAATTCGGTGATGCCGATCCCGCCCTCGGCCAGCGCGGCGCACAGTGCGGCGGCGTCCGGTATCCGGGGGGCGCGGACGACGGCGATGACCGGGTCCTCGCGCAGTTCGTCGGTCAGCGTGCTCACGGGGAGAGTGCTCACAGGGCCATGGTCCCTCGATCGGTGCGGCGCAGGGCGCGCCCGGGCCTGGCGCCCGTGGTGCGGCCCTGCCGGACGACGGCGGTGCCGTTGACGTAGACGTGCTCGATGCCCTCGGCGGGCAGCCGGGGCTGTTCGAAGGTGGCGGCGTCCCGGACGCGCTCCGGGTCCAGGAGCACCAGGTCGGCGTGGTAGCCGGGGGCGATCCGCCCGCGCCGGTGCAGCCCGAGGCGGGCGGCCGGGCGGCCGGTCATCCGGGCCACCGTCTCCTCCAGGGTGAGCACCCCCGACTCCCGGCTGTAGTGGCCGAGGTAGCGGGGGAAGGTGCCCCAGGCGCGCGGGTGCGGGCGGGCGCCGACGAGCAGGCCGTCGCTGCCCACGGTGTGGGCGCGGTGGCGCATGATCGCCCGGACGTTCTCCTCGTGGCCGACGTGCTGGAGGATGGTGGTCGCCAACTCGTCGCGCACCAGCAGGTCGAGGAACACCTCCGTCCCGGTGATCCCCTGTTCGGCGCCGAGTTCGGCCACCGTACGACCGACCGCGGCCGCCAGACCGGGCCAACGCACGCCGGAGATCTGGATGGTGGCCCAGTCGGTGACCACGCCGTGGCAGCCGTCGCTGCCCTTCTCCTCCACCTCGTACCTGATCCGCTCCCGGACGGCCGGGTCGGCCAGCCGCCGCAGGGTGGCCTCCGGGCCGCCCTCGGTGGCCCAACCAGGCAGCAGGGCCGCCAGGGTGGTGGAGCCGGGCAGGTAGGGATAGCTGTCCAGGGTGAGGTCGACGCCGTCCACCAGCGCCTCGTCGAGGAGGTCCAGGAACTCGCCGGCGCGCCCCTCGTTGACGCCGAAGTTCATCGTGGCGTGGGTGAGGTGCAGGGCGCAGCCGCTGCGGCGGGCGATCTCCACCATCTCCGCATACCCCTCCAACGCGCCGCGCCCGTACGAGCGTTGGTGCGGGGCGTGGAATCCGCCGTAGGCCGCGACCACGACGCACAGGTCGACGAGTTCGGCGGTGTCGGCGTACATCCCGGGGGTGTAGCTGAGGCCGCTGGACATGCCGACCGCGCCCTCCAGCAGGCCCTTGGCCAACTGCTGGCGCATCCGGTCAAGTTCGGCCGGGTTCGGCGCGCGGTCGGCCCAGCCCATGGCGAGCATCCGCAGGGAGCCGTGCGGGACGAGGTAGCAGGCGTTGACGGCGACGCCGGTGCGGTCGATCCGGTCGAGGTAGCCGGCGACGCCGCGCCAGTCCCAGTCGAAGCCGTCCGGATCGCCGTTCCAGCCCGCGAGTTGGCGCCGCAGCGCGGGCAGGGTGGTGTCGTCGACCGGGGCGTAGGAGAGCCCGTCCTGGCCGAGGACCTCGCAGGTGACGCCCTGGGTGACCTTGGCCGGGTGCTCGGGTTCGAGCAGCAGGGCCAGGTCGGAGTGGGCGTGCATGTCGATGAAGCCGGGGGTGAGGACCAGCCCGTCCGCGTCCACCGTCTCGGGGGCGTCGAGCCTCGGGCCGACCTCCGTGATCAGGCCGCCCTCGATCCGTACGTCCGCCCGGTGGCGCTCGACGCCGGTGCCGTCCACGACGGTGGCGCCCCGGAAGACGGTCGCTCCGACGCCCGCCATCGGAGCCCTGCCCATGAGAGCCCTGCCCATCAGAAGAATGTCCTGATCAGACCGGTCACCTTCGGCTCGTCGGCGTCCGCCGAGTCCAGCACCGGGATCGCCGTCCACTTGTCGAAGGCGGTGCACGGGTGCGAGACGCCGAGGCGCAGCACTGCGCCGACGGGGGCGAGGTCGCCCGCGTCCCGCAGGAAGGCGTGCTGGTCGTTGAGCGCGGTGACGCGGGCGGCGGTGCCCGTCAACTCGGCTCCGCCGCGTACGCGTTGGGGCTCGGGCAGGCCCTCGTCGAAGGGCAGGTCGCGCTTTCCGGCGTCCAGCAGCGCGAGTTGGGGCTCAGGGCGGGAGACGACCCGGGCCCAGCCGTGCAGCGCGCCGCGCAGCGGGGCCGTACCGGCGCTCCGGACGAAGGGCGAGATGCCGCGGTAGAAGCCGTCGTCGTGGGCGAGGTAGGCGCCGGAGCGCAGCAGGACGAGGGCGTCGGGCAGACCGGCCAACTCCTCGACGACCTGGTCGAAGTAGGCGCTGCCGCCGGCGGTGACCACGGGCCGGGCGTCGTCGGGGTAGGCGCGGGAGAGCCGTCCGTGGAGGGTGGCGAGGTCCTTCAGGTAGGCGCGGACGGCGGCCAGCGCCTCGGGGGCGGCGTCGTGGGCGAGCGCGCCCTCGTACCCGGCGACCCCGGCCAGGCGCAGGCCGGGCGCGCGCAGCACGGCGGCGGCGACCTCGACGGCGGCGTCCACGCCCCGGGCGCCGGTGCGCCCGCCGGGGCCGCCGAGTTCGACGAGCACCTCGACGGGCCGTTCGACGCGGGCGGCGCGCAGCGCCTCGTCCATCAGGCGGACGCTCTCGACGGAGTCGACCCAGGAGACGAAGGCGAAGGCCGGGTCGTCGGCGAGTTCGGCGGCGAGCCAGCCGAGCCCGGCCGGGTCGAGCAGGGTGTTGGCGAGCAGGATGCGCCGCACGCCGAAGGCGCGGGCGACGCGGACCTGCGGGAGGTTGGCGAGGGTGATGCCGTGGGCGCCGGCGGCGAGCTGGGCCTGCCAGAGGGCGGGGGCCATGGTGGTCTTGCCGTGCGGGGCGAGGGCCACGCCGGCGTCGGCGCACCAGTCGGCCATGGTGCGCAGGTTGTGTTCGAGGGCGCCGGCGTCGAGGGTGAGCAGCGGGGTGCCGAGGTCGCCGAGGGTCGGTCCGGTGGCGAGCCAGTCGTGGACGGTCCGGCCCCACGACTGCGGCGGGGCGGCCTTGAACCTCCAGTCCAGCGTCTCCTCGGCGAGGGCGGCCACCGCGCCCTCGGCGATACCGGGCCCGCGGACGCTGTGCGCGAAGGTCTGCTCCACCATGTTCCTCCATCTGCCGTGTTGCAACATGCGCAACGAGGGTTGCACATGCTGGCATCACGGTTCTAGCATCGGCGCCGGATCAGGGTCAACGGAACCGTCACCACCGCTTGCCGGACCAGCCGGACGAGGAGCCCCAGCAGATGCCGCGACAGGACACCCCGCCCCCGCCCCGACCAGGCCCTCCCGCCGTCGCGGTCTGTGTGGGCGAGTCGATGGCCGTCCTGCTCCCGGACCGCCCTGGCCCCCTGGAGGCCGTCGAGAACTTCCGCCTCTCCGTGGGCGGCGCCGAGTCCAACGTGGCGGGCGCACTCGCCGCGCTCGGCGTGCCGACCGCCTGGATCAGCCGCGTCGGCGACGACGGCTTCGGCCGGCGGCTGCTCGCCGAGGTCGCCGCGCGCGGCGTGGACGTCTCCGCCGTCGCCGTCGACCCGCACCGCCCGACGGGCCTGTACCTCAAGGAGGTCGGCGGCGCCTCCGGCCACCACCACGACCTCGGCCCCGGCCGCAGCCGCCTGCACTACCACCGCCGGGGCTCGGCCGCCGCCGCCCTCTCCCCCGCCCTGCTCACCGACCCGGCCGCCGCCGCCCTGCTCGCCGGCGCCCGCCTGCTGCACCTGTCCGGCATCACCGCCGCGCTCTCCGACGACTGCCTGGCCCTGCTGCGCGCCCTCCTCGCCGACCGCCACCCGGGCCGGATCGTCAGCTTCGACCTCAACTGGCGCCCGGCCCTGTGGCGCGAGCGCGACCCCTCCGTCCTGCCGCCCCTGCTGGACGCCGCCGACGTCCTGCTGCTCGGGGCCGACGAGGCCGAGGACGCCTTCGGCACCGGCGACGCGGCCGCCCTGCGCCGCCGCTTCCCCGGCCCCGCGACGGTGGTGGTCAAGGACGCCGCCCGCGCCGTCACCGCGCTGGAGCGCGACGGGACGGCCGTGACGGAACCCGCGCTCGACGTCGAGGTCGTCGAGGCCACCGGCGCCGGCGACGCCTTCGCGGCCGGCTACCTCGCCGGCACCGTCCACGGCCTGGACCAGCGCAGGCGGCTGCGCCTCGGCCACCTCAGCGCCGCCTGCGCGCTCACCGCCCCCGGCGACCAGGCCGAACTGCCGCCCGCCCCGGTGCTCACCGCGCTGCTCGACGCCTCCGCCGCCGACTGGGCCGCCACCCGCGTCAGCGCGGAGGGCATCACCTGCCCCGCGCTGCGCTGCGGCCCGGCCACCGACCTGGCAGCACGCGACCGGGCGGCACAATGAGCGGGAACCCCGACCCCCGGAGCCGAGCCCGATGAGCCAGACCGTCACCCGCGCCCTGCGCATCCTCGCCGAACTCGGGGAGGGCGAACGCTCCCTCGACCAGCTCGCCGAGGTGCTCGGCGTGCACAAGACCACCGTGCTGCGCCTGCTCCAGAGCCTGGAGGAGGAACGGTTCGTCTACCGGGACGCCGGCTACCGCTACCACCTCGGCGCGGGCCTGTTCGCGCTCTCCGGCCTCGCCCTGGAACAGCGCGGCATCCGCCGCATCGCCGCCCCGCACCTGGCCGAGCTCAACGCCGCCACCGGCCAGACCGTGCACCTGGCCGCGTACGAGGGCGGCGAGGTCGTCTACATCGACAAGTTCGACTCCCGCCACCCGGTCAGGATGTACTCGCGGATCGGCCTGCGCGCCGCCCTCCACAGCGCCGCCGTCTCCAAGGTGCTGCTCGCCGACCTGCCGCTGCCCGAGCGCCGCCGGGTCGTCGCCGGGATCGACTTCACCCCCCACACCCCGCACACGATCACCTCCCCCGAGGCGCTGCTCTCCGAGCTGGAGAAGGTCGCCGTCCAGGGCTGGGCACAGGACCACGCCGAGCACGAGGCGTTCATCAACTGCGTGGCCGCGCCGATCCGGGAGGTCGGCGGCCGGGTGATCGCCGCCGCCTCGATCTCCGTGCCCGACGTCCTCCTCCCGTACGAGCAGGTGCTGGACCTCCTGCCCCAGCTGCTCGCCACCACCCGCGCGATCTCCGCCGACTGCGGCCGCCCCGACCACAACTGACGAACCGTCACCCACTGCAAGGAGCCTGGAACCCGATGTCCTCCGAGAAGACCGAGAAGACCGAGATCCGCACCGACGGCGCCCCCGCGCCCGCCTGGATGTTCTCCCAGGGCGTCCGCAAGGGCCCCATCCTCCAGGTCTCCGGCCAGGGCCCGCAGGACCCGGCCACCGGCGAGTACCTGCACCACGGCGACGTGAAGGCCCAGACCCGCCGCACCCTGGAGAACGTCAAGGCCATCGTCGAGGCCGGCGGCGCGACCGTCGAGGACGTGGTCATGTTCCGCGTCTACCTCACCAAGCGCGCGGACTTCCCGCTGATGAACGAGGTCTACGCCGAGTTCATCGACGAGAACATCGCGCCGGGCGGCGTGAAGCCCTGCCGCACCACGATCTTCGTCGAACTGCCCCAGGAGCCCATGCTGGTGGAGATCGACGCCCAGGCGGTCGTCGCCTGACCGCACTCCACACCCCGCGAAGGCCCGCCCCCTGGAAGCCGCCAGGGGCGGGCCTTCGCGGGTTGCGGCGGCGCAGGCCCGCTGGTGTTCCCCCCGCGCGACGTCGTTCGGCTGTTGATGCCGTGTAGATGCCGTGTATACGTCCGCCTGGTTCGGTGCCGGTCGGCGAACCGCGTCTGCGGGAGCCGGTCCAGTTCCCGCGATGTGAGGACGGCATGCTCGAACACCACAGCCCACCACGGCCGGTACGAAACCCGGCGACATCACCGTTCCGAACTCGGCCCCGGGCATCGGGTACGACGGTCGTCCTGGTCCTGGCCCTGCTCGCCACGATGATGCAGTTCCTCCCGGTGCTCACCTCGTCGGCGTCCGCCGCCGTGGCCGACCACTCGGTGGCGACCTGGAACATGCAGCGGAAGAAGAAGAACTGGCAGACCGCGCTGACCTATCTCCTCCCGGGGCGCGAGGCGGTGGCCCTCCAGGAGGTGCCGGACAACATCACCGCACCGAGGGGCTACGACCTCTACTCGCCGGTGCCCAACGACCCGGACGACATCGGGACCTTCCTTCGATTCGGAGGAACCAGGAACAACACGTACTCCGTGTACAAGCACGAATGGAGAGTCCAGGGCCGTCAAGCCCCGGACGCGGACAGCGTCTACGTCTACTACCTCAATACCGACAGCCGTGGCACGAACATCGCGTTCATGACCCACACGGATCTGGACGTCCGCGACGGGCAGGGTCAGGTCGACGTCATCGGCTGGCGGGACGACTTCGACGTTCGCGGCAAGTATCCGAAGCCCATGCTGGGGCTCAAGCTCGGTGACACCTGGTTCTACAGCGCGCACATGCTCACGGACGGCGGTGACGACGCCGTCGACCAGCTCACGGCGGTCAACGCGGCGAGGCAGGGGCAGAAGTGGGCGGTCATGGGCGACTTCAACCGCAAGCCGGCGACTCTGGCCGCGGCGCTCACGGCGCACCCCTGGTGGCATGCGATACGGAGCGGCCAGGAGACCCGGCCGACAAGCCCGGTGGGGGAACGCGAACTGGACTACATGGTCGCGAGTGACCCCCCGGCGGGCGTGGCCCAGGAGTACACCGGTTTCGTCCAGGGGTTCTTCAACGACGTCCAGTCCGACCACCGGCCCGTCGGGTTCCGGCTGGAACAGGATCCCCAACGCCGGCAGAACCGGCGGGACAACTGTCCGCCGGGCCTTCGGCCGCTTCCCCGCGCCGCGGCCGTACCGGCCGTCGCCACCACCGCATCCGACACCACCGCGTCCGACACCACCGCCCTGCAGACACCTGCGAGCACCGACACCTCGGCACCGCAGCACGGCAGGACCTCGGTCCTGACCTCGGCCTCCGGCAACCTGGTCGCCGACGTGACGGGCGGTTCACCGGCCGCCGGAACGGGGGTGCGCGCCGCCGCTCCCGCCTGTGCCCCGCAGCAGAACTGGGCGACCTGGCAGAAGTCCGACGACACCTGGGTGATCGAGACCGGGCTGACCAACGGCACCACCCCCGCAGGACAGGGCAGCGTGCTCGGCCTCCCCACCTACGGCGACCAGGTGGCGATCCGCCCGATCGAGAACGACGCGACCGGAAAGCCCGACGGCAGTCCGGGCCAGCGCTGGCGGTTCACCCCCGCCGACGAGGACGGCTGGTACCGGATCACCGCCGCGTCCACCGGGGCCTGCCTCACCGCCTCGACGGACGGGGCCGGCCTGACCACGAAGGACTGCGACGGGTCCGACCGGCAGCGGTGGCGGCTGTCCATGCCGTGCAACGGGCCCGGTCACGCCGTTCCGGGCTTCCCGGACACCCCGTGGCCGGCCGTGGCCGACCACCCCGAGCTGACCTGGCCGTCCCTGCCCGGACACCCGGCCATCCCCTGGCCGTCCGTCCCCGGCTACCCGAACGTCCCGATGCCCGGCCACCCCGACCTGCCGGAGGTCCGCTGGCCCGGGTTCCCGACCGTGCCGAGCCGACCGTGGCCGACGATCGGCGGCCACCCCGAGGCGACCTGGCCCTCCGTGCCGGGCTTCCCGACCACCCCCTGGCCCGCGATGCCCGGGCACCCCGACGTCCCGTGGCCGGTGCTTCCGCTGCCCGGCAACGGGAACGACGACGGCACCGCCCTGATCCCCGGCCTCCCCGCGATCACCGACCCGGCGATCCCGGACCACCCGGGCCTCGCCTGGCCGACCGTTCCCGGGTTCCCGCAGGTCAAGTGGCCCTCCGTCCCCGGCAATCCGACCGTTCCGTTCCCCGGCCACCCCGCCATGCCGAAGATCACGTGGCCGGGCGCGCCGTCGTTCCCGTCCGTCCCGTGGCCCTCGGTGCCGGACCAGCCCTTCTGGAACTGGCCGTCCGTCCCGGGCTTCCAGAGGATCCCGTGGCCCTCGCTACCCGGTCTGCCGAACGTGCCGTGGCCGACCACCTCGGGCTTCCCGAACGACCCCGCCGCGTCCGCCAATCCGCCCAAGGCCCCGGAGCAGCCGGACAAGTGCGAGCCGGCGGACACCAACCATCCGGCCAGCGACGACACCACGCCCGGCCCCGGCGATCCCGATCCCGGTGGCACGCCCGGAGGGGGACCGGGACCGTCCCTGCCCTCGCTCCCCGGCATCCCGATCATCGGCTTCCCCTGGCTGCCCAGCCTGCCCTCCTGGGGCGGCAGCGGCCCCGGCGGGCCCAGTTGGCCCGGCAGCGGCCCCGGCGGCGGTTCGCCGGCGGAGCCGACCCAGGGGATCGGCCTCGTCTCCGCCGCCGACCCCCAACTGGTGCCGGACGTACGCGGCGGCGTGCCCGCCGTGGGCACGCCCGTCCAGGCGTGGCAGCCCAACCCGACCGACTCCCAGCGCTGGGCGTTCTGGGACCGGGGCAACGGCAACTGGCTGATCGAGACCCGGCTCACGTACGGCGGAAACCGCCCGGAGGAGCGGCTCGTCCTCGGGCAGGACACCTCCGCCCACCGCACCGAGCTCCAGGCGGTGGCGGCGGACCGCACGAACCAGCTCTGGAAGTTCGCCGACGCCGGGAACGGCTGGTCGACGGTCACCAACGGTGACGGCGGCGGCTGCCTGACCCTGTCCGCCTCCGGCCAGCCGCTGACGGTCGGCACCTGCGACGGCTCCGACCGCCAGAAGTTCCGCCTGACCGGCCCCACCGGCAGCGACGGCGGCGGCGCCGGCTCGGTACCCGTCTACTCGGCGTTCCCGGGCAAGTGCCTGGACGTCACCGGAGGCATCACGACCGACAAGACCCCGATCGACCTGTACGACTGCAACAACACCCGCTCCCAGCGCTGGACCCCGTCCGCGACCAGCGGCGTCTTCACCCTGAAGGCGTTCGACAAGTGCCTGGACGTGACCGGAGGCCTCACCGGCCGCGGCACCCGGGTCGACCTGTACACCTGCAACGGCACCACTGCCCAGAACTGGCAGCAGGGCGACAACTTCTCGCTCGTCAACCCTGCCTCGGGCAGGTGCCTGGACGTCACCGGCGGCAACTCCGCGAACGGCACCGCCCTGCAGATCTGGGACTGCAACGCGTCCGACTCGCAGCGCTGGGGCCTGGGCACCGTCCCGCCCCGCGCCACCCAGCCGCCCGCGCCGAAGCCGGGCACCGGCCCGGTGGTCAACCCCGGCATCGGGGCCGGACAGGTCTCCACCCTCGTCTCCGGGAACAACGGGATGGTGGCGGACCTGGACGGTGCGAGCACCGGCTCGGGCACCTCGATCAAGGCGCTCGGCGCCAACGGCAACGACGCCCAGCGCTGGGCCTTCTGGGCCACCGCGAACGGACGCTGGATCATCGAGACCCTCCTGACCGACGGCAAGACCGCCGCCGGCCAGGGCATGGTCATGGACCACGACCCCGGCAACCACCGCACCCACCTGGTCCGGGTGATGGACGGCAACGCCAACCAGCACTGGGCCTTCCAGGACGCCGGGAACGGCTGGTACTGGATCACCAGCGACACCGACAACAACTGCCTCACCGCCAACAACCCCGGCGAAGCCCTCGCCATCAGCCCCTGCGACGGCAGCGACCGCCAGAAGTGGCGCCTCGGTGACGTCGCCAACGGACCGAACCCGCCGGGTCAGCCGAGTCAACCGGGCCAGCCGAACCCGGCCGACAGCCCGGTCGTCAATCCCAGTGTCCGCAACAACCAGGTGGCGACGCTGCGTTCGGCGAACAACGGGATGGTCGCGGACCTGGACGGCGGCACCACCGGCTCGGGCACGTCGATCAAGGCGCTCGGCGCCAACGGCAACGACGCCCAGCGCTGGGCCTTCTGGGCCACCGCGAACGGACGCTGGATCATCGAGACCCTCCTGACCGACGGCAAGACCGCCGCCGGCCAGGGCATGGTCATGGACCACGACCCCGGCAACCACCGCACCCACCTGGTCCGGGTGATGGACGGCAACGCCAACCAGCACTGGGCCTTCCACGACGCCGGGAACGGCTGGTACTGGATCACCAGCGACACCGACAACAACTGCCTCACCGCCAACAACCCCGGCGAAGCCCTCGCCATCAGCCCCTGCGACAGCAGCGACCGCCAGAAGTGGCGCCTCGACAACCTCGCGCAGGGCCCCAACCCGCCGAACCCGGCCACCGGCCAGGTCGTCAACCCGGGCGTCGCGGACAACCGGGTCGCGACGCTGCGTTCCGCGAACAACGGGATGGTCGCGGACCTCGACGGCGGCACCACCAACTCCGGTAGGTCGATCAAGGCGCTCGGCGCCAACGGCAACGACGCCCAGCGCTGGGCCTTCTGGGCCACCGCGAACGGACGCTGGATCATCGAAACCCTCCTGACCGACGGCAAGACCGCCGCCGGCCAGGGCATGGTCATGGACCACGACCCCGGCAACCACCGCACCCACCTGATCCGGGTGATGGACGGCAACGCCAACCAGCACTGGGCCTTCCACGACGCGGGCAACGGCTGGTACTGGATCACCAGCGACACCGACAACAACTGCCTCACCGCCAACAACCCCGGCGAAGCCCTCGCCATCAGCCCCTGCGACGGCAGCGACCGCCAGAAGTGGCGCCTCGACAACGTGGCCCAGGGGCCGTCCGCTCCCCAGCCGCAGCCCCAGCCCGGCGGCGGATCCTCCGGCGGGTCGCCCGGTGGTCCGGTGGTCGGCCCGAACATCGGCAGCAGCCAGGTCGCCACGCTCCGCTCGAACAACAACGGGATGGTCGCCGACCTCGACGGCGGCAGCACCGCCTCCGGCACCTCGATCAAGGCACTGGGCGGGAACGGCAACGCCGCCCAGCGGTGGGCGTTCTGGGACGCGGGCAACGGTCAGTGGATCGTCGAGACCCTGCTCACGGACGGCAAGGCCGCGCCGGGCCAGGGCATGGTGATGGACCACGACCCCGGCAACCACCGCACCCACCTGACGCAGAACCAGCAGGGCAACGCCAACCAGCGCTGGTCCTTCCGCGACGCGGGCAACGGCTGGTACTGGATCGTCAGCGCCACCGACGGCGGCTGCCTCACCGCGAACAACGCCGGTGAGCAGCTCGGGGTGTGGCGGTGCGACGGCTCCGACAAGCAGCGCTGGCGCATGGACAACGTCCAGAACGGCCCGACCCCCGGTGCCGGCGGCGGCTCCGGCGGCGGGAACACCGGTGGCGGCGGTGGCGGCGGTGGCGGGAACACCGGTGGCGGCGGTGGCGGCGGCAACACCGGTGGTGGCCAGCCGTCCTCCGACTGCTCCCTCCAGCCTCCCGGCGCGGAGCGCCAGGGCTCCTGGATGTGGCGGAACTTCACCATCTGCCGCGGCCAGACCTTCGAGGCCACCGGCAACCCGGATCAGTGGACCGTCCTGAAGATGGAGGACAACGGCGAACTGGCGCTCTGGTACACGAGCGTCGACGAGCTCGGCCAGGAGCACCGGGTCAAGGAGTGGAGCGCTCCGAACACCGCCGGCTGCGGCACCCGGGCGACCATGCAGACGGACGGCAACTTCGTCGTCTACGGCGTCGGCAACCAGTCCTGCTGGTCCTCCGGCACCAACGGCTACACCAACGCCTGGCTGGAGATCAACCAGTCGGGAACGCTCTCGGTCTGGTGGAGCGACCAGAACCTGGCCGCGATCGGCATGGGCGGGCTGCTCACCTGGATCGGTCTGGTCCCGCGCCTGGAGTGGAGGGCCGGCACCCAGCACAAGATCTCCGTTCCCAACTGCGGCAGGATCAAGTGCTTCTGAGGCCTGCTCCTGACCGGTCGCACCGCTGACGGCGTCCGGCGACGCCGAAGGCCCGCACGAGGAGTTCAGCGAGGCGCGGGGGGGGGGGGTTCCCCCCCCGCGCCCCCCGGGGGGGGGGGGGGGGGGGGGGGCCCCCCCCCCCCCCCCCCACCCAAACGCCCCGAAAAAAGCAAACGCCCGCCCCGCCACGCCCGGGGAGGTGCCCCGG
>NZ_JBITFA010000017.1:0-211267 GCF_044455705.1 Kitasatospora sp. NPDC051170 | reverse complement strand
GGAAGCTAAGCCTCATAGCGCCGATGGTACTGCAGGGGGGACCCTGTGGGAGAGTAGGACGCCGCCGAACAATTCTTCTGAAAAGCCCCTGATCCGATTCGGATCAGGGGCTTTTCGCATGTCCGGGCCCCGCGACCTAGAGCATGAGCTTGAATCCGTAGTGCGAGCGCTCGAAACCCAGGCGCTCGTAGAAGCGGTGGGCGTCGGTGCGGGTCGCGTCGGAGGTGAGCTGGACCAGGGCGGCGCCGAGGTTGCGGGAGCAGGAGACGGCCCACTCGATCAGGTGGGTGCCGAGGCCGTTGCCGCGCTCGTCGGCGTGGATGCGGACGGCCTCGATGGTGGCCCGGCTGGCGCCCTTGCGGGCGAGGCCCGGGGTGACGGTGAGCTGGAGGGTTCCGACGACGCGGCCGGCGCGTTCGGCGACGACCAGGTGCTGGTGGGGGTCGGCGTCGATGCGGGTGAAGGCGACGCGGTAGGGGGTGAGGTCGTCGGGGTCTTCCCGGGTGGCGCCCAGGGGGTCGTCGGCGAGCATGGCCACTATGGCGGGCAGGTCGTTGACGGTTGCCTGGCGGATCGTGAGGTCACTCATGGTCCCGGGAGTCTAGACCCACTCACGTCGGGCGCTCAGGGGCCCTCCAGGGCCGCCATGGACCCCTGGCTCGGAGCCGCGAAGCGGCGGAGCGGGCTTCGGAGGTTTGGACGTGGGCCGTTGTCGGTGGCTCCCGTTAGGTTGACCTCGTGCACCTTCGGTACTCGTATCGCATCTACCCGACGGCTGGTCAGCGTTCTGCGCTGGCCCGGACGTTCGGGTGTGCGCGGGTGGTGTACAACGATGCCCTGGCGGCTCGGAAGCAGGCCCGTAAGGACGGCCTTCCGTATCCCAAGAGCACTGGCTTGCAGAAGCTGGTGATCACAGCGGCGAAGAAGACCGCTGAGCGGGCGTGGCTCGCCTCGGTCGGTGTGGACCCTCTGATCCAGTCCCTTCGGGACCTGGACACCGCGTACCGGAACTACTTCGACTCGGTGTCCGGCAAGCGCCAGGGTCGCCCGGTGGGGCTGCCCCGGTTCAAGTCCCGCAAGGACAATCGGCAGAGTCTCCGTTTCACCCGTAACGGGTTCCGTATCCGGGGCAACGGGAAACTGAACCTGGCGAAGATCGGTGATGTGCGGGTGAGATGGTCGAGGTCGCTGCCCGCCGATCCCTCCTCGGTGACGATCCTGCTCGATCCGTCGGGCCGATACCACGCGAGCTTCGTCGTGGACGTCGAACCGAGCCACCTGCCCGAGTTGGACACCGAGATCGGGATCGACCTCGGCCTGGCCACCTACGCCGTCCTGTCCGACGGCCAGGTGATCGACAACCCGCGTTTCCTGCGCAAGGCGGAGAAGAAGCTCAGGGCCGCGCAGCGGGAGCTGTCCCGCAAGGCGAAGGGGTCGAAGAACAGGGAGAAGGCCCGGCGCAAGGTCGCCAGGGCGCATGCCAAGGTGGCCGACACCCGCCACGACTGGCTGCACAAGCAGACGACCCGGATCATCCGCGAAACCCAAGCGGTGTACCTGGAGGATCTGAATGTGCGGGGCCTTGGTCGTGGTCGGCTGGCCAAGTCCGTCCACGACGCCGGATGGTCCACCTTCCGGCGCCTCCTGGAGGAGAAGGCTGCCCGGTACGGGCGCACCGTCGGCATCGTGCACCGTGCGTTCCCGTCGTCCCAGCTCTGCTCGCAGTGCGGGCACCGGGACGGCCCCAAGCCCCTCGCGGTCCGCGAGTGGGCGTGTGGCGCGTGTGGTGTGCTGCATGACCGTGACCTCAATGCTGCTCGCAACATCCTGGCCGCCGGGCAGGCGGACAGGCTAAACGCCCCTGGAGGGCCGGTCAGACCAGGTGTGGCGATCCCACATCGGGCACGGCCCGATGAACGGGGAACCCACCTCGGCGACCTGCCGCGCACGGATGTCCGTGCCGCAGGCGCGGGAGGAATCCCCGCCCGCTAGGACGGGGAGGATGCCAAGAACGGTCCGTCACCCAGGCTTCTCGCTCGTGATGACCGCGAAGGCGGCGCCGTGGCGGTCGAGCAGCTGGGCGAGGCGGCCCATGCCGGGGAGGTCCGTGGCGGGGGCGCGGACGGTGGCGCCGAGGTGCTGGGCGGTGGCGAGGGCGGTGTCGACGTCCGGGACCTCGAAGTAGGGGAGCCAGTGGGAGCCGGTGCCGCGGGCGGTGTCTTCGGGGTCGAGCTGGACGAGGTCGCCGTGGGCGTCGTCGCTGCCGCTGCCGGCGGGGGTGAGGACGGTGAAGGTGCGGCCTGCGAAGGGGACGTCGTGCTCCTGCCAGTCGAAGACCGTCCGGTAGAAGGTCTTGGCGCGTTCGGCGTCGACGCTGTGGCACTCCGTCCAGCAGAGGCTGCCGGGTTCGTCGACGACGTCCAGGCCGCGGGTGTCGTGGGGCTGCCAGACGGAGAAGTCGGCGCCGGTCGGGTCGGTGCAGTGGGCGGTGCGGCCCGCGGTGAGGACGTCGTGCGGGCCGTGGCGGACGCGGCCGCCGGCGTGGCGGACGAGGTCGGTGGTGCGGTCGGCGTCGGCGGTGGCGAAGTGGAGGGTCCAGGCGGGCGGGGTGTCCGGGGTGGGGAGGGGGCCGAGGGCGGCGGCCGTGCGGCCGTGCAGGTGGAAGAAGCCGTAGTCGCCGGTGCCGGGGCCGTCGGTGGCGTGGGTCCAGCCGAAGAGGGCGGTGTAGAAGTCGGCGGAGGCCCGGGTGTCGGCGGTGGCGAGGTCGAGCCAGACGGGGGCGCCGGGGCGGTAGGTGGTGTCGAGCATGGCGGGTGCTCCCGGAGCGGCGGAGGGGCGGGCCCCGTCCAGCCTGGCACCGGGCCGGGGGCCGTGCACGCGGGGTTCCCGGGGTGTCGGAGGCGGGCGGTACGGTGCGTACCGGATAGGTCCACCCGTACCGGTCGAAGGGGGGCTCGGGTGAGCACGCAGGCGCAGTCGGGGCAGCAGGCCAGCCGCCAGCTGGCGCAGGTCGAGGGCGTGCTGGAACGGATCACGTACGCCAACGAGGAGACGGGCTACACGGTGGCCCGGGTGGACACCGGCCGGGGCGGGAACGACCTGCTGACGGTGGTGGGCGCGCTGCTGGGGGCGCAGGTCGGGGAGTCGCTGCGGCTGCACGGGCGGTGGGGTTCGCACCCGCAGTACGGGCGGCAGTTCACGGTGGAGAACTACACGACGGTGCTGCCGGCGACGATCCAGGGCATCCAGCGCTACCTGGGCTCGGGGCTGATCAAGGGGATCGGGCCGCGGTTCGCCGAGCGGATCGTGGAGCGCTTCGGGGTGGACACCCTGGAGGTGATCGAGAACGAGCCGGGCCGGCTGATCGAGGTGCCGGGGCTGGGGCCGAAGCGGACGAAGAAGATCGCGGCGGCCTGGGAGGAGCAGAAGGCCATCAAGGAGGTGATGGTCTTCCTGCAGGGCGTGGGGGTGTCGACCTCGCTGGCCGTGCGCATCTACAAGCAGTACGGCGACGGCTCGATCGGGGTGGTGCGCAACGAGCCGTACAAACTGGCCTCCGACGTGTGGGGCATCGGTTTCCTGACGGCGGACCGGATCGCGCAGGCGGTGGGGATCCCGCACGACAGCCCGGAGCGGGTGAAGGCGGGCCTGCAGTACGCGCTGTCGCAGAGCAGCGACCAGGGGCACTGCTTCCTGCCGGAGGAGCGGCTGATCGCGGACGGGGTGAAGCTGCTCCAGGTGGACGTGGGGCTGGTGATCGACTGCCTGGCGGAGCTGGTCGCGACCGAGGGGGTGGTGCGCGAGCCGGTGCCGGGGGAGGGCGGGGAGCCGATCACGGCGGTGTACCTGGTGCCGTTCCACCGGGCGGAGATCTCGCTCGCCAACCAGCTGCTGCGGCTGCTGCGTTCGGACACCGACCGGATGCCCTGGTTCGCGGACGTGGACTGGCCGGTGGCGCTGGAGTGGCTGGCGAAGCGGACGGGGGCCCAGCTGGCGCCGGAGCAGGAGCAGTCGGTGCGGCTGGCGCTGACGGAGAAGGTCGCGGTGCTGACGGGTGGCCCGGGCTGCGGCAAGTCGTTCACGGTGAAGTCGATCGTGACGCTGGCGCTGGCGAAGCGGGCCAAGGTGGTGCTGGCGGCGCCGACCGGGCGGGCGGCGAAGCGGCTGTCGGAGCTGACGGGGGCGGAGGCGTCGACGGTGCACCGGCTGCTGGAGCTGAAGCCCGGCGGGGACGCGGCCTACGACCGGGACCGGCCGCTGGACGCGGACCTGGTGGTGGTGGACGAGGCGTCGATGCTGGACCTGATCCTGGCGAACAAGCTGGTCAAGGCGGTGCCGCCGGGCGCGCACCTGCTGTTCGTGGGGGACGTGGACCAGCTGCCCTCGGTGGGTGCGGGCGAGGTGCTGCGGGACATGCTGGCCGAGGGCGGGCCGATCCCCTCGGTGCGGCTGACCAGGATCTTCCGGCAGGCGCAGGAGTCCGGGGTGGTGACCAACGCGCACCGGATCAACGAGGGGCTGGTGCCGCGGACGGACGGCCTGCCGGACTTCTTCCTGTTCGCGGAGGAGGACACGGAGACGGCGGCCGGGCTGACGGTGGACGTGGTGGCGCGCCGGATCCCGCAGCGCTTCGGCTACGACGCGCGCCGGGACGTGCAGGTGCTGGCGCCGATGCACCGGGGCCCGGCGGGCGCGGGGAACCTGAACACCCTGCTCCAGGCGGCGGTGACGCCGGCCCGGGAGGGGCTCGCTGAACGCCGCTTCGGCGGCCGTACGTTCAGGGTGGGGGACAAGGTCACGCAGGTCCGCAACAACTACGACAAGGGGCGCAACGGCGTCTTCAACGGCACAGTGGGAGTGGTGACGGCCCTCAGCGTCGACGACCAGCGGCTGACGGTGCTCACCGACGAGGACGAGGAGGTGGGGTACGACTTCGACGAACTGGACGAGCTGGCCCACGCGTACGCGGTGACGATCCACCGCTCGCAGGGCAGTGAGTACCCGGTGGTGGTGATTCCGGTCACTATGTCCGCCTGGACGATGCTCCAGAGGAATCTGCTCTACACCGCTGTGACCAGGGCCAGGAAACTGGTGGTGCTGGTCGGGTCACGGAAGGCGATTTCGCAGGCCGTGCGGGCCGTCAGTGCAGGTCGGCGGCACGCGGCCCTCGATCATAGGCTCTCGACTGGATGATTATCCAACCGGATGGTTGCCTCTAATGTTCTCTTGACGTGAAGAGATTTACGGCAGAGCCTAGAGTGGTGCCGATCTTGTCCGGTTCGTACCGGCTGCGGCGAGAGGTTTTGTAGGGGCGGGCCCTTTCGGGCCACCCCGGGTGCGCGGTCGTCCTCCGGATGGGGGATCGTGGAGGATGGTCAGGGCACCTTGGAAGAGGATTCATTTCGTCGGTGAGGAAGACGTGAGCGACAACTCGGTAGTACTGCGGTACCAGGACGGCGAGTACGAGTACCCCGTCGTCGAGAGCACTGCGGGCAACGCCGGCTTCGACATCTCGAAGCTGCTCCCGCAGACCGGCCTGGTCACCCTGGACAACGGCTTCGGCAACACCGCCGCCTACAAGTCCGCGATCACCTTCGTGGACGGCGACAACGGCATCCTGCGGTACCGCGGCTACCCGATCGAGCAGCTCGCCTCGCAGGGCGGCTTCGTCGAGACCGCCTACATGCTGATCAACGGCGAACTGCCCAACGCCTCGCAGCTGGAGACGTTCAACCGCGAGATCACCCAGCACACCCTGCTGCACGAGGACGTCAAGCGCTTCTTCCAGGGCTTCCCGCGGGACGCCCACCCGATGGCGATGCTGTCCTCGGTGGTCGGCGCGCTGTCGACGTTCTACCCGGAGAGCCACAACCCGTTCGACGCGGACCAGCGCCACCTGTCGACCGTGCGTCTGCTGGCCAAGCTCCCGACGATCGCCGCCTACGCGTACAAGAAGGCGATGGGCCAGCCCTTCGTCTACCCGCGTAACGACCTGAGCTACGTCGAGAACTTCCTGCGGATGACCTTCGCCGTCCCCGCCGAGGACTACGAGCTCAACCCGGTCATCGTCAACGCCCTGGACAAGCTGCTCATCCTGCACGCGGACCACGAGCAGAACTGCTCGACCTCCACCGTGCGTCTGGTCGGCTCCAGCCACGCCAACCTGTTCGCCTCCATCTCGGCCGGCATCTCGGCCCTGTGGGGCCCGCTGCACGGTGGCGCCAACCAGGCCGTGCTCGAGATGCTGGAGAGCATCCAGAAGGACGGCGGCGACGTCGACGCGTTCATCACGAAGGTGAAGAACAAGGAAGCCGGCGTCAAGCTCATGGGCTTCGGCCACCGCGTCTACAAGGCGTTCGACCCGCGCGCCGCGCAGGTCAAGCAGCTCGCGCACGAGGTCCTCGGCCAGCTCGGCAAGAACGACGAGCTGCTGAACATCGCGCTCAAGCTGGAGGAGCACGCCCTCAAGGACGACTTCTTCATCTCGCGCAAGCTGTACCCGAACGTGGACTTCTACACGGGCCTGATCTACCGCGCCATGGGCTTCCCGACCAGCATGTTCACCGTGCTGTTCGCCCTCGGCCGCCTGCCGGGCTGGATCGCCCACTGGCACGAGATGATCGACGACCCGACGAGCCGCATCGGCCGTCCGCGCCAGATCTACACCGGCGTGGCCATCCGCGACTACGTCGAGCTCGAGCAGCGCTGACCCGGGCGCCCGCCTGACGCACGTCGAAGGGGCCCGGCCGCGAACCGCGCGGCCGGGCCCCTTCGCGTCCGCGCGTGGGCCCGGGGGCTCACGCGCGGACGGAACCGAACGGCGCACGACTCCGGGGCCGGCGTGACCGGGAACGGCCGCTCAAAGCGTTCCCAGTCCGCCGGCAGCCCGGTGCCGTGCGCGAAGGCCGCCGAGAACGACGACCGTCCCGGGGCCCGCCGGAGCCCCGTCGGCGACAGCCGCTGGAAGTGCCGGGACGCGTTGCCGTTCGCCGCCCAGGCCCATCGGAAAAAACTGCCGCACTACCAACCTAAGACGTATCAGGGTGCGAGAAGTTACGCCAGGGGGGTGTGAGCTGCCTCTCGCCACGCTCCGTGTGCACCGCGTTCCGGGCTCATATCACACCTTCCCTCGCGCACGACGTCACCCTCCCCGCAGTCACGGCAACCGAGCGTGATAGGAATCGTGGCATTCCGGTACGGACCGCCGCGCACCCTCGTAGCGCGGCGGCGGAACCAGGGAGGGAGTGCGCGGATGGCCAGGAACGTCGTCGTCACCGGCGGTGGCACGGGAATCGGGTACGAAGTCGCCCGGCGGTTCGTCGAAGAGGGCGAACGGGTCATGATCGTGGGCCGCCGCCGTGCGGTCCTGGAGAAGGCCGCGGCCGACCTCGGGCCGGACGTCACCCCACTGGTGTGCGACCTCGCCGATCCGGACGCCGTGGAGGCCGCGCTCGCCGAACTGCCCGAGCGGATCGACGTGTTGGTGAACAACGCGGGCAGCCGGGAGACCGTCGTCGGGGTCGGGCCGCACGCGCTGCTGGCCCGCTGGCGCGGGGACTTCGAGCGCAACGTGCTCACCGTGGTGCTGCTCACCGAGACCGTCCGAGACCGGCTCGCCCCCGGCTCAGGCCGGGTCGTCACCGTCAGCTCGATCGCCGCCCTGCGCGGGGCCGGCTCCTACGGCGCGGCCAAGGCCTCGCTGCACGCCTGGAACCACTTCCTGGCGGCGCAGTTGGGCACCTCGGGGATCACGGCGAACATCGTGGCGCCCGGGACGGTCAGCGGCACCGAGTTCTTCGGGCCCCGGCTGGACGAGCCCGAGGTGGCCCGCCGGGCGGCGCGCACGCTGCTCGGGCGGATCGGGGACGCGGGGGAGGTCGCGGCGGCGGTGCACTTCCTGGCCTCGGCCGAGGCCGGGTTCATCACCGGCGAGATCCTGCACTGCAACGGCGGCGAGCTGCTGGGGCGTTGAGCTGCGGGCGTCGGGCCCCCGAGGTCTTCGCAGGGGGCCCGACGCATGTCCGGCTCAGGACGGCCGGAAGCGGCGCAGGCGCAGGCTGTTGGTGACGACGAAGACCGAGGAGAAGGCCATCGCGGCGCCGGCGATCATCGGGTTGAGCAGGCCCGCGGCCGCCAGGGGGATCGCGGCGACGTTGTAGCCGAAGGCCCAGACCAGGTTGCCCCGGATGACGGCCAGGGTGCGGCGGGAGAGGCGGATGGCGTCGGCGGCGGTGCGCAGGTCGCCGCGGACGAGGGTGAGGTCGCCGGCCTCGATGGCCGCGTCGGTGCCGGTGCCCATGGCGAGGCCGAGGTCGGCCTGGGCGAGGGCGGCCGCGTCGTTGACGCCGTCGCCGACCATGGCGACGACCCGGCCCTCGGCCTGGAGGCGCTTGACGGTGTCGACCTTGTCCTGCGGCATGACCTCGGCGAACACGTGCTCCGGCGCGATGCCGACCTCGGCGGCGACGGCCTCGGCGACCGCCCGGTTGTCGCCGGTGAGCAGCACCGGGGTCAGACCCAGGGCGCGGAGCCGGGTGACGGCCTCGGCGCTGGTGGGCTTGACGGCGTCGGCGACCTCGAGGACGGCCCGGGCCTCGCCGTCCCAGCCGACCGCGACGGCGGTGCGCCCGGCAGCCTCGGCGGCGGCCTTCGCGGCCAGCAGGGCCGGCGGCCAGACGGTGAGCAGGGCCTCGCGTCCGGCGGTCACCGTACGGCCGTCCACGACGCCCTGCACGCCCAGGCCGGGCAGGCTGCGGAAGTCCCGTACGGGCGGGAGCTCGCCGGTGCGCTCCAGGGCGGCGGCGGCGATGGCGGCGGCGACGGGGTGTTCGGAGGCGTGCTCGACGGCGCCGGCCAGGCGCAGGGCCTCGGCTTCGGTGACGCCCTCGGCGGTGTGGACGGCGAGCAGGGTCATCCGGCCGGTGGTGATCGTGCCGGTCTTGTCCAGGACGACGGTGTCGGCCTTGCGGGTGGTCTCCAGGACCTCGGGGCCCTTGATGAGGATGCCGAGCTGGGCTCCGCGCCCGGTGCCGACCATCAGCGCGGTCGGGGTGGCCAGCCCGAGGGCGCAGGGGCAGGCGATGATCAGCACGGCCACGGCGGCGGTGAACGCCTCGGTGGAGCTGTCGGTGGCCAGCAGCCAGGCGACCAGGACGGCCAGGGCGAGCAGGACGACGGCGGGGACGAAGACGGCGGAGATCTTGTCGGCGAGGCGCTGGGCCGCCGCCTTGCCGTTCTGGGCGTCCTCGACCAGCCGGGCCATCCGGGCCAGCTGGGTGTCGGCGCCGACCCGGGCGGCCTCGACGACCAGGCGGCCGCCCGCGTTGACGGTGGCGCCGGTGACGGGGTCGCCGACCCCGACCTCGACGGGGACGGACTCGCCGGTCAGCATCGAGGCGTCCACGGCGGAGCCGCCCTCGACCACCGTGCCGTCGGTGGCGATCTTCTCGCCGGGGCGGACCACGAAGCGCGTCCCCACGGTGAGCTCCCGGACGGGCACGCGGACCTCGCGTCCGCCGCGCAGCACCGTGACGTCCTTGGCGCCGAGGTCGAGCAGGGCGTGCAGGGCGGCGCCCGCCCGGCGCTTGGCGCGGGCCTCCAGGTACCGGCCGAGGAGGATCAGCACGGTGACCCCGGCAGCCGTCTCCAGGTAGAGCGAGCCGGCCGGGTCGGTGGCGCCGACGGAGAGGGCGAAGGAGTGGTGCATGCCGGGCAGGCCCGCGTGGCCGAGGAACAGGGCCCAGCAGGACCAGCCGAAGGCGGCCAGGGTGCCGAGGGAGACCAGGGTGTCCATGGTCGCGGCGCCGTGCCTGGCGTTGGTCCAGGCGGCGCGGTGGAAGGGCAGACCCCCGTACACCACGATCGGGCCGGTGAGGGCGAAGGCCAGCCACTGCCAGTGGGTGAACTGGAGGGCCGGGACCATGGAGAGCAGGACCACCGGGAGGCCGAGGACGGCGCTGATCAGCAGCCGGTCGCGCAGGGCGTCGGGTTCGCGGGCTTCGGCGGGCTCCGGCTCGGGGGCGGCGGGGGGAGGCGGGAGCTCGGCGGTGTAGCCGGTGCGCTCCACGGTGGCGATCAGGTCCTCCACCGCGACCCCGGGGCCGTACGCCACCCGGGCCTTCTCGGTGGCGTAGTTGACCGTGGCCTCCACGCCGTCCATCCGGTTGAGCTTCTTCTCGATCCGGGCGGCGCAGGACGCGCAGGTCATGCCGCCGATCGACAGCTCGACCAGGCCGTCGGCCTCCAGGCGCGGGGCGGAGGTGGTCATGGGGTGGTGCTCCTTGGGGGAGGAGTACGGTGGGCCCGTCGGCCGGGCCCACCGCGTCCGGGGCTCAGGCGCTGCGGCCGACCAGCTCGTAGCCGGCCTCGTCGATGGCGGCGGCGAGGCGCTCGTCCTCGATCGGGGCGAGGGAGGAGACCGTCACGGTGCCGGCGGCGGCGTCGGCGGACACGGCGGTGACGCCGTCGAGGGCGGAGACCTCGGAGTTGACGGCCTTCTCGCAGTGGCCGCAGGTCATGCCGGACACGGTGTAGGTGATGGTGCTGGACATCGGGCCCTCCCGGGGTTGTCGTTCGGAGTCCCGCTCGGACTCCCGCCTCTGACTCAACCATACCCCTCCCGGGTATTTTCCGCGGGGGTGGGGTGCCCGGATGGGTGGGTGTCCTGATCGTCCCGTATGTTCGATATGTGTTCTTGATCCGCCGCGCCCAGTCCCCCTCCGTCCCCACCGACTCGGGACTGCCGCCGGTCCGGCGACGTGACGCGCTGCTGGTCGCCGACCTGCAGGACATCCCGTTCTGGCGGCGGGCCTCGCCCGCCCTGCTGGCCGTCGTGGTCGTCGCACTGGCCGACCTCCTCACCGGAAAGGACCGCTACCTGGCCCCGCTGATGACCGTCGTCCCCGTCATCGCGGCGCTGACCCTCAGGCCGGGCGAGCTGCTCGCGGTGTGCGTGCTGGGGCTGGCGGCGGTGTTCGGGCTGAGCCACTACGACGAGGTCGACAACATCAACGATGCGCGCTTCCTCTACGGTGCGATGGTCAGCTACGTGGTGCTCTCCCTCTTCTCGGCGTGGGTCGCCAGGATCCGCATGCGGCGGGCCGCGGTGTTCGCGGCCGTCAGCTCCGTCGCCGAGGCCGCGCAGCGGGCGCTGCTGAGGCTGCCGGGGCCCGTGGTCGGCCCGCTGCGCTTGGCCGTGCGGTACGTGTCGGCGGCGGACGCCTCCAAGATCGGCGGGGACCTGTACTCCGTGCTGGAGACGCCGCACGGCACCCGGGTCGCGGTCGGGGACGTCCGGGGCAAGGGGCTGGGGGCGGTGCAGACGGCGGCGATCGTGCTCGGCGCGTTCCGGGAGGCCGCGTACGACGAACCCGGGCTGCGGGGGGTCGCGGAGCGGATCGAGGCGAGCGTCGAACGGCACGTGCCTGACGGGGAGTTCACGACGGCGCTGTTCGCGGAGTTCCGGGCGCCGGGGGAGATGGAACTGCTGCAGTACGGGCACGTGCCGCCGATCCGGGTCGACGCGGAGGGGCGGGCGCATGTGCTGGACGCGCCGGAGCCGTGGGTGCCGCTGGGGCTCGGGCGGCTGGCGACGGGGGAGCCGAGCAGCTGGGGGCAGGAGTTCGGGGCGGAGGACGTGCTGGTGCTCTGTACGGACGGGGTGATCGAGGCGCGGCACCGCAGGAGCGGGGAGTTCTACCCGCTGGCGGAGCGGGTGGGGCCGCTCGTGCGGGGGGCCGCGCGCTCGGCGGGGGAGCTGGAGGCGGCGGTGGGGCGGGTGTACGCGGACCTGCTGGCGCACACGGGTGGGGAGCTGCGGGACGACGCGCTGCTGCTGTTGATCACGCGGACGGACTGAGGGGCTTCGCGTCAGGGGCGGTGACGGTCGCGAGGGCGCGGAAGAGGAGGGCGGTGGAGGTGGCGCCGGGGTCCTGGTGGCCGGTGCTGCGTTCGCCGAGGTAGGAGGCGCGGCCCTTGCGGGCCCGCAGGGGGATGGTGTCGCGGGCGCCCTGCTCGGCGGCCTCGGCGGCGGCGCGCGCGGCCTCGGGGAGGGTGGCGCCGGAGGCGGCCGCGGCGCGGAAGGCGGCGAGGGCGGGGGTCCAGGCGTCGACGATGGTCTTGTCCCCGGGTTCGGCCTTGCCGAGGACCCGGACGGCGTCCAGGCCCGCGGCCAGCGCCTCGGCGAGGGCGGTCGGGCCGGTCAGGGCGGCCGGGTCGGTCGGGTCGGTCGGGCCGGTCAGGGCGGCGCCGATGGCGCGGAACGCCTTGCCGTAGAGGGGGCCGGAGGTGCCGCCGACCTTGGAGATCAGGGTGGTGCCGGTCCTGGTGAGGACGGCGCCGGGGCCGTCCGGCTGGAGGCCGTCGAGGGCGGTGACGGCGGCGGTGAAGCCGCGGTGGAGGTTGCTGCCGTGGTCGCCGTCGCCGATCGCGGAGTCCAGCTCGGTGAGGCGGGCCTGTTCCCGCTCGACGGCCGCGGCGATCGCGCGGACCCAGGCGTCGGCGAGGCGGGTGTCGAAGTCCATCGAGAGGTCCTAAGCGCGCTTGAGGGCGGGGGTGTCGACCGGGGCGTCCCAGAGTTCGAGCAGCTGGGTGTCGGCCTTGGTGAGGGTGAGGGAGAAGCCCGCCATGTCGAGGCTGGTGACGTAGTTGCCGACGAGGCTGCGGGCGACGGTGATGCCCCGCTCGGCGAGGCGGGCGGCGACCTCGCCGTAGACCACGTACAGCTCCAGCAGCGGGGTGGCGCCCAGGCCGTTGAGTAGGGCGATCACCTCGTCACCGGGGGTGAGGTGGTGGTCGGTGAGGACGGTGTCGACCACCTCGGCGGCCAGGTCGCGGGCCGGGCGGAGCTTCTCGCGGCGGCGGCCGGGCTCGCCGTGGATGCCGACGCCGACCTCGATCTCGTCCTCGGGCAGGTCGAAGCCGGGCCGGCCGGCGGCCGGGACGGTGGCCGCGGTGAGGGCGATCGCGAAGGAGCGGGAAGCGGCGTTGACGCGCTCGCCGAGGGCGGCGACCTCGTCCAGCGGGGCGCCGCGTTCGGCGAGGGCGCCGGCCGTCTTCTCGACCAGGACGGTCGCCCCGGTGCCGCGGCGCCCCGCCGTCCAGGTGGAGTCCTCCACGGCGACGTCGTCGTTGACCAGGACGGTGCGGACCTCCAGGCCCTCCTCGGCGGCGAGTTCGGCGGCGAGCTCGAAGTTCATCACGTCGCCGGTGTAGTTCTTCACGATGAAGACGACGCCGGCGCCGCTCTCCACGGCCTTGGCGGCGGCGAGCATCTGGTCGGGGACGGGCGAGGTGAACACCTCGCCGGGGCAGGCGGCGTCGAGCATGCCGGGCCCGACGAAGCCGCCGTGCAGCGGCTCGTGGCCGGAGCCGCCGCCGGAGATCAGCGCGACCTTGGGGCCGGACGGGCGGGTGGCGCGGCTGATCACCCGGTTGGGGATGTCCACCGTCAGTTCGGGGTGGGCGGCGGCGACTCCGGCCAGGGCGTCCTCCAGGACGCTCTCCGGGGTGTTGATCAGCTTCTTCACGACGCATCGCTCCCTCGGGCAGACGGCTGCTGACCCGACGCTACGCCAGACGGGGGGCCCCGGCACCGGGTACGACACGCGGGATCGTCGTCACTCTGCCGGAGCAACGGGATCGGTCGTAGGGTCGGTCGCATGAGCGAACACGTGGGCATCGTCCTGGTCTCGCACAGTGCCACCCTGGCCGCCGGGCTGCGCGAGCTGCTCGGTGAACTCGCCTCGGGCGGGGTGCGGGTGGTGGTGGCGGCCGGGACGGAGGACGGCGGGCTCGGCACCAGCTACGAGCTGATCGCGGGGGCGATCGCCGAGGCGGACGCGGGGGCGGGGGTGGTGGTGCTGCCGGATCTGGGCAGCTCGGTGCTCACCGCCGTGACGGTGCTGGAGGACGAGCCGCGCCCGGACGTACGGCTGGTGGACGCGCCGTTCGTGGAGGGCGCGGTGGCGGCGGCCGTCACCGCCTCGGCCGGGGCCGGGCTGGACGAGGTGGTCGCGGCGGCGGAGGAGGCGCGCTCCTTCCGGAAGCTGTAGCGGGCTCGCCCGGCCTACTCGGCGTCGGCTACTTGGCGTCGGCGTAGCTCTCCACCACGGCGGTGGTGAGCGGGAAGCGGACCGGGGTGTCGCCGAAGACCAGGCGGCGGGCCTCGTCGGCGGCCTCGGTGACGGCGGCGACCACCTCGTCGGCGAGGTTGGCCGGGGTGTGGACCACCACCTCGTCGTGCTGGAAGAACACCAGGTGCGGACGGTCGGCGGGCTGGACGGGCAGTTCCTCGAGGCGGCGGCGCAGGGCGGCGAGCAGGGCGAGGGCCCAGTCGGCGGCGCTGGCCTGGATGACGAAGTTGCGGGTGAAGCGGCCCCGGGCCCGGGCGGCGCGCCCTCCCGCCCCGCCCGCGCCGCCCGTGTCCTCGGCGGTCTCGGCCTCGGTGAGGTCGAGGAAGTCCGAGGTGGCCGGCGGGCAGACCCGGCCGAGGCGGGAGGTGACGACCCCGCCGTCCTCGCCGGTGCGGGCGGCGGCCTCGACGTAGCCCATGGCGGCCGGGTAGCGGCGGTGCAGGGTGTTCAGCAGCGGGCCGATGTCGCCGCTGGTCTGGCCGTACATGGCGCCGAGCAGGCCGAGCTTGGCCTTGTCCCGGTCGCCCTGGAAGGCGCTGGCGGCCAGGGCCTCGTACAAGTCCCCGCCGGCGGCGGTGCGGGCGAGCCCGGCGTCCTGGGAGAGCGCGGCGAGGACGCGGGGTTCCAACTGGGCGGCGTCGGCGACGACCAGCAGCCAGCCGGGGTCGGCGACGACGGCGCGGCGCAGGACGCGGGGGATCTGCAGGGCGCCGCCGCCGCGGGTGGCCCAGCGGCCGGAGACCACGCCGCCGACCACGTACTCCGGTCGGAAGCGGCCGCCACGGGCCCAGGCGTCCTGCCAGGCCCAGCCGTGGGCGACGTGGATGCGGGAGAGCTCCTTGTAGCGGATCAGGAGCTTGGCGGCCGGGTGGTCGATCTCCTTGAGCTCCCAGGCGCGGGTGGAGCCGAGCTGCAGGCCCGCCTCGCCGAAGGCGCGCAGTACCTGGGTGTGCGAGTCGGGGTTGAACGGCTTGACGCCGAGGGCGAGTTGGAGCTCGACGGCGAGGTCGGCGAGCAGCTTGGGCTGGGCGC
The DNA here is from genome assembly GCF_044455705.1 of Kitasatospora sp. NPDC051170. Classification (NCBI taxonomy): domain Bacteria; kingdom Bacillati; phylum Actinomycetota; class Actinomycetes; order Kitasatosporales; family Streptomycetaceae; genus Kitasatospora; species Kitasatospora sp. NPDC051170. Next base: position 196,103 of record NZ_JBITFA010000017.1, on the reverse strand, counting down.
CGGGGACGGTGGGCCGGGGGCCGAGCAGGTCGGTGAGCAGGGCGTCGTGGACGTCGGTGCGCCAGGGCAGGCCGTCGTGGGCCATCTCGGCGGCGGCCAGGGCGCCGGCCGATTCGGCGGCGACCAGCAGCCGGAGGCGGTGCCGGGCGCCCGGGTCGGCGATCGCGCCGAGGCGGCGCTGCTGTTCGGCGTGGACGGCCACCACGGCCGTCAACGGGTCGGCTCCGGGCGGCAGTTGGAGCCGGTCGGGGGCGAAGAGGGTGTCCTGCCCGCCGTCCGCCTCGGCGAGACCGGGCTCGGGCAGGTCTGGCGGGACGGGCAGGGCGCGCAGCCGGGCCCAGGCGGCGCCCAGCGAGCGGGGCGCGCCGAAGCGGCCCTCGTGCGCGAGCAGCAGCGCTTCGACCAGCCGCAGGTCGTGGCAGCGGGCGAGCCGGCCGGGCAGGAGGGGCAGCAGCGGGGCGTACGCGGAGTCGGTGGCGGCCCAGACCCAGCGGGGGTGGTCGGCGGCCTCGCGGTCGGCGACGGCGGCGGCGAGGTCGGGCACCCGCTCGGGCGGGCCGAGCGGGGCGCCGGCGTCGTCCAGCGGTTGGAGGCGGCCGCCGGGGCCGTGCGGGTCGGGTACGAGGGCGCATCTGGGGGCCATGGCGGTGGTCTCCTTCCCGGGGGACTTGTCGGCGGACTTCCTGGTGGTCGGCGGGTACCGGTGTCGACCGTAGCGGGTGGGCCCGACAATCCCCTCAAAAGTGGATGGCAGCGTGCGGCACACGGCGTAGGTTGGCGCAATGACCGAGAACCCGTTCTTCGAGGCCAGCACCCTGGTCTACGAACTGCCGCCCTTCGCCGAGATCCGTGAGGAGCACTACCTTCCCGCCTACGAGCGGGGGATGGCCGAGCAGCTGGCCGAGATCGCGGCGATCACCGAGTCCCCGGACGCTCCGAGCTTCGACAACACCCTGGTGGCGCTGGAGCGTTCCGGCGAGCTGCTGGGCCGGGTCCGCGCGGTGTTCGTCAACCAGGCGGCCTCGGACGGCACCCCGGTGCTGGAGGAGGTGGAGGCGAAGGTCAGCCCGCTGCTGGCCGCCCACCACGACGCGATCCACCTGGACCGCGCGCTGTTCGCCCGCGTCGAGGAGCTGTACGGGCGCCGCGCCGAGCTCGGCCTGGACGGGGAGTCGTTGCGCCTGCTGGAGCGCCGGCACGCCGACTTCGTGCGCTCCGGCGCCCGCCTGGGCGAGGCCGAGCAGGCCCGGCTGCGCGAGCTGAACGCCGAACTCGCCGCCTTGGGCACCACGTTCCAGCAGAACGTGAACGCCGCGAGCCGGGCCGGCGCGCTGGTGCTGGACTCCGCCGAGGAGCTGGCGGGCCTGTCCGAGGGCGAGATCGCCGCCGCCGCGGCCAACGCCGAGGTGCTCGGGCACCCGGGCAGGTACGTGCTGAGCCTGGTGAACACCTCGGGGCAGCCCGAACTGGCCCGGCTGAGCGACCGGTCGGTGCGCGAGCGGCTGATGAACGCCTCGCTGGACCGGGCCGTCGACACCAACGGCCCGCTGGCGATCCGGATGGCCGGGCTGCGCGCCGAGCGGGCCGCGCTGCTGGGCCACGCGAGCCACGCCGCGTACGTGGTGGCGGACGAGACGGCCGGCACGGTCGGGGCCGTGGACGCGCTGCTGCGCTCCCTGGTGGAGCCGGCCGTGGCCAACGCCCGCCGGGAGGCGGCGGAGCTGGCCGAGGCGGCGGCCGCGGACGGGATCACCGAGCTGGCGGCGCACGACTGGGCGTACTACTCGGAGAAGGTCCGCCAGAGCTCCTACCAGGTGGACGAGGCGGCGCTGCGCCCGTACTTCGAGCTGGAGCGGGTGCTGCGCGACGGCGTGTTCCACGCCGCGGAGCTCGCCTACGGGGTGACGTTCACCGAGCGGCCGGAGCTGACGGCGCACCACCCGCAGGCCCGGGTCTTCGAGGTGTTCGAGGAGGACGGCACGCCGCTGGGCCTGTTCATCGCCGACTTCCACGCGCGCGCCTCCAAGCGCGGCGGGGCCTGGATGGATTCGCTGGTCACGCAGTCGGCGCTGACCGGGCGCAGGCCCGTGGTGCTGAACAACCTTAACGTGCCGAGCCCGGCGCCCGGGGAGCCGGCGCTGCTGACCTGGTTCGAGCTGCGCACCCTCTTCCACGAGTTCGGGCACGCGCTGCACGGGCTGTTCTCGGACGTGCGGTACCCGCAGTTCGCGGGCACCTCGGTGCCCCGGGACTTCGTCGAGTTCCCCTCCCAGGTCAACGAGATGTGGGCGACGCGGCCCGAGGTGCTGGCCAACTACGCGCGCCACCACGAGACCGGGGAGCCGCTGCCGGCCGAGGTGGTCGAGCGGATGGCGGCGGCCGAGGGCTTCGGGCAGGGCTTCCGGACGGTGGAGTACCTGGCGGCGACGCTGCTGGACTGGGCCTGGCACACCGTGGCGCCGGGCGAGGAGATCGCCGACGCCCGGGAGTTCGAGGCCCGGGCGCTGGCCGAGGCCGGGCTGGCGGTGGCGGCGATCCCGCCGCGCTACCGGACGACGTACTTCCAGCACGTGTTCTCCAGCGGGTACAGCGCGGCGTACTACGCGTACATCTGGTCGGAGGTGCTGGACGCCGACACCGTGCGGTGGTTCGAGACCAACGGGCTGTCGGTGCGCGAGAGCGGCGAGCTGTTCCGGCGGGAGCTGCTGGCGCGCGGGTTCAGCCGCGACCCGCTGGAGTCCTTCCGCGCGGTGGTCGGCCGGGAGCCGGACACCGCGCCGCTGCTGGCGCGCCGCGGGCTGGTCTGATCGGTCGATCAGCCGTTCAGCCGTTCACGGTGACCGTCACCGGGGTGCCGGGGCGGGCGTGCGGGAGCCTGACGCGAACGGTTCCCGCGCGCCCGGCGGTCGTCAGCCCGCGGTGGGCTCCGGGGCGGCGGGCGGCGGTGCGGTGGGCAGGGGTGTGGTGGGCAGGGGTGCGGTGGGCAGGTCGGCCGCGGCGGCGAGGCGGCCCCAGAGGAGGTCGGCGAGGGCCTGCACCATGCGGGTGCGGGAGCAGGGTCTGGTCTCCAGCCACCAGTCCCCGGCGGCCAGGACCATGCCGGTGATGCCCCGGCCCCACGCCTCGGCGAGCAGGTCGCGGTCGGCGCCGAGGTCGACCTGGTGCTGGACGGCCCGGGTGATCTCCTCGGCGATCTGCCGCAGCGCGGGGGCGAGGGCGTTGCCGGCGCCGGTCGGGCCCCCGGGGTCGGGGTGGGTGAGCAGCCGGTAGACCTGGGGGCGGGACTCGATACCGGCGAGGTAGGTGTCGAGGACGTGCTCGACGCGGTCGCGGCGTTCCAGGGGTTCGGCGAGGGCGGCGCGTACGGCGGCGAGCAGGCCGCTGGTGTGGCGTTCCGTCAGGGCGCCGATGAGGCCGTTCCGGTCGCCGAAGTGGCGGTAGAGGATCGGCTTGGTGATGCCGGCCTCGGCGGCGATGGCGTTCATGCTGGCGCCGGGCCCGTCGCGCTGGATGACCCGGTCGGCGGCGTTGAGCAGCTGCTCGCGGCGGGGCTCTCGGGACATGCGCTTGGCTCCTTCGGTTCGGGGACGGCTGGCGTTCGGGGACGGCGGGTTCGGGGACGGCCGGCGTTCGGGGGTGGCCGGCGTTCGGGGGTGGCCGGCGTTCGGGGGTGGCCGGGGCGCCCCGGCAGGGGCGTTGACACCGGTTACCAATCAGTAGCAGACTCCCACGGTGTTACCCGGGGTAACACTCCGGTAGGTCGTACCACTTCTGCGGAGGCAGCCACCATGAGCAGCACGTTCTCGCTGGACCCGGGCGCGGACCAGCTCGCCGTACGCGACTGGCTGCACGGCTTCGCCGCCGACGTGATCCGCCCCGCCGCCGCCGAGTGGGACGAGCGCGAGGAGACCCCCTGGCCGGTCATCCAGGAGGCCGCCAAGCTGGGCATCTACTCGCTGGACTTCTACGCCCAGCAGTACTTCGACCCCTCCGGCGTCGGCATCCCGATCGCCATGGAGGAGCTGTTCTGGGGGGACGCGGGCATCGGCCTGTCCATCGTCGGCACCACCCTGGCCGCCGTCGCCGTCCTCGCCAACGGCACCGACGAGCAGATCGGCACCTGGACCCCGCAGATGTTCGGCACCCCGGACGACGTCAAGGTCGCCGCCTTCTGCTCCTCCGAGCCGGACGCCGGCTCCGACGTGGGCGCGCTGCGCACCCGGGCCGTCTACGACGAGGCCAAGGACGAGTGGGTGCTCGACGGCACCAAGACCTGGGCCACCAACGGCGGGATCGCCGCCGTCCACGTGGTCGTCGCCTCGGTGGACCCGGCGCTGGGCACCCGCGGGCACGCCTCCTTCGTCGTCCCGCCGGGCACCCCGGGGCTGAGCCAGGGCCAGAAGTTCAAGAAGCACGGCATCCGCGCCTCGCACACCGCCGAGGTGGTGCTCGACGGCGTACGGGTGCCCGGCAGCTGCCTGCTCGGCGGCAAGGAGAAGCTGGACGAGCGGCTGGCCCGGGCCCGCGAGGGTGTGCGCAGGGGCGGCGGCAACGCGGCGATGGCCACCTTCGAGGCGTCCCGCCCGGCCGTCGGGGCGCAGGCGATCGGCATCGCCCGGGCCGCGTACGAGGTCGCCCTCGACTACGCGAAGACCCGGGAGCAGTTCGGCCGCCCGATCATCGACAACCAGGGCGTGGCCTTCCAGCTCGCCGACATGAGGACCCGGATCGACGCGGCCCGGCTGCTGGTGTGGCGGGCCTCCTGGATGGCGGTGAACAACCAGCCGTTCACGGCCGCCGAGGGCTCGATGTCCAAGCTGTACGCGGGGGAGACGGCCAAGTTCGTCACCGCGCAGGCGATGCAGATCCTCGGCGGGAACGGCTTCACCCGGGAGTACCCGGTGGAGCGGATGCACCGGGACAGTGCGATCTACTCGATCTTCGAGGGGACGAGCGAGATCCAGCGGCTGGTCATCGCCCGGGCGATCTCGGGGATGCCGATCCGGTAGCCGGGCTTCTACCGGGCCAGCCAGAAGGTGAGCCCGGCGGTGAGGCCGCCCACCAGCGCGCCGACGATCGTCTGCGCGAGGGTGTGGTCCCGCAGCACCACCCGGGACCAGCCGATCAGGGCGACCCCCGGGTAGAGCAGCAGCCACAGCGGGCTGAGGGCGATGCCCAGGCAGACCACCGCGCCGCTGGCCACCGCCGTGTGGATGGAGACCTTCCACCAGACGGTGATCACCAGGATCGGGACGAGGGAGGCGAACATCGCCGCCACCATCGCGGTCAGGTCGCGCGGGGCGTCGGCCCAGAGCATCACGGCGAAGCTGAGGGCGACCGAGCCCATGATGAACGGGATGACGGTCAGCCGGCGTCGGCGGTGGCCGACGTGGCGGTCCTCCAGGGTGCCCTTGCGGATGCCGCGCTGGATGAACAGGGTCGGGACGACGGCCGCGAACAGCGCGGCGAAGGCGGCCCAGGCCAGGCCCGTCCAGCCGTAGCGGACGGCGCCCATCAGCAGGCAGACCGCGATGATCACGTTCTTCGGCTCGACGCCGTCGGTGACGCGGCGGGCCCAGAGCGTCCGGCTGGTCGGGGCGGTCGTGGCCTCGGTGGCCTCGGTGGCCTCGGTCGTCATCGGGGGTGCTCCAGGCGGGTCCGGGTGATGTTGGCCTGATGATCGTACGGATCTGGAGCGGTCCCCGCTCCGGCGGGCTCAAGGGGACGGGCGGGCTTCGGGGGGATTCAGAAGCGGGGCGGGCGGCCCTCCAGGAAGGCGGCCAGGCCCTCCCGTACGTCCCCCGCCTCGCGGGAGAGGCGCTCCCAGGGGGCCAGCGCCTCGGCCGCCCGCTCCGGGGCCACGCCCAGGGCGGCCTTCACCCCGCCGATGGTCTGCGAGGAGCGGGTGGTCAGTACCCGGGCGAACTCCAGCGCGGTGGCGTCCAGTTCGGTGGCCGGCAGGACGCGCTCGGCCAGGCCCAGCGGCAGGGCGTCCCGGCCGGGCACCAGCTCGCCGGAGAACAGCAGGTACTTGGCGCGGGCCGGGCCCACCAGCCGGGCCAGCCGCAGGGTCGGCACCGCCGAGTAGACCACGCCGAGCTTGGCCGGGGTGATGCCCAGGCGGGCGTTATCGGCGACGAAGCGCAGGTCGCAGGCCACGGCCAGCTGACAGCCGCCGCCCACGCAGGCGCCGTGCACCACGGCGATCGTCGGGTGCGGGAAGGCCGCGAGCGCCTCCTCGGCCGCCACGTTGACCGCGTGGTAGGCGTCCGCGCTCTCCGGGGTCCCGTACACCTCGGACAGTTCGGCGATGTCCGCACCCGCGCTGAACGTGCCGCCCGCGCCGGTCAGCAGCAGGACGCGTACGCCCTTGTGGCCGGCGAGCTGCTCCAGCACCTTGGGCAGGGCCTGCCAGATCTCCAGCGTCACCGCGTTGCGGCGGTGCGGGCGGTCGAACTCCAGCACGGCGACGCCGTCCTCGCCGACGTACGCGTTCAGGCCCTCGGCCTGGGCGGGCAGGGCGGAGCGGTTCCGTACGAGCGGGGACTGGTCCATGCGCCCACTCTCTCAGGCCGGCGAGGTGCAGTAGTCGCCGAGCCCCCGTTCGAGGAGGGCGAAGGCGCGCTCGGTGTCCGCGAGCGCGGTGGGCAGGGCGTCGGCGGCGCGTTCGCCGGCGAGCATCCGGCGGTGGTTGGCGGCGATCAGCGCCGTCCGGACGGCCAGTGCCTGGGCGGTGGCGACTCGGGCGGTCAGGTCGTCGTGGGCCGGGTCCTGGGAGAGCAGTTCGGCGTGGAGGGCGGCCTGGGCGACCCGGTCGAAGCCGTGGGTGGCGCGGGCGGTCAGGGCCGGGGTCCGGTGGATCAGGCGGACGACGTCCAGCACGACCGGGTCGTCGCTGAGCCCGGCGGAGGGGTCGAAGCGCCGGAGGGCGTCGACGAACTGCTCGCGCAGCGCCGTGACGGCCGAGGTGCCGGGGGCGCGGTCGCGCACCGCCCGGGCCGGCTCGTCGAGGTGCTTCTCCATCGGGGCCATGACCAGGTCTTCCTTGGTGGAGAAGTAGTTGAAGACCGTCATCTTGGACACGTCGGCGGCGGCGGCGATCTGGGCCACCGAGACCTGGTCGAAGCCGCTCTCGGTGAACAGGGCGATGGCGGTTCGGAAGATCCGGAAGCCGGTCTGGATCTTCTTGCGCTCGCGCAGGGGGAGCGCGTCGAGGTCCGTGTTGCGGTCGATCTCCATGAGGGGACTGTACCAGGCTCAAATATTGACCAGGGATAGAAATCAGCCGGGCAGAAAAATGGGTCGGGATGAAGAGTTGACCGGGTACAAAAACGCTGCCATGGTGGTGCCGTGCCGCCGAGCCGCTCCGGCCCGGCCCGAACTCCACGAACCCCGGGGGGACTTGACCATGGCCACCGCCGCACCAGCAGCACCCGACACCGACCTGATGACACCGGGCCGACGCAAGGCGGGCATGATCCTCTGCCTGGTCACGATCGTGCTGGCCGTGCTCGACATGAACATCGTGTCGGCGGCCACCGTGCCGATCGTCCGCGACCTCGACCCCGTCCACGGCGTCGACCGGCTGCCCTGGCTGATCAGCGCCTTCGCCCTCGCCGCCACCGCGCTGCTGCCGCTCTACGGCAGGCTCTGCGACTCCTACGGCGCCAAGCGGGTGCTGCTCGGGGCGGTCGCCACCTTCACGCTCGGCTCCGCCCTGTGCGGGGCGGCCCAGTCGATGACCGAGCTGATCGCCTTCCGCGCCCTCCAGGGCATCGGCGGCGGCGGGCTGATGAGCGTCACCATGGTCGTCATCGCCCAGCTCAAGGGGCCGGGCAAGGGCTCCAGTGCCAAGGGCAGCGCCATGGGCGGCATCGTCGCGGGCCTCGGCATGTCGGTCGGTCCGCTGGCCGGGGCGCTGCTCACCGAGCACGTCAGCTGGCGCTGGATCTTCTACGTGAACCTGCCGCTGTGCCTCGTCGTGCTGGTCGGCGTCGCCCTGGCCGTCCGGCTGCCGAGGGCGGCGGGGCGCGGCGGACTGGACTTCCTCGGCTCCGCGCTGGCCGCCGCCTTCGCCGTCGGACTGCTGCTGGTCACCGAGTGGGGCGGCAAGGACTACGCCTGGACCTCCCCGACGATCCTCGGCCTGGCCGCCGCCACGCTGGCCGCCTTCGGCCTCTTCCTGTGGCGCCAGGCCGTGGCCGCCGCGCCGGTGCTGCCGCTGTCGCTGTTCCGCATCCCGACGGTGCGGCTGGGCTTCGCGATCCAGGGCCTGGTCGGGATGGGCATGATCGGCGCGATCGTCCAGGTGATGCTCTACCTGCAGATCGGCCGGGGCGTCGCCCCGACCACGGCCAGCCTCTACCTGATCCCGATGGCGCTGGGCATGACGGTCTCCGGCCTGGGCGTCGGCAAGCTACTCGCCCGGGGCCACTCGGTGGGGATCTTCCTGCTGGCCGGCGCGGGCTTCTCGGCGGCGGCCCTGCTGCTGCTCGGCCTGAGCGGGCCGGACACCCCGCTGTGGACGGTGATGGCCGAACTCGCCCTGCTGGGCGCCGGGTTGGGCCAGCTGATCGGCCAGCTGATCGTGGTGGTGCAGCAGGCGGCGCCGCCGCAGCAGCTCGGGGTGGCGACCACCGGCATCCGCTTCTTCCAGAACCTCGGCAACGCGCTGGGCGCCGCGCTGTTCGGCACCCTGCTGGCCCGGGTCTACGAGAACGGCGAGCCGGGGCGCTCGATGGGCGCCGTCCGCTCGCTGACCGGGGCGGCGCGGGAGCACGCGGTGGAGAGCTTCACCGACGCGGTGGACGTGGTCTTCCTGACGGGCGGCGGGGTGCTGGTGCTGGTGGCGCTGCTGGTGTGGCGGCTGCGGGTGGTGGCCGGCGCGAGCCTGGACGGGGACGAGGGCGGGGACGGGGCGGAGCAGGCCGCCGCCGAGCAGCGGGTGGCGGTCGCGGCCTGATCGGAGGGCGGCAAGGGTGGCCAGCGCGGCGAGGGCGGCGAGGGCGGTGACGGGCGGCGGGGCCGGGTGGGACACGGGGGTGTCCATCCGGCCCCGCCGCGTCGTCGCGCGCCGGTGGGGGCGGGGCTCAGCCCCGGGCGGCCTTCCACTCGGGGGCCAGCATCGACCAGACCTCCTTGTCGTGGCGCACGCCGTTGTGCGGGAACCACTCGCGCAGCACCCCGTCGAGCTTCATCCCGACCCGCTGCGCGACGGCGCCGCTGCGGGCGTTGACGGTGGAGCAGAGCCATTCGGCGCGGTGCAGGCCCCGGGTGAGGAGGGCGTAGTCGAGCAGCAGGCGGACGCCGGCGGTGATCAGCCCGTGGCCCTCGCCGGCCGGCTCCGTCCAGGCGCCGATCTCGCAGTTGCCGGAGGTGGTGCTGAAGGAAACGAACATCACGCCGCCGACGAGGGTGCCGTCGTGCCAGATGCCGTAGATGCGGCCGGTGTCGGACGCCTGGCGGTCCGCGTAGCCCTGGAGGGTGGCGCGGGCGGAGTCCAGGTCGGTGGAGCGGGTGGCCCAGGGGATCCACGGGTCGGTGTGGGCGCGGGCGCGGTCCATGTGCTCCAGGAACTCGGGGGCCTGCCAGGGCTCCAGCGGGCGCAGCTCGGCGTTCTCGGTGAGGGGGACGGTGAACACGGGCAGGGCCTTTCCGGTGGTGCGGGGTGGTGGACAGGTCATTCATAACAAACGTTTGGTATGTACGATAGCCCCCATGACACCGGCCCGTGGAGACCATGAAGCCCGCCGCTCGGAGGTCTCCGAGGGGGTGTGGCGGGTGCTCTCCACCCGGGGCTTCGAGGGGCTGACGCTGCGCGCGGTGGCCGCCGAACTGGGCGCCTCCACCGGGCTCCTGACGCACTACTTCCCCAACAAGAAGGCGCTGCTCAGCCACGCGCTGGAGGAGCTGGACCGCCGCTCCGGCGCCCGCCCCCGGCGTACGGCGCCCGCGGACGGCAGCGCGCCGCCGCCCGCCGGGATGGCCCGGCTACGGGCGGCGCTGCTGGACGTGCTGCCGCTGGACGAGCCGGCCAGGGCCGGCAACCGGATCTGGGTCGGCTCCTGGGACGTCGCGCTGGCGGACCCGGACCTGGCCGCCGCCCACGCGGGCCGCTACGGGCGCTCGCGGGAGGCCATCACCGCGCACCTGGCGGAGGCCCGGCGGCTCGGCGAGGTGCCGGGGGAGTGCGACCCGGTGGAACTCGCGGCGGCGGCGCAGGCTTTCGTCCTCGGTCTGGTGGTGCAGGCGCTGTTCGCGCCGGCGGAGTTTCCGGCCGAGCGGCAGATCGCGTTGGTCGACGGCTTTCTGGCCGGGATCGCCTCGGCCTGACGCGCTCGTGGCCCGACGCTCTCGAAGAGTGCGGGGGATTCGCGCGGAATTCCGGACATTCGACGATGCGGGCGTATTCGCGACGGTCATGACACGTACGGTCACGCGGTGATTGCGGGGAGTACGGGAAGTGCGGGCGGGAAGCGGCCGGTGCCGGTCGTGACCCGTGGAATCGAAACGACTACGCATCGTCGCGATCGGTATCGCCGCCTGCGGAATTGCATGGTGGCGCCCCCAGCAGGATTCGAACCTGCGACCTACCGCTTAGAAGGCGGGTGCTCTATCCGCTGAGCTATGGGGGCGGGACGGTGCCCGCTTCGGCGGGCGTGACCGTGGCCGGGATCGGATGGCGGGCGCCGGGGCGCGCGTGTCCGTCCCCGTACCGGAGGGTGGGGGTGGGGGTTGGTGGACCCTCGACCTGTCGGGGACAGGATAAGGGTGCCCGGTTGCCGGGTCGGGATCGACAGCACCGTCGTTGGTGTGTCGGTTCGGTGGAGCGGTCCGATAATCGCAGGTGAACGCCGTGTGTGCAGCGGTCTGGGAGTCTTCCGAGCCGGACGTTGTGCAGTCGTTACGGGGCTGCCTCCTCACCCGTTATGGATTCGACACGGAGAATGTCCCGCCCTCCGCACGGGTGGGGGGCCGTATTCGGGTTGTCACGGTCGATTGACGTGCGCGGACGCTTCCCGGGGGCGCTTCCGCCGCTGGCCGACGGGTCCTGGAGCGTGCCGTTTGTTGTCATGGCCGCGAAGACTTTTTGTAGAAGTCACGCCACAAGGCCGAAATTCACCCATGAGAGTGACCGAGGTTTTTCCGGGGGGACGGTTATCCACAGATTTCGGAACGTGATGGCCGGTATTTCCTTCCCCGTGCACTCTCGTGTCACGCACCGATCGATTCCGTACGGTGCATCGGCGAGAACGGAGGGTCCGGCGTGAACGAGATGCAGGTGACGGTGCTCGGCAATGTGGCCGGCGAGGTCAGCTACGGGGAAACCTCCAACGGGGTGCCGATGGCGAACTTCCGCCTCGGCTGCACCGAGCGGCGCTACGACCGCCAGCGGGAGTGCTGGGTGGACGGCGACACCCACTGGCTGACGGTGACGGCCTGGCGGGCGCTGGCGGTGAACCTGATCGGCTCGCTCTCCAAGGGCGATCCGGTGCTGGTGAGCGGCCGGCTGAAGGTCCGTGAGTGGGGCGAGGCCGAGGCGAAACGCACCCGGGTGGAGATCGACGCCCGGTCGGTCGGGCACGATCTCACCCGCGGCACCACGGCGTTCCGCCGGGCGACGGGCGTGCGCGGGCAGCCTCCGGGTGCGGGAGGGCGCTCCGGCGCGGAGCCGGAGGCGGAGGCGGTGCCGGAGTGGATCGTCCGGGCCATCCGCTCGCGCCCGGCGCAGCAGGAGGAGGCGGCGTCCGGTGCGTCCGGGGCGATCGGGGCCTCCGGGGTGTCCGAGGGGGAACGGGGAGGTGGCGGTGAGGTGGCGCTGACCGGGCCGTGAGCCCACGGGCGGAGGCGGGGCGATGGCCTTCCCTGTCGACAAATATGTTGATCGAGAAGGCCATTGCGCCCGCTTCCGCATTCCCGCCCCCCGTCGGAAAACGGCCGGGAATCCGACGAAGTGTCAGTTTGTGTGGGACTTGAGAGGGTTGATAACGATCCAGATACGGAATCGTCCTGATTTCGCATGGGGGTTTCGGTGCCTCGGGAGGTTAATAGGATTCGTCTGGTTTCACACCTCGCAACGGCGCCACAGGGGGCGCGTGCGGCACGAAAGTCTGCGGGCTGCTCATCCAGAGACCAGGCCCGCTCCGGAGGGAATCCTGATGGTCCAGAAGCAGGTGCGGAGCCTGTCCCGCATAGCCACTGTCATGCTCACGTCCAGCCTGGCGCTGGGCGGGGGCCTGTTCGCGACCGGTACGGCGGTCGCGGCGGACAACCCGGGCTCGGGCGTCACCGCGGTCGTCCAGCCGGAGATGTTCGGGGAGCGGGTCGACGTCCAGGGCAAGGACAGCGTCGACGCGGGCCTGTTCACCCTCAAGACGGCCTCGGGCGAGCTGCTGCAGACCTACTGCATCGACTTCGACAACCCGGTCTTCCTGAACAGCAAGGCCAAGTACCACGAGGCCGACTGGTCCGCGAGCTCCCTCAACAGCAACGCGAACGCCCCCAAGATCCGCTGGATCCTGGAGAACTCGTACCCGCAGGCGCCGATCGACGCGCTGCGCAAGGCCATCGGTGACAACGAGCTCTCGGAGAAGGACGCCGCCGCCGGCACCCAGTCCGCGATCTGGAAGTTCTCCGACAACAAGACCGCGACCCCGCGCAACGAGCACGCCAAGAAGCTGCGCGACTACCTGACCGGCGACGCCAACAAGGGCGTCGCGGCCGAGCCGAAGCCCTCGCTGACGCTCACCCCGGACTCCGTCTCCGGCAAGTCCGGCGGCAAGCTCGGCCCGTTCACGCTGAACACCAGCGCCAACGAGGTCAAGCTCGCCGTCTCCGGCGACGCCGCCGACAAGATCAAGCTGCTGGACAAGGACGGCAAGCCGGTCAACGGCACGCTGGCCGGCCCGGTCGCCAAGGACACCCAGCTGTTCCTGGACGTCCCCGGCGGCACCCCGGACGGCAAGGCCGTGCTCAACGCCACCGCCGACACCACCGTCCTCAGCGGCCGGGTCTTCATGAGCGGCCTGGACGACCAGGGCAACCACAGCCAGACCATGATCCTGGCCGGCTCCAAGAAGCTCAGCGTCGCGGCCGCGGGCCAGGCCACCTGGAAGCAGGGGCAGGGCGCGATCGTCGACAGCTCCGCCAAGGAGGAGTGCGCCAACGGCGGCGTGCGCGTCTCCGTCACCAACACCGGCGACCAGCCGGCCGAGGTGACCGTGCAGCCGGGCCAGAAGGTCACCGTGCAGCCGGGCAAGACCGAGACCGTGCTGGTCAAGGTCGCCGAGAAGACCAGGTACGACATCGCCGTGAGCGGCCCGAACGGCTACTCCAAGAAGTTCACCGGCGTCCTGGACTGCAAGACCGGCGTGACCCCGACCGCGGCCCCGTCGACCCCGGCCGCCACCCCGTCCACCGCCACCCCGTCCACCCCGGGTGCCGCCCCGAGCAGCACCACCCCGGGCACCGGTGGCCTGGCCCAGACCGGTTCCAGTGACTCCACGCCGATCCTCGCCGCCGTCGCCGGTGGCCTGGTCGTCGCCGGTGGCGCCGCCGTCTTCGTCCTGCGCCGCCGCGGCCGCCACGGCCGCACCACCGCCTGACGACAGGCCCTGAAGTCACGACGGCCCGGCCCCCGCACCTCGGTGCGGGGGCCGGGCCGTTGCGTCATGGCGAGGAGTGATCGGCGGGGCCGACCGGCGGTTCGGGGTGCGCGGGCGGGTGCGGCACAATGGAAGGCTGCAAGCCGAATACTCCCGACGACGCCGGAGCGATCTCACGTGGCGGAATACATCTACACGATGCGCAAGGTGCGCAAGGCTCACGGAGACAAGGTCATCCTTGACGACGTGACGCTCAGCTTCCTCCCCGGAGCGAAGATCGGCGTCGTGGGCCCCAACGGTGCCGGTAAGTCGACCGTGCTCAAGATGATGGCCGGCCTGGAGCACCCCTCCAACGGCGACGCCTTCCTCTCGCCCGGCTTCACCGTCGGCATGCTGCTCCAGGAGCCGCCGCTCGACGAGTCCAAGACCGTCCTGGAGAACGTCCAGGACGGCGTCAAGGAGATCAAGGGGAAGCTCGACCGCTTCAACGAGATCGCCGAGCTGATGGCGACCGACTACTCGGACGCCCTCCTCGAGGAGATGGGCAAGCTCCAGGAGGAGCTGGACCACGCCGAGGCCTGGGACCTGGACGCCCAGCTCGAGCAGGCCATGGACGCCCTGGGCTGCCCGCCCGGCGACTGGGCGGTCACCAAGCTCTCCGGTGGCGAGAAGCGCCGCGTCGCGCTCTGCAAGCTGCTGCTCGAGGCCCCCGACCTGCTGCTCCTCGACGAGCCCACCAACCACCTCGACGCCGAGTCGGTGAACTGGCTGGAGCAGCACCTGGCCAAGTACAAGGGCACCGTCGTGGCCGTCACCCACGACCGGTACTTCCTGGACCACGTCGCCGAGTGGATCCTCGAGCTCGACCGCGGCCGCGCCTACCCGTACGAGGGCAACTACTCCACGTACCTGGAGACCAAGCAGTCCCGCCTCAAGGTCGAGGGGCAGAAGGACGCCAAGCGCGCCAAGCGCCTCAAGGAAGAACTTGAGTGGGTCCGCTCCAACGCCAAGGGCCGCCAGGCCAAGTCCAAGGCCCGCCTCGCCCGTTACGAGGAGATGGCGGCCGAGGCCGACAAGATGCGGAAGCTGGACTTCGAGGAGATCCAGATCCCGCCGGGCCCGCGCCTGGGCAGCGTCGTCATCGAGGTCGAGAACCTCAACAAGGCCTTCGGCGAGAAGGTCCTGATCGACGACCTCAGCTTCACCCTGCCGCGCAACGGCATCGTCGGCATCATCGGCCCCAACGGCGCCGGCAAGACCACCCTGTTCAAGATGCTGCAGGACCTGGAGACCCCGGACTCCGGCAAGGTCAAGGTCGGCGAGACCGTCAAGATCAGCTACGTCGACCAGTCGCGCGCCAACATCGACCCGAAGAAGACCCTCTGGGAGGTCGTCTCCGACGGTCTGGACTGGATCAACGTCGGCCAGGTCGAGATGCCGTCCCGCGCCTACGTCTCCGCGTTCGGCTTCAAGGGCCCGGACCAGCAGAAGCCGGCCGGCGTGCTCTCCGGCGGTGAGCGCAACCGCCTGAACCTGGCGCTCACCCTCAAGCAGGGCGGCAACCTGCTGCTCCTCGACGAGCCCACCAACGACCTCGACGTCGAGACGCTCTCCTCGCTGGAGAACGCCCTGCTGGAGTTCCCCGGCTGCGCCGTGGTCATCTCCCACGACCGCTGGTTCCTCGACCGAGTGGCCACCCACATCCTCGCCTACGAGGGCGAGAGCAAGTGGTTCTGGTTCGAGGGCAACTTCGAGTCGTACGAGAAGAACAAGATCGAGCGGCTCGGCGCCGACGCCGCCCGCCCGCACCGGGCCACGTACAAGAAGCTGACCCGAGGCTGACATCCAGCTGTCACCACGGCCCGGCAGACTGCCCTCCGGGGCGGCCTGCCGGGCCGCGGCCCGTCGCCGGCCTCCGGCGCCGGACGACGGACACTGGACACAGAACCGGACACCGAGGAGAACACCCGTGGCCCGCCACATCTACGCCTGCCCGCTGCGCTGGTCCGACATGGACGCCTTCGGGCACGTCAACAACGTGGTCTTCCTGCGCTACCTGGAGGAGGCCCGGATCGACTTCATGTTCACCCAGGCCGCCGAGGCCGGCGCCGGGGAGTTCGCGGGCGGCTCGGTGGTGGCGCGCCACGAGATCGACTACAAGCGCCCGCTGGTGCACCGGCCGGAGCCCGTGACCATCGAGACCAGCGTGACGAAGATAGGCAACGCCTCGCTGACCGTCTCGTACGAGATCAAGGACGTGCACGCGGACGGCACCGAGACGGTCTACGTCAAGGCGTCCACCGTGGTCGTGCCCTACGACCTGGCCGAGGGCCGCCCGCGCCGGATCTCGCCCGTGGAGCGGGAGTTCCTCTCCCGGTTCATGGACGAGGAGCCCGTGGTCGCCGCGGTCTGAGACAGCAACCCCCCCACGACGATTCGAGCTGAGCCGCGTTGACCGTCACCGCCCGCCTCGCCCTCACCGACACCCGGGAGGCCGCCGACCTCTCCGCCTTCCTGCTGCGCCTGCTGCGCTTCGACAAGGCGGCGGCGGTGCGGCTCCAGGCGGTCGGCCCCGCGGAGTCCGGCGAGTCGGAGTCCGGTGAGTCGGGGTCCAGCGAGTCGGAGCACGGTGGCGTGCTGGCCGTCTTCGGACGACTGCCGCTGGGCACCTCGGGCGCGCTGGCGATCCGCACCGCGCGGCTGGAGGGCCTGGACGCCTCGGTGGACCTCACCGTCTCGGTCGGGCAACTGCTGGACGGCGTCGACGCGGAGACGGGTGCGCTCGCGCTGCCCGCCCCGGTGACCGGCCCCTCCTGGGCCGGGCTGCTGCCGCCCCGCACGGGCTGGCGCCCGGTCGGCACCCCGCCGCCCGCCGAGACGGGCCGCGAACTGATGGCCGCCGTCCGGGAGTTCCGCGAGCGCAGCGAGGCCGTGCCGCCGCACCACCGCACCCGCGCGGTGCTGGACGCCCTGGCGGACGAGATCTGGTCCCGCCCGGTGAGCGCGCTGCCGGAGCTGCCGCTGCGCGCGGTGCACGCCTCGTACATGATCGGCTTCCTGGCCCCCGGGGCCCCGCTCACCGTGCACCGGGCGGGCGGCTGGCTGCGGTTGAGCTCGCCGACGGGCTCGGTGGTGCTGCGCACCGCCGCCGCGCCGGGCGCGGGGCTCGGGCTGAGCCCGCTGCGATAGCCGCCCGATCAGCCCAGGGTGCCGATCAGCCCAGGGTGCCGATCAGCCCTCGGTGTTGATCATCGAGGCGGCGGCGTACGTCAGGTAG
Source organism: Kitasatospora sp. NPDC051170 (assembly GCF_044455705.1). Classification (NCBI taxonomy): domain Bacteria; kingdom Bacillati; phylum Actinomycetota; class Actinomycetes; order Kitasatosporales; family Streptomycetaceae; genus Kitasatospora; species Kitasatospora sp. NPDC051170. The sequence goes on along the minus strand of NZ_JBITFA010000017.1, from coordinate 179,222 downwards.
TCCAGCAGCTGCTGCTCCAGGTCGGCGGCCAGCCCCAGGCCCGCGACCGCGGCCCGCATGTGCGTCAGCCAGGCGTCGTGGGCGGCCTTGTCGACCTTGAACGGCGCGTGCCGCATCCTCAGCCGCGGGTGGCCGCGCTGCTCGCTGTAGGTGCGCGGGCCGCCCCAGTACTGCATCAGGAACAGTGCCATCCGCTCCTCGGCCGGGCCGAGGTCCTCCTCGGGGTACATCGGCCGCAGCAACTCGTCCCCGGCGATGCCCTGGTAGAACAGCTGGGCCAGCCGCCGGAAGGTCGGCTCGCCGCCGGCCTGCTCGAAGAAGGTCTCCTCGCTGAAGGTGCCACGCCGGATCTCAGTCACCCGACCATGGTCGCAGACGGCGGCGGGGCCGTACACCGAGACCTTCGGCGTACGACCCCGCGCGGGTTCGGGCGGGCCGAGGGCGTGTCTTTCGGCTCACGTCGGGTCAGCGGGCGTCGTTGGGGTGCGTGCATCGGCGGTGCCGAGGAGGGAGCCACTGCGGAGCATTGGTGACCGACGAGAAGCCGTCGAGGTGCGTGCCCCGGCGGCGACCGCCCGGCGTGAGCCGAAAGACACGCCCTAGTCGTCCTCCCACTTGAAGAGCTTCCAGGCGAGGCCGGTGAGCACCGCCGCGAAGAGGAGCAGGCCGCCCATGGTCGGCAGGGCCTCCACGAGGCCGCCGCCGCGGGTGAGGACCGAGCGGGAGGCGTCGACCAGGTAGTGCAGCGGCATGACCTTCGAGATGGCCTGGAGCCACCCCGGGGCGTTGTCCAGCGGGAAGAACGAGCCGGACAGGAACGACATCGGCAGCACGATGATCTGCGAGATGCCGTTGGCCGCCTCCTCGGTCTTGGCGACCGAGCCGGCCACCAGGCCGATCGACATGAAGGCCAGCGTGGCGCAGGCCACCAGCGGGAGGATCAGCCACCAGTTGCCGGTGAGCTTGAGCCCGAAGAAGCTCGTCGCCACCACCACGAACACGGCGGTCTGCAGGAACGCCGTCAGCAGCGAGACCAGGATGCGGGAGCTGACCACCGTCCCCGCGCTGACCGGGGCCAGCCGCAGGCGGCGCAGCACCTTGGACTTGCGCCAGCCGACGAGGGTCAGCGAGGCGCCGAACACCGCGCCGGTGGCGACGGCCCAGCCCAGCAGGCCGGGGGTGAGGTACTGGATCGGCTTGAGCGCCTTGTCCTCGACCTGCTCGGCCTGGAGGACGTAGGCCGGCTTCTGGCCGGTGGCCTTCTGGTTGGCGCTCTGGACGACCGAGTCGAGGATGCCGTTGAGCGCGCCGGAGCGGACCTGGTCGGCGGCGGTGTAGCGCAGCTCGACCGTGCCGTCCGGGCCCTGCTTGATCATCGCGTCGTACTCGCCCTTGCGGACCTTCTCGAGGGTGCCGGCCTCGTCGTCGGTGCGGGTGATCGTGAGGACCTTCTCCAGGCCCTTGCGGTCCTCGCCCTGGATCGAGTCGAACAGCTTCACCGCGCCGACCTGCGCCACCTTGGCGTGCGGGCTCCCGGAGCCGCTGCTGATGGCGCCGAAGAAGACCAGGAAGACCAGCGGGAACAGCAGGAGGAAGAAGGTCGCGGTGCGGTCGCGCCTCATGCCGAGGAGCATCGCGCGGGACAGGCTCCAGAAGGCGCTGACCCGCTCCCGCCCGCCGGTGGAGGCTTCAGTGGTGGGGGCGGTCATGCGCGGTACTCCCGTCCGGTCAGCTGGAGGAAGACGTCCTCCAGGGTGGCGCCGCGGACCTCGAGGCCGCGCAGCGCGTTCTGGTCGGCCAGGACGCTCAGGACCGGGCCCGGCAGGCGGGTGGAGACCGAGAGCGTAACGGTGTCGTCCTCCAGGGCGGCGATGTCGGCGCCGGAGGCGGTGAGCAGTTCGCGGGCCCGCTCGACGGTCAGCTGGCCGGAGGCGATGCTGATCCGGACGGTGTCGTCGATCTCGCGCACGAGGGCCGCGGGGGCGCCGGTGCGCAGGATCCTGCCGTGGTCCATGACCGAGACCCGGTCGCAGAGGATCTCGGCCTCGTCGAGGTAGTGGGTGGTCAGCACGACGGTGCGGCCCTCGGCGTTGATGTCGCGCAGGAGGTCCCACAGGTTGCGCCGGGCCTGCGGGTCGAGGCCCGTGGTGGGCTCGTCCAGGAAGACGAGCTCCGGGTCGTGGGCCAGCGCGCAGGCGATCGACAGGCGCTGGGCCTGGCCGCCCGAGAGCTTCTCGGTGAGCTCCCCGGCCTTCTCGCTCAGGCCGACCCGCTCCAGCATCGCGTCGGCCCGCTTGGGGCCGACCCCGTAGAACGACGCGAAGGTGTGGATCGTCTCGCGGGCCGTCAGTTTCCGGAAGAACGCGGAGGCCTGGAACTGCACGCCGATGCGCGGCAGCAGTTTCGGATTGCGAGGCCAGGGCGACATCCCCAGCAACTCGACCCGGCCCTCGTCGGCCTTCCGGACCCCTTCCAGGATCTCCATGGTGGTGGTCTTCCCGGCGCCGTTCGGGCCCAGGATTCCGTAGAACTCGCCGGCCTCGACGGTGAGGGACACCCCGTCGACGGCCTGCACATCCCCGTACCGCTGGCGGATGCCGTCAGCGGATATAGCAGCAGTCATGTGGCCTGAGCGTAGGGCCAGTCGGGGTGTCCGTGCACATCCCGGAGGCATGATTTGCGGATTCTTTGAGGAAATAGGGAATGGAACGGGCCGGGTGGGGCGTTGAATTATGCCCCACCCGGCCCGAGTTGGTACTGATGATCCCTCAAAGGGCGTTTTATCAGGCGCGCCCCGGGTTTCTCAGGCCCGGTGCACCGTGATCGTCGTCCAGGCGCCGATGTGGATCCGGTCGCCGTCGTTGAGGGGCACCGCGGTGTGCGGGGTGATCGGCTCGGCGCCGCCGTTGACGGTGGTGCCGTTGGTGGAGTCCTGGTCGACCAGCACCCAGCTGCCGTCCGCCTGTTCGGCGAGCAGCGCGTGCTGGTGCGAGGCGCCCGGGTCCTCCGGCGGCACCGACAGGTCGATCTCCGGCACGGTGCCGCGGTGCTGGCTGCGCCGGCCGATCCGCAGCTGGCCGCGGCCGGTCAGCGGGATGCGCCGCTCGGGGCAGTACGGCGGGAAGAACAGGCCGGACGCCTCCGGGCCGCTGCGGGCCATCATGTCGGTGAAGTAGTCGCGGTCGGCCGCGACGACGGCGATCCAGTTGGTCCGGACGGGGACGGGCTCCGCCGGGGGCTGGGGCTGCGGCGGGGCGAGGTGGAAGGACGTCCCGTAGTCGCCGCCGCGGTTGTTGGGGCCGGGGGCGCCGGCGTAGACCGGCCCGGAGGTCTCCTCGCCGAGGCCGCTGTCGGGGAAGGCGCCCTCCGGCGGCGGGTAGCCGTAGGTGTGCGGGTACGCGGTCTCCGGCGCGGGCTGCCCGGTCACGGGCGGCTGCGGGGCCGAGGGCAGCACCGGGGGCTGCGGGGCGCCGCCGTACGCGGACGGGATGTTCAGCGGCGGCGGGTTGTGCGCGGCCGGCGGGGTGTGAGCGGGCGCCGGCTGCCGGGTCGAGGGCGTGGACAGCTCGTAGTCGTAGCCGCACTCCTCGCAGAAGCGGCCGGTCTGCGGGCTGCGGCAGATCGGGCACAGGGCCAGGCCCTCGGTCAGGCCGGGGTGGGCCGCGGCGGGCGGCTGCGGCGCGACGGCACCCGGGAACGGCGGCGGGGCCACCGGCGGCACACCGGGCGTGCCGGGCGGGGGGTAACCGCCGGGCATCCCCGGGGGCACCTGGTGGGCGCCGGGCGGCGCGGGCGGCGGCGGAGTCATCGGGAATCCGCAGAAGTCGCACCAGTCCTCGGCCTGCGACTCATGGCCCCTCGGGCAGATCGGCATCAGGTCCCCCTCACTTCGAGCGCGTCGAGCCGGTATGGGGCGGCGTCGCGCCGGGCGGTCGGCCCGGCCACGTCTTCAGCGGTCACTTCTTCTTCACACGTACCGTCTTGGTGGACCGGGTCTCAAGGGTCATCGAGTCGGCCTCGCTCACGTTCTTACGGAACCGAACCGTACCCTCCTTCGCGTCGACCACGTCGACCACCTTCTGGAGGAGCTTGTAGGTGCCCTCGTTCCCGGTGGCGTGGGCGATGCGCACGGCGGCGCCCAGCTTGGAGGTCGCCCGGTCGACGTCCCCGGCGCGGTGGGCCTCCAGGCCCTCCTGGATGGAGGAGGCCAGCTCGGCCTGCCCGGTGTAGTGGGCGACCTGGGGGCTGATCCGGGTGGAGGAGGCGAGGTCGTCCGTCCAGACGGCCTTGACCAGGCCCTGGGAGAGCACCTCGGGGGTGCCGCCGGAGATCTGCGGGGGCAGCACCAGGCTGATGCGGGCGGCGAGCATCTCGTTGCCGACGGAGGCGGCCGGGACCTCGACGCAGACGTGGTAGTCGCGGCTCTCGTCGCCCCAGGAGCCGGTCGGGTAGTCGCCGGCGCGGGGGCCGGACTCGCTGCGCCGGGCGGTGAGGTCCTCGACGGCGGGGGCGACCTGCTTGACGAACTTCACGGTGGCGTTGGCCGGGGTCCAGATCCGCAGGGCGACGTCCGCGACCTGCTTGCCCATGGCGCCGGCCATCATCGAGCGGAAGTCCTCGGCGAGGCCGGAGGGCTCGGCGACGATGTCGGTGGTGCCGAGCAGGGCGGAGGAGATCCTGCGCAGCTCGTCGATGCGCCAGTCGGTGCCGACGCCGCGGCAGTCGGCGGTGAAGTGGCCCGAGACGCGCTCGACGGTGCGGGCCAGGTCCTCGGCGGACTCGTGCTCGTTGTTGCCGTCGGTGAGCAGGATGGCGTGGCGGATGGAGACGTCCCGGCGGGTCAGGAAGAGCTGGTCGGCCTTGGCCAGCCAGGTGCCCATGGCGGTGCCGCCGGCGGCGGTGAGGCGGCGCAGCGACTCCTTGGCCTGGGCGCGGGTGGCGGGGGAGGCGGTGGCCAGGGTGCCGTCGCCGGGGTAGATGTCGCGGGCCTCGTGGGTGCCGGCGACGACGGCGAAGGCGGTGCCGTCGCGCAGGGCGTCGATGGCGGCGGCGGTGGCCTCGCGGGCGCCGTTGATCTTGGTCTTGGGGTAGTCCATCGAGCCCGAGCAGTCGACCAGGATCACCACGGCGGCCGAGGTGTCGGCACCGGGGGTGCCCGCGTCGGCGATGTTGAGGGGGCGGCCGCCGGTGGTGCCTCCGCCGGTGGCGGTCACGGTGACGATCGCGTTCACCTCGCGGGCGCCGTCCGCGAGGTACTCGTTCTGGAAGATCTCCACGTCGAACCGGGGCAGGTTCGGCTTCGCCAGTGTGGCCATGGGGCGGTGGCTCCCGTCGGGTGCGTGGTGGATGTGAGCGGGTCTGTGGGGCGGTCCGCCGGGCGGGCGCGGGGCCCGGGGCGGCGGACCGTCGGGTGGTCCGTCAGGCCGTCGGCGGGTGCGGGGGCTGGGGAGGCGGCGGCGGCGCGGTGGGCGGCGCGGCCGGGGCCTGCGCGGGCGGCACCGGGCCGGTGGCCGGGACGGCCGGGGGCGCGGGCGGCGTGGGCGGCAGCGGGGTGGAGTGCAGCGGGGCGGCGGGGGAGCCGATCACCGGGAGGTCCGGCAGGGTCGGCTCGTAGTCCTCCTCGTCGCCGTCGAGGGGCGCCGGGGCGGCGGGCCGCCTGAGGATCGGCAGGTCCAGCGCGGTGGGCGTCTGCTCGGCCTCCTCGACGGCCGCGGGCGGCGGATCGATCGGCAGCACGGCGACGGTGATGTTGTCGTGGCCGCCGGCGGCGACGGCGAACTTCACCAGGGTCTGGGCGGCCGCGAGGGGCTCGGTGCGGGCGTCCGGGCGGACGAAGTAGGCCAGGTCGGTGGCCGCCTCGGCGTAGTTCCACAGGCCGTCGGTGCAGACCAGCAGCACGCCGGGCACGTGGGGGGTGAACACCAGGGTGTGCGGCAGGACCTCCTCGGCGTCGGCGCCGAGCCAGCCGGTGATCGCGTGGGCGCGGGGGTCGGCGTACGCCTCGGCCTCGCCCATCAGCCCGGCCTCGACCATCCGGGCCGCCCAGGAGTCGTCCTGGGTGAGCCGGTAGGGCTCGGCGGCGGCGCGGTCGTCCGGGATCCAGTACGCCCGGGTGTCGCCGACCCAGCCGATGGTGACCCGGCCGCCGGCGGCGATGGCGCTGACGTAGGTGCAGGCGGGGGCGTTGATCTCGGGGCGCAGCGGCGCGGAGCCGTCGGTGGCGAGGTCGGCGACGGCCTTGGCGGCGTCGGCGATGGCCTGGCGCATGGCCTCCTCGTGGTCGCGGCCGGCCTCCAGGGAGGAGAGCAGCGACTCGGAGGCGGCGTCGACGGCCGTCTCGGAGGCTTCGTCGGGGCGGTCCGAGGAGGAGACGCCGTCGCAGACCACCGCGACCACGACCGGCTCACCGCCGGGCAGGGAGGTGGCGGCGACGGTGAAGGAGTCCTCGTTGCGGTGGTGGCGCACGCCGCGGTCGCTGACCCCGGCGACGCCCGCGAGGGCCTTCTCCATGTGGTCGCGCGGGCGCGGCTGGGCGCCGCCGCAGCCCTCGCAGTAGCCGTCGGGGGTGACCCGCGGCTGCCCGCAGTGCACGCAGACCGGACCGCGCTGGGCGGGGACGGCCTCCGGAGGGGCGGCGTTCCGGGCGTTCTGGGTGCTCTGGGTGCTCTGGGCGTTCTGGGCGGAGGCCCAGCTCGCGGGCATGGCGCCCGGAGCCGTCCGCCCGTCCCGGCCGGCGCCGCACCGGTTGCAGAAGGCGTCCTCCTGGTCCATCGGCTCGAAACAGTTCGGGCACTCGGTCTGCTGCGGCATCGGCTACACCCACGTCCTGGGGCGGGCGCGGTTGGCCCGTTCCACCATCTCGATCCTCTTCTCCGCCCGCCCGGCCAGCCGGGCGAGTACCCGGTAGGACTGTTCCAGGGCGAAGCGCAGTTCCCTGTCCACCGCCGGCCGCCCGAGGACGGTCGTCGACCCGGCGTTCTGCCGGGCGCTGGGCGATCCGGCGCCGATCCAGCCGAGCGCGGCCTCCAGCACCTCGACGGACAGCTCCTCGCGGCGCAGGTCGTCCAGCCGCAGGGCGGACAGCTGCGCGGAGCCGGCCGTGAGGTCGGCGGTGAGGTCGTCGGTGGCGGGGCGCTCGCGCAGCCGGGCGCGGACGGCGGCGATCCGGGCGGCCGTGTAGTGGCTGGACGTCGCGGGGACGGACTCCAGCACGGCGACGGCGGCGGACCGGTCGTCCTCGCCCAGCCGGACCCGGGCCAGGCCGAAGGCGGCGCCGAGGTAGGAGTGGTCGGTCGTCCAGACCAGGCGGTGGAACTCGGCCGCGTCGCCGCCGTCGCCGAGCAGTTCGGCGCAGACGGCGAGGGCCAGCTTGGGGGCGGCCTCGCCCGGGAAGGCGTCGTAGACGGCGTCGAAGGCCTCGGCGGCGGCGCGCAGCGCGGGCTCGGGTTCGGCGGCCGCGGCGGCGGCGGTGACCAGGGCGTGCAGGCCCCGGTACCAGACGACCCGCCAGTCGTCGGGGTGCTCGCTCTCCAGGGCCCGGAGGGTCTCCAGGGCCTCGGCCGGGCGGCCGAGTTCGAGCCGGGCGCGCAGCTCGCGCAGCCGCTTCTCGACGGAGTCGCCGAGCGGGGCCAGGGCGGCGAGCGCCTCCTCGGGGTCGGTGGCCAGGAGGGTGGCGAGGAAGCCGGCGTTGGGGTCGCCCGGGTCGACCCGGGGGACGGGCAGGGCCAGGGCGGCGCCCGCCGGGTCCAGCGGGGCCAGGCGCAGCTGCCCGGGCTGCTCGGCGGGCAGGACCAACTCGGTGTCCACGACGCGCAGCTCGGGGCCGAAGAGGGTGGAGAGGGCGGGGCGGGGCTGGCCGTCCTGGAGGGCGAGGATCTCGCGCAGCACGCCGGTGAGCTGGTCGGCCATCTCCTCGGCGGAGGAGAAGCGGCGGGCCGGGTCGGGGTCGGTGGCGCGGACGAGGAAGCGGTAGAAGGACTCGTACCGGGCGAACGCCTCGACCTCCTCCGGGCCGGGCAGGGAGTCGCGGTAGGTGGTGCTGTAGCCCTGGAAGTCGAAGGTGAGCACCGCGAGGGTGCGGGCGACGGTGTAGAGGTCGGAGGCGGGGGAGGGGCCGTCGGTGGCGATCTCGGGGGCCTGGTAGCCGATGGTGCCGTAGATCGCGCCCTCGTCGTCGAAGCGGCGGACGGCGCCCATGTCGATGATCTTGAGCGTGTCGCCGCTCTGGATCGCGTTGTCGATCTTGAAGTCGCAGTAGACCAGGCCCCGGCTGTGCAGGTAGCCCAGCGCCGGCAGCGCCTCCAGGGCGTACGCGATCGCCTGCTCGACGGGCAGCGGCTCGCGGCGCCCGTCCGGGGTGCGGCGCTCGTTGGCGATGTCCTTGAGGGACTTGCCGCCGACGTACTCCATGACGATGTAGCCGTCGGTGGAGCCGGTGCGCAGGTCCGGGTGCTCGGCGAAGTTGATGATCCGCACGATGTTGGGGTGGTCGACCTCGGCGAGGAAGCGGCGCTCGGCGACGGCGGCGGCCAGCGCGTCCTCGTCCCCGGTGTCCAGCAGGCCCTTGAGGACCACCCACTTGTCGTTGACCCGGCGGTCCACCGCCAGGTAGATCCAGCCCAGGCCGCCGTGCGCCAGGCAGCCGACCACCTCGTACTGGCCGCCGACCAGGTCGCCGCGGCGCAGCTTCGGGGTGAAGGAGTACGGCGTGCCGCACTTGGTGCAGAAGCCGTCCGGGCGGCCGGGGCGGCCGTTCTTCTCCCGGCCCACGGGGGACTCGCACTTGGAGCAGTACCGCTTGCGCTCGGGCACCTCGGGGTTGGCGAGGACGGCCTGCGCCGGGTCGGCCGTCGCCACGGTGGGGACGGTGACCAGGCCCGCGCCCAGGCGGTTGCGGGTGCCGACGCTGCCGGTGGGGCGGGTGGAGCGCACCGAGACGGAGCGGCTGCTGCCGGTGCGGGTGGAGCGGTGGGAGCGGGAGCGGCCGGACATCGAGCGGGCCGAGCCGGTGCGGGCCGACATCGAGCGGACGGAGCCGCTGCGGGCGGAGTCGGGGGCGACGCGGGCGGAGGGGATGTAGGGCTGGGTGCTGCCGGTCGTTCCCGCGCCGGGGGCGGTGAGGCCGGGGGCGGTGAGGCCGGGGGCGGTGAGGCCGCACTCGTCGCAGTAGCCGTCCGCGTCGATGGTGCCGGAGCAGTCCCTCGGGCAGGGGGAGCCGGCTCCCGTGCTACTGCTGCCGGTGTTCGTGCCGGTGCTGCCCGTGGTGCCGGTCGCGCCCACGGGCGCCAGGCCGCACTCGTCGCAGTAGCCGTCCGCGTCGATGCTGCCGTTGCCGGAGCACTCCGGACGTACGCAGGTCTCGCCCATCAACCTCAGCCCCCCTGAACCTGTCCGTCGACCGGCGTCCAGCCGGTCGCTTCCCCTGCCTGTGCCGCCTGCTGTGCCTGTTGCGCCTGTGCGTCGGCCTCGGTCTGGGCCGGCCGCAGCGACTGCTGGAAGCGGGCCACCGCGGCGGCCGCCGCCCGCAGGTCGCAGGGCGCGCTCCACAGCAGCCAGCGCGCCTTCTCGTACCGTTCGATCACTTCCGGGTCCTCGGCGACCCGCAGCCGGGCCGCCATGGCCTTGTACGCGTCCAGCCGGCCGCGCAGTTCGGCGCGGACGGCCAGCGGCTGGGTCACCTCGGTGAGCGACTGCCGGGCCCGGTCCAGCTCCTTGGCGGCCGCGTCCTCCAGCGCGTCCAGCAGCGGCGCCAGCCGGCCCCACTGCCCGCTCTGGCGCAACTCCAGCGCGGTGACGATCCGTTCGCGCAGCGCCGAGGCCGGGCCGGGGACGGCGGGGACGTCGCTGGAGGCTATCTTCGCCAGCACCTCGCCGCGTGCCCGGCGGGCCTCGGCCAAGGTGGCGTCGGCCCGCTGGAGCAGGTCGCCGACGCCCTGGAGGCGCTCCTCGGCGTCGTCGCGCAGCCGCAGGACGTCCTCGAGCTCCATGCGGACGCCGTCCAGGGCCCGGCCGGCGTTGTCGAAGCGCTCGGTGTCGACGACGCCGGTGGGCGTGGCGAAGGCCGTGCCCTCCGGGACGGTGCCGCGCTGGGCGGGCACCCGGGCCGGGCGCCACAGCGCCAGCGGGTCCTCGCGGACCTCGGTGCGCAGCGCCGTCAGGTCGGCGGCCAGCGCCGTCAGGTCGTCGCCGAGGGGGTGGCTGCCGGCGCGGACGCCGAGCGAGAGGGCCAGGGTCTGCACCCGGCTGAGCTCGGCCAGCAGCAGGTCGATGCGGGCGGGCAGCGCGGACCAGACGGCGTCGGCGGCGCTGACCACCTCCAGCACGCTGGCGTACCAGGAGTTCATCCGGGTCATCAGCGCGTCCAGGCTGATCCGCTCGACCAGCTTGGCGGGCGCGCCCAGCAGCTGCGGCCCGTCCGGCACCGCGCCGCCGGGGACGGTCACCGCGTCGCCCGTCAAGAGCTCGCTCAGCTCGGCGAGTTCGGGCGCGCCGGGCTTGACCTTGCGGGCCCTGACGGCGCGTGCGGAGGCCAGCGCCTCCGAGTAGCGGTCGAACAGCGCCCACAGCAGCGGCAGGCCCTTTCCGGCGACGGCCCAGCGCTCCTGGGTGCGCCCGGTCAGCTCGGCGCCGTCGAGCAGCCGCAGGCCCGGGTGGTCCTGGAGCGCGAGCAGCGCCGACTCGACCGCGTCGCGCTCCGCGCCGAGGCGGGCGAGCGCGCGGTCCACCTCCTCCCGGCTCAGTACCGGGCCAGCCGATGCCGCCACCGCGGTGTCCTTCCTTCCTCACATGCGGCCGTGCGCCCGCGCGTCGGTGACGCGTGGTCGCACGACAACCCCCGTCGTCGTCCACCACGGGCCTGCCCGCGGTGATCGTCCCGAACCCTAGCCGGTGGCCGTCGGGGCGGCGCGGGCGGTGGGCGTCAAGAGCGCGTGAACGCGCCGCCCGCCCGCGCCGGTCCGAGCCCCGGCCGGTGTTCTGCCCGGTGTCCTGCCCGGTGTTCTGCTCAGTGTCCTGCTCGGTGTCCTGCTCAGTGCTGGCCGGGCCAGTAGCGGTCGGCCTCGTTGACCATGTACGGCTTGAGCCAGCGGTCGTAGGACTGCCGCCAGGCGCCGCTGTTGTAGTAGTCGGCGAGCACCTGGTTGACCCTGGCGGTCAGATCGGGGCTGGTCTTGAGCATCGCGACGCCGATGACCTCCGGCTGGACCTCGCCGTCGAGGATCCTCACGGCCTGGTCCTGGGCGGCCTGACCGGCCGCCAGGCCGTTGTCCGTCATGATGGCGTCGACCTTGCCGAGCTCCAGCTGCACCAGGCAGTCCAGCTGGTTCTCGACCGGGACGAGCTTGGCGGCCGTCGCGTCCTTGGTCAGGAAGGCCTCGGCGGTGGAGCCCTTGGCGGCGCAGACCGTGTGGCCCTTGATCGCCTCCTGGAGCGTCTTCGCCGTCGAGGTCTTCGGCACCAGGATGCGCTGGCTGATGTTGAAGTACGGCTTGGAGAAGGCGACCTGCTCCATCCGCTTGCAGTTGATCGTCATGGTGCGCACGATCAGGTCGACCCGGCCCTTCTGGACGGCGTCGACGCGGTCGGCGGTGGCCACCGGCTTGAGGATCACCTTGTCCGGGTCGCCGATGATCGCGGCGCCGATGGCGCGGGCCAGGTCGATGTCGAAGCCCTCGATCTGGCCGTTGTTCGGGTTGCGGGCGCCCCAGCGGAAGCTGTTCTGGTCCACACCGATGACCAGCTGGCGCTTGGCCTTGATGACCTTCACCGCCGGGCCGTCCTCGGTGCTCGGCGGCACGCTCTTGTACACGTCGCAGTTGTCGTCCGTCACCTCCTGAACGGCCTGCGGCGCGCTCTCGGCGACGGGGGTGGTGGGCGCGGCGCCCGAGGGGCCGCTGCCGGCGAGCACGATCGCCCCGGCGGTCAGCAGCGCCAGCGCGGCGGCCGGCCGGGTGCGTGCGGTGGTCCTTCGCATCTGAGTCCGTCCCCCTCTTTAGCGGTACTCGGCCAGTCGGCGGCCCAGGCCCCGCAGCGCGGAGGCCGCGGCGACCAGGGCGAGCACGGCGGCGGCGACGGCGGCGATCCGCAGGTCGTCGCCGGTGCCCTCGGCGGCGTCGGTGAACAGCTTCTGCTCGGCCGTGGCGGCGCGCTCCAGGGCCTCGTCGGTCTGCTTGAAGGCGGCGTCGGCGGTGCCGGTGGTGTCCGTCTCCGACACGGTGGCCTTCAGCGCGCCGTCGTAGTCGGCCCGGTCGACCTCCAGCGCGTGGGCCACGTCGTGCTTCTGCCGCCACTGGTCGTAGGCCGCGATGGCCTCCTCCAGCGGCTTGGCCGAGGCGGTCGGGCCGATCCGGTACGCCTCCGGGATCGAGCCCTTGCGCAGGGCGAGGCGTACGTCCGGGCCGTCCGTGCCGGCCAGGCGCTTGGTCGCCTCGTCCCACTGGGTCAGGTACTTGCCGGTCGAGCCGCGCGCGACCAGGTGCAGGTTCTCCGACAGCCGGGCCGACAGCACGTCCACCCGGGCCGAGTTGAGCGCCCGCAGCGGCGTCGCGCCGTCGTGGTCGCTGCGCTTGAGCGCTGAACTGGTCGTCATCCCGGTGGTGGTGAGCCAGAGCCCGCCCGCGAGGATCGCGGCGCTGGCTGCCAGCAGGCCGATGTTGAACACCCGGTTGGTGCGGCGGTACAGCTGCCGCTGCACCCAGACCAGCGCCAGCAGGGTCACCAGCGCCAGGCCGTACGCGGCGGAGGGCCAGGACTCGGCCTCGGCGTAGTCCGCGGCCAGCTCCTTGTCCTCGATGTCGCGCAGCCGGGCGGCGGCCGGCAGCAGCACCGTCTGCATCTGCTCGGAGGCGTAGCGAAGGTAGGCGCCGCCGAGCGGGATGCCCTGCCGGTTGTCGGCGCGCGCCGTCTCCACCAGGCCCGCGTAGACGGGCAGTTGCTGGTTCAGCTCGGAGAGGGTGTCCCGGGCGGGGGAGGTGGAGGTGGTGCTGGTGCGGGCGGCGGACTCGGAGAGCAGCCGGGAGGCCGTCCCCAGGTCCGCCTCGTAGCGCTCCCGGACGGCCTTCGGCTCGGCGCCGGCCAGCAGGAAGCCGGAGGCGGAGGTGGTGGCGGCGTCGGCCAGGCTGCGGTGGATCTCGGCGGCGTCCCGGCTCAGCGGCTGGCTGTAGCCCACCACGCGGTCGGCGGCCTGGGCGCGGGTCTCCAACTGCCAGGCGGTGAGGGCGCCGAAGGCGATCGTGAGCGTGGCGAGCAGGGCGCCGGCGATCCGCAGGCGGCCGGGCGCGGTGCGGGTCGCCCGGGACAGCCGGGTGCCGACGCCGGTGGCCAGGGCGACGGGGGTGCGGGGGGCGGGGGGTTTGGGCTGCGTGGTTGCCGTGGTGGCCATGGCGGCGGGTGTGGTGGTCGCGGTGGGTGCGGTGCCCCCCGGTACCGCCAGTGCCGTGCTCGATGCCGGGCTCGATGCCGGGCTCGGTGCCGTGCCGTGTGCTGCGTTCGGCGCAGTGTTCGGTGCCGGTCCTGCGGCGCCAGGTGCGCCGTTGCCTGCTGGTGTCGCCACCCGCCTCACCCTCCCCCTCTGCCGGGCCCGCCCTCGGGCACCCGGCCGTTGCCAGCAGTATGGCCGTGACTCCCCCCGGCCACACCCGACTTGCGTGGATCTTGAGCATGTCGCGCACGGTTCGTGTGCCGTGCCCGCACGGTGTCCCTCCCGTGGCGTGCCGTGGCGTTCCGTCCGACGCGGGCTGCACCCTACGCGGTTCCCTGAACCCGCCGGAACATCGGGGTCCGCAACCCGGTTCTGCAATTCGGCTCCGGGATCCGGCTCCGGGATCCGGGGCGCGGCGGCCCCCGCTCCGTACGATGGCCCCATGCGCCTGCTTGGAACGATCGCCCCCGACCGCCCGCTGCTCGTCGTCGCCGTCCGCGAGGAGGCCGCGTACCTCGACGACAGCCTGCCCGTGCTGCTCACGGGGATCGGCAAGGTCAACGCCGCCGTCGCGCTGGCCACCGTCCTCGCCCAGGGCGAGAAGCCCTCCGAGGTGGTCAACCTCGGCACGGCCGGCGCGCTGCGCCCCGGCCTGGAGGGCACCCACCACATCGCCCAGGTGATCCAGCACGACCTGGACACCCCCGCCCTGTACGCCCTCACCGGCCGTAACTACGGCGCCCCGCTGGTCGTCTCCAAGGGTGACGGGCCGGTGCTCGCCACCGGGGACCTGTTCGTCTCCGAGGAGGCCGCGCGCGAGCGGCTGGCGCGGCACGCGGACCTGGTGGACATGGAGGGCTACGCCGTCGCCACCGTCGCCCACCGGGCCGGGGTGCCGGTGCGGCTCGTCAAGCACGTCAGCGACGAGGCGGGCGACGGCGCCGGGCACACCTGGAAGGAGTCGGTCGACGACTGCGCCCGGCACCTCGCCGACTGGGTCTCCTCCCAGGGGTGGTGACGTCCCGTACGCCCTAGGGTGGGCGCTCGTGACCGATGACACGGTGTTCTTCCGCGGCGGCTCCGATGTGCGCCCGCCCTCGCTCAACGCCGATGAGGCGACGACGCTGCTCGGCTTCCTCGGGTACCTGCGCGAGGCGGTGATCGGCAAGCTGGACGGCCTCTCCGAGGAGGACGCCAGGCGCCCCGGCGTCGCCTCCGGCACCAGCCTGCTCTGGCTCGTCCGGCACCTGACCGTCGTCGAGCTCAACTGGTTCGAGTGGGCGTACGCCGGGCTGGGCGAGCGGCCCGAGGAGTCGGACGAACTCCCGCTCGACGGCTGGACGGTGGTCTCGGCCATCGCCGCCTACCGCGACGCGGCCGCCCGTGCCGACGCGGTGGCGGCGGGCGCTCTCGCCCCGGGCCTCGACCGTCCCGGCGTGCGCTCCCTGCGCCCCGACGACGCCGAGGGGCCCTCGATGCGGTGGGTGCTGGTGCACCTGATCGAGGAGACCGGTCGGCACGCCGGGCACGCGGACATCCTGCGGGAGCAGCTGGACGGTTCGGTCGGGCGCTGAGGGGTTTCCGTCAGCGGAAGGCGGACAGGTCCATCGCGGCCAGGCGCTCCTGATCGGTGATGACCTCGATCGAGGTGATCGAGCCCTCCACGACCGTGAACGCCATGATCGACAGGGCCCGCCCGTTGTCGCCGATGACCACCGCGCCCGCGGTGCCGTTGACCAGCGCCGGGCGGGCGAACGGCGACAGCTTGCCCCACAGCACCGCCTGGCCCGCGACCGTCGCGGCGCCGGCGAGCACCACGGTGTGCCGGGCCATGACGGCGCCGCCGTCCGAGCGCAGCACCACGTCCGGGTCGAGGACGGCGAGCAGCCCGTCCAGGTCCCCGGTGCGGGCGGCGGCGAAGAAGGCGTTCACGGCGGTGCGTTGCCGCCCGAGGTCGCGGTCCGGCGCGGGCGCCTGCCCCTGCACCTTGCGGCGGGCCCGGCTGGCGAGCTGGCGGGTGGCGGCGGCGGTCTTCTCGATCAGCGGGGCGATCTCCTCGAAGGGCAGCGCGAACAGGTCGTGCAGGACGAAGGCGACGCGCTCGGCGGGGGAGAGCGACTCCAGCACCACCATCAGGGCCAGGCCCACCGAGTCCGCGAGCAGCACCTCCTGCTCGGGGTCGACGACGCCCTCGCGGCGCAGCAGCGGGTCGGGGATGCCCGTGCCGGGGTCGAGGGGGTCCTCGCGGCGCTGGGCGCGGTCGCGCAGCAGGTTGAGGCAGACGCGGGAGACGACGGTGGTCAGCCAGCCGCCCGGGTTCGTCACCTCGGAGGTGTCGGTGCGGTCGTAGCGCAGCCACGCCTCCTGGAGGGCGTCCTCGGCCTCGGTGATCGAGCCGAGCATCCGGTACGCGACGGCGCGCAGGTGGGGGCGGTGCTCCTCGAAGAGCGCGGTCCGGGAGGGTCTCGTCTCGTCCACGGTGTGACTTCCTTCGTCGGGGTGGTCGTCTCATCCGACTACGGGGGTGGTGGGGAGATCAACTCCTGGCGTGGGTGGGGGAGGTCACCATCGCGATGGTGTGATCGGACGGGGGTTCGGCGGCGGTGTCCGGTGGCGGCGTCCGGTGATGGGGTGGCGGCCCTCAGCGCCGCCACCCCGTTGGCTTCTCGGCAGCCGGTGGGTCGGGTGTTGAGCCAAACCCCACCTTGGGGTGAAAACTCCGGGTCGAGGTGGCAGAGGTAGTCGTCGCTGGACATCCGCCGGACGTCAGGGCCGGAGGCGGGATGTTGTTTGTATGTGCATGTACTCTGGCGGCATTGTCCACAGTGAGGAGGAGGCGCCATGGCGACGGCACCCGACGCACCCGCGCGCACGTCCGACCAGGCCGCCTGGGGGCGAGTCCTCGCGCTGCACGCGCGTGTGGAGCGGGAGTTGGCCACGGCCCTGCAGCGCCGGCACGGGATAGGGCTGTCGGAGTACCGCTCGCTGGAGCACCTGCACCGCTCCGAGTCGAGCGAGCTGCGCATGCAGGACCTCGCGGACCGGGTGGGCCTGGGGCAGTCCTCGGTGACGCGGCTGGTGGGGCGGTTGGAGGCGGCCGGATTCGCCTTCAAGGACCTGTGCCCGACGGACAAGCGCGGCGTCTACGCCGTCATCACGGACGAGGGCCGCGACCGCTACCAGGTCGCCCGGGCGACGTACGCGGAGGTGCTGTCCTCGGCGCTGAACACGGCCATGGGCGATCCCGAACTGGCGGCGACCGTCCAGGCGTTGCGGGTGGCGCAGAGCTGAGTCCGTCTTGACGAGCTGATGCTTGCTCATGCAAGCTTCTGGTGTTCGGCTGATCGGAGCCTGGGCTCTGTTCGGCCTCCAAGAACATGCACGTACAAGCAACTACATGCTTCTCGTTCCCGGGGGGACACCCATGCAGTGGCTCTACCTCGCCATCGCCGACGTCTTCGAGATCGCCGTCGCCATCGCGGCGGGCAAGGCGGCGGGCTTCAAGCACCGCGGCTGGACGGCCGCGACCCTGATTAGCGGCGCCATCGGCACGTACTTCCTCAGCAAGGCGCTGCTGACCTTCGACGTCGGCGTCGGCTACGCGATCTGGACGTCCGTCGCGGGCGTCGGCATCACCCTGCTGGGCGCGCTGTTCTTCGGGCAGCGCCTGGACTGGCGCAAGGCGCTCGGTGTCGCCGTGATCATCGCGGGCGTCGTCGGGCTGCAACTGAGCGGCGCGGCCTGAGGGTTACGCCCGCTTCCTCGTACGATCGACGAAAGGAACCGTTCCCATGTCCGACACCGCTACTGCGACCGACAGCGTCCGTCGCCCTTCGGTCGACTCCTGGCTCATGCTCCTCCTCGCCGGCGCCTTCGAGGTCGGCTACGCGCTCTGCGTCGGCGGCAGCCACGGCTTCACCCGGCTGTGGTGGTCGCTGGTCGCCGTCGTGTTCTTCCTGCTGACGCTGTGGGCGCTGAGCGCCGCGCTGCGCACGATCGAGGTCGGGATCGGCTACGCGGTCTGGGCCGGGATCGGCTCGGTGGGCGCGGCGCTGCTCGGCCCCGTCCTGTTCGACGAGAGGCTCACGGCCGTGCAGGCCGGGTGGCTCGCGCTGATCATCGCGGGGGTCGTCTGGCTCAAGCTCGCGGACCGGCCGAGCTGACCCCGCTCAGAGGTGGTGGTCGGCAGGGAAGCCCGTCCAGCGCAGGTCGGCGGGCAGGTGCCGCTGATCGTTGTGCAGCAGGACGGCGGGCGGCCGCCCGGGCGTCCACCGCAGCACGGTGAGGCCGGTGTTGGCGTGGTTCAGCCCGAGCCAGCGCCAGCTCGGGGCGCCGAGCGCGTGGCGGACCAGCCAGGCGATGAGGAAGTTGTGGGTGACGAGGAGTTCGTGGCGCACCTGGTCACCCGGCACGGGGCCGGTGAAGCGCTCCACCGCCTGCGCGGCGAGGGCCGGGCCCTGCTCGCGTTCCTCCGGGGTGGTGCGGGAGAGGAACTCCAGGAGGAAGTCGGCACTGTCGGCGGGCAGTTCGGCCCGCTCGGGCACGTACGGGACGTAGTCCCCGGCGCACTCGGAGGCGGAGGGGCTTGCGTCGGGGAGATGCCCGGCGACCAGCCGCGCCGTCTGCGCGGCGCGGGCCAGCGGGCCGTGATGCACGGCGGAGATCGGCCGCCCCGCCAGCCGCCGCCCGAGCAGCTCCGCCTGCCGCTCCCCGCGCTCGGAGAGCCCGCTCTCGTCCGGCAAGGCCTCCCCGTGCCGGGCGAGGTAGAGGTAGCGGGCGGCGCTGCTCATGGGTGGCTCCTGCGGGGGGTGGTCAGGGGTGAGAGGTGTCGATGATGCAGAAACGATTCCCCTCGGTGTCGGCAAGCACGACGAAGTCGGGATCCTCAGGGTAGAGGTCCCAGTCGACGTGCTGCGCCCCGAGAGCGAGCAGCCGCTCGACCTCGGCAGCCTGCTCGGCGGCATCGCCGGCGTACAGATCCAGATGCACCCGGGGGTGCTCCTGCACGGGCGACTCACTGACCCCCAGAGCGATCTGCACCCCGCCGCCCCCCTCCGCCGGCACCAGCACGACCCACCCCTCCTGAGGCGCCTCCCGCGGCACATAGCCCAGCGCCGCCTCCCAGAACGCGGCCGCACGCGGCAGATCGGCGACCCCCAGCACGATGGAACCGAGTCTCAGCATGTGCCGATTATGGGGGAGCGGGCGCAGGAAGTCGGCGTGGCCGACTTCCTGTGCAGAGGCTTCTCGGTATCGGCGCGCTACGGCTCGACCCCACTTCCTGGGCGGCTGGCCTTCTGCCCGAATGCCGCCCACTCGCCAACGGCGGTTGGCTTCGCTGCTCGTGGGTGCGCGGGAAGTCGGCGTGGCCGACTTCCCGCGCAGGGGCCGTCTGCTTGCCCGGCGTCGATCGCCCTCTGGCCTTCGGCCGGGCTGGCTGTTGGCATGTGGTTGCACAGGAAGTCGGCGGCCCGACTTCCTGTGCGAGGGCTGTCCGTTGGCTCGGCGTTGGCTGCTTCCGTTGCCGTGTGGTGCGCGGGGGCGGCGGGGTGGGGCCTTAGAGGGGTGGTGCGCAGGAAGTCGGCCACGCCGACTTCCTGCGCGACCGGGGTCAGGGGATGGCGGTGTGGAGGGCGGTGGTGATGAGGGTGGCGGCGGTGAGGCGGGTGAGGAGGGGGCGGAGGGTGGGGGTGGTGCGGGTGAGGAAGGGGGTCCAGAGGAGGAGCCAGGTGGTGAGGAGGAGGGCCTGGGCGGTGGTGAGCAGGAGCATCTGGGGGAGGACGGGGTGTCCGGGGGTGAGGAACTGGGGGGTCAGGGTGAGGAAGATCGAGGCGGCCTTCGGGTTGAGGACGTTGCCGAGCAGGGCCTGCCGGTAGGTGGAGCGGTCGGTGCGTGCGGGAGGCCGGGGGTGGTGAGGGGTGCCGGCTGAGCGCCAGGTCCAGATGCCGAGGCCGAGGAGGTAGAGCGCGCCGGTGAGGCGGATCGCGGTGAACGCCTCGGTCGAGCGCATCACCAGGGTGGAGAGGCCCAGCCCCGCGAGGGTCGCGTGGACGTACAGGCCCGTGACGGTGCCCAGGATGACGGGTACGGCCGCGCGGCTTCCGTCCGTGCTCACCCGGTGGGTGAGGAGGGCGAGGCTGGTGCCCGGGGTGGCGATGAGCGGGGCTACGGCCGCGAGGTACGCGAGGACGGGCAGGAGCCTCACGGCAGGACCACGCGGAAGTGCGTGGCCAGGCGGTGCCGGTCGTCCAGGATGTGGAAGGCGAGGGCCGGGGGCTGGTCGCGGTCGGCGGGCTGGTCGCCTTCCCAGGGGAGACGCAGGGTCCAGGTGATCGCCGGGCCGACGATGACGGGCAGGCCCGCGAAGGTGGTGGCGGCCGGGGTGTGGGCGTGGCCGGTGAGGAGGGCGGCCACCCCGGGGTGGCGGGCGACGAGGGCGGCGAGGGCCTGGTCGTTCTGGAGCGGGTAGCCGTCCGGGAGCGGGTGGTGCAGCGTGACCGGCGGGTGGTGGAAGGCGAGCAACGCCGGGGTTCCGGGCGGGAGTTCGTCGAGGGTGGAGTCGAGCCAGGCGAGGGTGGTGTCGTCCAGGAGCCCGTCGTCCTCGCCCGGGACGCTGGAGTCGCACATCAGGATCGCCGCGCCGCCGACCCGGTGGAGGCGGTTGATCGGTCCGCCCGAGGAGGGTTCCCCGAGGAGGCCGGTGCGCATCGGCCCCCGGGCGTCGTGGTTGCCCGGGCAGGTGAGGACGGGGAAGGGCGCGGCCAGGAGCCCGGCGGCCTCCTCGTACTCGGCGGGTGATCCGTGGTCGGCGATGTCGCCGGTGACGAGCAGCGCGTCGACGGGGGTCGGCAGGGCGCGCAGGTAGTCCATGACGCGGGTGGCGCGTTCGCGGGCCCGGTCGGTGCCGTCGAGGTGGAGGTCGCTGATCTGGGCGAGGAGGAGGGGCATGGGGTCGCCTTGTCGTCGTACCTAACGGTAAATGGAGGTGAAACCGTTAGGACGATAGACTGTCGCCGACGTGATGATCAAGAGCGCTGGGAGGCGGAAGGACCGTGGCGACGAGTCGGCACCTGGCCCTTGAGCTGGCGGGCACCATCCGGCACGACGGCAACGGCGGCGTCGCGGACGACCTCGCGGAGGCCGGTGGCCTGGCCGAATGGCTCATAGTCGTAAGGGAGTTGCTCACTGCGGAGGGGTACGCCGGGGCGCGCGCCGACGACGGGGACCGGGAGCAGGTGCTCGCCGTACGGGCCGCGCTGCGGGCGCTGCTGGCGCGCGCGGTGAGCCCGGCGCCGCCGAGCCGGGCCGACGCGGGCCGGCTGCTCCCGGCGGACGAGGCGGTGGCCCGCCTGAACGCGGCCGCGGCCGGGTGCCCGGTGGTCCCCCGGCTCGACTGGCCGCGGGACGGTGCTCCGGCGGTACGGCTGCGCCCGGTGGGAGCGGGGGGCAGCGGCCTGGCGGCCGCGTTGGCGCGGGCGGCGATGGCGTTCCTGAGCGGCCCGGACGTGGCGCGGCTGCGGGCCTGTACGGCACCCCGGTGCGTGCGGTACTTCCTCAAGGAGCACGGGCGGCAGGAGTTCTGCAAGGCTTCCTGCAGCAACCGGGCCCGCGCGGCCCGCCACTACCAGCGCCACCACGGGGCGCCCGTCGAGGGGTGAAGCTTGTGCATGCTGATGATCGGATAGGGGAGGGCGTCTCGGCCGAGCTCACGGAGTTCCTCCGGGATGCTGCCGGGGACCGCCCCGTGAACGTCGTCGCCTCCGTGTGCGAGGGGTGCGGCGGGCGCCGGTTCCGCGTGTTCGTCGACGACGAGCAGGGCGCGGCCGGGCGGGTGTGCTGCGCCTGCGACAACCCGGCGTACATCGCCGACAGCGAGGAGGTTTGGGAGGAAGTCGACCCGGGCATGGCCTGCTGCCCTTGCGGGGGTGAGGAGTTCGAGGCGGCGGTCGGGTTCGAACTCGGCGACGACGGTTCGGTCCGCTGGGTGACCGTGGGCCTGCGGTGCCAGGAGGACGGGCAGCCGGGGATCTACGTCGACTGGAAGATCGACTACGCCCCCACCGACCACCTGCTGAGCCTGGCGTAGGGAGGCTCGGCAGCGGACAGCCCCTCTCGCAGATGCGAACGGTCTGGGCTTACCGATCCGGGTATGCCTGGTCGGGGACAGCTCGATCGGCCGGTAGGAGAGGACGCGCATGCTGATGTGCAAGGGCGTTCCGCGAGGGGAGAGTTGGCATGGCGGGGGAATTGTGGGCATCGGCGTTCTCGCTCGCGGGTGTGGTGCTCGGCGGGGCGCTGACAGCGTTCACTCAGCGTGCCGCCCAGCGGTCGGCGGATCGGGCGGAGGAGAGGAGACAGGCGGCAGCGACCGCCGAGACGCGCCGGGCCGAGCAGATACAGGCGATACAGGAGTTCCTCGCGTGCGCCCAGCTCGCCGAGCGGGTGGCCTACGCCCGCCCGGAACCATGGGGTGCCGACGAGGACGGCTGGATGACCAGGGCGCAAGCCGTCATGACCAAGCTCTGGACGGCTGATCGCGGGGTCGTCCTGCTCTGCGACCCGGCTCTGGAGGCGCCCGCCCGCGCTTACGGACGCGCACTCAACCAGGCGGTCTGGCGGGAGATCGGTGACGTGGAGGCCAACGAGTACCTGGAAGAGCACAAGAATGCCTTCATGATCGCAGCCCGGGCGAGCCTGACGAGCGGGGCTGGTCAACTGATCGCGAGCGGCACGGGATCGAGGGGACGCAGCCAGCTTTCCTGACCGGCGGCCCGAGCCCGTGCGTTGCCGCGCTGTCGTTGCGCGCAGTTCGCGCCCGGGAGGGAGGCCGTGCCTGGTGGCCGGTGATTCGTGCGGACGGGCTGGGGGGTGGCGGGGGAGGGGGATGTGGGGGAGGGTGGCGGGCATGGTTTCCGTGGTGCAGAACGTCGCGATTGATTGTGCGGATGCGTATGGGCTGGCGCTGTTCTGGAGTGAGGTGACCGGGCGGCCCTTGGGGGAGGGGGACGGGCCCGGGGATCACGAGGTGCAGGTGGAGCTGGCGGAGGGGCCGGTGCTGTACTTCAGCCAGGTGGCCGAGCCGAAGACGGTGAAGAACCGGCTGCACCTGTGTCTGCGGCCGCTGTCGACGCGGGAGGAGGAGGTCGAGCGGTTGCTGGGCCTCGGGGCGACGCTGGTCGCTGATCGGCGGAATCCGGACGGGTCGGGGTGGGCCGTGCTCGCTGATCCGGAGGGGAACGAGTTCTGCGTGCTGCGCAGCGAGTCGGATCGGGCGGCGATGGAGGCGTAGGGCGCGGTGGGTTGTGGGTCACCGGGTGGCTCGGGTGGCTCGGGTGGCGTTGAGGCGGCATTGGGTGAGGGCGTAGGTGAGGCGGGGGTCGGGGGAGGGCTGTGCGAGGAGGAGTTCGCCGGCGGTGGTGAGGGTGGTCCAGTAGTGGGTGGGGTTGCCGGTGCGGGGGAGGGGTTGGGCGGCGGTGAGGGAGAGGTAGGCGGTGGTGAGGTTGCCGGTGGTGATCCAGCGGGTGAGGCCGTGGAGGTGACCGGCGCGGATGCCGCCGAGGGCGTCGATGGCGGTGTGGAGGAGGTCGACGATGGCGGTTTCGCGGTCGTCGAGTTGTTTGGGGATGTCGAAGATGCCGAGGGCTTCGAGGAGTTCGCCGGTGTCGTGCTCGCTGTTGGGGCGGGGGTCGGCGAGGAGGGCGTGGTAGCAGTCGTCGAGGCGGCGGTCGGCTTCGGCGGCGGGGATGGCGAGAGCCGCGCAGACGGCGCGGGCGGCGCGCAGGGGTTGGTGGGTGCGGCGGGCGAGCTTTCGGCATGACCGTGCCCGTGCCCGCGTCGCTGCCCGAACCGCCGTACTACGCCGTCATCTTCACCGCCGTCCGCACGCCCGGTGACAACGGCTACGCGGAGGTCAACGAGCGGATGTCGGCACTGGCCGCCGAGCAGCCGGGTTACCTCGGCATCGACTCCGCTCGCGGCGCGGACGGCCTCGGGATCGCGGTCTCGTACTGGAAGGACGAAGCCTCGATAGCCGCGTGGCGCGAGAACCTCGAGCACACCCTCGCCCGCGAGGCCGGCCGCGAGCACTGGTACTCCTCGTACTCCCTCCACGTCGCCAAGGTCGAGCGTTCCTACGGCTTCACCCGCCCCACGGACGCGTAAATCGGGGCGACAGGCCCGGGTCGGGCATGCCAGGCTGGGCGCATGATCTTTCTCCGAAAGGGCGATGCCGCGTAGGTCGCCCGGCGCGTTGCGCGCCCAGACGCGGGCGGTCCGGGGCCGACAGGGCCAGCCGTTCAGCCAAGTACGAGGCATGAAGCGAAGCTCCCGGGCCGCCGTACGGCGCCTCGAAGCCGCACGGTTCTCGCCCGGGTGCCTGAGCGAGGCGCTCGGCCGGTACGAGCAGTTCCTGCGACGACCAGGGCGGTGGCTCTACGTGCCGCTCGCCGACTGCCCCTGCCACGACGTGCTCGATGCGCGGGATCAGGTGCAGGCCATGCTCTGCGCTCTACCGCCCTCCGCGCGGCGGGAGTTGAACCGGATCGTCTCCAGGCTCGACGCGGAGTTCGAGCGCCGTACGCTCCCGGACCCGTACGCCACCCGGCGGCTCTTCGGTGGCTGGTTCGACGCTCCCAGGTGGCCCTGGTGGCACCTGAGGCTCACCGGACCCTAGGCTCGCGGGCATCTCCCAACGGGACGCACGTCGAGCCGGTGCTGCATTCCAGTCGTTGAAGCCGCCAGCCGGGTCCGACCCTCGGACCCGGCGGGCCGCTCGGTCCTATCCGCCGCTGCCCTTCGCGTTGACGACGAGGTTGTACACCGCGCCCTTCGAGAAGCCGGTGTCGGCGTCGATCTTGCCCTCGGTGATGAGCGCTTGTACATCCGCCGGGCTGAGGCGGGAGTTGGCCGCAGCATCGGTGATCGCCTGCTGGACCCCGCTGGTGAGGCTGTCGCCGGCGCCGTTGAAGAAGACCTTGCCGTCCTGCACGGCGACCTGCGTGGTGTCGATCTTGTTGGACTCGATCAGCATGGCGAAGAGCTTGTCCGCAGGCGCGGTCAGCTTGTCTCCGTGCGGTACCAGACTGAGCGCCTTGTCGAAGCCGGCCTGCGCGTACCTGCCATTCCTGTCCAGCGCGTCGTTGTACGCCTGGTCGGACGCGATGTGCTGGTCGTGTACGCCGATGACCCGCGATTCGCTGAGGTGTCCGTCCACCACCCCGCTGTAGTACGTGGCCTCCTTGATGTGCGTGACCAGCGACAGATCCGCCTTGTCGGCCCCGGAGATGTACTGCTGGAGGACGGCGGCCGTGTGCCCCTGGTTGGCGTTGGCGACGATGGCGTACGAGTCCGGGTCGCGGCCCAGAGCCTCCAGCAGGCTCTTCGTGGCCGTGGACTCGAAGGCGACGGGGTAGCCGCTGTTGGGGAGGTTGCTGCCGGGGACCATCGCCCGCTGCACGTCCGCGATGTAGTCGGCGCCCATCCGGGCGAGGCTCGGTTTGAGCGCGGACAGCTTGCCGTCGCCGTTCATGATGTCGCCCAGGGCGCCGTCCCCTCCCTGCGTGCCGAAGATGTCGACGACCCGTTTCATCAGGTCGGCCTCGTTCTTGTCGTGGCCGGTGGCCGGCAGGTGCAGCGGGTCGGCCTTCGTCGCGGACTCCAGGGCGCTGCCGAGTGCGGCCACGCCGCGGTTCTTCCGGTTGTCCGGATCGGTGGCGATGTCCTGCCAGTCCTTCTCGTGGACGTAGTAGTCGAGATAGTCGGCGGGCTTGTGCTTGGCGTTCGGAGCCGGATCGACCGTGCCGTCGCTGTGGTAGGCCGTGTGGGCACTGGTGAAGAACTCGTTGGACGCGGCCGGGCTGTGGGCGAGGGCGGTGAGCAGGTCGGTGGTCGGCTGGTCGGTGATCGGGATAGAGCCGGGCGGCATCCCGGCGATGTCCAGCAGCGGCCAGTTGCCCTTGAGCCCCGCGTCCAGCTGGGTGATGTGCTCGGCGACCGGGACGAGGAAGTGCGGGTCGTAGTCGCCGCTGGTCAGCAGCGGGGCGAGCAGCTGGTAGCCCATGAGCTGGGGGTTCGGCGGCGGGTACGGGGTCGCCACCTTCGTGCCCGCCGCGCGGAAGGCGGTGGCCCAATCGTCGGACAGGTGGGGCTCGTTGGTCTGGCGGGTGGCGGTGGCCAGGGCGAGTCCGAGCCGGTCCTGGAGGGAGTTGTAGGCCGCCCAGCGCGGGTCCTTCGGGCCGCCGGGGCGCTTCTTCGGGTCCCCGAGCATGCCGAACAGGGAGGAGGTGAGGCCGTCCGGGCCGAGGTCCTGGTAGAAGCGGGTGGAGAAGGCCGGATCGCGCCAGTCGGTGTCCAGCAGCCTTGTCAGTTCGGCGAGTTCGGTGTCGCTGATGTCCCCGCCCTTGCGCAGGAGCGCGGCCGCGCGGTCGGCGTCCGCGAAGGCGGCGACGGAGTTGAAGGTGTGGGTCGCGTCGGTCTTGGCGTCCGTGGTGAGCAGGGCGGCCAGCCGTTCGTCGGCGGCGGTGGCCTCGGCGACGGCGGCATCGATGGCGTGGCGGGCGGCTTCGGCCTTGGGCTGCCACTCCTGGAGGTAGGCGCTGTAGCCGTCCACGTCGTGCCGGGTGGCGGCGTCGGCGCGCGGCCAGGTGACGGCGCCGGTGTCGGTGACGCCGAGCCCGGTGGTGCGGGCGTCGGCGAGGGTCTTGTCCAACTTGGCGCGGGCGGCGCGGAATTCGGTGGCGGCGTCCCTGAACACCTTGGCGAAGGCGTCGGCCTCACCGGCAGCGGCCGTCAACTGCTGGTTGGTGAAGGCGAGTTTGGGGCGGGCCAGGTCCGACACGGCGCCCGACCAGGTGCCGCTGCCGGCCTCGAAGCGGCTGGTGACCGTCTGCTTCCAGTCCTCGTCCATCGTCCGGAGTTTCTGGGCGACGGTGGTCCAGGCGTTGGCGGCGGTGTCGAGGCTCGCGAAGTCGGCGGTGCTGAGTGTGTGGAAGTCGACCATGAGCGTGTGTGTTCCCCCGTCGTGCGGCTCGCGGTGCCGTCAGAAGGTCATGTGGCGGCGCAGCGCGGCGTCCTGGCGCTGGTAGTTGGCCGCGGTGGCGCGCAGGGCCTGGGAGGTCTCGCCGATGGTCTTCGCGAGGGCGTCGACGCACTGGTCCCAGTTGGTGGCGGCCGTCTTCGCGGCCTTGCCGGTGGCCCAGTCGGCGAGCGCCGTGGCGACCTTGCCGGTGGCCTCGTCGGCGGAGTGGCCGTCGGTGGTGAGGCGGCCGTGGATCTGCTCGGCGTTGCCGGCGGCGGTGGTGAGCGCGCCGGTGTCGGCGCTGAAGCCGGTGCCGGCGCTGCTGCGGGCGGAGTTGAGCTGCGTACGGGCCGTCTCCTGGGCGCGGGCCCGGGCGGTGAGCTCGCCGTTGTCGTCGTAGGCCCACGGGTTCATCATCCGGTCGAACGCGGTCGCGCGGTCGCTCATGTGCCCATCCCCTCGAAGTCCTTCTCGAAGTCGCTGCTGTCCGGGGCGCCGAGCGGTGGTGCGGCAGCGTCCTGCCGGGCCGGTGGTGCGCTCGGTGCGTACCTATCAGGCGCCTGGCGGGTGTCCGGCGGTTGCAGGTGTTACGGGCACGAATTTGCTTGTGCGGGTCAGGAGTTCAGGTACGGGGCGGAGGTGTCCCGCGCTGACCGGGCACCGGCCACCGGCCGGGACGCGGCCTGCTACGGGCCGGTCGACCTTCCGTAGGCCCCGGAGGGACGGGACCGCGGCCATGTCCCCGTGGTCAGAAGCACCCCTGAGCATGGTCTATGCTTAACCCATCACCCAGATGCGCGGGTGGCGGAATAGGCAGACGCGCTGGATTCAGGTTCCAGTGCCCGAAAGGGCGTGGGGGTTCAACTCCCCCCTCGCGCACAGAGAACGGCCGGTCGACTCAACAGTCGACCGGCCGTTTTGCTCTCTCGGTCGGGGGTTTCATGGCGGGGATCGGTCGGTTCGGCAGCGCGGTGACGGGGGTCGAGCTCGGGCTCGGGTTGATCGGGATCGGGCGGCCGTGGCCCCGGCCGGACTCGGCGGTGTGCGGCCCCGAGCAGGCGTGGGCGCTGCTGGAGCGGGCGCTGGAGCTGGGCGTGCGGGTGCTGGACACCGCTGCCGCGTACGGGCGGAGCGAGGCGGTGCTCGGGGAGTACCGGGCCTCGCTGCCCGCGGCGCGGCGCGGGGAACTGCTGGTGGCGACGAAGTGCGGGGAGACCTGGCCGGCGCCGGAGGGCGGTGGGGCGCCGGACCACTCGGTCGGGGCGCTGGAGGAGAGCTACGGGCGGTCGCGGCGGCTGTTGGGGCGGGTCGACCTGCTCCAGCTGCACAAGTGCACCGTCGAGGACCTGCGGGACGAGCGGCTGCTCGGCTGGTTCGAGGGGCTGAGGGGCTCGGGCGAGGTGGGGGCGGTCGGGGTGAGCGTCTCCTCGGAGGAGGCGTTGCGGGCGGCGCTGGACGCGGAGGTCTTCGACACCGTGCAGTTCCCCGCGAACGCCTCCGCGAACGCGAACGGGAACGGGGCCGGGGTCGGGTTCGCGGCCGTGTACGGGGAGGGGGAGCGGGAGCGGGCGGCCCTGCCGTTGCTGAACCGGCCGATGGCGTCAGGGGCGCTGGCGGGCGCCCCGGTGAATCCGTTCGCCTTCCACGCGGGCGCGTTCCGGCGGGCCGTCGTGCTCACCGGGACGACGCGGGTCGCGCATCTGGAGGCCAACGTGGCCGCGCTCGCGGCGGCGCTGGAGGGTGAAGAGGGCGATGAGCGTCAGGGCGGCGGTCAGGCCGGCGAGGAGCATCACCGCTGAGACCCCGGCGCGGTCCACGACGGCGCCCCCGGCGAGCGCGCCGAGGGAGATCGTCGCCTGGAACGAGGCCGTGAACAGGACGGAGGCTTCCTCCGGCGCGTCCGCGGCCGCCCGGGCGAACCACGTCCTGGACGCCACCGGCACCGCCCCGTACGCCACGCCCCACACGACCAGCAGCGCGAGCGCGCCCGCCTTCGAGCCGCCCAGCACCGGCAGCAGCGCGGTGGCGCCCGCCAGGAGGCCCGCCGCGACGGCGAAGCCGAGGCGGGGGCGGCGGGAGACCAGGGCGCCGATCGCGAAGTTGCCGAGGATGCCGGCGGCGCCGTAGAGCAGCAGGAGGACGGTGACCAGGCCCGGGCCCGCGTGGGTGACCTGTTCGAGGAACGGCGTCACGTAGGTGTAGGCGCCGAAGTGGGCCAGCACGATCAGGACGGTGAGCAGCAGGGCGAAGCGGCTGCCCGGGCGGCGGGCCACCGTGCCGATCGCGCTCAGGCTGGTGGTGCCGGTGGGCGGCAGTGGCGGTACGGCCGCGAGGAGGAGGGCCAGGACGGCGACCGACAGGACGGCGAGGACGGCGAAGGCCGTCCGCCAGCCCGCCAGTTCGCCGATGAGGGTACCGGCCGGGACGCCCAGCACCGACCCGAGCGGGACGGCGGCGAAGATCACCGAGGTCGCGCGGGCGACCCGGTGCGCGGGGACCAGCCGCTCGGCCAGGCCCGCCCCGATCGACCAGAAGCCGCCTATGGTGACGCCCACCAGGACGCGTGAGACCAGCATCAGCCAGAAGCCGGTGGCCGCGGCGGCCAGGGCGTTCGCCAGGGCGAGCAGGAGCATGAAGGCGGCCAGCATCCGGCGGCGGTCCACCCGGGCCGTCGCCGTCGTCACCAGCGGGGCGGCGACGGCGGCGAGGAAACCCGGCATGGTCATCATCAGGCCCGCGAGGCCGTCCGAGACGGTGAACTCGGCGCCGATGGAGGTGAGCAGGCCGATCGGCAGGATCTCCGTCGTGACGATGGCGAAGATCCCGAGCATGACGGCGATGACGCCGATGGTGCCGAGCCGATCGGGAAAGGGTGTGCGGGGCATGAACGTCCGTTCTGTGCACGGTGGTTCGGGACCGGCCCAGTGCAGCAGTCCGGACGGGGGGACGGCTGGCGGGTTCGCGCCGTCACCGTTGCGGCCTACCTCCGCTGGGTGCCCGCGAGCGCGAGGACGCTCAGGCCGAACATCAGGACGCCCAGGGGGAGGTGGACCGACGGGACGTGCGCGATGCCCAGCACCACCTGCACGGAGGCGAGCACCAGGAAGCCCGTCGCGTGCCAGACCGGGCGCAGCGGGCCGCCGCCCGGCTTCCAGGCGAGCACGGCCGCCAGGAGGTAGAGCATGGAGGCGGCGTACATCACGCGGGCCCCGGCGCTGTGGAGGGTCTCGCCGTAGTGGGTCGTCAGGAGCAGGCCCGCGGAGACGGCCTGGGTGAAGATCGTGAGGGTCTGGAGGGCGATGGCGAGGCGGAGGAAGGGGAAGGCGCTGCGCGTCGCGGGGGTGGTGGTGGCCATGTCGGGTCCTCTTCCGGGTCGGTAGGGTCGGGCTCTCTCGATCTTTCGACGAAGCGGGCCCGCGAAAGGTAAGGCGGTTGGGTGTGGAGGCTGTCGACGGCCGGATAGCCGGTGAGCGGGGCCGGCTGATCAACATCGGGTACCGCCTGCTCGGATCGCTGGTCGAGGCCGAGGACGCGGTGCAGGAGGCGTACGCGCGGTGGTACGCGCTGCCCGGGGCTCGGCGGGAGGAGATCGCCTCGCCGGGGGCGTGGCTGACGACGGTGACCGGGCGGATCTGCCTGGACGTGCTCGGCTCGGCGCGGGTGCGGCGGGAGCGGTACGTCGGGGCGTGGCTGCCGGAGCCGCTGCCGGGGTGCGTCGGGGACGTGGCCGACGCGGTGGTGCTGGACGAGTCGGTGGGGATGGCGTTCCTCGTCGTGCTGGAGACGATGACGCCGGCGGAGCGGGTGGCGTTCGTGCTGCACGACGTGTTCCGGTACCCGTTCGCGGAGATCGCCGAGGTCCTCGGGCGTACGGCGGCGGCCTGCAAGCAGCTGGCGTCCTCGGCGAGGCGGCGGGTGTCGGCCGCCGAGGGGGCGTCGGTGGCCAAGGGGGCGTCGGTGGCCGTGGACGGGCGGGCGGAGCTCGTGCGGCGGGTGAAGACGGCCTGGGAGGGCGGGGACGTCGCGGCGCTCGTCGCCGTCCTGGACCCGGCGGCCGTGATGACGGCCGACGGCGGCGGGATGGTCGGCGCCGTGCTGCGGCCGGTCGAGGGCGGGGCGCGGATCGCCCAGTACATGGTGGCGATCGCGGACATGGCGCCCGGGCTGGAGCTGGTGGAGCGGCCGGTCAACGGACTGCCGGGGCTGGTGGCGCTGCGGGACGGGGTCGTGGTGACGGTGGCGGCGTTCGACGTGGCGGACGGGCGGGTGAGTCGGATCTGGGTGGTGCGGAATCCGGCGAAGCTGGGGCCCTGGGCGGGGGAGGGTTAGGCCGAACGGGTCACTACGGATGTAGTGCCACTACGCGAGTAGTGGCACTACATCCGTAGTTCCGGGGCTGGAGGGCTTAGCTCGCCGGGGGCCTGGGCGGGTTTGCGGGGGTGTCCGCCTGCCGCTGCCAGGCGCCGATGCCGAGGCGGCCGGTGGTGCCGAGGTCGAACTCGGGGGTGACCATGACGGGGGCGGAGGCCGGGGTGGCGCGGACGCGGGCGTAGGGGGCGTTGACCGGGGTGCCGTCCTGGGTGGTGTTGCGCCAGACGAGAGTGGACTGGGCGCGTTCGCCCGGGCGCAGGATGAATCGTTTCGGCGGGGCGTCGGCGCCGGTGCCGGTGGCGATCTCGGCGCCGCCGGAGAGGAGGCGGACGCCGTCGACGGGCTGGTGCTCCAGGTCGAGGAGCTGGAGCTGGGGGTAGCCGTCGAGGGTCACGGGGGTGGTGCCGCAGTTGTGCAGCAGCAGGCCGACCGCGCGCAGGCCCATCGCGGAATCGCCCTGGTCCGCGTACAGGCGCAGGCCGGACGCGGGGCAGTCGCCGGTGGGCTTCGGGGCCTCGGCGGTGGGGACGCTGCGGACGGTGGCGACCTTCAGGCGGGCGGGGGTGCCGCCGGGGCCGGCGGTGCCGAGGTCGAGGCGGCCGCGGTCGGTGGCGCCGGGGGCGAGGGCGGTCACGGTGTGGGGCAGGCTCGACAGGGCCTCGCCGGTGGCGGTGACGCGGTTGAGCAGCACGGTGACGTCGGCGGGTTCGGTGCCCTGGTTGGTCACCTCGTACGTGGTGCAGCCCGGGCCGCCGAGGGTGAACCGGATGCCGCCGGTGGCCGCGGGGGTGGCCGGTGTGCAGGAGGGGCCGCCGGCCGTCGAGGTGGGCTCGACCTCGGCACCGGCGCTACCTCCGGCGCTGCCTCCGGCACTTCCGGCGCCTCCGGCCCGGACGGTGCCGCAGCCCGCCAGGAGGGCGGTGGCGGTGGCGGCCGCGACCGCCACCGTGGCGGCGGTGAGCGGGCGTCGGGGGCGTGAAGGTCGGCGCATCGGCTGATTCGATCACGAACGGGAGGCCGTGGCTGTGGCGCCCGCCACTCGCTGTGAAACGGCCCTGCAACGGGTGGCGGGCGGTCAGCCCTCGGGGTAGAAGACGAACAGGGTGCAGCCGGTGCTGCTGGACGGCACGTGCCAGGATCCGGCCGGGGCGTGCAGGAACGTTCCGGCGGGGTAGTCGCGGGCCCCGTCGTTGAAGGTGCCGGACACCACGTAGACCTCCTCCGGGCCGGGCTCGTGGACGTCGCGCCCCTCCCAGGTGGAGCCCGCCTCCAGCCTCACCACGTGCGCCGAGGAGCCGCCCGCCCCCTGCCACAGGGTGCGCAGCTCGATGCCGGGGAACAGCTGACGGGCCGGGGCGTCGTCGACGAAGGAGGAGGTGTAGCCCTCCTGCTCAAGGATCTCTGTCTGCATGCCCGTCAGCCTGCCGTGTACGGACCGAAGCGGAACAGGGCCTTCGAAGACAACGTGTGGCGCGATTTCCACCCGGCGGACAGGGGCTGTTCAGCGCGGGTCGACGGGCGTGAAGGTGCCGAGGCGGTCCTCCACCGACTGCGCCGCCGCGAGGCAGAGGTCCTCGCGGAAGGCGGTGCCGACGAGCTGCACGCCGACCGGCAGGCCGTCCTCCGCGACGCCCGTCGGGACGGCGACCGCCGGGAGGCCGAGCAGGGTGGTCACGCTGCACAGGCGCATGGCCTCGGCCACGCGGTCGCGGCCCTCCTGGGAGCGGGACTCCAGGCCGGGCTCGACCGGGGGCTCCGTGAAGACCGGGCCGAGGATCAGCGGGTACTCCTGCATGAGGGCGGCCCACTCGCGGCGGATGCCCGCCGTGGCGCTCGTCATCCGCATCAGCCCGGCCGCGTCCATCGGCGGGGTGCGGCGCATGGTGAAGTCGATGTAGCGGGAGGCCGCCTCGCCGAGCAGCTCGCGCACGGCGGGCCAGGTCGGGGCGAACTCGGTGACGGGGAGGCCGTGGTAGTACTCCGTCGCCTCGTCGAAGCGGGGCAGGTCCGTGAGTTCGCGCACCTCGTGGCCGGCGTCGCGCAGGGCCCCGGCGGCCCGTTCGAGCGCGGCGCGGACGGTGGGGTGGACGCCGTGCCCGCCCGGGTCGGCGACCAGGGCGACGCGGACGGGCCGCTCCGGCGCCGGGCCGTACAGCGGCACCGGGAGGGCGCGCGGGTCGCGCGGGTCCGGGCCCGCCAGGGTCTCGTAGGCGAGCCGCAGGTCTCCGGCCGTACGGGCCAGCGGGCCGTCCACGACGAGGAGTTGGGAGGCGAGCCCCGGGTCCTCCGGGCCGATGACGCGCTGGTCGGCGGGGAAGCGGCCGGTGGTCGGCTTGAGGGCGGCGACGCCGCAGAAGGAGGCCGGGATGCGTACGGAGCCGCCGGAGTCGTTGCCGAGCCCGAGCGGCGCCAGGCCCGCGGCGACGGCCGCGCCGTCCCCGCCGCTGGTGCCGCCGGGGGTGCGGGTGGCGTCCCAGGGGTTGCGGGTGTCGCCGTAGAGCTCGCTGCGGGTGTGCATGCCGGAGACGATCAGGGTCGGCAGGTTGCTGTGGCCGATCGGGATCGCCCCGGCGGCGCGCAGCCGGGCGACGGGGACGGCGTCGGCGCGTGCGGTGAGCGCGGAGAAGCGGCGCAGGCCGAAGGTGGTGGGCACGCCCTCGATCGGGGTGGACTCCTTGACGGTGAAGGGCACTCCGGCCAGCGGGCCCAGAGTCTCGCCCGCCGCGCGGCGCCGGTCGATGTCCTCGGCGGCGGTGCGGGACCGGTCGGCGAGGAGCTGGGTGACGGCGTTGACCTGCGGGTTCACCTCGGCGATCCGGTCGAGGTGGGCGTCGACGACCTCGCGGGCGGACACCTCCCCGGTGCGGACGGCGGCGGCGAGTGCGGCGGCGGGCAGTTTCCAGAGGAGCACGGCCGGGCCCTTTCCTGTCGGTGGTTCTCCTGATGGTGATGCGCTTGCATCGGAACCGTAGCCGAGGAACCGATACACTTGCATCGGAATAATCGATGAGATCGAGGAGGGAGTGCTCCGATGCCCAGACAGGTCGACCACGAGGAGCGGCGGCGGCGGATCGCCGAGGCCGTCTGCGCCCTCATCGACGAACGCGGGCTCGAAGGAGCCACCCTGCGGGACGTGGCCGCCCGCGCCGAGGTGTCGATGGGCGCCGTCCAGCGCTGTTTCCGCACCAAGGAGGAGATGCTGCGCTTCGCCCTCGCCCACATCGGCGCGCGGATCACCGGCCGCGTCCGCGCCCGGCCCGCCGAGGGCGCCCTCGCCCACGCCGTCACCGAGGTGGCGCTGCTGCGCGAGGAGCACCGCGCCGAGGCGCGGATCTGGCTCGCCTTCCTCGCCCAGGCGGCCGTCGATCCGGCGCTGGCGGAGGTGCTGCGCGCCGGGTACGAGGAGTTCGAGCAGGTGCTGCACCGTCTCCTCGCCGAGGCCGGGGCCGCCGACCCGCGCCGCGAGGCCCGTACGCTGCTCGCCCTCGCGGACGGGCTCACGGCGCAGGTGCTGGTGGGGCGGCTCGGGGCGGGGGAGGCGGAGGAACTGCTGGTCGGGCAGCTCGGGAGGGCGGTTCGGGGGCGGTAGGGCCTGTCTTGGCCTTCCGGCTGCGGAGGTTGGTAGCGTCGGCCACCGGGCGAGGCCGGGCCGGGGGAGGCGGAGTGGGGGAGGCGGAGTGGCGGTTCGACGCGGGGTGCCGGGGGTGGACGGCCTGCGGGGGTTCGGGCGGCGGTTCGCGGCCGCGCTGCGGTACGTGCTCGTGGCCGGTGGGACGGGGCTGGTGGCCCTCGCCGGGGTGTACGTGCTGCTCGCCGTGGCCGTGCTGAGCCTGATCGGCCCCGGGCTGTACCTGCTGCCGCCCGCGCTGAGCCGTCTCCGGCGCGCCGCCGACGCCCAACGGCGTTGGGCCGGGCGGTGGTTGGACTGCGAGATCCCCTCCGACCACCGGCCCGCCGAGGGCAGGCCCCTGGCCCGCGCCCAGGCGATGCTGACCGACCGCGCCACCTATGCCGACCTGCTCTGGCTGCCCGTCCACGGGCTGCTCGGCGTCCTCGGCGCCGCGCTGTCGCTGATGCTGTGCGCGGGCGCGGCGAGTTGGCTGACCGTCCCGCTGTGGTGGCAGGCGGTGCCCCGGCCCCCGCAGCTGTTGAGTTGGGAGATCGACTCCTGGTGGGCCGTGTCGGCGGCCTTCGCCCTCGGTCTCGCGTACGCCGTGCTCGCCGGGTGGCTGCTGCCCTGGTGCGCGCAGCTGCACGCGCTGGCCGCCCGGGCACTGCTGCGGCCGCGCCGCCGACGGGTGTCGCTGGCCGCGCGGGTGCAGGAGCTGACCGTCACCCGGGCCGAGGCGCTGGAGGCGCACGCCGCCGAACTTCGGCGCATCGAACGGGACTTGCACGACGGCGCGCAGGCCGGGATGGTGTCGGTGTCGCTGCGGCTGGCCCTGGTGCAGCGGGCGCTGGAGGCCGGGCCGGACCAGCTGCCCGAGGCCCTCGCCATGCTGGAGCGCACCCGCGAGGTGACCGAGCAGGCGGTGCGCTCCCTGCGCGAGGCGGTGCGCTCGATCTACCCGCCGGTGCTGCTCGACCACGGCCTCGCGGAGGCGGCCCGCTCGCTGGTCGCGGCCTGCCAGATTCCCACCGAACTGGACGTCGAGGACGGGACGGTCGGGGTGCGGGCCCCCGTCGCGGTGGAGGCCGCCGCGTACTTCGTCCTCTCCGAGGCGCTCACCAACACCGCCAAGCACAGCGGCGCCGAGCACGGCCGGGTGCACCTGCGCATCACCGCGCGGGCGATCCACCTCGCCGTGCGGGACGACGGGCGGGGAGGCGCCGTGCCCGGGGCCGGCAGCGGGATCCGCGGCATCGAGCGCCGCGTCGCCGCGTTCGACGGCGTCACCGAGCTGGACAGTCCGCCCGGAGGGCCGACCGAGTTGAGAGTGGAGCTGCCGTGCGGATCGTGATCGCCGAGGACAACGCCCTGCTGCGGGAGGGCATTTCGCTGCTGCTCACCGCTGGCGGCCATGAGGTGTGCGAGGCCGTCGAGGACGGCGGCGAGGTGCTGCCCGCCCTGCTGAGGCACCGCCCGGACGCGGCCGTCCTGGACGTCCGGCTGCCCCCGGGCTTCCGGGACGAGGGGCTGCGGGCCGCGGTCGCCGCCCGGGAGCGGCTGCCCGGGCTGCCGGTGCTGATGCTGTCCCAGTACGTCGAACACGCCTACGCCGCCCGGCTGTTGGCCGACGGCGCCTCCGGGGTCGGTTACCTGCTCAAGGACCGGGTCGGCCGGGTGGAGGAGTTCCTGGACGCGCTGGAGCGGGTGGCGGCCGGCGGCGTCGCGATGGACCCGGAGGTGATCTCCCAGCTGATGGTGCGCCGGGTGCACAACGACCCTCTGGCAGCGTTGAGTTCACGCGAACGCGAGGTGCTCGCCCTGATGGCGGAGGGGCACGGCAACGGCGCGATCGGCGGGCTGCTGTTCATCGCCGAGACCTCGGTGAACAAGCACATCGGGAACATCTTCGCCAAGCTCGGCCTGCCCGCCTCGGACGGCGGCCACCGGCGGGTACGGGCGGTGCTCGCGTACCTGCGCTCGATCGACGCGCCGTAGGGCCCGTCCTGCGGTGAATACCCCTTTGCCCGAGGGCGGGCGATCCGGCGAGGATCGGCGGGTGTCCGCTGACGAGAGCCTCGCCCCGTACCCCAAGATCCCCGCGAAGGGGCGCCCCGACGCGCCCGGCAGCCGGGAGTGGACCGCCGCCGAGAAGGTGCACGGCGCGCACTTCGCGGTGGTCTGCGCGGCGGACGGCGCCGTGCGGGCGGCCAAGCGGCGGGAGCTGCTGGGGGACGAGGGGCTGGACGCCTTCTTCGGCGTGAGCCGGATCTGGCCCGAACTCGCCGTGGCGGCAGCGCGGTTGGCCTCCGTACTGCGGGGGGAAGGCGGCGGGGTGGTGACGGTCTACGGGGAGCTGGCCGGTGGGCGGTACCCGCATCCGCAGGTGCCCGCCGAGGCCGGGGTGGAGCCGGTGCAGACGGGCGTCTGGTACGCGCCGGGGCTGCGCTGGCTGCCGTTCGACGCCACCGTGGAGACGGGCGAGGGGCGGCGCTGGGTCGCGGACCGGGCGCTGCGTGGCGCCGCGGACGCGGCCGGGCTGGTCTGCGTGCCGCTGCTCGGCCGCGGGCCGCTCGGCGTGCTGCAGCAGCTGCCGGTGGCGTACCCGAGCAGGGTGCCGGCGCTGTTCGGGCTGCCCGGGCTGGCTGAGCTGCCCGGGTTGGCTGAGCTGCCCGGGCTGGCCGAGCCGGCCGACAACCTGGCCGAGGGGTACGTCCTGAAGCCCGCCGGGGAGTGGTGGGAGAGCGGCGCGCCGGGGGCGAAGGCGCGGCCGGTGCTCAAGGTGAAGCAGCGGGCCTTCGCCGAGGACGAGCGCTACGACGGCGCCCGCCCGTACCTCGTCCCGCCCGAGGGCGCGGCCGGGGTGCCCGGGTGGCTGCTCGCCCGGGCCTCGGCGCTGCTCACCCCGGCCCGGGCGGCGGGGGCGGTCGGCAAGCTGGGGCCGCGCACGCCGCTGGAGGCGGTGGCGGCGGAGATCGCCGAGGACGCGGCGGCCGAACTCGCCGAGGCGCTGGGCGGGCTGGACCGTACGGAGGTGGAGGCGCTGCGGCGCGCCCTCGGGCCGGGCGCGCGCTCCCTGGCGGCGTTCGACGCGCGGGACCGGCGGCGCGGGGGCGGATGATCTTCGGAGTTCCTGGCGGAGTCCCTTTCGGAGTTCCTCTCGGAGTTCCTGTCGGAGGGGATTCCGGAAGAATGTCGTTCGCTGTGTCGAGGGGGCGCCGTCGGCTCCGTCTCCTGGATGAGGGCACACCGACCGGGTGTGCCGCGCTCAGCGGAACGGGAGAACCGGAATGAAGTACGTCGCGATGATCTACGGCAACCAGGCCAAGTGGGACTCCTTCCCGGCCGAGGCATGGCCGGAGGCGATCGCCCGGCAGGAGGCGTTCAACGCCCGCTACCGCGAGACCGGCGAGCTGATCGGCGCGTACGGGCTCGCCGACGCCGCCGCGGCGCAGCTGGTGCGGCGGGCGGAGGGCGCGCCGGTCGTCACCGACGGGCCGTACCTGGAGACCAAGGAGTACCTGGCCAGCTTCTACCTGCTGGACTGCGAGAGCCTGGAGCGGGCCCAGCAGATCGCGGCGGACATGCCGTTCGCGGACGTCGAGCCCGTGGAGCTGTGGCCGATCCTGCACGAGTCGCCGGCGGGCGAGTGACCGGGGGCGGGGGAGTAACGGCCGTCGAGGGGCTGCTGCGCGACCTCGCGCCGCAGGCCCTCGGGGTGCTGGTGCGCCGCTACGGGGACTTCGACCTGTGCGAGGACGCCGTGCAGGAGGCCCTGCTGGCGGCCGCGCTGCACTGGCCCGAGGACGGCCTGCCGGACAACCCGCGCGGCTGGCTGGTGACGGTCGCGAGCCGCAAGCTGCTCGACCAGGTGCGCAGCGACTCCGCCCGCCGCCGCCGCGAGGAGGCGCTCGCCACGGCCACCCCGCAGTCCGCGCTGCTCGCGCCGCCCGCCGACTCCGGGCCCGACGAGGGCGCCGCCGACGACTCGCTCGCGCTGCTGTTCCTCTGCTGCCACCCGACGCTGTCCGCGCCGAGCCGCATCGCGCTCACCCTGCGCGCCGTCGGCGGGCTGACCACCGCGCAGATCGCGGCCGCCTTCCTGGTGCCCGAGCCGACGATGGCGCAGCGCATCAGCCGTGCCAAGCAGAGCATCCGCGCGGCGGGTGGCGGCTTTGCGCCGCTGGAGGGGGAAGGGGCCCTGGCGGCGCGGCTGGGCGAGGTCCGGCAGGTGCTGTACCTGATCTTCAACGAGGGCTACACGGCCAGTGACGGCGAGGAGTTGACCGCGCCCCGGCTCGCGGGCGAGGCGATCCGGCTCACCCGGCTGCTGCTGCGCCTGGTGCCCGAGGACGCCGAGACGGCCGGGCTGCTCGCCCTGATGCTGCTCACCGACGCCCGCCGGCCCGCCCGCACCGGGCGCTACGGCGAGCTGGTGCCGCTGGCGGAGCAGGACCGGCGGCTGTGGCGGCGCGAACTCCTGGAGGAGGGCCTGGAGTTGATCGCCGCCGTGCTGCCCGGTGGGCCGGTCGGTCCGTACCAGGTGCAGGCCGCCATCGCGGCGGTGCACAGCGAGGCGGCGAGCGCGGAGGAGACGGACTGGCCGCAGATCCTGGTCCTGTACGACCTGCTGCTCGCCTTCGACGCCAACCCGGTGGTGGCGCTCAATCGGGTCGTCGCCCTCGCGCAGGTGTACGGGCCGGCGGTGGGTCTGGCGGTGCTGGACGGGGCCGGCGGAGGCGCGGACGGCACGGAGGCGCTGGCCGCGGACAAGCGCCTGGCCCGCCACCACCGCCTCCTCGCCGTCCGCGCCCACCTGCTCGAACAGGCGGGCGCGGAGCCTGCGGTGGTCGCACAGGCGTACCGGGCCGCCGCCGCCCGTACGTCCAGCGCCCCCGAGCGGCGGCACCTGAGCGAGCGGGCGCGGCGGGCGGCCGGGGCGTGAGGGGGCGGCCTCAGGCGGAGGCCATCTCCTTGAGGACCACGTCGAGCGGCGTCGGTTCGAGGCCCAGGGCTGCGGCGGTCTCGGAGGCGTCGAGGAGGTTCGGGCGGTCGTAGAGGTAGAGCATCTCGGGGAACTCCGCCATGACCGAGTCGGTCCGCGCGACCTCCTTCAGCTCCGCGCGGGTCATCCGCCCGAGGCGCGGCGCGGGCGCCCCCGCCGTGCGGGCCAGCTCCTCGGCGAGCTCGCGGACGGTGGCCTCGGAGGTGGACGGCACGTGCCAGGCCCGGCCCCAGGAGCGGTCGTCGCGGGCGGCGGCGATCAGGGTGCGGGCGGTGTCGACGGTGTAGGACCAGCTGTGCGGCGCGTCCAGGTCCCCCGGGTAGGCGACGGGGCCGCCGGCCAGGACCTGGGCGCCGACCATGATCGTGAACGGCGAGTAGGCGCCCGCGCCGAGGTAGTCGCTCGCCCGGATCTCCGTCACCCGGACCCGTCCGGCCCGGTGGGCGGCGAGCGCGTCCTCCCACATCCGGGCCCGGACGGTGCCCTTGACGCTGCTCGGCGCCATCGGGAGGCCCTCGGTGGCCGGCCCCTCGACCGGCCCGTAGCCGTAGGTGTTGCCGAGCATCACGTAGTCGGCCGAGGCGCGTTCGGCCGCCGTCAGCAGGGCGGCGGCCAGTGGCGGGAAGTCGGCCGGCCAGCGGTCGTAGGCGGGCATGGCGCAGTTGAGCAGCACGTCCGCGCCTCGGAGGGCCTCGGTCAGCCGGCCGGTGTCGGTGGCGTCCAGCGGCATCCGCTCGATCCCCGGGTGGTCGGGGCCGGAGCCCCGGCGGGTGAGGAGGCGGACGCGCTCCCCGGACTCGGCGAGCAGGCGCGCGGTGGCCGCTCCGGTGGCTCCGGCGCCGACGACGACGTACGTGGACACGGGTGTACTCCCGGGTGGTGGAGGGGGGTTGGCCGTTCCAGCTTCGGGGGCGGAGGACCCGTAGGGTAGTGGCCCGAATGCCAGACATCCGGAGGTTCGGGCCATGTCCGTCTCGCAGCCGGCCGCACACCGCGTCGTCGTCGCCGTTCCCCCCGCCACCACCTTCGACCTGTCCATCCCCGAACTCGTCCTCGGCGCCACCGCCGTCGACGGCCGCCCCGGGTACGAGGTGCGCATCTGCACCGCCCGGCCCGGCCGGATCGCGACGAGCAGCAGCATGGTGGTCACCGTCCCGTACGGGCTGGAGGCCGTCGAGGACGCCGACACCGTGATCGTGACCGGCACCGCCGCCCGCGAGGAGATCGAGCCCGCCGTCCTCGCCGCGCTGCGCCGGGCGGCCGGGGGCGGCAAGCGCGTCGCCTCGATCTGCACCGGCGCGTTCGTGCTCGCCCGGGCGGGCCTGCTGGACGGGCGCAGCGCGACCACGTACTGGGCCAAGTCCGAGGAGTTCAGCGCCCGTTACCCCGAGGTGCGGCTGCGCCCGGACGTGCTCTACGTCGAGGACGGTAACCTGCTGAGCTCCGTCGGGCTCTCCGCGGGCATCGACCTGTGCCTGCACCTGGTGCGCTCCGACTACGGCGCCGCCACGGCCAACGCCACCGCCCGGCTGGTGGTCGCGGCTCCCGTACGACCGGGCGGGCAGGCACAGTTCATCGCCACGCCGCTGCCGCCGGAGTCCGGCACCTCGCTGGCGGGGACGCGGGCGTGGGCCCTGGACCGGCTCCACGAGCCGCTCACCCGGGGCGAGTTGGCGGCGCACGCGGCCACCAGCGTCCGGACGCTGACCCGGCGCTTCCACGAGGAGACGGGCCTGAGCCCGTTGCAGTGGCTGCTGCACCAACGGGTCATCCGGGCGCAGGAGTTGCTGGAGACGACGGAACTGCCGATGGAGCAGGTGGCCCGGCTCAGCGGCCTGGCCACCCCCGACTCGCTGCGGCGCCACCTGGCGGGGCGCACGGGCCTGACGCCCAGCGCGTACCGGGCGGCGTTCACCCGGCGGCCCCCGGCGTAGGGCCCCCGGCGTAGGGCCCCTCGTAGGCGCGCGCGGGGGGTTCTCGGGCGGGCGCTCTTATTGTACTGTCCGTCTAATAAGCGGGTGAGCGGGCATCCGCAGGAGCAGGCACCAGGAGGCAGCCATGGCTCTCACCGACCCGGTGGCGCGGCAGCGGGACCGGCAGGACCAGCGGGACCGGCAGGACCGGCAGGACCGGCAGGGCGGGACCCACCGGAATGACCGCCGGCACGAGCAGCGGCACACCACGGCGGACGACGACGTCTCGAAGCGGCTGCTCGAGTCGGCCGCCACCCTCTCCTACGACCCCTCGGTCGAGATCGACTGGGACGCGCCCCTGCCGCCCGAACACCACGGCCTGAACCCGGAGTGGAGCACCCTCTACGGCACCCGGCTCTGGGACGAGATGAGCGAGCAGCAGCGGGTCACGCTCACCCGGCACGAGGTCTGCTCGATCATGAACACCGGCATCTGGTTCGAGATGATCCTCCAGCAGATGGTGCTGCGCGACCAGTACCTCAACGACCCGGCCAGCGCCGAATTCCGCTTCGCGCTCACCGAGATCGCCGACGAGTGCCGCCACTCGATCATGTTCGCCCGCGCCTGCGAGAAGATGGGCGTCCCCGCCTACCGGCCCAACAGGCTCATCGCCCAGGCCGGGCGCCTCTTCAAGTCCCTCGCCAGGGGCGAACTCGCCTACGGCGGCATCCTGGTGGCCGAGGAGGTGCTCGACGTCATGCAGCGCGACTGGATGCGCGGCGAGAACGTCCTCGACATCGTGCGCGGCACCTCCCGCATCCATGTGGTCGAGGAATCCCGGCACATGAAGTTCGCCCGGCAGGAGATCCGGGAACGGATGCGCCACGCCGGCCCCGCCCGCCGCCGCCACGCCGCCGCGGGCATCGCCGTCTGCGCGTACATCATCGTCACCAGCATGGTCCACCCCGGCGTCTACCGGGCCGCGGGCCTCGACGTCGACCGGGCGCTCGCCGAGGCCGCGGCCAACGAGCACCGCAAGGCGATGATGCGCACCAGCTCCCGGCACCTGATGGCCTTCCTCGCCGAGACCGGGCTGCTCACCAGGCGATCGGCGGCCATCTACCGCCGCTTGCACATGCTCTGACGGATCGTCACTTCACTCATCACAGCGAGGACCCCACCCCCGCCATGGCCTACGCGATCACCCGGAACTGCTGCAACGACGCCTCCTGCGTGTCCGTCTGCCCGGTCAACTGCATCCACCCGACCCCGGACGAACCGGAGTTCGGCACCACCGACATGCTCTACATCGACCCGGTGGCCTGCATCGACTGCGGCGCCTGCGCCGACGCCTGCCCCGTCGACGCGATCTTCCCCGTCGACCGGCTGCGCGGGCCCGACACCGCGTTCGGCCCCATCAACCGCGACTGGTTCCGCGACAATCCCAGCGACCACGCCTGGGGCGCGCCCAGCTTCCCGCGCAGCCTGCCGGGAGGCGTGGGCCCGCTGCGGGTGGCCATCGTCGGCACCGGGCCGTCCGCCGGGTACACCGCGCAGGAACTGCTGCGCTCCACCGGCGCCGAGATCACCATGATCGACCGGCTGCCCGTCGCCGGCGGGCTGCTGCGCCACGGCGTCGCACCCGACCACCAGTCCACCAAGCGGATCGCGGAGAGCTTCGCGAGCGTCTTCCACGACCCGAGGCTGCGGATGCACCTCAACGTCGAGGTCGGCACGGACGTGACCCACGAGGAACTCGCCGCCCACCATCACGCCGTCGTCTACGCGGTCGGCGCCGCCGCAGACCGGCGCCTGGACATCCCCGGCGAGGACCTGCCCGGCAGCCTGCCCGCCACCACCCTCGTCCGCTGGTACAACGCCGAACCCACCGTCCCGGCCGGGGCCGTGCGGCTCGACGTCGAACGGGTCGCGGTGATCGGCACCGGCAACGTCGCCGTCGACATCGCCCGGATCCTCCTCACCGACCCGGACCGGCTCGCCGCCACCGACATCGCCGACCACGCGCTCGCGGCGCTGCGCGGCGGGCGGGTGCGGGAGGTCGTCCTGCTGGCCCGGCGCGGGCCCGAGCAGGCGGCGTGGACGAGGGCGGAGTTCCTGGCGCTGCGCGAACTGCCGGGCGTCGAACTGGTCGTCGAGGACCATCCGCAGGTGCGGGCCGCGATCGAGTCGGCCGCGCCCGGCTCGCGGGCGGCGCTGCTCGCGGGGCTGCGGTTCGTCCCGTACGGGGCGGGGGCGGGGGCGGACGCGGAGTCGGCGGAGGGGCGGCGGATCGTGCTGCGGTTCCTGTCGGCGCCGGTCGAGCTCGTGGCGGGCGCGGACGGGCGGGTGGCCGGGGTGACGGTGCAGCGTACGGCGCTGGGTGATGATGCGGTGGCGGCGACGGGCGAGCGGGAGACGTTGGCGGTGGGGCTGGTCGTGCGGTCGATCGGGCATCGGGGCGTGCCCGTGCCCGGGCTGCCGTTCGACGAGGCGGCGGGGACGGTCGCGCACGAGGGCGGGCGGGTCGTGGACCCGGCCGGCGGACGGCCGCTGCCCGGCGCGTACGTGGTCGGGTGGGCCAAGCGCGGCCCGTCCGGCGGGATCGGCGCCAACCGGGCCTGCGCCCGGGAGACCGTCGACGCGCTGCTGGACGACGCCGAGGCCCGGGCGCTGTCCACCCCGGTGGGGAGCGGGCGGGACTTCGGGAAGCTGGTGCGCGCGCGGCGGCCGGACGCCGTCGGGCTCAAGGAGCTGCGGGCGGTGGAACGGGCGGAGCGCGCCCGGGGCGAGGCCGAGGGGCGGCCCCGGGTGAAGCTGGCCACCGTGCCGGAGCTGCTGGCGGCGGGGCGTCGGCGCTGAGGTGGGATGTGCCTTAGGGCGTGCACGAGAAGTCGGCCCGTCCGACTTCTCGTGCGTGCCCGATGGGGGTGCGGGCCACCCGTACGTGTGGCTGACGGGGGCGTTGCCCGTTGACGCGGCCGTGTCCAGGGGCGGGTGGGGTCCGTTGGGCGGGTGTGAGTGGATTTGGGGTGATGCCGGTACCGCGGCGATGGCGGCGACCGGTTGAGGAAACGATCCTGCATGTGCTGGAGCGCTCTGCGGAACGTCCGGTGGAGCGGCCGACGGAGCGCCCGCCGGCCGAGGATCCGGAGGTGCCCATCTACGCCG
The DNA here is from genome assembly GCF_044455705.1 of Kitasatospora sp. NPDC051170. Lineage (NCBI taxonomy): Bacteria > Bacillati > Actinomycetota > Actinomycetes > Kitasatosporales > Streptomycetaceae > Kitasatospora > Kitasatospora sp. NPDC051170. Next base: position 134,726 of record NZ_JBITFA010000017.1, on the reverse strand, counting down.
AGCTGGCCCGGCGCTGGCAGGCCGAAGGACGGTCCGTACCCGGGCTGCCCGACCCGGTGTGGGAGGCCCTCGCGGCGCCGGGCGAGACTTAGTGCGCGTCCTGCGGGTAGAACTGGCGGGCCCAGCGGCGGAACAGGCCGATCGACCGCTCCCCGGGCACCAGATGGGGGTGCGGCAGGTAGCGCTTGTGCTCCAGTACCGGCCGGTCCTGCTTGATGATCCGCACCGACGCCTGCAGGGCCAGCCAGGAGGCCGCCCGGTCGACGGCCTTCAGCGAACCGGGCCCCGGCACCGATCCCGGCATCGATCCCGGCAGCGGCACCGTGCTCGTCACCGCGAACCGCACCCGGGTGAGCCACGGGCCGAGCGGTGTCGGCATCACCCACACCCGCAACGTGGTCCCCAGCTGCGGGAGTTCGGCCGTCAGCCGCATCAGGCCCAGTCCCGCCAGGGCCACCGGCTGCTCCAGGCTGACCGCGCCCAGCCCTGGGAAGCGGGTGACGGTGCGCTGGTGGACGGTGAACAGCGGGCCGTCCACCTCCGGCGGGGCGGTCTCCCGGGTGTCCAGGTCGTGCAGAACCACCGTGTGCCGGAAGTCCACGCTGTTCTCCATCACCTCCTGCGGGTGCGAGCGCAACTCCCCGCTCCACCAGGCGAGCGGGCGCACCCCGACCGGCGGCGGCAGCTCCCAGGAGGGCGCCCCATCGCCGCACCAGACGAACAGGATGCCGTCGCGCTCGGCGAAGTGACGAAGCGTCAGTGCGGCGCGCAGTCGAGTGCCGTCCGGGGCACCGAGGCAGGAACCGTCCAGAGCGAAGGCGAACCCGTGGAACGGGCACACCAGTTCCTCGCCCCGGACCCGCCCGCCGGCCCCGAGGTGCGCCCCCAGGTGCGGGCAGTGCGGCCCGACCGCCCGCGCGGCGCCCCGGCGGGTCCGGTACATCACCACGTCCTCGCCCGCCAGGCGGGCCGTCCGCACCCGCCCCGGCGGCAGGTCGCGGGCGCGGCCGACGCAGAACCAGCCGGACGGGTAGGGGAGCGGGGAAGCCATGGCTCGGGTCACCTCGCGGGCTTGACGGCGGTGTGAACGTACCAGGCGACGCACTCCCGTACGTCGTACATCTCCACCGTGGAACGGAGATTGAGCCACCGCGCCGGATCGCCGCAGCGGCGCAGCACCTCCCACGGCAGGCGGAAGGCGGTGTGCACCGCCTCGGCGGTCGGCGCGTAGTACGCGCTCGCGTCCAGGGCCTCCTCCACCTCGAACCCGGCCTCGGTGAGCAGCCGCGACAGGTTCCCGGCGTGGAAGACCCGGGCGCCGGTCATCGCCATCGCGTCCAGGAACGGCTCCAGCAGCTCGCGCTTGCCGGGCGGCAACTCCTCCAGCGGGCCGGTGGCCATCGGGCCCAGCAGGACCAGCTTCCCGCCGGGGCGCAGCACCCGGTGGAACTCCGCGAGAGCGCGGGGCGGGTCGTAGGAGTGGACCAGGGTCTCCATGGCGTAGGCGCCGTCGAACTCACCCGTCGCGTACGGGAGATCGTGGTAGTCGGCCCAGGTGAAGACCGTACGGACGCCCAGCGCGGCGCGCTCGCTCAGGCGGCGGGCCTCGGCGAGGTGGAAGTCCAGCACGTCCACGCCGTCCACGACCAGCCCGAACCGCGTGGCCATCGCCCGGGCCACCACCCCCGCCCCGCACCCGGCGTCCAGCACCCGCGCGCCCGGCCGCAGGGCGAGCCTGCGGCCCAGCACGTCCTGCAACTGCCGCTGCGCGCGCCACAGCCGCCACTTCGACTGCCCCGGTTCCGTCCACCCCCAGTGCCGGGCGTTGCGCGCCACCCAGGTGTAGAACAGCCGACTGCCCGTCCGCCCGTACACCCGGCGCAACCCGGCCAGATCCAGTCCCTGCACGACGCCCATGCGGCCACGCTAGCGGCGGGGCGCCGCCCGGCCCGCTCATGCCACGCGCGGGGGGTGGTTGTGTGCTCGTATGCCTAGGTGCCGGGTGAACACCCGCGCATCATCCGCTTCGCTGAGGAGTTCTTCCGCCGTTCCCCACCATCCACCCCCCACCCGCCTTCCGGCGGGTGCCCGCCCCCGGCCTCGGCGTGCCCCGCCCAGCCGGGCGGGGCACGCGGAGCCTGATCCCGCCCGGGCGGGCAGGTCCAGCTGCGGCGTGTGGTCTGGGTGGCGCAGGCCCGATATCAGATCGGGAGGTCCCACCCGGGGCCGTCCTCGGAGCCGAGCCATACGCGCTGTCCGGCGGCCGAGACCGTGATCCCGAACTGTTCCTGGCGCGGCTCGTCGGCGGCATGCCACTGCTGCACGGCTCGTTCCACCCGGTCCCACAGACACACGGGGCCGCGTTGGACGACGGTCCACCCGCCGTCAGGGTTGGGGGTCGTCCGGGCCTGCGAACCGGTGGCCACGTCCCAGAGGATCTGTTCGGCCCCTGCCCCCATGCGTTCGGCGGAGGGGGCCGCGAGCTGGGCGACCCAACCGCCGGTCCAGTCGTCGAGCTTGGCGGGGTCGATCTGACTCGGACGCTCCTCTCCGGGGAGCAGGGCCAGCGTCGGACGGGGCGGCCGGTCGTGCGGTCGGGCGATCATGAAACTGGTGCACCCGGGGAGGAAACGGCCCGTGGCCTCTCCGGGGCCGGTCACGTCGAGCAGCGCCAGAGCGCTCGCGTAGCTCCACCCGGAGAGGGTGGCCAAGATCTTCCCACCGGGCTTCACCTGGTGCAGCCAGGGCAGCGGGACGTACCGGACCGAACAGGTGGCGATCAGCCGGTCGTACGGCCCGCCCTGAGGGTCGCCGCGCAGCCCGTCACCGATGATCAGCCGGGGCGAGAACCCGGCCGTCTTGAGCGCCGTGGCGGCTGCTCCTCCGACCACCGGGTCGTACTCGATGCTGGTCAGGTTGGCGTCCCCGAGGCGGTGCGCGCCGAGGGCGGTCGAGTACCCGGTTCCGGTGCCGATCTCCAGCACCCGGTGACCGGCCTCCGCGCCTAGTTGCTGCCACATCCGCAGCACCAGGGACGGCAGGGTGGACGATGATGACGGGGAGCCGGTCACGGCGTCCTCGGTCACGTCGTCGGGCCTGACCCGGCCGTCCAGTTGGGTGATCAGCGTCTCGTCGGAGTAGACGCCCTCCAGCCACCCGGGATCGCCCTCACGGACGGGCCGGTAGCTGGTGGGGACGCTGCCCGCCACCGGCAGGAGGTAGGCCCCCGTGAACAGCTCGCGGGGAACCGTGGTGGCTGCGCTGCGCCACTCGGGTTCGGTCAGGGTGCCGTCCTCGGCGAGTCTGTCCGCCAGGGCGCTGCGAAGCCGAGCCGATGTGCTCACGTGTCGGGGCCTTTCTCCAGTTGGTCGGTGAGAGCTCGGGCGATGGCGGCGGTGGTCTGCGCCGGCTGCCAGGCCCACTGGCCGTTCGGGTTGCACTCAAGGAAGTACCAGTCACCCGCAGGGGTCACGGCGAAGTCGAACGCGCCGTAATGCAAACGGAGTTCGGCGAGATAGGCCGCAACCGCACGCGAGACCGGCGCGGGTGCCGCGATCGGTGTGCACGTCATCAGGTCTTGACGGTAACGCCAGTCGAGATCGGGGCTGTCGATCCGGACCCCGAACAGTCGGCGGCCCACAGCGGTCACCCGCACGTCGAACGCCTTGTCCACCTTGGCCTGGAACATGTGGGGGCAGACGGACACGGCGTCGGTGATCTCCGCCGCGTGGACCTCCCGAACCCATACGCTGTGCGGCTGATCGTCCGCGCGGTAGCGCGAGTTCCACACGGGTTTGTAGACCACTCCGCCGGACTGCTGCGCGGCGAACGTCCGCGCCTCGTCCGGGTCGTCGGTGATCACCGTACTGGGCACCAGGAACCCGCAGCGCTGCGCGGTCGAGAGCTGCGCGGGCTTGAACTCGCCGGCCCGGTTGCTCCACGGATGATTGACGTAGTGCGCGCCAGGCAGTGACGCGAGGATGCCCCCGGCGCCCCACAGGGCCTGCTCTGCGGCGAACCGGCGGTCCTGGCCGGTCAGATCGGGCGGTCCTTCGTAGGGCGAGGGCCTGCGCACCCACACGGACCGGATCCGCGTGGTGTCGATCTCCCGGCTCGCCGTGCGCAGGGTGCCCCGCTGATCGCCTGTACCGTACGTGGCGGTCAGCGAGGCACCCGCGTGCAGGTCGGTGCCGGGGTCGAGACGGACGACGGGAACCCGGCGCTCGGCGAGAAGCCGCAGCACCACGTCCGCAGTCACGTCGTAGGGGTTGGTCAGCACCAGCACCGACCTGCTGTCACGCATCAGCCGGAACTCTGGTCCTGGTCGTACGACTCGGTGCTGTCCGCGTCGGTGGCGCCACCCGGGCTGGACCCGTCACCCGGGGCGGTCGTGGTGGGCGTCAGGCCGCTCGTGCTGGTGCCGTGGCTGCCCAGTTCAACGGTTCGGCCGTGCTCGTCCACGATGACGGCGATCTGCGTCTCGGGGTCGATTACGGGGGTGTGCGCCGGGAGCGTGGTGGTGGCCGCGTACGGCCCCATCCTGCTGATGCCCCAGGGCGCGGGGGTTCGGGTCATGGGTCCTCCTTGTTCTGACAACCCGCCGCAGTCGGGGCGGGAGTTTGGGTGGTACAGGAAGTCGGCCGCGCCGACTTCCTGCGCAGTGCCGGTGATTCTCGGGACTCTGTTCGTCGAGAAACCACGCTAGGGGTGTCGAGTTTCGGGGTCCATGGTCAGTCGAGCTTCCGCATGAAATCGTCCGCGCATTTTCGGAGGAATGCAGAGGAATCCGCACCTGTGAGGGCATGGCCGAGGAACATGTCGAACAGTTCTGCATGGTGATCGATGTCCTGCGGGTTCCGTAGAACCACCTCGCCGGAGAACAACTCAACCGTGACCAGGCGATCGTCATAGATCACGAAGATATTCATCGGCGTGCCACGGACCGGGACGCCTTGCGGGATGATCGAGATCTCCACGTTGGGCTTCTCGGAAACCGCAGCCATGTGGAGCGCCTGGGTCGCCATCACCGGCAGGCTTGCCCGTTGCCATCTGACAGCTTGCTCGGTCAACAGGAACACGAAGTGGCGGTCAGGGTCGTCCAGGATTGACTGCCGGTCCAGTCGTGCCTGCACCACCCTGGCCACATTCCTTGCCGGAGCGCTCCCGACGGTCGGAGTCAACGTCTCCGTGGCGTACTCGCGCACGTGGAGGAGCCCGGTAGGGATCGCCGGGAGGAAGTGCCGCATCAGACGTGACGACTCTTCCAATGCCTTGAGTTCGGCCTGCTTCTGGTAGAGACCGAGCCTGGCGTAGGTGCGCCAGGCGACGTAGTCGACGTTTGCCGCTCTGGCGAGGTTGAGCAGTTCCCCGGCCACCTCGGGTGGAACGCCCTCGAAGGCTGAGAGGATCAATTGCACGTCGACGACTGTGGGAAGAGTCCTCCCGGTTTCTATCCGACTGATTTTCGACTGGCTCATGTTGCAGCGCTTCGCGAGCCGCTCGCCGGAAAGCCCGGAAGCCTTGCGGAGGCCCCTCAAGGCTTCCGCAAGGTCTTTCCGCTGGCGCCTTTGATGTTCAGGTTCGAGCACTGTTCCACTCTGCGAATTCCCCACTCGGAGTGGTGTGGCCAACGTCGTGTCCCTGTACGGCGATTGTGCCTCGATCGGTGACGAAGACGGTCGGGTAGTCCCCACTGCCACTCCGGTCACCGAATGCGCCGAAAGGACCGCCTGCGATCACAGTCAGCTTCACTGTGCCCCCTCTTTAGGTGGTGCACGACAAGCTACGGACCGTGGCCGTAGCGGAACAAGGGCGGACGCGCCCTCAGTCGCGTTCCCGCATAGACCCACAGCACTGGAAGTAGCGCGCGGATGCTTCTGCCGTCCCCACCTGGTGGTGTGCAGGGCGGGGATGGGGAGTTCGGGGTGTGATCAGGGGTTCGTCGGACGGGGCTCAGGGGGCTGGCGGCGGTGAGGGAGAGGTAGGCGGTGGTGAGGTTGCCGGTGGTGAACCAGCGCTCCAGGCCGTGTTGGTGTCCGGCGCGGATGCCGCCCATGGCGTCGATGGCGATGAGGAAGAGATCGACGATCGCGAGTTCGCGGTCGTCGAGTTGTTTGGGGATGTCGAAGATGCCGAGGGCTTCGAGGACTTCGCCGGTGTCTGCCTCGGTGTTGGGGCGGGGGTTGGCGAGGAGGGCGTCGTAGCAGTCGTCGAGACGGCGCGTGGTCTCCGCAAGAGGGATGTCGAGGGCGAGGCAGACGGCGCGGGCGGAGGGCAGGGGCTTGCGGCTTCGGTGTGCGAGGAGGGCGTAGGTCTCGGCGGGGGTGCTACCCCGGGCCAGGGCGTGCTTGGCGAGCATGGTGAGGCGGATCGAGGGCATCGGCAGTGGGCTCTCAGGTGGTGACGAGGGAGTGAGCGGAGGAGAAGGAGGGTGCGACGAGCGCCCAGACGAACTTGCCCACCCCGCCGGCACGCGGGCAGCAGCCCCAGCGCTCGGAGAGTTCGCTGACGAGGAAGAGCCCGCGTCCGCTCTCGTCGTTCGGGTGGGCGGCGCGGAGGGTCGCGCGGCCGCCTCCGGCATCGTGGACTTCGAGTCGGAGGAGGTTGCCGATGAGGGCGAACCGGACCTCGATGAGCCGGTCATCCTCCGCGTCGGAATGCTGCACGGCATTGGCGAACAACTCGCTCAGGAGGAGTTCGGCGACATCGCGGAAACGGTCGCCGGCGGGGAGGGCGGAGAGGTACGCACGGAGCAAGTTCCGCGCGAGGGACGTGGATTCGACGCACGAGTCGAGACGCGCGGCGAAGGCACGGGGGCGGCAGGCTTTGGGCACGGGGCACCTCAGAGGGGCGAAAGGGAGCACGCGAGGTGAGCAGGTTTAGACTGCGCGCTCTCGACTGGCGTCGTGCCTTCGCGGCACGCCAGGGGTTGGAATGGCGGCTCTCGCTGGCCAGGGGCAGCGAGAGCCGCCACAGCACACCCCGGTCATGGGTAGCCGTCAGAGTGTGAGCTACTCGGACTTCTGCTCGTCGCCGTTGTGGTCACCGGACCCGTTGTTGGTGCCGTTCTTCTCATCCATGTCGTGGACTCCTCTCGGTTCGTCTTCGCGTTTGCAGAGGTAACCGACACACCGACGCACCGACTGAAGCAGCCAGTGACACGGCGCGACGGGTGCCATCAGCGAGATGTGACGATGAGTAGTCCCTTCGTCACGCAGAATGGCTGGGCACCAGTTGACCGCCATTGCAAGATCAATGGCGAGGGAGGGGCGGACTTTTCGACGGACTTTTCCGTCCGCCGAGGTCTGCACGGCCAGCAGCCGGCGCGTTACCGTCTGCGATGTGGATACACAATTCACTCGCCTGTGCAACGAGTTCGGTTGGGGTGGCCCTGCGAGATTCAGGCAGGTGTACGCGGCAACGGCGCGCAAGCTGGGCGAGAACGAGGAGGTGAGTGATCGCCAGTTCCATCGCTGGCGGCAGCCGCTGCCTCCATGCCCACAGCCAGGGCGTCAGCGCGTTCTCGAGGCGATGCTGGGTATCCCGTTGGAGCAAGCGGGCTTCACCGTCCCCGACCATCGCAGATCAGGAACCGTGCCGACACCGAGAGAGGAGTTGGGAGAAGACGTGAACCGCCGATCGTTCCTAGCTATGGCCGGTGGCGCTGCCGCTGCCGCTGCCGTTCCCGCAGCCCGAATCGGCACCGAGACCGTCATGGACCTGCGATCTGGTCTCGCCTCCCTCTACGGCCTGGACGATCGGTTCGGCGGTGCCACCGTCGGTCCTTTGGCGCAGGCCCACCTAGCACGTGCTGAACGGCTCATCGCCACGACCGTCTATCCCGGTACGATCGGCAGGCAACTCCGACTGATTGCCGGGGAGACAGCTGAGCATGTTGCGTGGCTGTCCTTCGACGCTGGAGACAATGGCCGCGCTCGGACGTACTGGCGCCACGCCCTCGTACGCGCTGAGGAGTTGCAGGACGACTCGCTCGAGGTCGTGGTGCTGGCCTCGATGGCGCTGATGAACCTCCGCGAGCGCGAGCCGGCACAGGCTCTCGAACTGACCCGCCGTGCTCAGGAGAAGGCCAGGGCGTGGGCCCCACCCTCGCTGACTTCGATTCTGATGACGAGGGAAGCGCGAGCACTGGCAATGCTCGGTGACCACGTCAGCGCGCGCTCGACTCTCGCGCAGGCCGCCCGATGCTACGAGCAGGAGCGCGGAACACGGTCGGTACCCGACTGGGCCGTCTTCCATGGTCCTGCGGAGCTGGCGCTCGCGCAGGCGTCATTGTTCACCGAAGCCGGGCATCACAAGGCGGCTGTTCAATGGCTTAGGCGCTCGCTCGGCAACCAGGAGACCAACTACGCGCGAAACGAGGCGCTGGTGCGCTTCAACCTGGCCGGAGCGCTCGCACAAGCGGGGGAAGCAGAGGAAGCCGCTCACGAAATCGCGTCGGGGGCTGTGCTGCTGAGTGAGGTCTCCTCGGGCCGAGCTCGGACTTCGATGCAGGAGGCACACTCCCGCCTCCAAGCCCTTAACCCTGCTCTGGCCGCCGCCAGTACTGCCCACTTGATCGCCTAGGAGGAGAGCCGTGGAGAATCCCGACTTCGAGATTGTCACCGGTGCCGCCAGCGCGGCGCGGGCGCTGGACGAGATCGCCCCGCTCTATGAGCGGGTGTTTGCGGAGCCGCCTTATTTCGAGGGGCCGCGTGACCTGGCGGACTTCCTGGATGGTTACGAGAGGTTCCGGACGATGCCGGGGTTCCGGCTGGTTCTCGCGCGGTCCGGCGGGCTGGTGGGGTTCGCGTTCGGGGTGCTTCTTCAGTCGGGGAGTCGGTGGTGGGACCGTCTCGGGCTGGATCCGGAGTTCACGCGGGAGGACGGGCGGCGCACGTTCGTGGTGCGGGAGATCGCGGTCGCTCCGGAGTACCGGCGTCGCGGGCTCGGACGGGAGTTGCACGCGGCCGTCATCGAAGGGATCGATGCCGAGCGGGTGACCCTGGCGGTCCGGCCGGAGGCTGAGGCGGCGGTACGGATGTACGAAGCTCTGGGATACCGGGACGTCGGTGCCATGACGCCGTACAGGTGCATGGTCAGGCGGCTTCGAGGGTGATCGGCTGGCCTTCGCGGGGGCGGAGGGCGAGGGTGGTGGGGAGGAGGGTGGCGAGGAGGGCGATGAGGGCGCAGGCGGCGGCGAGGGTGGCCATGACCGTCCAGGGGATGACGGCGGGGGTGGGGCCGACGAGGTCGGTGAGGGTGGACCAGGAGCCGCCGATGCTGATGAGGGTGCCGAGGATGCCGAGGACGGTGCCGGCGGCGACGGACAGCAGGGTCTCGACGGCGACGGTGCGCAGCACCTGGGTGCGGGTGGCGCCGGCGAGGCGCATCAGGGCGAACTCGCGGCGGCGGTCGGTGACGGTCATGACGAGGGAGTTGGCGAGGGCGACGGCCGCGTAGCAGATGGTCAGGCCGAGGATCATCAGCAGGGCGTTCCACGCCTCCTTCTCGGTGGCGTCGGCGCCGGCGGACCAGACCTCCTCCGGGGTGGCGAGCCGGGCGCCGAGCCCGTCGACGGCGGCGCGCAGGGCGTCGGACGCCTGGCGGGGGTCGGTGCCGGGCAGGAGGCGGATGTCGATCTGCTGGGCGAGGGCGGGGCCGGTGATGCCGGAGGTGACGGCGTCGGGGGTGGTGACCCAGGCCTGGGTGGTCTCGGCGCCGGTGGCGAGCCGGGCGGCGACGCGCAGGGTGCGCGGGGTGCCGTCGGCGAGGAGTACCGGGATCTGGTCGCCGACCCGGGGCGAGCCGGGCCAGGTGCGGCTGAGGACGACCGAGCCGGGCCGCAGGTCGGCGAGGGAGCCCGCGACGAGGGGCAGGCGGTCGACCTCGGCGAGGGCGGCCGGGTCGGCGGTGGCGGCGCGGAAGGGGACCAGGGCTGCGCCGTCGTCGGTGTCCGCCATGAGGGCGGTCGGGGTGACGGCCACCGCCCGTACGCCTGGTACGGCGCTCACGCGGTCGACCACGGCCCGGTTGAGGCCGGGCGTGCCGGCCGGGGTGACGACGAGGTCGGCGGCGGCGAGGCGGCCGCGGACCTCGGAGACCTGGGAGCGGTTGACGGTGTCGATGCTGCCGAGCAGGCAGCCGGCGAAGGAGACGATCAGCACGACCGGGGTGGCGGTCGCGGCGGTGCGGCGGAAGGCGGTGAGGGCGCTCTGGCGGGCGGTCGTCCAGACGACGCCCCGGGCCGCGATGGCGGGAAGCGTGAGCAGCCGGATGACCGGCCCGGCGAGGACGCTCGCCAGCAGGACGCATCCGGCGACGACGCCGAGCAGCAGGGCGAGCGAGTCGGCGGCGTTGGCGGGGGCGTCGGGCCAGTAGTGGGCGACGATCCAGACGGCGGCGGTCGAGGTGCCCAGGACGCTGAGCCCGGAGATCCAGCGGAGGGTGAGCACGACCCGCGAGCGGCGTTCGGTGTCCGCCTCCACCAGCGCCTCGGCGGGGCGGACGAGCCCGGCCTTGAGCGAGGAGAGGACGACGCCGCCCATGGCGGTCAGCAGTCCGGTCAGGGCCGCGGCCAGCAGGCCCCACCACGTCACGGGGACGGTGAAGTCGGCGGGCACCATGTCGTGGTCGATCAGCCAGCGGGCGGCGGGGGCCACCCCGGCGGCGCCGAGCGCGCATCCGGCGGCGGAGGCCAGCAGGCCGACGACCAGGGCCTCGCGGTGGACGAGCGCGCGCATCTGCCGCCGGGTGGCGCCGACCAGGCGCAGCAGGGCGAGTTCGCGGCGGCGCTGGGCGATGGAGAGGGCGAAGGTGCCACCGACGACGAACACCGCGGTGCCGCTGGAGACGGCGGCGGACAGGCCCAGCGGGGTCTGCACGTCCTCCAGTCGGTGGCTGACCTCGGCGTAGTGCGGGTCGGTCTGGCGGCGCTCCGCGCCGGTGAGCACCCGGGCGACCTTCTCGCCCCCGGCGGCGTCCACGACCCGGCGCACGTCCTCGGCGGGGCCGAAGGCGGCCAGCACGCCGACGGCGGGGCAGAACCGGGCGGCCTGGGCGTCGGCGAAGAAGACGGCGTGCTCGAACGCCTCCGCCTCGGTGACGCCGGAGACCGTCGCGGTGTGCGGGCCGTCGGCGGTGACGAACCGGACGCGCTTGCCGACCTGGTCGGGGCTGCCGCCGCCGATGACGATCTGGTCGTCGGCGGCGGGCGCGGTGCCCGCGGCGAGCCGGTAGCCGCCGAGGGCGGCGGCGGACCAGGCGCGGCCGACCTGGGAGCGGGGGCCGTCGGCGAGCTGGGTGTAGAAGGTGCGGTCCTCGACGGTGCGGCCGGTCTGCGCGAGGGAGGCGAGGAGCGGGACGGGCAGGCCCGGCTGGGTGGCGACCTGGGTCGGCTCGGTCTCGCCGTGAGTGGTCGGGTGGTCGACGCTCAGGTTGGCGGTGACGAGGACGGGGGCCTCGGAGAAGCGCTGGCGGCCCTGGTCGGGCACGGTGGCGGTGGCGGCGATCACCAGGATCGAGGTGGCGAGCAGGGCGACGCCGAAGGCCAGGGCGACGAAGCTGCCGACGAAGGAGGCCCAGCGCAGCCGCAGGCCCGCGATGGCGAGGGTCAGCACGGCACGGCCTCCAGCGCGGTCATCCGGGCGGCGACCTGCTCGGCGGTGGGCCGCTCCAGCGAGCCGGCCAGCCGGCCGTCGCGCAGGAAGACGACGCGGTCCGCGTAGGAGGCGGCGACCGGGTCGTGGGTGACCATGACCACGGCCCGGGTGGGGTCGTCGGCCATGCCGCGCAGCAGGGAGAGGACCTCGCGTCCGCTGGCGGTGTCCAGCGCGCCGGTGGGCTCGTCGGCGAGGAGGACGGCGGGCCGGGTGATCAGCGCCCGGGCGATGGCCACCCGCTGCTGCTGGCCGCCGGAGAGCTCGCCCGGGCGGTGCCGGGCCCGGTCGGCGAGGCCGACGGCGGCCAGGGCGGCGGTCACCTCGGCGGGGGTGGGGCGGCGGCCGGCCAGCTTGGCGGGGAGGGCCACGTTCTGGGCGGCGGTCAGGGCGGGCAGCAGGTTGAAGGACTGGAAGACGAAGCCGATCCGCTCGCGGCGCAGCACCGTCAGCGCCCGGTCGCGCAGGCCGTTGAGCGCGGTGCCGTCGACCAGCACCTCGCCGCCGTCCACGGCCTCCAGGCCCGCGGCCGAGCGCAGCAGCGTCGACTTGCCCGAGCCGGAGGGGCCCATGACGGCGGTGAAGGTGCCGAAGGGGAAGCCGATGCTGACGTCGTCGAGGCCGACGACCGGCTCGGGGCCGCGCCGGTAGGTCCGGCGGACGGAGCGGAGTTCGACGGCGAAGCCCGTGCTGCTGTTCATGATCATATTTCAGCAGGAGCGGAGGGTCCGGCTCAATGGACGTCGCTTCACGAATGGGGGTGTACCTGGCTACACCCCCTCACCTCTTCCAGGAAGCCTTCAGCTCCTCCCACCGCCGGCCCTGCTCCGGCGTCAGCGCGCCCCGCAGCTCCGCCAGCTTCAGCAGCTGCGCCTCCGCGTCGGCGCCCAGCGGCTGGGCCTCGGCGCGGTAGTGGTCGGTGAGCAGGGCGTCGAGCTCGGGCCGGGTGAGGGCCGGGTCGAGGCGCTGGGCGAGCTTGGCCATGTTGCGGTAGGAGCCCTGGAGCAGGAACGGCGGCTCGGTGCGGGCGCGGTCGTCCTGGGCGGCGGAGGCGAGGTAGGCGCGGTTGACGGCGAGGACGGTGCCGCGCAGGTGGAGCAGGCCCGCCAGGACGGCCGTCATCCGCTCGACCTCGGCGCCCGGCCAGGCGGCCGTGAGCTGTCCGCCGGGGGTGCCGGAGGCCCGGGCGATCAGGGTGTCCAGGTCCTCCCGGGAGGCGTTGGCCAGCGGGGCGAGGTGCGGGCTGGCGGGCAGGGCGTTCTCGACGAAGCTGAGCGCGAACAGGTCCTCGCGCCCGGCGACGGCGTCGCCCAGGTTCCACACGTCGGCGCGGTTGGCGAGCATGTCGGGCAGCCGGAACAGCCGCCCGGACTCGGTGTACGGGTTGGCGGCCATGACGACGGCGAAGCGCTTGCCGCGCAGGTCCCACTCGCGGGCCTCGCCGTCCCAGACGCCGTCGACGCGGCGCTGGGCGTCGCACAGCGGGATGAAGCGCTGGAGGAACTCGGGCGAGGTGTGCTGGACGTCGTCGAGGTAGAGGAGGACGTTGTCGCCCGCGTGGAGGGCGAAGTTGAGCTTCTCGACCTCGCGCCGGGAGGTGGCGTCGGGGGCCTCGCCCGGGTCGAGGGAGGTGACCCGGTGGCCCAGGGCCGGGCCGCTGACGGAGACGAGCAGCAGGCCCAGGCGCTCGGCGAGGTACTCGACGAGGGTGGTCTTGCCGTAGCCGGGCGGGGAGACGAGCAGCAGCAGTCCGCTGCGGTCCACGGGCCCGCCCGTCTGCGCCCCGCCGGCCTCCGCCGTGCCGAGCTGCTTGGCGAGGTTGTCGCCGACGAGCGGCAGGTACACCTGGTCGATCAGCCGGTTGCGGACGAAGCCGTTGAGCGGCGCGGGCCGGTAGGTGTCCAGGCGCAGCCGGTCGTGTTCGGCGGCGAGCAGGTCGGTGCGCAGCCGCTGGTAGGCCCGGTAGCCGGGCATCTCCACGGCCTCGAACTCCCGTACCCGGGCGAGCAGTTCGTCCAGTCGCAGGTCCAGGACCCCGCCACGGACGCGCGGATGGTCGCCGAGCAGCCCGCCCACCCGGACGCCGACGGCGCCCTCGGCGGCGCGGCGCGGCAGCGACGGGCAGAGCAGGGCGGCGGCGGCCTCGGCGCGGTCGCCCGGATCGGCGTCGGCGGCGGCCGACTCCAGCCAGGCGTCGGCGAGTTGGCGCCGTACGGGAAGCAGCCCGGGCTCCTCGGGCAGGGCGGCCAGCGCCTCCGTCAGCCCGGCCGACGCGGGGTCGGCGCGGAACTTCTCCAGCAGCGCCGAGGCTCCTGCCGAGTACGCGAACGACGGTACGGGGGAGGCGAGTTCGGCCGCCAGATAGGCGCCGGACCCCGCAGATCCGGGCGTGAACGCCTCGATCGCCGCCTCCAGCTCCGCCGCCAGCGCCGCGAGCGCCGGTGACGCGGCCCCGAACGCCTCCCGGGCGAGGCTCAGCGAGCGTGCCCGGGTGTGCCAGACCAGCCGTCGGCGCTCGTCGGCGCCGTACGCCCAGTACAGCTGGGCCGCCGCCCGGGCGGGCGCCGGGTGGCGCAACAGGCCCGCCCCGGCGTCGAGTTCGAGCAGGGCGCGCAGCAGCAGCGCCGCGTCGTGGTCGTGGACGCCGCGCTGGTAGCCCTCGTCGGGTCGCCGTTCGGCGGCCAGGCGGACGTGCTCCAGCAGGTCCGGCAGGCCCGGCAGATCCGGCAGGCCCGGTAGGCCCGGCAGGCCCGGCAGGTCGGCCTCCGGCGCGAGCGATCCCGGTTCGGCGGCCAGCAGCAGGGCGGCGGCGAGGTACTCGGCGCGGTAGAGGGCCGGGGTCTCGGAGGGCAGGGGCCGCGACCAGTACCGCTCGGTGGCCGCGAAGGCCGGGTCGGTGACGGGCGAGCGGTAGTCGGTGCCGGTGAGGGTGAAGGCCGGGCGGCCCTTCCAGGGCAGCAGGGTGAGTTCGGGCCGCTGGGTGGTGACGGCGAACAGGTGCCGGCCCAGCCGCAGGGTGCCGGGGCCGTCCCCGGCGAGTTCGGCGCGGTCGCGCAGTGCGCGGTGGGCGCGGCTGCGGGCGGCGCGCAGTCGTCCGGTCAGCTCCTCGGCCCGGACGCGGTCGCCGAGCTCGGCCAACTGCCCGGCGAGTTCACGGAGTTTGACGGCCGTCGGGTCGGCGGCGAAGGCCGCGTCGATCTCCTCGGCGCTGCCGACGGCGGTCAGGCGGCGGTGCAGGGTGTCGAGGATGCGGGTGGCGGAGGCGGCGAGCCGGTCGGCGCGGCGGGCGCGCTCCTCCAGGAGGTGCTGGCGGCGGGCGGTGAGCGCGTCGTGGATCTCGGTGCGCCGCTCGGTGAGCTGCTCGGTCAGCGCCGGGTCGGCGTCGGCGAAGCGGGTCTCCAGCTGCTCGACGCGCAGCAGGAGCCGGCCGAGCTGGTCGTCGCAGTTCTCGGGGGTGTCGGCGGCGGCGAGGGCGGCGGTGACGGCCTGGGCGAGCAGGGCGGTCTCGGCGGCGAACTCGTCGGCGGCCTCCCGGGTGCGCAGCTCGCGGCGGCGTACGGTCAGGGTGGCCCGGGCCCGGTTGAGCAGGCCCAGGACGTCGGCGAGCCGGTCGAGGATGGCGGTGCGGGTGGTGGCGTCGGCGAGGTCGAGGGTGCCGACGAGTTCGGAGACGGTCTGCAGGGCTTCGCTCTGCCCGCCGATCCGCTCGAACAACGGGTCGGCCTCGGCGGCGGTGGCGATGTCCGCGCAGCGCGAGGCGAGCTCGGTGGCGCGCTCCCGGTGCGGCTCGAAGGCGCCCGGCTCGGCGAGCTGGCCCACGGCGCGGGCGGCGGCCTCGGCGAGCCCGGTCACCAGCTCCTCGGCGAGCGCCTCCACCCGTTCGGCGTCCACGCGCGGCAGTTCGCGCAGCGCCTCCACCCGGCCCTGGGCGCGGCGCAGCCCGGTGAGCCGGTCCACCCACTCGGCGGCGTCGGCGAGGGTCTCGCCGCGCGCGGTGCGCAGCAGGCCCTCGACGTGCTCGGCGGTCTCCGCCACGCGAGCGGCTGCGTGCGCGGTGAGCTGGGCGATGGCCTCGTACTCGGCGACGACCCGCCGGGCGGTGTCGCGGATCTCGGCCAGCGGCGCGGCGAGGTCGCCGAGCCCGGGCTGCCCGAGCCAGTGGTGCCGGTCGGCGGTGCGGGTGCAGGCGGCGAGGACGGCCTGGTGGCCGGCCGGGGTGTCGGCTCCGGCGGCGGCGAGGCGGGCGAGGGCGAGGCAGTCGGCCAGGCCCCGGACCAGGTCGGCGTTGCCGATCCTCGCCAACTCGCCGGTGCCGGGCGGCTGTTCGGCGGCGTAGCGCTCGCTGGTGAACGGGGTCGTCCAGATCTGGACGGGGTGCAGCCGGCTGGGCCCGTCCTCGGCGGGGCGCAGGGCGATCAGGGTGCCGTCCTCGAGCAGGGCGTAGCCCTGGCAGGCGAGCGGGGCGGCGGCCTCCTGGCGCACCGAGTTGTACGGCTGGAGCAGGGCGCGGCCGTCGGCGGGGGAGCGGAACTCGTACAGCACGTCCTCGCCGTTGGGCGAGACGACGGTGCGCTCGTACGCGAGGCCTTCCACGGGCTGGTCGAAGGTGCGCACGGTGCCGTCGGCGAGGTGGCAGCCGCCGGGGAAGGCCACGCCCTGGTCGGCGGGCAGCCGCAGGCACGCCTGGCCGAGGGCGTCGATGCGGGTGACGGCGCCGGTGGGCAGGTGGACGACCAGGTGGCGGACGGTCTCCTCCTGGTACGGGCGCACCCGCACCAGCAGCAAGGTGGCGAGGCGGGCGTGGGCGATCTGCGCGTCGGCGAGGGTCTGGAGGGCCTCGGCGAGCGGTTCGCGGTGCAGCTCGCGGCCGTCCGGGGCGAACAGGCGCAGCCGGCCGCCGTCGACGGAGACGTGGAGCTGCCCGGCGAGGTCGGCGCGGGGCGCGCTGCCGGGGGCGGCGGGCAGCTGGTCGTCGCGGGTGAGCGGCGTCCAGGCGAGCTGCTGGCCCTCGGCCGGGGTGTGGTCGCGCTCGCCCCGGCCGTCGTGGTAGGTCGGCTGCCCCTCGCCGGAGTCCAGCCAGCGCAGCACCCGGACGTCGGCGGCGGCCGGGCCGGTGCGGAAGACCGCGAGCAGCCGCCCGGGCGTCGGGCGCAGCCGCTCCAGGCGGGCGTCGCGGAAGTAGCGGCGCAGGTCGTCGAGGTCCTGGCGCAGCCGGGGGTCGTCGAGGAGGGTGCCCTCGGCGGGGGCGGGGGAGAGGTCGGGGTGGTGGACGGTGAGGACCTCGGCGAAGTCCTCCGCCCTGTCGGTGAGTTCGACCGGCCGGGTGCCGAGCAGCAGCAGCCCGCCGACGGCACTCAGGTCCTGCGGCAGGCAGGCCCGGGTGGTGGTGAGCCGCCCGGTGCCGGTGAGCCGCAGCTCCCCGCCGCCGAACTCCTCGACCCTGCGGGCGTTCAACGCCTGCGCGCGGTCGGAGAGTTCGGCGGCGGCCCGGGCGAGCCGGCCGCGCAGGACCTCGTAGGTGCCGGCGTCGAGCCGGGCGTCTGTCCGGGCGGCGGGGGCTGAGGCGGGGGCTGAGGCGGGGGCTTCCACGGTCATGTTCCTCAACTAGCGGGATCGGTGGGTCACTTGGAGCCGTTGGCGGCCGCCAGGGCCCCGATCGGCGTCTCCGCGATGCCCAGCTTCTTGGCCGAGTCCAGCAGTTGGCGCAGCTGCCCGGCCTGCTCGCCCCCGCCGCCGATCAGCTTCATCAGCAGCGCGGAGACGGTGAGGTTCTGCACGTCGGCGGTGGAGACGGAGGACAGCACCCGGGTGAGGTCCTCGGTGAAGCTGGCCCGTCCGTCCAGCCAGGGCCCGGCCAGCATCTGGGCGGTCTGCGAGCGCTCGACGAAGGCGTCCACGCTCTTGGCCGCCGAGACGGACTGCACCAGGCGGTCGAAGAACACCGAGTCCCCGCCGACGATGTCGATCTTCGCCTTCTCCAGCCCGGCCGCGACCAGGGCGGCCTGCGCCTCGGCGATCTGCCGCTGGGCGTCCAGGCCCGCGAGGCGGATGTCCTTCTCGGCGGCCAGGCGCAGCCGGTACTCCTCGTGCCCCCGCGAGGCCTCGTCCAGCTTGGCCATCGCCGCGGCCTTCTCGGTGAGGCCCTCGGCCTCCGCCTTCAGCTTGGCGCCGACCTCCAGCGCGGCGGCCTTCGCCTTCTCCGTCTGCACGACGGCCTCGGCGCGGCCGATCTTCTCCACGGCCGCCGCCTCCTGCTCCCGCACCTGGACCCGGGCCAGCCCCTCGGCGGCCGCCTCCGCCCGGATGCCCTCGGCGAGGCGGACCTTGGCGGAGGCGTCCAGCTCGGCCGCCTTCTGCCGGGCCTCGGCCAGCACCAGCGCCTCGCGGGCCTTGTGCGCGGAGGCCTGCTCGGCGGCCTCGGCGGCCTTGATGTCCTTGACGAGCCGCTCCTGCGCCTCCGCCTCGGCCTGGATGACGACGGACTTGCGCACCCGCTCGGCCTCCTCGACGGCGCGCAGTGTCTTGACGGCCTCCTCCTGCTCGGCGACGGTGCGGTCCACCGCGATGCGCTCGCGCACCACGTCGGCCACCTCGCGCCGGCGGGACTCGACCTCCTTCTCCTTGGCGATGGCGGCGAGTTCGGTCTCCCGCTCCCGGCCGACGACCTCCAGTTGGCGGTCCTTCTCGATCCGCTCGTTCTCCACGGCGATCACCCGCTCGCGGTTCTTCTGCGCCACCGCGACCTCGCGGGCCTGGTTCTCCCGCTGCACCCCGAGCAGTTCCTCGGTGCGCAGGAACGCGGTCTGGGCGTTGAGCCGCTCCTCCTCCTGCACCCGGGAGATCACCGCGTCCTCCTTGGCCCGCAGCGTCTCGATCTCGCGGCGCTGGCGGATCTCGGCGTCGGCCTGGCGGCGCTGCAGCTCCAGGACCGTCTCCCGGGCGTCGACGTTCTGCCGGGTGATCTCCTTCTCCTCGGTGCGCTGGAACTCGTTGGTGCGCACGTGCTCGATCGCCGTCAGCTCGGTGATCTTGCGGATGCCCTGGGCGTCGAGGATGTTGTCGGAGTCCAGCTGGCTCATCGGCGTCTGCTCGAGGTGGTCGATCGCCGCGTCCTCGAGGGTGTAGCCGTTGAGGTCGGTGCCGATGATCTCGATGATCTGGTCGCGGAACTCGTGCCGGTGGGTGTAGAGGTCGGTGAAGTCCAGCTGCTTGCCGACGGTCTTGAGCGCCTCGGCGAACTTCGCGGCGAAGAAGTCCTGGATCGCCTGCGGGTCACTGGCCCGGACGGTGCCGATCGACTGCGCCACCTTGATGACGTCCTCGACGGTCTTGTTGACGCGGACGAAGAAGGAGATCCGGATGTCCGCCCGGATGTTGTCCCGGCAGATCAGCCCGTCCCGGCCGGCCCGGTGGATCTCCACCGTCTTCGCCGTGATGTCCATCAGCTCGGCCTTGTGGACGACCGGCAGCACGATCGCCCCGGTGAAGGTGACATCCACCTTCTTCGTCCGGGAGATGATCAGCGCCTTGCCCTGCTCGACCTTCTGGAACAGACGGCCGACGAAGAGCAGGACGGCGAGCAGGATGAGCAGCACGACGGCGACGAGCACGCCGAAACCCACGGCGATGGTGTCCATCACGGAGTCCTTCTTGACGAGGTGGTGCGAGAGGTGAGAGATGCTGACGAGACGTCAGATGCCCGGTGGTGAAGGGTCGAAGGGCGCGACCAGGAAGAGTTCGCGCTCAGCGTCGTAGTCGAAGATGAGGGCCGTGCGCCCGACCGTCAGCCCGGGGGCCTCCTCGGTCGTACGGACCTGGACGGTGGCGGTGGAGCCGTCCTCGGCGGTGACCTCCGCCTGCCCGAAGCCGGCAGTCACCCGGCCGGTGCGGATCACGCAGACCCGGCCGACGAAGTCCCCCCGGGTGGCGGGCCGGTCCTCGGGGAAGAGCCGCGACAGCGGCCGCACGACCGCCCGGGTGCCGAGCCAGGCGGCCACCAGCGCGACGGCGAACACCCCGCCGCGCGCCGGCGCCCCCGAGGTGAGGACCGTCCCGGCCAGGCTCACGAACCAGGCGACCGCGACCAGCAGCGACACCGCCACCGTCACGGGAACCCCGCCCAGGCCCAGCCGGTCCAGCACGCCCCCGTGGTGGTGGGAGCCGGACCCCCCGTGGGCCGCGTCCGCCGTGCCGTGGTGCCCCCCGGCACCATGGCCGGCATGACCGGCGTGACCCACATTCCCGGCGTTCCCGCCGTGCCCGACGTGACCCGGATGGTGTCCGACGCCGTGCCCCCCGTGCAGGGCGTCGAACCCGAGTCCGCCGAGCAGCATCACCAGCCAGTAGCCGACGACCACCACCAGCGCGAAGCTGAACAGCGCGGTCGGGAAGGCAAGCGCGGCCGCGACGAATCCCCCCATCCCGGCCACGCTCCCCCCGCCTCCCCGTCCGCGTCGCCGCACCTCGGCGCCACGGAGATCGTGACAGCGGAGGCGGTGTCCGCACATTGCCAGGTTCCGGCAATCTTTACGGCCCTTTGACACCCTGGTACGTGCGCGCCCGGTGACACTGCCACAGTTCGGCAACAGCCGGTCGACGGGACGGCTGCGGGGGTTTCGGGCGGTGGGGCTACAGGGGCTGCTCGGGCCAGTTCAGCAGTCGCGCGCCCATCGCCGCCGTCTCCAGGGTGAAGCGTTGCAGCGCGTCCGCCGGGTCGTACCCCGTCAGCGCCTTGATGCGCTCCAGCCGGTAACTGAGCGTGCGCACGCTCAGCCCCAGCCGCCGGGACGCCTCCGCGTTGACGTACGCCGACTCCGCGTGCACCACGATCGTGTCCAGCAGCGGACGGGCCCCGCCGCGCGCCTCCGTCAGCGGGCCCAGGACGCTGCCCACCAGGTCCGCCATCGCCGCCCGGTCGCGCATCAGCACCGGGAAGACCAGCAGCTCCTCCGCCTTGAGGTTGCGGGCCGGCAGGTCCAGGCGCCGCGCGTAGTCCAGCGCGTCCAGCGCCTCCTCGTAGCTGCGCAGCACCCCGCTCGCCCCCGAGTGCCGCCGCCCCGTCGCCACCCGCAGCACCGGGAGGTAGCCCGGGCCCGGGCGCAGTGTCAGGTCCGCGAAGGCGTCCAGCACCGCCCGCTCCGAGTCGGGGGCGATGCACACCAGCCGGCCCTGCTTGCTCGCCAGCAGCACGTCCCGCTCGCCGAACCGGCCGGCCAGCTCCCGCTCCACCCGGCTGACCAGCGGGTGCACGTCCTCGAACGGCTCCTCGCCCACCGCCACCGCCACCGTGTAGGCGCTCGCCAGCCGCAGGCCGAAGCGCTCCGCGCGCTCGGCCAGCAGGCCCAGGTCGCCGCGCCCGTACAGCAGGTCCTCGATGAACTCCCGCCTGGCCGCCTCCTCCTGGCGCACCGCCAGGCGCTGCGCCCGCTCGTGGCCCTCGCCCAGCGCGGCCAGCGCGGCCTCGGTGGCGGCCAGGACGGAGTCGCCGGTGCGGCGCAGCTCGGCGACGGTGCTCGCGCCGGGCAGGGTCTGCCAGGCGCGCCGGGCCGCCGCCAGGCAGTGCGCCACCACCGCGCGCAGGCCGTACCCGGCCTCGGCGCAGTGCTCGCCCAGCTTGCGTAGGCCCTCCAGCTCCTCCCGCCGCAGCAGCCGGCCGGTGCGGGAGGCGTCGGCGAGCAGGAGCAGGTACGCCTCCGTCAGCTCGGCCGGTATGTCGTGCTCGATCCCCTCGGCCACCGTGCGCCGCCCCCGTTCTCGTCTCCCGGCTCGTCTCCCGGCGGACAAACGAGCCCCGAACCCTACCAGCCGGTCACCCGGCCGCCACCGGGGTGGCCTTGGCACGGAAGGTGGTGAGGGTCGCGGCGGGGACTCCGCAGGTGGGGAGGAAGGCGGCGGCCCCGCCGTGGTGGGCGTGGACGCCGTCGAGGAAGACGGCCATGGCCTGGGCGGGGGCCTCCAGCAGCGGGGCGGGCACGGTGAGGCTGCGGTCGTTGAGGGCGGTGCGGTGGCGGGCAGCGAGGCCCGCGAAGATCTGCGGCAGGGCGTCGGCGGTGCGGGCGTAGTCGGCGACGATGCGCTCCGCGGGCACGCCGAGCAGGTCCAGCAGCAGGGCGGTGACCAGGCCCGTCCGGTCCTTGCCCGCCGCGCAGTGCAGCAGGACGGCGCCCGGGCGGGACGCCGCCTCGACGGCGACCCGGACGGCCTGCGGGGCGGAGACGGCCAGCTGCACGTAGTACTCGCCGAGGTCGGCCGCCGTGGCCATGGTGCGCAGCCGCTCGGCGAGGCCCTCGGTGGCCGGGTCGACGGGCGCCTCGACGACCGTGATCCCGGCGGCGCGGGCGGCGGCCCAGTCGTCGGGGTGGGCCTCGTGGACGTTGCGCAGGTCGACGACCGTCCGGATGTCGCAGCCGCGCAGCTGGGCGACGACGGCCTCGTCGGCGGCGGGGAAGGGCTGGGCGGAGCGGTACAGCACGCCGGGGCGTATGCGCAGGCCCTCCGGGTCGCTGAGGACGGCGGCGTCTCGGAAGTTGACCAGGGACATGGGAGGGCCTTTCGCTGGAGCCGCGCCCGGCACGTCCGGATCATCCGGAACGTCCGAACCATCGGAACCGGAGGCGACACATCCCTATGTGTCTAACCCGACCCCGGCCCGCCGGGCAAGCGCGGCCCCCCACCTCACACGTCCCGGCGCCTCACACGTCCCGGCGCCGCACCACGACCACCGCCACCGCCGTCGCGACCACCGCCCACACGCCCATGGTGATCCAGGCATCCAGCACGCTCGGCGGGTTCAACCCCATCGTGGTGGAGGAGTGCGGGTTGAGGGTCAGCCGCGCCACCGTGTGCGAGGGCAGGTGGTCGCCGATCCGCTTGAGCCACGGGTAGCGGTCCCCGCCGAACATCAGCGGCAGGATGAACAGCATCAGCACCAGCGACACGATCGAGGCGGTGGCGTGCCGCAGCAGCGCGCCCAGCGCCATCCCGATCAGCGCGCAGGTGGGCACGATCGCCGCGTACCCGAGGACGGCCCGCAGGCACCCGTCGTCGCCGAGGGAGAGCCCGACGTGCCGCGAGGACAGCATCGCGTTGGTGGCGAGGAAGGACGCGAAGGACACCACCAGCCCGGCGATCCCGGTGATCACGCCGATCAGCAGCACCTTCGCGCCGATCACGCCCCGCCGGTCGGGGACGGCGGCGAAGGTGGTGCGGATCAGGCCGGTGGTGTACTCGCCGAACACGGTGATCGCGCCCAGCGAGCCCGCCGCGATGGCCATCAGGTCGCCCGCGATGCTGCTGAGGCCGTGGTGGAGCGGGTCGTAGTGGTACTTGGGGAAGCCGGGAATCGGCGGCGGCGGGTTGTCGATGTACGTCAGGTCGCTGTGCACCGCGTTGAGGTTGATACCGATCGCCACCAGGCAGGCGAGGGCCAGCACCCAGTACGTCGACCGCAGCGAACGCAGCTTGATCCACTCGGCGGCGAGCAGATCGACGAACCGGGGCCTCGGCTCCGCAGCAAGACTCATGGTGCTCATCGGGCCTCTCCAGCCAGGTACTCGACACTGTCGGCGGTCAGGGACATGAACGCCGACTCCAGGGAGGACGTCCGGGTGCTCAGCTCGTGCAGCACCAGACCGTGCCGCAGGGCGAGTTCGCCGATCCGCGCGGCCGGCAATCCGGTGACGATCCCGGACTCCGGCTCGGTGCGCCGCAGTTCCGCGCCCTCCGCCGTCAACACCGCCTCCAGCGAGGCCAGTTCCGGCGTACGGACCGCCACCCCCGTCACCGCGTTGCGCGCCGAGAACTCCGCCAGGCTCTGGTCCGCGATCAGCCGCCCCCGCCCGATCACCACCAGGTGGTCGGCCGTGTGCTCCATCTCCGCCATCATGTGGCTGGAGACGAACACCGTCCGCCCCTCCCCGGCGAGCCGCCGGAACAGCCCGCGCACCCACAGCACCCCCTCCGGGTCCAGCCCGTTGAGCGGCTCGTCGAACAGCAGCACCGGCGGATCGCCGAGCAGCGCGCCCGCGATGCCGAGCCGCTGCTTCATGCCCAGCGAGTACCCGCCGATGCGCCGCCCGGCCGCCTTGGCCAGGCCCACCTCCATCAGCACCTCCTCCACCCGCCCGAGCGGGATGCGGTTGCCGCGCGCCAGCGCCGACAGGTGCGCCCGGGCGGTGCGCCCGCCGTGCACGTCGGAGGCGTCCAGCAGGGCGCCCACGTGCCGCAGCCCGCGCGGCCGGCCCGCGAAGGGCACCCCGTCCACGGTGACGGTGCCCGAGGTGGGGGTGTTGAGGCCCAGGACCATCCGCAGCGTGGTGGACTTGCCCGCGCCGTTGGGGCCGAGGAAGCCGGTGACGGCCCCGGGCCGGACGGTGAAGCTCAGCTGGTCGACGGCCGTGGTGGCGCCGTACCTCTTGGTCAGTCGCTCGATCTCGATCATGGGGACAACGGTGCCGCCCGCGCCCGCCACCCGGCATCGGGCGGCGGGACACAACCGATCGCCCCCGCAGTGGCCTGCGGGATTACGCCCCCGGGCCGATGCGACTTCCCGGCGACCGCGGCTACCATCGCGTCATGATCATCGAGCCCCGCCCGCCGCTGCTCCGGCGCCTGCCGCCAGGCGTGTGGGTGGCGGCCTTCTGGACGACCCTCGTGGTGTTCCGCTGCTTCACCCGCGACCGCGAACTGGAGCACCTCTTCAACTACCAGGGCAACCCCGAGGACATGGCGCTGCTGGTCACCGCCGTCGTCACCACCCTGGTCGCCACCTTCCTCGTCCGGCTGCCCCTGGTCGCCATCGCGGCGGCACTCGCGGGCGGCCTCTACACGCTCGGCATGTGGAAGGTCCAGGAGGCGGCCCCGCTCCAGTTCCTGATCGCGATCACGGTCGTCGGCTACTGCGCGGCCACCCGCGCCCGGCGCGACTCGCTGATCGCCCTCGCCCTGCCCATGGGCACCCTCGCCGCGCTGTACCTGTGGGGCCAGGTGACCCGCTACGGGTCCAACCCGTGGGTCTACCTCGGCTACGGCGCCGTCACCGCCATCGCCTGGCTGGTCGGCAACACCGTCCACCAGAGCCGCAGCCACACCGAGGCCCTGCGCGGCCGCGCCACCGAGCAGGCCGTCACCGCCGAACGGCTGCGCATCGCCCGCGAGTTGCACGACATGGTCGCCCACAGCATCGGCATCATCGCCATCCAGGCCGGCATGGGTCGCCGGGTCATGGACACCCAGCCCGCCGAGACCCGCAACGCCCTCGACGCCATCGAGACCACCAGCCGCGAGACCCTCGCGGGACTGCGTCGGATGCTCGGCGCGCTGCGCCAGGCGGAGGCGGAGGCCGCACCGCTCGAAGTCGCCCCGGGCCTCGCCGAGTTGGACCATCTGGTGGCCGGCACCGCCGGAGCGGGCGTCCGGGTCGCCCTCACCCGCGACGGCGAGGCCCGGCCGCTGCCGCCCGAGGTGGACCTCGCCGCCTACCGCATCGTCCAGGAGGCCGTCACCAACGTGGTCAAGCACTCCGGCACCCGCGACTGCCACGTCACCGTCCAGTACGGCCCCCGCGACCTCGCGCTCAGCATCGTCGACCTCGGCGGGGGCTCGTCCGCCGACCCGGGCACCGGCTACGGCCTCGCCGGGATGCGCGAGCGGGTCGCCCTGCTGCACGGCGAGTTCAGCGCCGGCCCGCGCCCCGAGGGCGGCTTCCGCGTCGCCGCCCGACTGCCCTACCCCGCCGAGGAGCCGGCCCTGTGATCCGCGTCCTCCTGGTCGACGACCAGCCGCTCATCCGCACGGGCCTGCGCGTCCTGATCGCCGACACCCCCGACCTGGAGGTGATCGGCGAGGCCGGCGACGGCGCCGAGGCCGTCGACCTGGTCACCCAGCTGCGCCCCGACGTCGCCGTGATGGACATCCGGATGCCCGGTATGGACGGCATCGAGGCCACCCGCCGCATCACCGCCGACCCGGGCCTGCCCACCCACGTCCTCGTCCTCACCACCTTCGACGACGACGAGTACGTCTACGGCGCCCTGCGGGCCGGAGCCGGCGGCTTCCTGGTCAAGGACCTCGCCCTGGAGACCATCCTCGACGGCGTCCGCACCGTCGCCGCCGGGGACGCCCTGATCGCCCCCGCCATCACCCGCCGGCTCATCGGCGAGTTCGTCGCCCGCCCGCAGCAGCCGGCCCCGGCGCGCAGGCCGCTCACCCCCGGCGTCACCGAACGCGAACGCGAGGTGCTCACCCTCGTCGGCCGGGGCCTGTCCAACACCGAGATCGCCGCCGAGCTCACCATCAGCGTCGCCACCGCCAAGGCGCACGTCGCCCGGCTGTTCAGCAAGCTCGACGCCCGCGACCGCGTCCATCTGGTCATCCAGGCGTACGAGTTCGGGCTCGTCGGCACGCCCTGAGGACGCGCGCCTCGGCAACGGCGGAACGGCGCCGGGAGGACCCACCCCCGGCGCCGTCCCGTCAGCGGTTTCCGGTCAGGGAACGATCGCGTGCGAGATCTGGCACCCGCTCACGGCGTTCGACCAGGTGCCCTGCATCGCGAACGAGCCCGTCGCCATGGCCACGTTCTGCGCGCCGCCCGCCCCGCCGGTGCCCTTCCAGGCGCACTTGTCGGCGTTCTCGTAGCCGGTCGAGTCCGTCCAACCGCCCGCCGGGTTCTGGTCGGTGATCGTCTCCGAGTACTCGTGCCCGTAGACGATCGTCACGCCGTCCAGGGTGCCCGCGCCGCCGCTGTTGACGTAGTTCTGGCCGCAGGAGGTGCCCATGTCGGGCACGTACGGGTCGTTGGTGAACGCCACGTCGCCGTACGGGCTCGGCGCCGCGCCGCCGGTCAGCGTGGTGTCGCCGTTCCAGTCGTGCCAGGCGCAGAAGTTGCCGCCCGCGGTGTTGAAGCCGTCCGGGTGGGTGCCGGTCGGCGAGAGCACCACGTACTGCACGTTGCGGTTGGAGGCCGCCGTGGTGTTGCCGAAGTGCCCGGCCGCCTTCACCGCCTCCGCCGCCAGCTGGTTGCCGGTGGCCTGCCCCGGCGCGGCCGCCGACTCGTCGACCCAGACGCCCGCGAGCGCGCCGCCCGTCGGGTAGCCGACGTGCGCGGCCGTGGACGGGCAGCTGGTGGCGCCCTTGGCGACGCCCTCGCAGTACTGCGTCATGACGCCCGACCAGGTCTCGCCGTTGGTGCCGAGCCCCTTGAACAGCTGCTGCGTCCGGACGGCCTCGCCCTTCGGGTCGCCGGACAGGGTGGTGTAGCCGCTGGAGTCGGTGCCCTGGCTGCCCCACTGGGTGCCCCAGAAGACCAGGTACACCTTCGGGGCACCGGTGGTGACGCCGATCCCGTCGACGCCCCCGCCGTAGCGCAGGTTCGACGTGCGCTGGGCGGCCGCGCTGTTGGCCGCCTCCTTGGTCGGGTGGACGCCGTGCCGGTACGGGTGGCTGTTCCCGGCCGTCTCGCGGACCGGCTGGTCCGCCTGCGCGGCCGGCGCCGCCGCGAACCCGGTCGCGGCCAGCGCGAGCGCGCTCAGCCCGGTCAGGACCCGGTTCCGGTTCCGGCGCAGCCGGGAGGTGGGGGAGATGCCCATCGTGAGGGTTCCTCTCTCGTACCGGCGCGCACCGGTGGGCGGCGACGGCACTGTGGGGGACGAGGGGTGAGGTCAGCGGCGACCGGCAGGAGTCGACCGCACATCGACTCCGGACCGTGGGGTGGTGAGCGCCGATCGCCGCCGACCGCTCGAAGGAAAGCAGAGTCGCCGAAACCGGGTCAACGAGCCCGTACGTAAAGAAAACCCACCCGAACGTAGCGAACGTCAAAACCCCGCAGGCCGCGGCCCGTCGACACGCGTAGCGCAGCAGAGTGCCAACAGTTGACGGGAGGTTCTACACCGTATGCGCGACTCGTGCAGGAACCGCCGGGAATGCCGGGAAGCCTTTACGGCAGGTCGAGTTCGCCGATGCGGGAGATCCGGCCGTGCGGGTCCAGGGCGACGTCGTAGGCGTTGTCGTGGCAGGTGGCCGGGTCCTGGGCGGCGAGGCAGTCGCCGAGGTGGTCGATCAGCTCGTCGAGGGGGACGGGGCGGGGCCGGTCGGCGAGGGTGGCGGTGACACCGCTGTCGGCGAAGCCGTAGTGGACGGCGGGGCCGGTGGGCAGGTAGCGGGTCTGGGCGCAGGAGTAGTCGGCGGGGCGGGCGGTGAGCTCGGAGGAGTCGGCGGTGACGACGAGCACCACCTGGTGCCCGGGCTGCGGGACGCGGGCGGTGCAGCCCGGCGTGGGGGCGGCAGGGGCAGCAGGGACTCCGGGGAGGGAGGGAACGGCGTCGAGGTCGCCCTCGTCGCCGAAGTCGTCGGCCAGCGGGTCCTCGCCCTGGTCGTCCGCGGCCGCGGCGGCGGAGGCGGCGGTCACGGTGGGGCCGGAGTCGGCGGGGTCACAGGCGGTCAGGGCCGCCATGGCGGTACAGCCGAGGAGGGCGGCGGCGAGGAGGGTGCGGGGCACGGCCATGGCACAAGTCTCCCCGTTCTCGGCCGACGTCGGTAACGGGGTACACGTCTGAGGCTCCGTCCACGGTTCCCGTCCCCTCCCGATCCGCACGCCGGGAGGAGACGGGAAGACAGGAGCGAGGTCAGGCCGAGACCTCGTACGCCGCCCGCACCCGCGCCTGGGCCCCGGCCCCCGCGTGCAGGTGGTCGAGCCCGAGCAGGGCCGCGCCCAGCACCGGCGGCGCGACGACCACCCGGGGTTCGGCCAGCGGAGCGGCCTCGGCGAGGCGGGCGGTGACGTTGTCGAGCAGCAGCGGCTGCCGGGAGGCGAGCACCCCGCCGCCGAGCACCACCGGGGCGGGGGAGTCGAGCAGGTCGAGGCGGGTGAGCGCGACGACGGCGAGGCGGACGATCTCGTCGGCCTGGCGGTCGATCAACTTGAGCGCCACCGCGTCACCCTGGCGGGCGACGGCGAACAGCAGCCGGACGATCTCGTGCAGCCGCGTGCCGGGCAGGTGCCCGAGGTGGACGGCCTCCGCGACGGCGCCCGCGGTCGGCAGGCCGAAGTGCTCGGCGATGGCGGCGGCCAGGGTGGTGGGGCCACCGCGGCCGTCCTCGGCGCGGACGGCGTTCCACATGGCGGAGATGGCCAGCCCCCCGCCGCCGCCCCAGTCGCCGGTCAGCTCGCCGAGGGCGGGGAAGCGGGCGGTGCGCCCGTCCGGCAGGAGGCCCGCGCAGTTGATCCCGGCGCCGCAGACGACGGCGACGCCGCGCGGGCCGTCGGTGCCGGCGCGCAGCAGACCGAAGGTGTCGTTGACGACGGTGTTGTCCAGGCCCCACGGGTACGCCTCCAGCGCGCGGCGCAGCCCGTCCTCCTGGACGGGCAGGTCGGCGTTGGCGAGGCAGGCGCTGACGTGCGTGGTGAGCACGCCGCTCCAGCCGGCGTGGCCGGCGGCCGCGGCGGCCTGCTCGACGAGGGGGACGAGCCCGGCGACGGCGGCCGCCTCCCCGACGCTGTGGGGGGTGAAGCCGCCGCCGCGGGCGCTGCCGAGGACGGTGCCGTCGAGGCCGATCAGGGCGACGTCGGTCTTGGAGTTGCCCGCGTCGATGGCGAGGACGCCGGGCAGGGT
Source organism: Kitasatospora sp. NPDC051170 (assembly GCF_044455705.1). Classification (NCBI taxonomy): domain Bacteria; kingdom Bacillati; phylum Actinomycetota; class Actinomycetes; order Kitasatosporales; family Streptomycetaceae; genus Kitasatospora; species Kitasatospora sp. NPDC051170. The sequence goes on along the minus strand of NZ_JBITFA010000017.1, from coordinate 105,466 downwards.
GGGTTCGGACTGGTGGGTCATCAGATCCCCGGGCTCGTACGTGGCCCGGCCGTGATCCCCGGCCGGGGGCCCGGCCGGGTGAGCGGCCGGGGGTGGTCGGCCCCCGGAGCGGGGGCCTGCCCGGGGCCGTCAGGCCCAGGCGAGGTGGTCGCGGTTGTGGGCGAGCAGCCGGTCGGTGAGCCGGTCGGCGAGTTCGATCTGGCCGACCAGCGGGTGCGCGAGCAGGGCGTCGAAGACCCGATCGCGGCCGCCGTGCAGGGCGGCCTCCAGGGCGAGGTGCTCGTAGCCGGTGACGGCGGCGATCAGCCCGGCGTACAGCGGCTCGACGGGCCGCTGCGGCAGCGGCCGCACGCCCGCGGCGTCGACCTCGGCGGGCACCTCGATCACGGCGTCGTCCGGCAGGAACGGCAGCACCCCGTCGTTGCGGGTGTTGACGACCTGGACGGAGGCGCCGCCGTCGGTGCCGAGCAGGGAGGCGATCAGCTGGACGGCCGCCTCCGAGTAGAAGGCGCCGCCGCGCTTGCCGAGCAGCTCCGGCTTGGTGTCCAGGGCGGGGTCGGCGTACATCTCCAGCAGCTGCCGCTCGATCTCGGCGACCTGCGCGGCCCGCGAGCCCTGCGCCTTCAGCTCCTCCACCACCGCGTCGTGCTGGTAGAAGTACCGCAGGTAGTAGGAGGGCACCACACCGAGCCGCTGCACGAAGGGCTGCGGCAGGTGCAGGTCCTCGGCGATCTCCTTGCCGAAGCCCCGCAGCAGTTCGGGCAGCACCTCGCGGCCGGTCGCCGAGCCGGGGGCGTCGAGCAGGGTGACGCCGCGCTCCCAGGTGAGGTGGTTGAGGCCGACGTGGTCCAGGCGGATCAGCTCGGGGTCGACGTTCAGGTGGGCGGCGAACTTGCGCTGGAAGCCGATCGCCACGTTGCACAGGCCCACGGCCTTGTGCCCGGAGGTCTGCAGGGCGCGGGTGACGATGCCGACCGGATTGGTGAAGTCGACGATCCAGGCGTCCGGGTTGGTACGGCGGACCTGCTCGGCGATGTCCAGCACCACCGGGACGGTGCGCAGCGCCTTGGCGAGCCCGCCGGCGCCGGTGGTCTCCTGCCCGACGCAGCCGCACTCCAGCGGCCAGGTCTCGTCCTGGTTGCGGGCGGCCTGCCCGCCGACCCGCAGCTGGAGCAGGACGGCGTCGGCGTCCGCGACGCCCGCCACCAGGTCGGTGGTCGTGGTGACGGCGGCCGGGTGCCCCTGCCGGGCGAAGATCCGCCGGGCCAGGCCCCCGATGAGCTCCAGCCGCTCGGCGGCCGGGTCGATCAGCACCAGCTCGCCGATCGGCAGGGTGTCGCGCAGCCGTGCGAAGCCGTCGATCAGTTCCGGGGTGTACGTCGAACCGCCGCCGACGATGGCCAGCTTGAGCGTCTTGGGCGTCTTGGGCGACTTGAGCGACTCGAGCGAGGAGGACATCAGCCCTTGACCCCTGTCAGTGTCACGCCTTCGATGAAGGACTTCTGGGCGAAGAAGAAGAGGGCGATCACCGGCGCCATCACCAGCAGGGTCGCGGCCATGGTGAGGTTCCAGTTGGTGTGGTGGGCCGCCTTGAACGACTCCAGGCCGTAGCTGAGCGTCCAGGAGTCCTGGTCGTTGGCGGCGTAGATCTGCGGGCCGAAGTAGTCGTTCCAGCAGTAGAAGAACTGGAACAGCGCGACGGCCGCGATGGCCGGCTTGGCCATCGGCACGACGACGCGCAGCAGGGTGCGCAGGTCCCCGCAGCCGTCGATGCGGGCGGCCTCCAGGTACTCCTTGGGGATGGTCAGCAGGAACTGCCGCAGCAGGAAGATGGAGAAGGCGTCGCCGAAGGCCATCGGGATGATCAGCGGCCACAGCGAGTTGCCCAGGCCCATCTGCTTCGTCCAGAACAGGTACATCGGGATGACGGTGACCTGCGGGGGCAGCATCATCATCGCGATGACCGCCATCAGCGCCAGGTTGCGGCCGCGGAAGCGGAACTTGGCGAGGGCGTAGGCGACGGGCAGGCTGGAGACGATGGTCAGCAGGGTGCCCGCGCCCGCGTACAGCAGGGTGTTGCGCCACCAGGAGAGGAACCCGGGGGTGTTCCAGACCTTGCTGTAGTTGCCCCAGTTCCAGTGGGTGGGCCAGTAGTCGGTGGTGAGCGCCTGCTGGTCGTCCATCACCGAGGTGAGGAAGACGAAGGCGAAGGGCAGCAGGAAGAACAGCGCGGCGGCCACGGCCACCGAGTGCACGGCGACCCAGTTCAGGACGGCGCGGCGGCGGGCGGCGCGGGCGGCGGGGCTGTTGCCGGCCGGGCTCTTGCCGGCCGGGCGGGCCGGGGCCTTGGTCAGGGTGGGGCTGGAAGTCATGTCGGAGTCCTCATCCGTCCGCTAGTCGTCGCTCGCCATGAAGCCGGACCGGCGGCGGAGCAGGATCGAGGTGACGGCCATCGAGATGGCGAACAGCACCATGGCGATGACACAGGCCGCGCCGTAGTTGAAGCGCAGGAAGCCCGTGTTGTAGACCATCTGCGGCAGGGTCCAGGTGGAGCCGTTCGGGTATCCGGGCTCGAACTGCTGGCCGGAGTTGCCGGCGATGCCGCTGGCGACCTTCCCGGCGACGATCGCCTGCGTGTAGTACTGCATGGTCTGGATGACGCCGGTGACCACCGCGAACATGATGATCGGCGAGATGTTCGGCAGCGTGACGTACCGGAACCTCTGGAACGGGCCGGCGCCGTCGAGTTCGGCCGCCTCGTACTGCTCCTTGGGCACGTCCAGCAGCGAGGCCATGAAGATGACCATCAGGTCGCCGACGCCCCACATGGCGAGCAGGGTGAGCGCGGGCTTGGACCAGTCCGGGTCGGAGAACCAGCCCGGCTGCGGCAGTCCGAGCTCGCCGAGCAGGTGGTTGAGCGGGCCGGTGCCGGGGTTGAGCAGGAAGGCGAAGGCGACGGTCGCGGCCACCGGCGGTGCCAGGTACGGCAGGTAGAACGCGGTGCGGAAGAAGCCGACACCGGTCTTGACCTTGGTGATCAGCATGCCGATGCCGAGGCCGAAGGCGACCCGCAGGGTCACCATGACGACGACCAGCCACAGGGTGTTCCGCAGGCCCTGCCAGAAGGCCGGCATGTCGTTGAAGACGTAGTCCCAGTTGTTCAGACCGTCGAACTTCGCGGCGCCGACGCCGTTGTACGAGGTGAAGGAGAAGTAGGCGGTGGAGACCAGCGGGTAGACGAAGAAGACGCCGAAACCGACCAGCCAGGGGGAGAGGAAGGCGAGGGTGCGGGCCGCCTCCCGGCGGCGCTTCCTTCGCAGCTGCTGCTGCGAGGAGAGCGCCGCCGGGCCGGTCGGTCCGGCGGGGCCTTCGGGGGCTGAGCCCTTGCGGGTGCCGAACGCGAGTGACATGGGGGACTTCCGTGGACCGCGGCCGCTACTTGGCCTGGGCGAGGTCGGTGTCGATCTGCTTGGCGGTCGCGGCCAGGCCCGCCGCCACGTCCGTCTGCTTGCCCGACTCGATGTCGTAGCCGAGGTTCTGCAGGGTGATGATGTAGGCGCCGCCGTTGGCGACCGGCGGGGTGGTGCCGGAGTACTTGTTCTTGGCGATGTCGAGGAAGGTCTTGACGTTGGTGTCGGCCTGGAGCTTCGGCGAGTCCAGCGCGGCGAAGGTGCTGGGCACGTTGTGGATCGCGTTGGCGAAGTTGACCAGGGCGTCGGTGTCGGTGGTCAGGTACTTGACCAGCTCCCAGGACGCGGCCTGCTTCTTGCTGCTGCTCGCGATGCCGACGATCGTGCCGGTCTGGTAGCCGCGGCCCCAGGTGTCGGCCTGGTCGTCCGGGACGGGGAACGGCGCGGTGGCCCACTCGAAGTCGGGCTTGGAGGTGGCGAGGGAGGCCGTGCGCCACTCACCGTCGAGGATCATCGCGACCTGGCCGGTGTGGAAGGGGTTCTTGGCGCTGAACTCCTCGCCGAAGGTGGAGCGGAACTTGTCGAGCTTGGCGTAGCCGCCGAGCTGGTCGACCATGTCCTTCTGCCACTTGAGCATCGCGGCGACCTTGGGGTCGGTGGCGAGGTTCGACTTGCCGTCCGCGCCGAAGTAGGTGGCGCCGTACTGGCCGAGGTAGTGCTCGGTGGTCGACTCGTAGCCGTGGTACAGCGGCATGAAGCCGAGCTGCTTGTACGAGTCGCCGTCGGTCTGGGTCAGCAGCTTCGCGTCGGTGGCGAACTCGCTGAAGGTCTTCGGCGGGTTGGCGATGCCGGCCGCCGCGAACGCCTTCTTGTTGTAGTACAGGCCGTACGCGTCGCCCAGCAGCGGCAGCGAGCACTGGTTGCCCTTGTACTGGGTGTAGTTGAGCATCGTGGCCGGGAAGGTCTTGGCCGGGTCGATGCCGGACTTGTCCAGCAGCGGCTTGAGGTCCAGGAACACCTTGGTCGAACAGAACATGCCGACGTTGTTGGTGGTGAAGGAGGACACCACGTCGGGCGCGTCGTCGCCGCCGGCCCGCAGCGCCTGGTTGACCTTGTCGTCGGCGACGTTCCCGACCGCCTTGACGTGGATGTTCGGGTGGGCCTTCTCGAAGGCGGCGATGTTGTCGTTGATCGCCTTGAGCTCGTTGTCCTGGCTCCAGCCGTGCCAGAAGGTGATGGTGACGTCTTTGCCGCTGGCCGAGTCGTCGGTGCCGCCCGTGTCGCTGGAACCGGTGCAGGCGGAGGCGAGCAGGGCCAGGACGGCGCTGCCGGCGAGGGCGGCGATCGTGCGGCGGCCTCTGCGGGAGGTGGTGGCGAGCACTTCGAGGTCCTCCAGGGGGTGCGCGGGCAGGCGTCGTTGCCTCGGCGCCCGCGTTCGGGGGTTGGGGAGAGGTGGGTGCGGGGAGCAGGTGGGTGCGGGGAGCAGGTGACAGGGGAGCGTCAGTGGGTGGAGAAGACCGCCTCGCGGGCGTCCGCCAGGGCGCGCTGCAGTGCGCCGAGGAGGACGGGCGAACCGGACAGGGCACTGCTGCGGACGGGCGGCCGGGCGATGGAGATCCGGGCCAGTTCGTCCTCGACGAGCGCGCGCAGGCGTTCGCCGCCCGCACTCGGCACCGCACCGGAGAGGACCACCAGCCGGGGGTCCAGCACGGTCACGATCGCGGCCAGCCCGACGGCGAGCCGACGGGCCAGTTCGGTGAGGAAGGCGTCGCCGGCACCCGGGGTCTCCAGGGCTCTGGCGATCGACTCCTCGGCGGTGGGAGCGCCGAGCCCGTGCTCGCGGGCCAGGGCCCGGACGGCGAAGGCGCCGACCATGTCCTGGAACCCGCCGTGACTGCGGCGCCGCGCGTCCCACTCGACCGGCGAACCGGGCACCGGCATGTAGCCGACCTCCCCGGCGACACCGGTGAAACCTCGGTACAGCCGCCCCGCGATCACGATCGCGGCGCCGACGCCCGCCCCGGCCCAGAGCAGGACGAAGTCCTCGTAGCCCGCCGCGGCGCCGCCCGCCTGCTCGGCGACGGCGGCCAGGTTCACGTCGTTCTCGATCGACACCGGCGCGCCGATCGCCTCCGTCAACTCCTCCACCAGGCGCGGCGAATGCCAGCCCGGCAGGTGGGAGGCGTAGCGCAGCTTGCCCGTGACGGGATCGGGGGCGCCGCCGATGCCGACGGCGACGGCGCGCAGGCTGCCCTCGGGGAGCCCGACGGCCCGTACGACCTTCGCGGTGGCCGCGGCCGCGGTGGCGACCGTCTCGGCGGCCGGCACACCCTTCGTCGGCTCGGTGTGCTCGGCGAGCGTGGTGCCCGTGATGTCGGCGACGGCGACCCGGATCCCGCTGGGCGTCACATCCATCCCGGCGACGTACCCGGCAGCCGGATTCACCTGGTACAGCTGCGCGTTGGGCCCCGGCCCCCCAGCCGTGGTGCCCACCGGCACCACCAGCCCCGCCGCCTCCAGCCGCGCCAGCAACTGCGAGGCCGTCGGCTTCGACAGCCCCGTCAACGTCCCGATCTGCGTCCGCGACAGCGGCCCGTTCGCCAACAGCAACTCGAGCGCCGCCCGGTCGTTGATCGCCCGCAGCAGGCTGGGCGTCCCGGCGAGGGGCGCCTTCGCAGTGGTTCCCGTCATGCGCGGCATCCTCCTCTTCCGGTGAACTGTTAGGAAACTTTCCAGTCGCTTGGACATGGACCGTACGGCCGCGTCAGCAGGGTGTCAATGCCCGATCGACGGGTGGATGCCGAAGCGTTATCCGGGCAGCGAAGAGCCCCCACCCACCCACCCCGAGAAGCAGCCACACATGGCAACCCCGATGGAATTGGGCAACGGAAAAATGAACTTCGAGAATTTTGTGGGCGGCCCGGCCGAATCGGCCGGGCCGCCCACAAAATTCGCGGGGAATTGCGGGCCCGGGTGCAAGCACCCGGGCCCGCCCAAGCACGGAGTTCCCCGTCCGCCCATCCTTGCCGGAGGTGGAACCCTGCACAGGAAGTCGGTTGGGCCGACTTCCTGTGCAGAAGACTGGAAGGGCTTCGGAAAGTCGAAGTTCGCTGACCAGCCGCCATCATGATCGCGGCTGGTCAGCGCGCAATGCAGTTCCGCGGAGAGGGAAACGAATGCGAAAGGCGGCCCCGGCCAAGCGAGGCCGGGGCCGCCAGTACTGGAACTGGGGATGCTCAAATCCGACCCAATAGGCAATCGCGCACCACTTCGCTGCGATGCGCACTGCCTTGGTGTCTGCCATCCGCATCTCACTCATCGCAGCGCCGATCGACCCGGCCCCTGTCTCGCGCCATCGCCGTGAGGTGGGGTGACTCGGGCGACGGTTGCTGGGTGTTGATGGCCTGATAGCCCCAAGACTTGTACACGGCCTGGACCTTGCCGTCCCCGGCGAACGGGTCGACCAGCAGGGTGACACGGTCCTCGCTCCGGCCAGCCAGGAGTTCATCGTGGATGCGGCGGGCGGTACCGGTTCCGCGCCAGGGAGTCCGTACGCCGATCTCCTTGATGGCGAGCGCGGGTACGTCGGTGTAGCCGTCGGGCAGGGGCTCGGTCATGCGCTTCCAGTACCGATCGCCGGCCTCGACGGTGTTTCCGTAGGCGTACCCCACCGGAACATCCCCGTCGTAGCCGAGGACGAGTTCGAAGCCGGGCTCGGCGGCGTGCCGGTCGAGGCGTTCGGCGAACACCTCGACCCGGTAATTCGCCAGGTGCAGCAGCGGTGCGCGCACGTCCGCGTAGACGTCGAGCAGATCCTGCCGGGCATCGAGGGGCAGGTGGGTGTAGTGGCGGAGCTCGATGGTCACGCGGTGGTCCTCCAAGTGTCGTGGGCATACTCGGCCCAAGTTCGGGCTGACTTGCTCATGCTGCTTGGAGAAGAAACTGGGTGTAGTCCCCCGGCCCGTCGGGGGACTGCACCCAGGAATGGAAAGTGGTCCTGTCACCCGTCGCCGCTTCGGCGGGGCCGAAGCGGCGACGAAGGGGCGGGCGGGAGTTGGATCACGCTTCGAGCCCGTTGCGCAGATACCGGATGCGGCCGTCCGACAGGGCTCGGACGGCCGCAGTGAAGCGGTTGCGTTGCCGGGTTCGCAGCCGGCCGGCGACCTCCAGGGCGGGGAGGAAGACGGCCTCGGACAGCTCGTCGTCGTGCGGGTGCAGGCATGCTGCCAGATCGGGCTGGAGGATGCCCGCGTCGAAGATGAAGGCGAGTTGGTCGTCCCACGGCCCGTGAGGAGCGACCCAGTCCACCACCAGCAGGCGGTGGATGGAGATCTCCAGGCCCAGTTCCTCACGAAGTTCTCGCACCGCGGCGGCGTCCGGCGGCTCGTTGGCCTCGGCCATCCCGCCGGGCAGGTCCCAGCCTTCCTTGTAGGTCGGGTTGACTGTCAGGACCCGACCGGCGTGGTCCCGCAGGATCACGTCGGCCGAGACGCGTTTGCGGGCTTGCCGGGCGTTGCCTTCGGCGAGATGTGCGTTCCAGGCGTCGGTGTCGGTGGGCGCAGGCTTCATCTCGAACCTCCCCGAGGTGACGGGATGATGTCGGCAAGCAGGAGTTGTCGGGCTCTGCGGGCCTCGTCGAATCGTGCCAGATACTCACGGACCGGTCCGTACTCACGGTGCTGCCCGAGCAGGTCACCGAGGCCGTCCAGTTGGTGGACGACACGGACGGACCCGAGCCCGGGATCGGCGGTCAGGAGCTCGGTCCCGACACCGATGGCGGCGTCCAGGTCGCCGCCGTCGACATGGATGCGCGCGAGCGTGATGCGACTGAAGGTGAGCGAACGTGCCCGGTCTTCTTTCCTCAACTCCACGGCCCGTTCGCCGTATCGAAGAGCATGCTTGGAGCTCCCCAGGTCGCTGTACGCCAGGGCGGACTCACTGGCGAGAGTGGCGTCGTCGAACGGGCTCAACCACGGGTGATGGCCATCCGTTCCGGACGCAAGGGCGGCATGGGCATCGTCGAGCGCCTTGACGGCTGGCCCGAACTGCTGGGAAGCCGCCAGCGCACGAGCCATCATGGTGTTCAGCCGAGCCATGAGGCTGGGTAAGTGTGGGCCCCGACAGGCCAGCTGGGCGCCGATCGTGGCCCAGTGCACAGCCCCCGCAGGGTCTCCGGTTTGGAGCGACAGATGGCTGGTGCTGGCTGCCGCATGTGCCGCCAGCGGTAGGTCGCCGGAGACGCGCGCAAGAGGAAGCGCACAGGCGAAGTACCGGGCGGCCAGATCGTCCCGCCCGGAATCATGGGCCATCTAGCCGGCCATCCCGGTCAACGCGGCGGCAGCGGCGAACACCTGTGGGCTGCTCGCGACATCGACCAGGCGGGGCGCGACGTTTCCCGGGAGGTGGTGAACCACGGCCGAGTAGAGGCGCCCACCTCCGGTTTGCCGATCGGCGCTCCTGAACGCATCCACGGTGGCGAGGTCATCTCCATGATTCCCGACCAATCCACCTGCTGGGAACGAGGGTTCGGGTGGTTCGGCCGGTTCCCACGGCCTGCGGGCGAGACCGAGCTCTCTCGGGATGTGGAGTGCATCGGCGATCTGCTCGAACAGAGCCATCTTCTCGACCTTGGTCTTGCCGTTCATGTAGTCGTAGAGCCGACCTTGGCTGATCTCCACGGTCGTGGCGATTCGCCGTGTGCTGATGCCGCGAGCATTGAGGAGTCGGAAGACTGCGCCCATGTCACGAGTCGCACATGCCGTCGAGACCGGTTGCCAGACACGCATGGTCGTCGCCCTGCGGCGCCCCTCGTCCTGATCAACCGCTCCCACTGAACCCCGGCCGGGAACACCAACCCCTTGCGACGGTTCCCCTTATGGCGTCGGCGCGGATCTCCCGTTGTCACTGGTCGCCGCTTCGGCCTGGCCGAAGCGGCGACGGCATGGGTCCGGCCTCTGCGTAGGAAGTCGGCCGGGCCGACTTCCTACGCAGAACAAGCGTCAAGGGCAAGGAGGATGGCCGCCGGAACGGTGCGGTTCCGGCAAGGGATGGGTGGACGGGGCACCCCATGCTGTGTGGGCGGACCGAGTGATGAAAACGGGGCGGCGGCCTCCTCGGGTGAGGAGGCCACCGCCCCGCAGTCGTGCCGGGTTCTTTTCGTGGCGGGGGCTACGGCTTGGCGAGGTCGTCGGCCGGCTTGGGCAGCGGGATGGGCTCGGTGGCCTTGTAGCGGGGGGAGGCCGGGTCGGCGAGGGCGGAGGGGGGTGTGGCGTCGGCGGGTGGGGTGGTGGCTGTGGCGGAGGCGACTACGGCGGCGGAGGCGGCGGCTGCGGCCGCTGCCGCGGCGGCGGGGGTGTCTTCCTTGACCTTGATGCCGGCCTCGTCGAAGGCGGCCTTCAGGCGCTGGCGCAGGGCGCGGGAGACCATGGGGGCCTTGCCGGGGGCGGTGCGGGTCTCCAGGCGGACGATGACCGAGTCGGCCGCGACGGACTCGACGCCCAGGATGGAGAGGGGGGCCCAGACCAGTTCGTCGTAGGGGGGTTGCTTGGCGAGGGCCTCGGCCGTCTCCTCGATGAGGGTCTCGACCCGGGGCAGGTCCTCCTTGTAGGCGACCTGGACGTCCACGGAGGCCGTGGACCAGCCCTGGCTCATGTTGGCGATCCGCTTCACCTCGCCGTTGCGGATGTACCAGATCTCGCCGTTGGCGCCGCGCAGCTTGGTGACCCGCAGGCCGACCTCCAGGACGGTGCCGGTGGCGACGCCGGTGTCGATCTCGTCGCCGACGCCGTACTGGTCCTCCATGATCATGAAGACGCCGGAGAGGAAGTCCGTCACCAGGTTGCGGGCGCCGAAACCGATCGCCACACCGGCGACACCGGCGCTCGCCAGCAGCGGCGCCAGGTTGACGCCGAGTGCGCCGAGGATCATCAGTGCGGCGGTGCCCATGATGCTGAACGAGGCGACGCTGCGCAGCACCGAGCCGATCGCCTCCGAGCGCTGCTGGCGCCGCTCCGGGTTGACGACCCCGTGGTTGGCGAGCAGTCCGCCGAGGCGGCTCTCCTCGTGGCTGTCGTTGGAGCGCGCCATCCGCGTTATCAGCTGGGTGATGAGCTTGCGCACGACGGCCCGCAGCACCAGGGCCAGCACCAGGATCAGGACGATCCGCAGGCCGGACGCCAGCCAGCCCTGCCAGTGGTCGTCGAACCAGGAGGCGGCCTGCTTGGTGGTGTCGGTGACGTCCTGCGCGCTGGTGGGGATGCGCAGGTCCAGGTTCGGCAGCTGCGGCGCGGTGGGGCTGGGATCCGGCGTCGGTGTGGAGAGTGCCGTTGTGGCGCCGGTGCGGAACACGGTGCGGACCTTCCTTGCAGGGGGCGTTACCGGTCCGCACCGCCGACGAGCGGCCCGCGGACCGTGCGCGCTAGCCTATCCGCCGCCGAAGAGCGGTTCTGACACGCCGGGGAACGGGCACGGACCCCGCACAAACCCGCCCCAGGGCGCACGAACGTCGCCGGACGCCCCGTCAACGCCACCACGCGCTCCCCGCGCCGTCGCGCGCCCGCACTGCTCCGACCGGCCGATCCGTCCCCCGGGAGGGCCGCCGTGCCGCGTCACCGGGGCACAGGGTGCAATGCGACCCTTGCCAGGGCATACCGCCTGTGACGGAAACCACGCCCGGAGTTCACGCCGGGTCCGTTACACAGGAGTGGTGGCGCCGTACGAAGGCGTAAGGCGACACTGGTGGAGATCACCCACTCGTTGGGTGATCCAACCGCTCGTCCCGGCGCGAGCCACGCGCCGCAGGCGTCCAAGGAGGCCTCCGTGCCGCATGTCCTGGTCCTCAACGCGTCCTACGAGCCACTCGGCGTCGTATCGATGCGCCGCGCACTCATCCTGGTCCTCAACCACAAGGCGGTCAGCCTGGAGGATTCGGAAGTCACTCTGCACAGCGCCACCAGCGCCCTACCGGCGCCGTCCGTCGTCCGTCTGACCCGGTTCGTCCGGGTCCCGTTCTGCGGGCCCGTCCCGCTCACCCGCCGGGCGCTGTTCGCCCGCGACCACGGCCGTTGTGTCTACTGCGGGGCCGCCGCCACCAGCGTCGACCACGTCATCCCGCGCAGCCGGGGCGGCCAGCACCGGTGGGACAACGTGGTGGCCGCCTGCCGCCGTTGCAACCACACCAAGGCCGACCGCCACCTGACCGAACTGGGCTGGCGGATGAAGCGCCCGCCCGCGCCGCCGACGGGCCTCGCCTGGAGGATCATCGGCACCGGCATCAAGGACCCGCGCTGGCGGCCCTACCTGGAGCCGTACGGCGGCGGTGACCAGCTGCGCGCCCCGCAGTGGGGCGAGTACGAGCACCACGACCATACGGAGCCGCCGGCCCACACCGTCCCGCTGGGCCGGGCACACGGCGTCCACCCCACCCCCGTCCGCCGCGGCGAGCAGCCCGAACCGCTCTCCGCCTGACCGAAGCGACACAGGGCCCGCCCGTCAGTGCACTGCCGGTACGCGCCTCATGGGCCGCCGCGCCCCCCGAATCCGGGGAGTCCGGCGGCCCGCCGCGTTCTACGGCTTGGGTGCCGTCGGTGCCACGGGCGGCTGCGCCGGCGCGGAGACGGCGTACAGCTCGACGCCCCACAGCGAGTACCCGTACTTGGTGGCCCGCGCCACGCCCTGCACGCGCAGGAAGCGCACGCCCTGGGCGTCGAAGCGCACCGTCTCGTCCCCGCCGCGGCCGTTGTCCACGGTGGCGGCGTCCGTCCAGGTGCTGCCGTCCGCCGAGACCTGGATCTTGTACGAGGAGGCGTACGCGGCCTGCCAGTGCAGCACCGCCGAGCCGAGGCGGACGGGCTGCGGCAGCTCCAGCTGCACCCAGGCGTCGTCCTTGGCGGGGGAGGACCAGCGGGTCTTGGGGTCGCCGTCGGCGATCGCGGAGGCGGGGAAGTTCGCGGTCTCGTCGCCCGAGGAGGTGGCCTTGGCGCCGACGGCGAGGTCGGGGCCGCCGGTGGGCGGCACCACGTGCACCTGGAGCACCTGGCGCACGGTGGTGGACCCGGCGGCGTAGGTGACCGGTATCGCGTACGTCCCGGACGGGGTGCCCGGTGCGGCCGTGACCAGCAGCGGGACGCCGACGCGCCCGCCGCGCGGCACGGTGACCCCGCTCGCCGGGGCGACGGTCAGGCCCTTGGCGGCGGCCGGCACCTCGGCGCTGAGCGAGCCGGTGGTGCCCTCGGGGCGACCGGCCTCGACGGTGGCCTGGGTCTTCGCGGGGGTGGCCGCGCCGGTGACCACGTCCAGGGCCGGGTCGGCGAGGCTGAGCCGGGCCGCGGGGGCGTCCGCGTACCAGGGGATGACCTGGTTGACGACGGGCGGGTCGCCGCCGGGCTTCCAGGTCATCCGGAAGGCGTCGGCGAGCTGCCCGCCGGCCGGCAGCTCGTTGTAGCCGGGCTGCACGGTGCCGATGGTGGTCCAGGTGCCGTCGGGGTGGCGCACCGCGACGGTGGCGGTGGCCTTCACGTTCGGGTCGGTGAGCACGGTGAGCCGGTCCAGCGGGCGGGCGGAGCCCAGCTCGAGGGTGAGCGGCTCATCCTGCGCGGTGGGCGCGACGGCGGCGCGGTAGGCGGTGTCCGGGTTGCCGTCCAGGACGGCGGCGGCCGAGGAGCCGGGCAGCGCGGCCGGGCCGCCGGAGACGCTGGCGGGGGGCTCGTCGGGCGCGGTGACGGTGAACTCGCGCACGGCCACGGCGGTCTTCTGCGCGGCGGTGGCCCGCAGCCGTACGGCCCGCACGACGGTGCCGGGCGGCAGCTGGGCGCTGACGGCCTTCTGGTTCTTCGCGACGGCCAGCTGCTTCCAGCCGCCCGCGCCGGTCGTGTACTCGAGCACGCCGTCGCGGATGTAGTCGTCGGCGGCGGTGCGCGCGTCGGGGCCGTCGCCCCAGCCGCCCATCAGCACGGTGACGGAGCCGACGGGGCGGCCGGCGCCGAGGTCCAGGCCGACGGCGTCGCCGGGCTGCGGGGGAGCGGCGCTCCAGTAGAAGGTGTCGGCCCTGCCGTCGGCCATCAGGGCGGGCAGGTGGTCCTGGGCGGTGCCCAGGGTGGAGGTCGGGGTGACGCCGCCGCCCGCGACGCCGGCCCAGTTGTCGGCGGCCCGTACGGCCCGCTCCAGGAAGGGGCCGAGCACGCCCGCGCCGATGGTGGCGGGGCTGGTGGCGAGCTTCTCGCGCAGCTGGTTGAGCTGGACGCGGGCCTTCCAGGCCGCCGCGCCGTCGCCGCCGTGCTGGGCGACGAGCATGTCCAGGGCGGACTGCCCGGCCAGCCCGTAGTCGTGCAGCGGGCCGAGCCAGGGCGAGGCCTCCGCGGCCAGCTGGGCGGTGGCCGCGGTGCCGGTCAGGGTCTCCTGGGCGGAGGCCATCGCGGCGAAGGACTCGCGCAGCGGCGCGGCGGCGGCCGTCAGCTTCGCCAGGTCGGGGGAGGCGCCGGAGGTGGGTTCGGCGGCGGCCCAGAACTGGTCCATCAGCGGGGTCAGGTAGCCGGACTCCTGCTTGGCCAGCGGCGAGGAGGAGCTGTTGCCGGCCAGCGCGGTGACGGCGGACAGCGCCGAGCCGGCCGGGGTGGTGCCGTCGGCGGTGGGGCCGGCCAGCGAGCGCACGGCGGCCTGCCAGGACTCGGCGGGCTTGTAGCCGGCGGGGTTCCAGGCGAAGTCCCCGGCCGTGGAGAGCGCTATCCGGGAGGCGACGGGCTGGCGCATCGCGCCGGTGACCAGCGCGGCCGAGCGGGTGGCCAGCTCGGGGTCGCGGCCGGTGTAGGCGCCGAGGAAGAGCCGGTCGGGGCTGGAGTCGTTGGCCGGGTAGTTGTCCAGGGTGATCAGCGGGTGGCCGTACAGCGAGCCGGTCTCGGAGGCCTGGGCGCCGGTGATCTTCTCCGGGATCACGCCGACCCCGCTCCAGGCGACCTGCACCCCGGCGGGCAGCGCGTCGGCGAGCGCCTTGCGGTACGGGGTGGCGCCCTGCTGGTGGTACTCGGTGGGCACGACGGACAGCGGTGCCAGGCCCGGGTTCTTCGCGATCAGTCGGTCCTGGACCTTCTTGACCAGCTGGGCCTGGGCCTTGGCGGCCGCGGCGGGCCCGGAGCCGTACTCGTCGTGGTCGTCGTCGCAGTGCCACTCGGTGTAGCTGACGTCCAGGAACTGCAGCTGGAAGGCGGTGAAGCCGAGCTTGCGCAGCCCGTCCAGCTTGGCGACCAGGGCGTCCGTGTCCTTGTCGGAGCTGAAGCAGAGCGACTGGCCGGGGTCGATCGCGTAGGCGAGGGTGACGTGGTTCTTACGGGCCCGGGAGGCGAGGGCGCGCAGGTCGTCCTGCTGGGCGGTGGGGTAGGGGGTGCGCCAGTCGGCGAGGCGGTACGGGTCGTCGCCGGGGGCGTAGAGGTAGAAGTTCTGCTTGCCCCGGCCGAGGAAGTCGATCTGGTCCAGGCGCTGGCGGGGCGTCCACGGGGTGCCGTAGAAGCCCTCGGCGGTGCCGCGCACGGCGGCGCCGGTGGGCCAGTCGCGCAGGGTGATGCCGGGCAGGCCGAGGCCGGCCACGCCGGGGGCCTGGCCCTGGCCGGCGGGGACGGCGGCGAGCAGCTGGCGCAGGCTCTGGGCGGCGTAGAAGGTCCCGGCGGCGTCGGCGCCGGCGAGCACGACGACGCCGTAGGTGCCGCCGCCCTGGGCGGGCAGCTGACCGGCCGACAGGACGTAGCCCCCGGAGGGCAGGCCGTCGAGGCTGGGCGCGAGTCCGTCCTTGGCGCCGGCGGCGGTGGCGAGGGCGCGCAGGGTGCGGTCCACCTCGCCGCCGGCGCCCTCGGCGGGGCCGCCGACGTAGACGACCAGGGAGCCGGCGGCGGGGGTGCCGCCGTCCGGCTGCGGGGAGACGTCGGTGGCGCCGGCGACGGCGAGCACCTCGCGGACGGCGTCGAGGGCGCCCTGGTCGGCCTTGTCGGTGGGCACCAGGGTGACGGTGGCGGGCACGGTGACGGCCTTGCCCGCCACGGTCTGCTCCTGCGGCCGGGGGAAGACCTGGGGGTTGGTGACGCTGCCCAGCGGGGTCTGCGGGGTCTGCGGGGCGGTGCTCACGGTGCCGGGCCCGGGGGTGGCGGCGTACGCGGCGCCCGGCACCGGGCCGGCGAGCAGACCGCCGACCACGGCGGCGGCCGCGACGCCGGCGGCGATCCGTACGGCGGTGGCCGCGGGCCGGCGCTCGGCCCGGGAGGTGCGTTCGGCCCGGGAGGTGCGTTCGGCGCGCTCCGTACGCTCCGTACGCTCGATGCGCTCGATGCGCTCGGCGCGGACGGAGGGGAGCAGGGGCGCGGTGCCCTTGAGGTCGGCGATCAGCCGGTCGGCCGCCTTGGGGGCGAGCTGACGGCAGGTCCGCGCGGTGGCCCGCCGGGCCGCGAGCGCCGCCGGGTGGTACAGCACCTCGCGCAGCGCCGGGCTCTGCTCCACCTGCTGCCGCAGCCGACGCCCTGCCGCCTCGGAAACTCGGGCCTGCACGGGAGCCTCCTCGATGGCCTGGACCGCTTCGTCCGCAACCCCACCAGCTACCCGACCCGGTGTCAACGCCGTCGACGGCTATGGCAGGTTTGCCGGATTTATCCGCATGTCGAGGCGTGCCCACGACAGAGCGGGCGCCGCCGTCCGGAGGTTCCGGACGACGGCGCCCGCGGCAGTTCACGACCCTTCAGCGCGGGGTCACGGCCGGTCGCGCGTCAGGCCGCTCACGCCCTCTCGGGGTTGAGCGTCCAGCGCTGGTTCGGCCCGCCGGCGCAGGCGTACAGGATCGGCTGGGTGCCGTTCCCGGTGGCGCCCCCGGGCAGGTCCACGCACAGGTCCACGGCGGTGTTGCGCAGGGTGCCGTCTCCGCGCATCGCCCACTTCTGGCCGTCCAGCCCGGCGCAGGGCTGCATCTCCAGGCCCGTGTTCGGGGTCAGCGCGTTGCCCTGGGTGGAGAGGCAGTAGCCGCTGTTGCGCACGGTGCCGTCGGTGGAGAAGTTGAACCGCTGGTTCTGGGTGTCCCAGCAGCCCCAGTAGGCGATCGTCGCGCCGGGGTGCGCGCCGCCGGAGGCGTCGAGGCAGCTGCCGGTCGCGGAGACCGAGCGGATCGAGACGGCGGCGGTGACCTTGCCCATCGGCTCGCCCTGGGTGAAGCCGTTGACCCAGCCCGGGGCTCCGCCGCCGGTGCCGCGCCAGACGTACATCTGGCCGTCGCCCGCGATGGTCCACAGGTCGGCCAGTCCGTCGCCGTTGAGGTCGCCGGAGGAGCCGACGTACGGGTAGTCGGCGGCGGTGGTGCCGCTGCCGTCGAGGATCAGCCGGCCTCCGTTCGGGTTGGTGAGGGCGCTGTACTCCACGGTGAACAGGCCCGTGGTGGCGTTGACGGCGCCCGAGAGGCCGTACGCGAGGACCCTGCCGCTGTCGCGGTGGCGGGCCCACAGGGTCGCCTGGCGGTAGGAGAGGGTCTCGCTGATCTTGGTGGGGCCGTTGGCCGGGCCCGGGTTGATCAGGTCGTACTCCGCCCAGTCGCCGGTGCCCGGGGTGGTCGGGATCAGCTGGGCGGTGTCGCTGAGCCCGTTGACGCCGCCGGGGCGGAACAGCCAGAGCCGGTGGTTCTCCACCGTCAGCAGCGAGGTGCGGGTGGCCTGGAGCGTGGCGCCGCCGGTGCCGGGGGCGGTGGCCTCGCCCTCGGGGGTGCCGATGGCGACCAGCTGGTCCACGGCGGACCAGTCGGGCGCGTAGACGTCCGGCACGGTGGAGCAGGCGACGGGCGAGCCGCCGAGGGTCAGCACGCACTGGCTCGGGCGCGTGAGCGAGGAGGAGACCAGCTTGTCGAAGTGCCCGGAGCCGTCGTTGTAGACCAGGCTGAGCAGCTTCTTGAGGTCCGGGTCCTTGGTGTTGTGGGCGATGATCTGGTCGACCAGCGCGCCCTTGACCAGGGCGCCCCGGTGGGTGATCAGGTAGTCGTTCCAGGTCGGGTGGTGGTTCTGGTCGTTGCCCGGGGCGCTGGCGGCGACGGCCGAGGTGGTGCGGGTCGGGTCGAGGTTGGCGCCGATCGCGTTGAGGTTGCCGGCGCCGTCGGGGCGCAGGACGTCCGGGTTGCGGTCGCCGTCCACGTCGCCGAAGACCGGCAGGGTGCCGGGGCGCCAGGGGGCGTAGTAGGCGTAGCTTGCGGGCTGGCTGTAGTTGCCCGCGTTGTCCTGGGCCTGGGCGTAGATGATGTTGGTGCCCCAGTTGCCCGCCACGTGCTGGAAGTTGGCGTTGCCGTTGCCGTCCGCCATGACCGTCCCGGGGTCGCCGCAGCGCCAGCCGGTGACGGGCGTCGAGGAGGTGCTGACGCGGAAGCAGGCCAGGCCCGAGGCGTTCAGGCCGTTGCCCGGCGCCGGGTCGGTGCCGTTCAGGGTGAACCAGGCGTTGGTGTCGGAGAAGGCCGTCGGGTGGTCGTTCGGGGTGCCGGACGGCGGGAAGTCGGTCGAGCTGATGCCGACCTGCGGCGAGGTGCGGTCGACGCGGAAGTAGCACCAGTCGCTGGCGGCCGAGGTGGTGGTGCCGTCGGTCACCTGGGCGTTCCAGCCGTACTGGTGGCCGTCGGCGAGGCTGCCCAGGTCCGCGACGTACGGCGAGTTGTAGCTGCCGCCCGGACCGCCGGGCAGGGAGCTCCAGTTGCTGTCGTTGTCGTCCCAGACGTGGAAGCCGGTGTAGAGGTTGAACCCGGTCGGGGACCAGCTGTTGACGGCGATCTGGATGCTCTTGTTGTTGCCGATCCAGGGCGCGTTGTCCCAGGCGTGGGCGCCGCCGCTGGTGCAGTCGAAGTTCTGGTTGTTGCTCGCGAAGCCCGGGGCCGGGATCGTGCGCGGGTACCAGATGCTCGGCGTCAGGTCGTAGTCGGTGGTGATGGACGGGTTGTTGGAGAACCGGTGCCGGTACATCATGTTGTACTCGTCGTCCGGGGCGAGGCCGATGATCATCTGCCCGCGGCCGCGGGCCACCGCCTGCTGCACGCCCCAGGAGACGTCGAGGTTCATCGTGCCGTAGCCGGTGAACGAGCCGTTCCCGCCGATCCAGGTGCAGCCGTCCATGCGGCCCGAGGTGCCGCAGGGCTGGTGCCACCAGTCGGTCCAGGTGCCGATGTCGCTGTTGTCGGCCCAGTAGGCGCCGAACGGCGTGGGCTGCGAACTGTTCGCCGCCCAGCTGACGTTCATGTTCAGCGTCGAGCCGAAGACGGTGGGCGGGGACGGGGCGCCGTCCGGCTTGGTGGAGAGCGCCGGGTTGAGGCCGATCTTGAAGTAGGCGCGCTGGCGTTTCTTGGGGTTGCAGTCGCTGAAGCCGCAGAAGCCGGTGGCCGGGTCGGAGATGACGTTGTAGTTCCTGGTGTCCGGGTGGTTCTCCTGGACCTCCACCGAGCCCTGCGCGGTGCTGGTGGCCGCGACGGTCGGGTCCAGGTACCAGGGGCCGGTGCCCTTGCCGAACGTCGTTGCGTCCGGGGTGAGTTCGAGGGTGCCGTCGCCGACCTTGACGCCCATCGGCGCGACCGCCGCGTGGTCGCCCGGGGCCTGCGGGGTGGAGACCCCGCCCTGGCCGGCCTGGTCGCCCGGGCCGGCCGCCGCCGTGTCGCCGGCCGCCGCCGTGTCGCCGGCCGCCTGGGCCGCCTTCGCCGCGGCCTTGACGCCGGGCGCCGGGGCGGTGGCGGAGTCCCACTGCAGCGGGGTGGGCGCGTTGAACCGCGCCCGGCCCTTGTCGTCCTCGGCGGTGAGGTTGCCCGCGGCGTCGGCCTTGACGGTCAGGCCCTCGGCGCCGGTGCGGAACACCAGGGACTTGAGCTCGGGCCGCGCGGCGGCGGCCGCCGTACGGACGACCAGCACGTTGCGCCAGCCGCCGGCCGGCAGCGCGGTGACCTGGAGGTCGACGTCCGGCAGCACGCCCGGGTACGTCGCGGTGTCGCCGTTCAGCGTGGGCGTGGGCAGGGTGAACGGGGCGGTGACGGAGAGCTTCTTGCCGTCCGGCGTGGTCAGCACGGCCATCGGGCCGGTGCCGCCGCCGGAGAGCGTCAGGGCGGTGCCCGAGACGGCCGGGGCGAGGCTGCCGTCGGCGTTGCGGCGCAGGGTCGGGTCGAGCGCGGCCCAGGCGTCCTTCACCTTCGCCCGGACGGGCCGGGCGGAGTCGGTGCTGCTGAGGCGCCCGGCGGGGTTGACCACGGTCTGCGAGGTCTCGGTGGTCCACGCCTCCACGACCACGGGCTTGCCGGTGGCCTTGGCCTTCGCCAGGGCGTCCCGGTAGGAGCGCTGCTCCTTGGTGGGTTCGACGTTCGGCGAGCCGCTGATCGGCGGGAC
Source organism: Kitasatospora sp. NPDC051170 (assembly GCF_044455705.1). Lineage (NCBI taxonomy): Bacteria > Bacillati > Actinomycetota > Actinomycetes > Kitasatosporales > Streptomycetaceae > Kitasatospora > Kitasatospora sp. NPDC051170. The sequence goes on along the minus strand of NZ_JBITFA010000017.1, from coordinate 85,701 downwards.
GGAACCCTGGGTGTGCGAGGGGGCCGGCGGGGCGTCCGCGGCATGGGCGTCCGGTATCGCGCCGACCAGTGCGAGGCACAGGGCGGCGGCCACCGGAAGGCTCATAACCGGACGTGTCGGTCCTGCCCGGCGAATTCCGGTTCTTTTCGGTGTCTTGACGGTGTTTCGCATGGTCTTGGTGAGGGATCCCCCCGGGAAATGCCGCCCCGCTGGCGGACGTTCGGATGGGAACGATGCTCATGAACGCCGGGCTGGTCAAGCCGGATTCTTCTTGTCGGCACATGTCCTGATTGATCCTCAGGGCTTTTCCGAAAAGTGATTTCGGTACGGCTTGTTACTCATGGGTAGGGCTATGTGCGGGCCAGAAGTTACTTCTATGGTCGTCCACGCACTGTGCCCAGGCGTCGAACTGACGCCGCGTCTGAAACAGGGGGAGTCGTGGGGATACGCCATGTCGGCAGAGCGGCCGCGCGCCGTACGCGTTCGGGCCGGCGGTGGTTCGCCGTCGCCGCGGCGGCGGTGATCCTGGCGAGCCCGCTCGCCACCCCGCCGACCGACGCCTGGGCCCACTCCTCGCCCAAGAAGGGCAGGATCTGGACGCCGCCGAACACCCCGCTGGGCGCCGGCACCAAGTCCGTGGCCGGGCACGACCTCGTCCCCGAGAAGATGCCCCCGGCCCCCGGGAAACCCGCCGCCGCCCCGACCCCCGTCCCCCCGCTCAAGCCGGGCAGGGCCAAGGTCACCCTCGGCATCGACGGCCCCAACGCCGCCGCCGCCCGCAAGGCCACCGGCGGCGCCGCCCCGGCCTCCGGTGGCGACACCCCCGCCCGCGCCGGGGACCTGCCCGTCGCCCTCCTGCCCGAGGACGGCGCCGGACTCGGCGCCCGCGAGGTCACCGTCGAGGTCACCCCGGAGGACAAGGGCCGCGCCGCCGGCGTCGACGCCCCGCTGATCACCCTCACCGACGCCCAGCAGCCTGACGCCCGCGGCGGCCGCCAGGTCAAGGTCACCCTCGACCTCGACGGCCTGCGGGCCGGCGCCTGGAGCGACCGCGTCCACGTCGTCGCCCTGCCCGGCTGCGCCCTGACCACCCCCGACCGGCCCGAGTGCCGCACCCGCACCGAACTGCCCACCGTCGCGGACCCGCAGCACGCCGGCATCACCGCCGACGTCACCCTCCCCGCGGCCGACACGTCCAAGGCTTCCGCCAAGTCCCTGTCCGCGCCCGCCGATTCACCCGCCGCCGGCGGAGCGATGGTCCTCGCCGCCGTCACCGGCGCGAGCGGCTCCGGCGGCAGCTACGCGGCCACCCCGCTCGCGCCGTCCATGGCCTGGACCTCCGGCGGCAACACCGGCGGCTTCGGCTACAGCTACCCCATCGCCCTGCCCCCGAGCGTCGGCGGCACCGCCCCGACCGTCGCCCTCGCGTACAACTCCGCCGCCGTGGACGGCCGCACCTCCGCCACCAACTCCCAGTCCTCCTGGATCGGCGACGGCTGGGGCTACGAGCCCGGCTTCATCGAGCGCTCCTACAAGTCCTGCGACAAGTCCGGCATCGCGGGCTCCGGCGACCTCTGCTGGGGCGGCCAGAACGCGACCCTCGCCCTCGGCGGCCACTCCGGCACCCTGGTGCGCGACGACAAGAGCGGCGGCTGGCACCTCCAGAGCGACGACGGCTCCACGATCGAGCAGCTCTCCGGCGCCCAGAACGGCCAGCGCGGCGGCGAGTACTGGCGCGTCACCACCACCGACGGCGTCCAGTACTACTTCGGCCTCGGTCACCTGCCCGGCGGCGACAACAGCGACCCGGCCTCCGGCTCCACCCTCGGCGTCCCCGTCTACTCCCCGAACAGCGGCGACGCCTGCTACGACCCGTCCAAGGGCGCGGCCTCCTGGTGCACCCTGCCCTGGCGCTGGCAGCTCGACTACGTCGTCGACACCCACCAGAACCTGGTCACCTACCGCTACGCGGCCGAGGACAACTACTACAACCGCGGCGGAGGCCAGAACAAGGGCTCCAACACCCCGGAGAAGTACCAGCGCGCCGGCCGCCTGTTGAGCATCGGCTACGGCCTCCGGCTGCCCGAGCAGCAGGCCGCCAAGGGCACGCTCCCCCCGCCCTCCTCCGTCGAGTTCAGGACCGCCGAGCGCTGCATCCCCACCGACACCTTCGGCTGCGACGAGGGCCGGCGCACCAGCGCCAACGCCACCAGCTGGCCGGACGTCCCGATCGACCAGATCTGCGCGGCCGGTGGCACCTGCACCAACACCAGCCCGACCTTCTTCTCCACCAAGCGGCTGACCTCGATCGTCACCTCCGTCCTGAACGCCCGGAACGCCCAGAGCGGCAACTCCCCGGTCACCGTGGACACCTGGAACCTCAACCAGTCCTTCTACGACCCGGGCGACGGCACCGCCAAGACCCTCTGGCTCGACTCCATCACCCGCACCGGTGACAACGGCCGCGGCGACACCCCGGTCCCCGCCGTCACCTTCGGCGCGATGCCCATCGCCAACCGCGTCGACGGCCTCGTGCCCGCCGCGCCCAAGTTCGTCCGCCCGCGCATCTCGCAGATCAACACCGAGACCGGCGGCCGGATCGTCGTCGACTACACCACCGCCGCCTGCTCCCGCGTCGCCGGCCGGATGCCGACGAGCCCGGACAGCAACTCCATGGCCTGCCAGCCCGTCAAGTGGTACAAGGCCGGCACCGCCGAACCCGTCGACGACTGGTTCGACAAGCCGATGGTCAAGAGCGTCACCGAACAGGACACCGTCACCGGCCTGACGCTCGTCAAGACCACCGCCTACACCTACGACGGCGGCGCCGCCTGGCACCGCAACGACGCCGAGTTCCTCGACCCCAAGCTGCGCACCTGGGACCAGTTCCGCGGCTTCCAGTCCGTCACCACCACCACCGGCAGCGCCTTCGACGGCGAGGCCCCGAAGACCCAGTCGCGGACCACCTACCTGCGCGGCATGGACGGCGACGTCCGAGCCGACGGCAGCAAGCGCTCCGTCCAGGTGGCCGGTCCACTGGGCGGCACCGTCACCGACAGCGACTGGCTGGCGGGCAACATCGTCGCCAGCGAGGTCTACGACCGGGCCGGCGGCACCGTCCAGGGCATCAAGGGCGCGGTCTCCACCGGCCAGCAGTCCACCGCCACCCACCAGCGCAGCGGCGGCATGCCCGACCTCGTCGCCCGCTACCCCGCCGCCACCGTCAGCACCGTCACCAAGGACCGGACCGGCCCCGACAGCTGGCGCACCTCCACCACCGTCACCACCACCGACCCGGCCAAGGGCAACCGCACCGTCCGCGTGGACGACCTGGGCGACGGCACCGCCGCCACCCCCGAGGTCTGCACCGTCCACGAGTACGCGAAGAGCACCCGGCCCAACCTGCTGACCCTGGTGGCCGCCAAGCGCAGCCTCTCCGGCCCCTGCACCACCCCGGCCGGCCCCGGCACCACCCTCTCCGAGGTCCGCACCCTGTTCGACGGCAAGCCCTACGGCCAGGCCGGGGACGCGGGGGACGCCACCTCCTCGCTCGCCCTCGACCGCTACGAGGGCGCCAACCCCGTCTACGTCAACACCGGCTCCTCCGGCTTCGACGCCTACGGCCGCGTCGTCGCCACCACCACCGCCGACGGCTCCACCTACGACACCGCGGGCAACGCGACCGGCCAGGCCACCACCACCCCGGGCACCACCCGGGTCGCCTTCACCCCGGCCACCGGCGCCGTCCCCACCTCGGTGGCCACCACCGGCCCGTTCGGCGACGGCTGGACCAACACCGTCACCCAGGACCCGGGCCGCGGCCAGCCGCTGGTCTCCACCGACGAGAACGGCCGCGCCATCACCTGGCGGTACGACGGCCTCGGCCGCCTCACCGCCGTCTGGGCGCCCGACCAGCCGACCGACAGGAACCCCAGCCAGCGGTACACCTACTTCGTCAACGGCACCACCGCCCCCTCCGGCGTCCTCACCGAGTGGCTCCAGGCCAACGACCAGACGTACTCCTCCAAGACCGAGCTGTACGACGGCCTCGGCCGCCTGCGCCAGACCCAGCGGACCTCCTCCGCCCTGCCCAACGGCCGCCTGATCACGGACGTCGTGTACGACTCGCACGGCTGGACGGTGAAGACCTCCGGCGAGTACTACGAGGAGAAGAGCCTGCCCGACCGCTCGATCTTCGTGCCCGGCAACGACTCCCAGGTGCCCGCCCAGACCTGGACCAGCTACGACGGCCTCGGCCGCCCGGTCCGCGCCGAGTTCCGCTCCTACGCCAACCTCCAGTGGGCGACCACCACCGCCTACCCCGCCCCCGGCCGGGTCGACGTCACCCCGCCCACCGGATCCCGCCCGAGCACCCGGATCGCCGACGCCCGCGGCCGCACCACCGCCCTGTGGCAGTACCGCACGGACGCGCCCACCGGAAACCCGGCCGACGCCGAGGTCACCACGTACGGCTACACGCCGTCCGGCCGGCTGGCCACCCGCACCGACCAGGCCGGCAACACCTGGACGTACCGCTACGACCAGCGCGACCGCCAGGTCTCCACCACCGACCCCGACGTCGGCACCAGCACCGTCCACTTCGACGCCGACTCCCGGATCGACCGCACCACCGACGCCACCGGCGCCGTCCTCAGCACCGGCTACGACCTGCTCGGCCGCCGCACCGCCCAGTACCAGGGCGACGTCGCGCCCGCCAACCTGCTCGCCTCCTGGACGTACGACACCCTCGCCAAGGGCCGGCTGACCTCCTCCACCCGCTACGTCGGCGGGAAGGACGGCGCCGCCTACACCAAGGCCGCGACCGGCTACGACGTCATGTACCGCCCGCTCGGCAGCAGCATCACCGTCCCGGCCACCGAGGGCGCCCTGGCCGGCACCTACACCACCCGCAACACCTACCAGACCCACACCGGCGCCCTCACCGGCCAGGACCTGCCCGCCGCCGGAGGACTGCCCGCCGAGAGCATCAGCTACTCGTACACCGACACCGGCCTGCTCACCGGCATGATGAGCGGCGGCGACCAGACCCTCGTCCAGGCCGTCTCCTACGACGCGATGGGCCGCCCGGTCCGCACCACCGTCGGCGACCTCGGCTACCAGGTCGTCGGCACCCAGGAGTGGGACTGGGCCACCGGCCGGGTCCTCAACTCCTACCTGGACAAGCAGACCGGCACCGTCTCCGTCGACAGGACCAGCTACACCTACACCCCGTCCGGCCGGATCACCTCCGTGACCGACCTCCAGGACGCCCGCGACACCGACACCCAGTGCTACACCTACGACCACCTCGGCCGGCTCACCAACGCCTGGACCGACACCGGCGGCACCAGCACCACCGCCGACTGGACGGACAGCGCCGGCGGCAAGCACGGCACCGGCAGCTCCACCACCGTTCCCGGCGTCGGCGGCTGCAACAACGCCACCGGCCCCGCCACCACCGGCCCCGGCACCCCCAGCGTCGGCGGCCCCGCCCCGTACTGGCAGAGCTACGGCTACGACAGCACCGGCAACCGCACCAGCCTGACCTCGCACGACGTCAACGGCGTCACCGCCAACGACGTCACCACGACGCAGACCTTCGGCGCCGCCGGCACCGTCAACACCCCGAGCAACGGCCAGGGCACCGGCGGCCCCCACGCCCTGCTCAGCTCCACCACCACCTCGGCCGCCGGCACCAGCACCACCGGCTTCCGCTACGACGCCCGCGGCAACACCACCGCCGTCACCGACCCGAACGGCACCACCGGGTACGGCTGGAACGGCGAGGGCAAGCTCGCCGCCACCACCGTCTCCACCACCGCCGGCCCGAACACCACCACCTACCTCTACGACGCGGACGGCAACCAGCTGATCCGCCGCAGCCCCGGCAGGACCACCCTGAGCCTGACCACCGACGAACTCACCCTCGACACCACCACCAGCACCGGCGGCACCACCAACGTCCGCTGGATCGGCGCCCCCGGCGGCCTCAGCCTCACCCGGGTCACCGCCCCCGGCGGCGGAAAGCTCTTCATCCAGGCCGCGGACCCGCACGGCACCAACGCCGTCCAGATCTCCTGCGACCCCGACCAGACCGTCACCCGCCGCCCCACCGACCCCTTCGGCGTCGCCCGCGGCCCGCAGCCCGCCCCCTCCGTCTGGGCCGGCAGCAAGGGCTACCTCGGCGGCACTCAGGACGACGACACGGGCCTCACCTCGATCGGAGCCCGCGAGTACGACCCCAGGCGCGCCCGCTTCATCAGCGCCGACCCGCTGCTCTCGGACAACGACCCGCAGCAGTGGAACGCCTACGCCTACAGCAACAACGACCCGGTCAACCTCTCCGACCCCACCGGCCGCCGCCCCGGCGGCCCCGAGGACCCCTGGTACCCGCCGGTGTCCAACTCCACCACCTACCCGCCGGCCAGCTTCTGCGCCACCCTCGCCTGCGCCCAGGGCACCGCGACCGCCTCCTACTGGGAGAGCGCCCTGTCCCTCGCCAGGTCCTCCACCACCGCGAGCAACGGCAGCGGCTCGGCCGCCAAGGAAGGCCCCTGCGGCGTCCAGTGGTGCAAGGACTCGCCCGGCTACGAGAAGCCCGTCCGCACCATCCTCCCCCGGGCCAGCCACAAGCCCAGCGACTACCTCGACAAGAACCCCTTCCACCAGGCCAACAACGACAACGGCGCCAACCTCATGGCCCAGGGCCTCGCCGTGGCGAGGGGCGCCGGCTGCGAACGCCGCGAACTCCAGGTCGTCTGCTACGACTTCTCGCCCGGCGGCGACCAGCCGATGACCATCGGCGACGTCCTCTTCTACCCCCGCGGGTACGACGACCTCGACAAGAAGCTCGAGCGCGAGACCCACGACAACGCGGCCCTCGACGCCAAGCGCGGCAAGGGCTACTCCGAGAAGTTCGGCTCCAACCTGCTCGGCCACGAGGCCAGGCACTCCACCCAGTGGGCCTCCTACCGCAGCGCCAAGGACTTCATCACCGACTACCTCCTCGAGAGCCTGATCTCGCAGGCGAAGACCGGAGGGAACCCGGCGCGGCTCAACAAGTTCGAGCAGGGCGCCAACCTGTACTGGGGCGGCTACCTCGACGCCTCCAAGGCCGACGAGGCGCCGACCGAGAAGGGGGAGCTCCCCAAGCAGACCTGGTACTGGTCGAGGTCCGACACCGGCGACTTCTTCGGCAAGGTCAGCGACAAGCTCGCCGACCCGTTCAAGAAGGCCATGAACTGCCACTGGACCTTCAACCAGTACGGTTTCCCGACATGCTGACCCGTCGCCACCTCCTGCTCCCGGCGGCCGCCCTGCTCCTCCAGGCGGCGGCCACCGGGTGCACCCCCGCCCCCGCCCCCGCCACCCTCGCCCTCCAACGCGACGGCGCCGGCTACGCGGTGGTCGTCCCCCTCTGCCCCAAGGGCCAGATCGTGACGGTCTCCGTCTACGACACCGCCGACCAGACCGCCGACTGGTCCATCTCCTCCTCTTCTTCCTCCTCCCCCTCCTCCTCCGACGACACCCCCAGCACCCCCGACCGCTTCCCCCTCTTCACCACACCCCCCGGCTGGACCGCCTACCACTCCGGCCTCACCACCCTCAAACCCGACATCAAGTACCACACCGCCTTCACCGCCCTCGGCAACACCAAGAACTCCGAATTCACCTTCACCCTCGCCGACCTCCAGCACCTCAAGGACGGCGAAGTCCTCACCCTCACCGACGACGGCACCACCTCCATGCCCGCCGACAAGTTCCGCACCGCCGCCCTCAAACTCTGCTGACCCCCTGAACGAAGAAGGGCCCGCCCCGCCGATACCGGCGGAGCGGGCCTTCTTCCTTGGCCGCGTCGTGTCGCGCTGGGTAGCGAGGCGGTCACACGGGTAGGACTGGGGAGTCCTGAATCGGGTGTTGCCGAGAGATCGCGGGAGCCGTGTGTGGGTGCTTACCTCGACCGTGACGGAGCTGGTGGGCTGACGGTGCCGGCGGAGGATGCGCCGCCGCCTCCACCGGAGTTGGTGGCGTTGGCGCGGGCGTACGGGGTGGATGTGCGGTATCCGGGGGTGGACGGGCGGTGCGTGGGGGCGCGGACGTTGGTGGCGGTGCTGGGGGCGTTGGGGGTGGCGGCCGGGTCGGCGGAGGAGGTGCGGGAGGCGCTGGAGCGTCACCGGGCCGAGCAGCGGGGGAGGTTGCTGCCGCCGTGCGTGGTGGTGCGGCAGGGGCGGCGGACGGCGTTGGACGTGCCGGCGGAGGTGCGGCTGAGGATCGAGCTGGAGGGGGGCGGGGTCTGGGAGTTGCCGAGGGGGCATGCGCACTGGTTGCCGGGGGACCTGCCGCTGGGGCGGCACAGGCTCAGGGCCGACAGCGCGGAGGCGGTGCTGATCGTGGCGCCGGAGAAGCTGCCTCAACTGCCGGGCAGGAGCTGGGGGTTCCTGGCGCAGCTGTACTCCGTGCTGTCGGAGCGGTCGTGGGGGATGGGGGACCTCGGGGACCTCACGGAGCTGGTCCAGTGGGCGGGCGCGGAGCTGGGCGCCGGGTTCGTGCAGATCAATCCGTTGCACCAGGCGCTGCCGGCCGCGCCCACCGACCCCTCCCCGTACCGGCCGTCCTCGCGCCGCTTCGCGGACCCGGTGCATCTGCGGATCGAGGCGGTTCCCGAGTTCGCGTACGCGACGTACGCGAGCAGGGAGCAGGTGGAGCAGGTGGAGGAGCTGGAGGAGTTGGAGGGAAGGGCGAGGCGGCTCAGGGGGGAGGTCCTCGCGCATGACGGGTTGATCGATCGTGATGCGGTGTGGGAGCTCAAGAGGGAAGCGCTCGAGATCCTCCACGACGTACCGCGCGGGCCCGGGCGGCAGGCGGCGTACGAGGCGTATCAGCGGCGCGAGGGTGAGTGGTTGCGCCGGCACGCACTCTGGAACGCGCTCGCGGAGGTGCACGGCACGAACTGGCGGCACTGGCCGAAGGGTCTGCGTCACCCGGAGGGCCCGCACATCGAGCAGGCGGAGAAGGAGTTCGAGGAGGAAGCGGAGTTCCACCGCTGGCTGGCCTGGCAGGTCGATCAGCAGCTGGCAGAAGCGCAACGGGCGGCAGCAGACGCCGGCATGCCCGTCGGGCTCATCCACGACCTCGCCGTCGGCGTCCACCCCGACGGGGCCGACGCCTGGGCGCTCCAGGACGTCCTCGCCGCCGGCATCTCCACCGGTGCCCCGCCCGACGCGTTCAACGCCCACGGCCAGGACTGGGGTCTGCCGCCCTGGCGCCCGGACGCGCTCGCCGCATCCGGCTACGCCCCGTACGCGGAACTCCTCCGCGCCGCGATGAAGCACGCGGGTGCGATCCGCATCGACCACGTGATGGGGCTGTTCCGCCTCTGGTGGGTCCCGGAGGGTCACGCCCCGACCGAGGGCGCGTACGTCCGCTACGACGCGGAGGCGATGCTCGGCGTCCTCGCGCTGGAGGCCCACCGCGCGGGTACGGCCGTCATCGGGGAGGACCTCGGCACCGTCGAGCCCGGTGTACGGGAGGAACTGGAGAGCAGGGGCATCCTCGGCACCTCCGTCCTCTGGTTCGAACGGGACTGGCAGCAGGACGGCCGGATCCTCCCCCCGAACCGCTGGCGCACCGAGTGCCTGGCCACCCTCACCACCCACGACCTGCCCAGTACCGCCGCCCGCCTCTCCGGCGAGCACGTGGAGCTGCGCCACCGCCTGGGCCTGCTGGCCCGCCCGCTCGCCGAGGAGCAGGCGGAGGCGGGGGCCGAGCTCGCGGACTGGGAGGAGGAACTGGCCCGCCTCGGGTTGCTGAAACCCGGCGAGCCCGTCACCATGCAGGCCCTCTACGCCTTCCTCCACCGCACCCCGGCCGAGCTGGTCGGGGTCTGGCTGCCGGACCTGGTGGGCGATCCGCGCCCCCAGAACCTGCCGGGCACCTGGGACCAGTACCCGAACTGGCGCCTGCCGATCGCGGACGCCACGGGCACCCCGGTGACCCTCGAACGCCTGGTCACCAGCGCAGGAGCCATGAGCGTCATCCCCACCCCGACGCGCGCCGTCCCGTAAGTGCCGGGTAAGTTGGAACGGTGGACAAGAGGAACGCTTTGCGAGCCGGCGCGGTCTCCGCAACGGTCACGCTGATGATGCTGCTGTCGTCGCCCGCCATGGCCCTCACCCGGGATGACGGCGACCAACCGGGCTCGGGCCTGAGTGTGGGCCAGACCCTCGGCCTGTACGTGTTCATCCCGCTCGTCGCCTTCGCGGTCATCGCCGGCCTCGCGGCCCTGCCCCTCGGCAAGGGCAAGAAGAAGTAGCACCCGAAAACCCGAAGAACCCGAAGGGGCGCCGAACGGCCGTAGCCGTCCGGCGCCCCTTCAGGCGTTCATCAGGAAGCAGCAGCCGCCCGGTCCACCGCCTGCGCCTTGAGCGCACGCTCGATCCCGGCCCGCGACTCGACGACCTGCCGCCGCAGCGCCGGCGCCGGCTCGGCCGCCGCCAGCCAGGCGTCCGTCGCGTCGAGGGTCTCCTGGGTGACCTGGAGAGCCGGGTACAGCCCCACGATGATCTGCTGCGAGATCTCGTGGCTGCGGCTCTCCCAGACGCCCTTGACGGCCGCGAAGTACTTCGCCGCGTACGGCGCCAGCAGCTCCCGCTGGTCCGACTGCTGGAAGCCGACGATCACGGCCTCCTGCACGTAGTTCGTCAGCTCGTCCGACTCCACCACCGAGGCCCAGGCCTCCGCCTTGGCCTGCGCGGTCGGCCGCGCCGCCCGGCAGGTGGCCGCGTGCTCCTGGCCCGCCGCCGTGTTGTCCCGCTCCAGCTCGGCGGCGATCGAATCATCACCGGCCCGACCGGTGGCCGCCAGGCGCACCAGCAGCGTCCACCGCAGCTCGGTGTCCACGGCCAGGCCCTTGAGCTCGACGGACCCGTCCAGCAGGCCCTCCAGCAGCCCGAGCTGCTCGTCCGTCCGCGCGACGGAGGCGAGCGTACGGGCCCAGGCCAGCTGGTGGTCGCTGCCCGCCTCGGCGCCCCGCAGGAACTCCTCGGCGGCGGCCGCCCACTGCCGCAGCCCGGTCTCCCGCCACGCCGGGTCGGTGTACGCGTCGAGCGCGAGCTTGACCTGCCGCTGCACGGACTGGACGACGCCGATGTCCGTCTCCCGCCCGAGGCCGGAGAGGGCGAGCGCGAGGTAGTCGCGGGCGGCGAGCTCGCCGTCGCGGGTCATGTCCCAGGCGGAGGCCCAGCACAGGGCGCGCGGCAGCGACTCGGTGAAGCCGCCGAGGTGCTCGGTGACGACGGCCAGCGAGTCCTCGTCGAGGCGGATCTTGGCGTACGACAGGTCGTCGTCGTTGAGCAGCACGACGGCCGGCCGGTGCCGCCCGACGAGCTGCGGCACCTCGGTGCGCGCCCCGTCGACGTCCAGCTCGATGCGCTCCACACGCACGAGCGAGCCCTCCACCAGCTCGTACAGGCCGATGGCGATGCGGTGCGGCCGCAGCACGGCCTCGCCCTTCGCCCCGGCGGGCAGCGCGGGGGCCTCCTGCAGCACGGCGAAGGACTCGATCTCACCGTCCGTGTTCAGCACGATGGACGGGCGCAGCACGTTGATGCCCGCCGTCTCCAGCCAGGCCCGCGACCAGGACTTGAGGTCGCGTCCGCTGGCCTCCTCCAGCGCGCCCAGCAGGTCGCTCAGGCGCGTGTTGCCCCAGGCGTGGCGCTTGAAGTACGCCTGCACGCCCTGGAAGAAGGCGTCCTGGCCGACGTAGGCCACCAGCTGCTTGAGCACCGAGGCGCCCTTGGCGTAGGTGATGCCGTCGAAGTTGACCTGGACGTCCTCCAGGTCGTTGATCTCGGCCATGATCGGGTGGGTGGAGGGCAGCTGGTCCTGCCGGTACGCCCAGGTCTTCATCTGGTTGGCGAAGGTGGTCCAGGAGTGCGGCCACTTCGAGCCGGGGGCCTCGGCCTGGCAGACGGCCTCGGCGAAGGTGGCGAAGGACTCGTTGAGCCAGAGGTCGTTCCACCACTCCATGGTGACGAGGTCGCCGAACCACATGTGGGCGAGCTCGTGCAGGATCGTCGCGGCGCGCGACTCGTACGCGGCGTCGGTGACCTTCGACCGGAACACGTACTGGTCGCGCAGGGTGACGGCGCCCGCGTTCTCCATCGCGCCGGCGTTGAACTCCGGGACGAAGAGCTGGTCGTACTTCGGGAACGGGTACGGGAAGTCGAACTTCTCCTGGAAGTAGTCGAAGCCCTGCTTGGTGACCTCGAACACGGCCTCGGCGTCGAGGAACTCACGCAGCGACGGCCGGCAGTAGACGCCGAGCGGCACGTGCTGGTCGCCGTTCCGGTACGCGTCGAAGACGCCGACGTACGGGCCGGCGATGAGCGCGGTGATGTAGGTGGAGATCCGGCCGGTCGGCTCGAAGCTCCAGACCTGGGTCTCCCCGCTGCCGACGGCCACAGGCGTCGGCGAGTTGGAGACCACGACCCACCCCGTGGGCGCCGTCACGGTGAAGGTGAAGGCCGCCTTGAGGTCGGGCTGCTCGAAGTTGGCGAACACCCGCCGGGCGTCCGGCACCTCGAACTGGGTGTACAGGTACGTCTCGCCGTCGACCGGGTCGACGAACCGGTGCAGGCCCTCACCGGTGTTGGTGTAGGCGCAGTTCGCGACGACCCGCAGCTCGTTCTCGGCCGCCAGGCCGGGCAGCGGGATGCGGCTGTCGGCGAAGCTCGCCGGGTCGAGCGCGGCACCGTTGAGGGTGATCTCCTCGACGCCGGGGGCTACGAGGTCGATGAAGGTGTCCGCGCCGGGCGTGGTGGCGCTGAACCGGACCACCGTGGTGGACCGGAAGGTGCCTCCCTCGCGGGCCGACCCCAGGTCGAGGTCGATGTCGTACGAGTCCACGCGCAGGAGCTCGGCCCGGGCGCGGGCCTCCTCGCGGGTCAGGTTGGTGCCGGGCACTGGCTGCACTCCTTCGTCGGCTGATGCTGAGAATCCCCCGCATCCTCGCATGCCCGACGCGCAAGCCCGCCCGATAATCGCAGGCGGGGCGGGCCCGGGCCCTCAAGCCCGTACCCGCCCCGCCCCGTCGTCACTCGGTTCACACCGAGCGGTTCAACCAAGCGTCACTTCTTCCACTTCGTGACCGGCGCATCCGAGCTGTAGCGGCGGAAGGCGTACACCGAACCGCCCTCGTCGCTGATCACGTACTCGGCCAGGCTCACGATGTCCATGCCGTTGCCGCTGGCCAGCGTCCCCAGGTCGGTGGTCGACCCGTCGGTGGGCGAGAGCGTGACGAGCTTGGCGGGCTTGTTGTAGCCCTGGCTGACGACGGCGCGCACCTTGCCCTGCTTGTCGGTGCCGGAGACGAGCCGCATGTCGTTGCTCGAGCCCGAGGAGGTGGTGGACCAGAGGCGCTTGCCGGTGGTCAGGTCGTAGGCGTTGATGCCCGACTTCCCGCCGCCGACCTGGACGTACATCGTGGTGCCGCTGACGACGTTCTGGGTGAACGCGTCGGAACGGCCGGACAGGCGCAGGCTGTCGGAGCCCGGCTCCTTGGTGGACATCTGGTTGCCCGGCTTGAAGTCCTTGTCGAACGGCAGGATGTAGTCACCGTTGGGGCCGCTGGCCATCAGCAGCACCAGCGGCTGCTCCTGGATGACCTTGTCGATCCGCTCGATCGAGCCGGAGAGCGGGATCTGGCCGCCGACGGCCGCGCCGTTCTCCGAGTTGACCAGCTGCAGCAGGGACTTCTGGATGTTGTCGTCGTAGCAGCGGTCGCTGATGGCGATGTTCGGGCCGGCCGCCCGGGCGGTGACGCTGCAGATCTTGGCGCGCTGCTGGTACGTCCAGACCGGGGCGCCGTTGTCGACGTTCAGCCCGCCGACGGCGTTGCCGGCGAAGGCGACGACCTTGTCGGTGATGCTGAGGGTCGGCGAGGAGAGCCGCTCGGCGTTGGCCTTGACGGTCCAGGTGATCTTGCCCTGCGCCACGTCGACGACGCCGATGGTGGAGCAGTCGTAGTCACCGGTGTTGACGGCGATGGCGCCGAGGTTCTTGGTGTTGGTCCCGTACGAGGCGGCGCAGAACTCCTTGCCGCCGGAGGGCACGGGGATGGTCCACGCGTCCTTGCCGTCGGAGGTGTTGAAGGCGCGGATGCCGGTGTTGTCGACGCGCACGACGACCTTGTCCGTGCCCCAGAGCGCGAGCATCTGCGAGCTGGAGTCGGAGTTGGCGGCCTTGGCGGCGTTCCAGGCGATGCCGTACGAGCCGCCGGTGCCGCCCTTGGTGTCGGCGGTCGGGCTGTTGTTGGCGGGGCCCGCGTTGGTGCCCGCGCTGGTGCCCGCCGAGGTGCTGCCGCCCGTGGTGCCGCCCGCGGTGGTGTCCGGGTCGTCCTTCTTCTGGAAGAGGACGACGAGGCCGATCACGATCGCGATGGCCAGCACGCCGCCGATGATCCCGCCCCAGAGCATGACCGGGTTGCGCTGCTTGGGCGCGGGCGGCACCGGCGCACCGGGGAAGCCGTAGCCGGGCTGCTGCTGCGGGTACCCGTAGGCGCCGTAGCCCTGCTGGTTGGGGTCCGGGGCGCCGTAGCCGCCGGGCATCGGGTCGTACGGGCCGACGGGCGCGCCGGCGGGCGGCGGCGGGGCCTGGCTGGGGAAGCCGGCCGCGGTGGGTGCGTACGCCGCGTACTCGGCGCCGGCCGGCGGCTGCACGGGCGGTGCCGGAGGCTGTGCCGGCAGTACCGGCGGCTGGGCCGGTGCGGCCTGGCCCGGGACGGCGGCGCCGTCCAGCTGCGTCATCTGGTCCGCGACCGCGGCCGGGTCGACCCCGGCCGGCTGGCGGCCGAACGAGACGCCGCGATTGTCCTGCGGGCCGTTGCCGGGCGCGTCCCCCGCGCCAGGCGTGGGCTGATCCCCTGCCATCTGATTCCCCGTCATGTCTGGATTCGTCCCCCTGCCGGTACCCTCCGGGTTCCGGCGGGACGGGTGAGATTGGGCACCATGCTAGTGGTGCGTTCTTTTCGGCCATCGCCAGGTCTCCTCCCCGTGCCTCCCCCGCACGTCCTCCGTACCTTCCCCGCACGGCCCCCGTACCTTCCTCGCACTGCCCCCGCACTGCCCCCGTACCTTCCCCGCACCTCCGATTCACCTCCCGGGCGGCCCGCGGGCACTTCCCCGACCCCCTAGGCTTCAGGAGTCGAAGGGGACGCCCGGCGGAGGGTTCCCCCGGCCTGGAGGGTGGATCATGTCGACGGACACACCGGGTTCGCAGTCGTCCCTGCACCGGGCCAACCTGGAGCGGGTGCTGCGCGCGGTGCGGATGGCGGGCTCGCTGACGCAGGCCGAGATCGCCCGGGGCACGGGCCTCTCGGCGGCGACCGTGTCCAACATCGTGCGGGAACTGAAGGAGAGCGGCACCGTCGTGGTCGCCGACACCTCCTCCGGCGGCCGCCGGGCCCGCAGCGTCTCGCTGAGCGGGGACGCGGGCATCGTGGTCGGCATCGACTTCGGCCACACCCACCTGCGGGTGGCGGTCGGCAACCTGGCGCACCGGGTGCTGGCCGAGGAGAGCGCCCCGATCGACGTGGACGTCTCCGCGGCGCAGGGCTTCGACCGGGCGGAGGCCATGGTCGAGCGGCTGCTGGAGCAGGCCGGGTTCCGCCCGGAGAAGGTGATCGGCGTGGGCCTGGGCGTTCCGGGCCCGATCGACGTGGAGACGGGCGCGCTCGGCTCGACCGCGATCCTGCCCGGCTGGACGGGCATCGCCCCCGGCCGGGAGCTGGCCGAGCGGCTCGGCATGCCGGTGCACGTGGACAACGACGCCAACCTGGGCGCCCTCGGCGAGCTGGTGTGGGGCGCGGGCCGCGGGCTGAGCGACCTCGCGTACATCAAGGTGGCCAGCGGCGTGGGCGCCGGGCTGGTGGTCAACGGCCAGATCTACCGCGGCCCGGGCGGTACGGCGGGTGAGATCGGGCACATCACGCTGGACGAGGCGGGGCCGGTCTGCCGCTGCGGCAACCGCGGCTGCCTGGAGACCTTCGTCGGCTCCCGCTACCTGCTGTCACTGCTCGCCCCGACCCTCGGCGCCGAGCTCAGCCTGCCCCGGGTGGTCGAGCTGGCGGACCAGGGGGACCTGGGCTGCCGTCGGGTGATCGCCGACGCGGGCCGCCAGATCGGTACGGGCGTGGCGATGCTCTGCAACCTGCTCAACCCGCGTCGGGTGATCCTCGGCGGGGACCTCGCCGAGGCCGGTGAGCTGGTGCTCGCCCCGATCCGGGACTCGGTGGCCCGCTACGCGATCCCCAGCGCCGCCCGCCAGCTGTCCGTCGTCCCGGGCACCCTGGGCGGCCGGGCGGAGGTGCTCGGGGCGCTGGCCATGGTGATGAGCGAGATGGGCGAGTCCGGAGCCCTCGGCCGGGGCTGAACCGGGGCCGCGCCGAGCTGAAACCACCTGCCCGTCGATCCCACCTATCGAACACCCGTTCGTCAATCAGGATTGACCACCATCCCCGGCGCGACCTCCCGGAATGGCCGCAACCGGACGGCGGCACCGGCGGCGCCGCTCGGTGTCCGGCAAGCGGACACTAGACTCGACCGGTCGGCACCGGCCGGACCCACCGGCCCGCCGCCGGACCGGGGCAGCGACGCCCGCCGGACCCCCGCGGTCCGCGAACACTTGAACGAGGAGGAACGGGTGGCCCTGCTGACCCGCATTCGGGGACCGCGCGATCTCGACCGGCTCACGCCCGGACAGCTGGCCGCACTGGCCCAGGAGATCCGGACCTTCCTGGTGACCGAGGTCTCCAAGACGGGCGGCCACCTCGGCCCCAACCTCGGCGTGGTCGAGCTCACCATCGCGCTGCACCGGGTCTTCGACTCCCCGCGCGACCGCATCCTCTTCGACACGGGCCACCAGAGCTACGTCCACAAGCTGCTCACCGGCCGCCAGGACTTCTCCCGGCTGCGCATGAAGGGCGGCCTGTCCGGCTACCCCTCCCGCGTCGAGTCCGAGCACGACGTGATCGAGAACTCGCACGCCTCCACCGTGCTCTCGTACGCGGACGGCCTCGCCAAGGCCAACCAGGTGCTCGGCAAGAACGACCCGGTCGTGGCCGTCATCGGCGACGGCGCGCTCACCGGCGGCATGGCCTGGGAGGCGATCAACAACATCGCCGACGCCAAGGACCGCCCGGTCGTCATCGTCGTCAACGACAACGAGCGCTCGTACTCCCCGACCATCGGCGGCATGGCCAACCACCTCTCCACCCTGCGCACCACCCAGGGCTACGAGCGCTTCCTCTCCTGGGGCAAGGACGCCGTCAAGCGCACCCCGGTCGTCGGCCAGCAGCTCTTCGAGACGCTGCACGGCGCCAAGAAGGGCCTCAAGGACTTCATCGCCCCCCAGGGCATGTTCGAGGACCTCGGCCTCAAGTACATCGGCCCCATCGACGGCCACGACCTCACCGCCCTGGAGTCCGCCCTCACCAAGGCGCGCGGCTTCGGCGGCCCGGTGATCGTGCACTGCCTCACCGAGAAGGGCCGCGGCTACCACGCCGCCGAGAACAACGACGAGGACCGCTTCCACGCGGTCGGCGTGATCCACCCCGAGACGGGCCTGCCGATCAAGAGCGCCGGCAAGGACTGGACGTCCGTCTTCGCGGAGGAGATGGTCGCCCTCGGCCACGAGCGCGAGGACATCGTCGGCATCACCGCCGCCATGCTCCACCCGGTGGGCCTGGCGCCCTTCGCCGAGGCGTTCCCGGACCGCATCTTCGACGTCGGCATCGCCGAGCAGCACGCCGTCACCAGCGCCGCGGGCCTGGCCACCAACGGCCTGCACCCCGTGTTCGCCGTCTACGCGACCTTCCTCAACCGGGCCTTCGACCAGGTCCTGATGGACGTCGCCCTGCACAAGCTCGGCGTCACCTTCGTCCTCGACCGCTCCGGCGTGACGGGCCCGGACGGCGCCTCGCACCACGGCATGTGGGACATGTCGATCCTCCAGGTCGTCCCGGGCCTGCGCCTGGCCGCCCCGCGCGACGCCGAGCAGGTCCGCGCCCAGCTGCGCGAGGCCGTCGAGGTGAAGGACGCCCCGACCGTCGTGCGCTACTCCAAGGGCACCGTCGGCCCGTCCGTCCCCGCGGTCGGCCGGATCGGCGGCATGGACGTGCTGCGCGCCGCCGAGGAGCCCTCGGGCGCCCACCGCGCCGACGTGCTGATCGTCTCGGTCGGCCCGATGGCCACCGCCGCCCTGGAGACCGCCGACCTGCTGGCCGCCCAGGGCATCACCGCCACCGTGGTCGACCCCCGCTGGGTCAAGCCCGTCGACCCGGCCCTGCCGGGCCTGGCGGCCGAGCACCGCGTGGTCGTCACCATCGAGGACAACGGCCGCGTCGGCGGCGTCGGCGCCGCCGTGGCGCAGGCCCTGCGCGACGCGGACGTGGACCTGCCGGTGCGCGACTTCGGCATCCCGGCGCAGTTCCTGGACCACGCGAGCCGCGACGAGATCCTCGCCGAGATCGGCCTCAACGCCCCGGACATCGCCCGCAAGGTGACCGCCCTGGTCGCCAAGCTCGACGAGGCCGCCCCGGTCGAGGCGCAAGCCAAGGCGTGAACGAAGGCGTGAACGAAGGCGCGAGCGAAGCGGGCGGCGCAACCCCCCTCCCGCTGTAGCTCTGTCACAGTTCGCCACCAAACAAGCTGACAATCGCACCGAAAGGCGGGACCGGCGCCACTCGCGCCGATCCAGCCCGGTAGGTTGTCAACCGTGCCGACCACCCCCACCCGCCCCCGCCTCGCCGGGCTGGCCACCCGCCTGCCCGCGCGCGTCCGTACCCATGTCCGCCAGGGGTACTGGACCAGGCTGGTGCCGGTCCTCGCACTGGTCGCGCTGGCCACCCACGTCCCGTCCTTCGCCCGGCCCGTCTGGAGCCCCGACGAGGGCTTCCTGGCCACCCAGGCCCGGATGCTCGCCGACGGCGGCGTCCTTTACGACACCGTGGTGGACCGCAAGCCCCCGCTGCTCCCGTGGCTCTACCAGGCGTGCTTCTGGGTCTTCGGCTCCGCCTCCCTCTGGCCGCTGCGCACCCTCGCCGTGATCGCCCACCTGGTCACCGCGATCCTGCTCGCCTCGATCGCCCGCGGCCGCTGGGGCAACCGCGCCGGAGCCGGCGCCGGGCTGCTCTACCTGCTGGTCTCCATCGGCCTCTCCCCGGAGGACACCCAGGCGGCGACCTTCGAGGTCTTCATGCTGCCCGCCATGGTGGCCGCCTTCCGCTACGCCGAGCGCCGCCGCTGGCTCGCCGCCGGCATCGCCGTCGCGCTCTGCTCGCTCACCAAGCAGACGGGCGGGGCCGTCCTGCTCCCCGTCCTGTGGATGCTGTTCCAGGACGCCCGCCGCCGCGGGGTGCGCTGGCCGCCCGCCCTGTTCAAGATCGTCTTCGGCTTCACCCTGCCGATAGCGCTGGTCGCCGTCATCCTGACCAAGCCCAAGGGCTTCCTCTTCTGGGTGGTCACCGGCAGCGGCGACTACGCGACCTTCGGCGGCGCCTGGCTCCAGATGGTCGGCCGCGCGCTCGGCAACTCGGCCATCCTGGCCGCCGCCGGGCTCGGCTTCCTGCTGCCCGTCGCGCGCCGGCTCTGGCTCAAGCACCGCCACCGCCCGCTGCCCGTGGCAGGCGAGGAGCACGGCTCCACCGCGGACCTGTGGGTCTGGCTGCTCTCCTCGGTGGTCGCGGTCAGCGTGGGCTTCCACTTCTTCGGCCACTACTACCTCCAGCTGATGCCCGCGCTGGTCCTCCTGGGCACCGGCGCGGTCGCCACCTCGGCGATCCGCTGGCGGCCCGTCCTGGCGTACACCACCGTCGCCGCCACGGTCTTCTGGGCCCTGGCCCTGGCCTGGCCTGGAGAGCAGCTCAACCGCACCACCGAGGTCGCCACCGCCGTCGCCGCCCAGACCAGCCCCAAGGACACCGTGCTCGTCTGGGGCATGCACCCCGAGCTGTACTGGCTGGCCGACCGCAAGCCCGCCACCCGCTACCTGACGGCCGGGTTCCTCACCAACTACAGCGGCGGCAAGGACGGCAGCGTCAACGTGGGCGAGCAGTTCAGCGTCTCCAACGCCTGGCAGACCTTCGACAAGGAGCTGGCCAACGGCCTGCCCGAGGTCGTCGTGGACGACTCCGGCATCGCCCCGTACCAGCCCGTCATGGTGCCCCGGATCGAGAACCTGCTGGACACCCACTACGAGATGGTCGGCGTCTTCGCCGACACCGTGGTCTACCGCCTCAAGAAGTAGCCCCCGGACGGCACGAACGGAGGAGCCCCCGGCGACCAGGTCGCCGGGGGCTCCTTCTCGTACGGGCTACGCCTTACGCGGGCACCGAGGCCACGCCGGGGGCGAGGAACCTCTTGCCGTTCACCCGCTCCGAGACGCCCTCACGGTCCAGGTACGGGGTGATCCCGCCCAGGTGGAAGGGCCAGCCGGCGCCGGTGATCATGCAGAGGTCGATGTCCTGCGCCTCGGCGACGACACCCTCCTCCAGCATCAGGCCGATCTCCTGCGCCACGGCCTCGAGCGAGCGGCTGAGGACCTGCTCCTCGGTCAGCACGGTGTCGCCGAAGGTCAGCAGCTCCAGCACCTCGGGGTCGAGGACCTGCTGGCCGTCCACCCAGGTGTAGAAGCCGCGCTTGCCGGCCTTGACCACCTTGCCGAGGTTCTCGGAGACGGTGAACCGCTCCGGGAAGGCGCGGTGCAGGGTCTCCGACACGTGCAGGGCGATGGCCGGGCCGACCAGCTCCAGCAGCACGATCGGGGACATCGGCAGGCCCAGCGGCTCGACGGCCTTCTCGACGGAGGCGATCGGGGTGCCCTCGTCGATGATGCTCTGGATCTCGCCCATGAAGCGGGTCAGGATGCGGTTCACCACGAAGGCCGGGCGGTCCTTGCACAGGACCGAGGTCTTCTTCAGCTTCTTGGACACCGCGAAGGCGGTGGCCAGCGAGGCGTCGTCGGTGCCGTCGCCGCGGACGATCTCCAGCAGCGGCAGGATCGCGACCGGGTTGAAGAAGTGGAAGCCGACGACCCGCTCGGGGTGCTGCAGCTTCGAGGCCATCTCGGTGACCGACAGCGAGGAGGTGTTGGTCGCCAGCACGCAGGTCGGCGAGACGACCTTCTCCAGGTCCGCGAAGACGCTCTGCTTGACGCCCATCTCCTCGAACACGGCCTCGATGACGAAGTCCGCGTCGCCGAAGGCGGCGGCCTTGTCCAGCGAGCCGGAGACCAGGCCCTTGAGGCGGTTGGCCTTGTCCTGACCGATGCGGCCCTTGGAGAGCAGCTTGTCGATCTCGGCGTGGACGTAGCCGACGCCCTTGTCCACGCGCTCCTGGTCGATGTCGGTGAGGACCACCGGCACCTCCAGACGGCGGGCGAACAGCAGCGCCAGCTGCGAGGCCATCAGGCCCGCGCCGACGACGCCGACCTTGGAGACCGGACGGGCCAGCGCCTTGTCCGGGGCGCCGACCGGGCGCTTGGCCCGGCGCTGCACCAGGTTGAAGGCGTAGATGCCGCTGCGCAGCTCACCGCTCATGATGAGGTCGGCCAGGGCCGCGTCCTCGGCGTCGAAGCCGGCCTGCAGGCTGGCCTTGTCGGCGAAGTCGGCGTCCTTGACGGCGGCGATGATGTCCAGCGCCTTGTAGGCGGCCGGGGCGGCGCCGTGCACCTTGGCGTCGGCGACCATGCGGCCCCACAGCACGGCGTCGTCCCACGCCTTGCCGCGGTCGACGGCCTCGCGCTCGACGGTGACGTCGCCCGTGAGGACCTTGGCGGCCCACAGCAGCGACTGCTCCAGGAAGTCGGCCGGCTCGAAGATCGCGTCGGCGATCCCCAGCTCGAACACGTCCTTGCCCTTGAGCTGCTTGTTCTGGTTCATCGAGTTCTCGATGATGACCTTCACGGCCTTACCGGCGCCGATCAGGTTCGGCAGGATGGTGCAGCCGCCCCAGCCGGGGACGAGGCCCAGGAAGACCTCGGGCAGCGAGAAGGCCGGGACGCCCGCCGACACCGTGCGGTAGTCGCAGTGCAGGCCGACCTCGACGCCGCCGCCCATGGCCGCGCCGTTGTAGAAGGCGAAGGTCGGGACGGACAGCGCGCCGATCCGCTTGAAGACCTCGTGGCCGCCCTTGCCGATGGCCAGCGCGTCGGCGTGCTCCTTGAGGAGCTCGACGCCCTTGAGGTCGGCGCCGACGGCGAAGATGAACGGCTTGCCGGTGATCGCCGCGGCGACGATCTTGCCCTCGGCGGCCTCGGCCTCGACCTGGTCCAGCGCCTCGTCCAGCTTGAGCAGCGAGCCCGGGCCGAAGGTGGTCGGCTTGGTGTGGTCGAAGCCGTTGTCCAGGGTGATCAGGGCCAGCTTGCCGGCCTGCAGCGGCAGGTCCAGGTGGCGCACGTGGGCGGTCGTGACGACCTCGCCCGGGAACAGCTCGGCGCCGCGCTGGAGCAGCTCAGTCGTGGTGCTCATGCTCACTTACCACCCTCGAGCTCGGTGTTCTGGGCCCAGTGCGGGTTCTCCCAGATGACGGTCGCGCCCATGCCGAACCCGATGCACATCGTGGTGAGGCCGTAGCGGACGTCCGGGCGCTGCTCGAAGCGGCGGGCCAGCTGGTTCATCAGGCGCACGCCCGAGGAGGCCAGCGGGTGGCCGAAGGCGATGGCCCCGCCGTACGGGTTGACGCGCTCGTCGTCGTCGGCGATGCCGTAGTGGTCGAGGAAGGCCAGCACCTGGACGGCGAAGGCCTCGTTGACCTCGAACGCCTGGATGTCGTCGATGGTCAGACCGGCCTTGGCCAGGGCCTTCTCGGTGGCCGGCACCGGGCCGATGCCCATGACCTCGGGCTCGACGCCCGCGAAGGCGTAGGAGACCAGGCGCATCTTGACCGGGAGGCCGAGCTCCTCGGCGACGTCCTCGGCGGCCAGCAGCGAGGCGGTGGCGCCGTCGTTCAGACCGGCCGAGTTGCCCGCGGTGATGTTGCCGTGCGGGCGGAACGGGGTCTTCAGACCGGCCAGGGACTCCATCGTGGTGCCCGGGCGCATCGGCTCGTCCGTGGTGGCCAGGCCCCAGCCGGTCTCGCCGACCTCGGGGTTGGTGTTGCGGATCGAGATCGGCACCAGGTCGGGCTGGATGTCGCCGTTGGCGTACGCCTTCGCCGCCTTCTCCTGGGAGCGCACGGCGTAGGCGTCGCAGCGCTCCTTGGTGATGTGCGGGAAGCGGTCGTGCAGGTTCTCGGCGGTCATGCCCATGAACAGGGCGGACTCGTCGACGAGCTTCTCGGAGACGAAGCGCGGGTTCGGGTCGACGCCCTCACCCATGGGGTGGCGGCCCATGTGCTCGACGCCGCCGGCCACGACCACGTCGTAGGCGCCGAAGGCGATGCCGCCGGCGGTGGCGGTCACGGCGGTCAGGGCGCCGGCGCACATGCGGTCGATCGCGTAACCGGGCACGGACTTCGGCAGGCCGGACAGCAGGGCGGCGGTGCGGCCGATGGTCAGACCCTGGTCGCCGATCTGCGTGGTGGCCGCGATGGCGACCTCGTCGATGCGCTCGACGGGCAGGTTCGGGTTACGGCGCACGAGCTCCCGGATGCACTTGACGACCAGGTCGTCCGCTCGGGTCTCGTGGTAGATGCCCTTCGGGCCGGCCTTGCCGAACGGGGTGCGGACGCCATCGACGAAGACGACGTCCCTCGCGGTACGAGGCACGGGGGCTCTCCTCCCAGGGACCAACAGTTCGAGGTGAGCAGGCTGCCGCCGTCGAAGACCCGAGCGGCGCCGCTTCACCGCCATGCTACCCGTCGGTAACCAACCTGCCCAGGCCTCTCGGAGGGTTCGGGCCGTGTGTCCCGCGACACGTCCCACCAGGAGACCTTCGGCGGGGCACGAGAAAGGGGGCGTCACCCGTACGGGCGACGCCCCCTCCGGGGGTCGGTCCTACGACCTCAGTTCTGCGCGGCCGCGGTCGCCGCCGCGGCGGCCGCCGTCTCGGCGGCGGTGGCGAAGGCCGCGGCCATCGCGGGCGCCACCAGGTCGACCTGCCACTGCCGGGCGCCGAGCCGGCGCAGCGCGGCGGCCACGTTCGTCGCCGTGCTCTCCGCCGGCGGCTCCCAGGACACCCGGCGCACGTGGTCCGGGGTGATCAGGTTCTCCGGCGGCAGGTGGTGCCGCTCGGCCAGCTCGCTGACGGCCGTCCGGGCGCCGGAGAGCCGGGCGGCGGCCACCGGGTCCTTCTCGGCCCAGGCGCGCGGCGGCGGCGGGCCGTCGTGCGGCGCGGTGGACGGCGGCAGCTGGTTCTCCGGGATCTCCCGGCCGCGCTGCACGGCGGCCAGCCACTGCTCCAGCTGGCGCCGGTGCACCCGGGGCCCGAAGCCCGCGACGGCCTGGAGGGCGGCGAGGTTCAGCGGCATGGCCAGCGCGGCGTTGACGATCGCGGCGTCCGGGAGCACCCGGCCCGGCGAGACGTCGCGCTCCTGCGCCATGCGGTCACGGGCGAGCCACAGCTCGCGCACCACGGCGAGCTGGCGGCGCCGGCGGATCTTGTGCAGCTGCGAGGTGCGCCGCCACGGGTCGGTGCGCGGGGCCGGGCGGGGCGCGGCGGCGATCGCGGCGAACTCCTCCAGGGCCCACTCGAGCTTGCCCTGGGCGTCCAGCTCCTGTTCGAGTGCGTCACGCAGCTCGACCAGCACCTCGACGTCCAGAGCGGCGTAGCGCAGCCACGGCTCGGGCAGCGGGCGGGTGGACCAGTCCACCGCCGAGTGCTCCTTGGCCAGGCTCAGCCCGAGCACGTGCTCGGTCATCGGCCCGAGGCCGACCCGGGCGAAGCCGGCGATGCGTCCGGCGAGTTCGGTGTCGAAGAGGCGCTTGGGCCGCAGGCCGACCTCGGCCAGGCAGGGGAGGTCCTGGGTGGCGGCGTGCACCACCCATTCGGCGTCCTCCAGGGCCTCGCCGAGGGCGCTGAGGTCGGGGCAGGCGATCGGGTCGATCAGCGCGCTGCCCGCGCCCGCGCGGCGCAGCTGGATCAGGTACGCCCGCTGCCCGTAGCGGTAACCGGAGGCCCGCTCGGCGTCGACGGCGACCGGCCCGGTGCCCGCGGCGAAGGCGGCGACGGTGGCGGCCAGCGCCTCCTCGTCCACCACGACGGGCGGAATCCCCTCCTTCGGCTCGAGGAGCGGGACCGGGGCTGCTTCTTCTGGGATGGCTGCTACGGCGTCGGTCACCCACCAAGGGTACGACGGCCTCCGGAACCAGGAGTGTTGTCGGACTGGTCAGACCACCTCCGACGCCGTTCCGTGACACCGGTCGTGTCCGGTCCGGGCCCCGGTCCGTGTCCCGTCCCTCTCCCGTCCCTCTCCCGGCGGGGACGACTGCGGCGGCCGAGGAGGAAACGTTCCTCCTCGGCCGCCGCAGCGGGATCGGATCGATCGGCTAGTGGATGATTCCGGTGCGCAGTGCGACGGCGACCATCCCGGCACGGTCGCCGGTGCCGAGCTTGCGGGCGATCCGGGCCAGGTGGCTCTTGACGGTCAGTGCCGACAGGCCCATCGCCACGCCGATCGCCTTGTTGGACTGGCCCTCGGCGACCAGGCGCAGCACCTCGACCTCACGGCCCGACAGTTCGCGGTAGGCGGGCTGCTGCGGGCCCTGCGCGCCGGGGGCACCAGGGGCTCCCGGCGCACCGGCGGCGCCCGGCATGCCCGGCATCCCGGGGCGGCGCATCCGGCCGGCCAGCCCGGCGCCCAGCGGCAGGCCCGGGCGGCCCGGCATGGCGATGTTGGTGCGGGTGCCGGTGACCACGTAGCCCTTGACGCCGCCGGCCAGCGCGCTGCGGACGGCGCCGATGTCGTCGGCGGCGGACAGGGCCAGGCCGTTGGGCCAGCCCGCGGCGCGGGTCTCGGCGAGGATCGTCAGCCCGGAACCGTCGGGGAGGTGGACGTCGGCGACGCAGATGTCGCGCGGGGTGGAGACCCGCGGACGGGCCTCGGCGATCGATGACACCTCGATCACGTCCCGGACGCCGAGCGCCCACAGGTGGCGGGTGACGGTGTTTCGGACACGGGGATCGGCGATGACCACCATGGCGGTGGGCTTGGTCGGCCGGTAGGCGACCACGTTTGCGGGGTGCTCGAGAAGGACCGACACCAGGTCTCCTGCGGGGAGTGGCGGACGGAACCCCGATGGGGGCGGTTCGGAGTGTTCCGCGTTCGGAAAGGGTCACAGTCTGCTTCGGCATCAACCGTGCCCGGCTTTAGCGAAAGATCACGATCTAGTGAGTAACAATACGGACAAATCGCGCATATGACTGATGCGACATGCCCCGAATTCGCACAAAATCGATCAGATTCGTTGCGGAACGGTCACGAACCACCGAGGTATTGACGCAGACCGGGTCCGAAGCCACACTCCGTCAGCCCTGGGGGTGGCACCCCGGCCCCGCGCTGCCGACCGGGCCGGGAGCCACCCGTCAGTGCGACCGCGGGCGTCGACGCGCGGGCATCGGGACCACTCCGCCGAGTGACGTGACCTCCGACGGCGCCTGTGGGGCCGGCGCCGACGGCGGCAGGCCCGCGCTCACGCACAGCAGGTCCGCCCAGGCCGCCAGGTGCCGCTCGAACCGGCCGTCCGCCGGCGTCCAGGACGCCCGGATCTCGATCTCCGTCGAGGAGGGACGCTCCGCCAGGGCGCCGAAGTACTGGGACGCGCAGCGCGTCACCGTGCCGGAAGGCTCCGCGTACCCGGCGCCGTGCGCCTGCAGCGCGTCCAGCAGCCAGGCCCAGCCGACCTCGGACAGCAGCGGGTCGCCGGCCATCTCCGGCTCCATCTCGGCCCGGGTCATCGTCACCACCCGGAACTCCCCGTTCCAGGCCTCCTGGCCCGCCGGGTCGTACAGCAGCACCAGCCGGCCGTCGGCCAGCTCCTCGCCGTCCACCTCCACCGAGGCGGTCACCGCGAACGCGTACGGGGCCAGCCGGCGCGGCGCCGGCGTGGGGGAGAGCTGCACCTCGGGCCGCAGCCGCGCCCCGTCGAGGGCCTCCACGGCCGCGCGGAACTCGCTCGGCGCCCCCTCCGGACCCGAACCGCCACCTGCTGTGCCGCCACCTGCTGCGCCACCCTGCGCGGGGTGTCCTCCGACCGCTGCCATGCCCCGAAGACTATGAGGAAAACCCCGGTCGACGCCGCAACTTCCGCGTCAGCGGCGTGCCGGAACGGCAAACGCGACCTGATCCCGCCCTAACTCGCCCGAACCTCAAGCGATCTTGGAGCGGCGGGCCCGGGCGGCCCCGGGAAATCGGCGCCGTCGCCCGTGCGAAGATTCAACCCGTGAGCGAGACTACGGCAGACACCACGGCGGCCACCCACGACGGTCGGCCCACCCCCGCGCGCCGCGGCGCCGCGCACGACTCCGCGTTCCTGCGCGCCTGCCGGCACGAGCCGGTGCCGCACACCCCCGTGTGGTTCATGCGCCAGGCGGGCCGCTCGCTGCCCGAGTACCACAAGGTCCGCGAGGGCACCACGATGCTGGAGTCCTGCACGCGGCCCGAGCTGGTCAAGGAGATCACCCTCCAGCCCGTGCGCCGGCACAAGGTGGACGCGGCCGTCTTCTTCAGCGACATCGTGGTGCCGCTCAAGGCCATCGGCGTCGACGTCGAGATCAAGCCGAGCGTCGGCCCCGTCATCGCCGACCCCGTCCGCACCTTCGAGGACCTGAAGCGGCTGCGCCCCCTCGAGCCCGACGACGTCCCCTACATCACCGAGGCCGTCGGCATGCTCGTCGAGGAACTCGGCGGGACCCCGCTGATCGGCTTCGCCGGCGCCCCGTACACCCTCGCCAGCTACCTGATCGAGGGCGGGCCGTCCAAGAACCACGAGAACACCAAGGCCATGATGTACGGCCAGCCCGAGCTGTGGGCGGCCCTCGTGGACCGGCTCGCGGACATCACCTCGGCCTTCCTCAAGGTGCAGATCGAGGCCGGCGCCTCCGCCGTCCAGCTGTTCGACTCCTGGGTCGGCTCGCTCGCGCCCGACGACTACCGCCGCTCGGTGATGCCCGCCAGCACCAAGGTCTTCGACTCCGTCGCCCACTACGGCGTGCCGCGCATCCACTTCGGCGTCGGCACCGGCGAACTGCTCGGCCTCATGGGCCAGGCCGGCGCGGACATCGTCGGCGTCGACTGGCGGGTGCCGCTGAACGTCGCCGCCGAGCGGGTCGGCCCCGGCAAGGGCCTGCAGGGCAACCTCGACCCGGCCGTGCTGTACGCCCCCACCAAGGTCGTCGAGACCAAGGCCCGCGAGGTCCTGCACGCCGCCCAGGCGCTCGGCACCAGCGGCCACATCTTCAACCTCGGCCACGGCGTCCTGCCCTCCATGGACCCGGACGCCCTCACCCGCCTCGTCGCCTTCGTCCACGAGGCCAGCGCGCGCTGACGCTGTTGTCCGACGGTGGCGGGCCCCTTTCCGTAGGGGGCCCGCCTCCGTCGTGATCACTCCGGCTCCTCCTCCGCAGGCTTCGCCGGAGCAGGACGCCGGCGCCGGAGGAAGCGGTAGGCGACCAGCGCCGGCACGCCCAGGGCCAGCAGGAACGGCGACACCGCCGCCACCGCCACGGCCAGACCGCGCACGATCAGCACCAGCACGTGCCACCCGCCCGACAGGGCGGACCCCACCGAGGACCAGAAGCCCTCGTCCTCCTTCTCCACCTTCTTCGGCGCCGGCTCGGGGATCGCCTCCTCGCCGCGCAGGTTCAGGGTGACCGTCGAGTAGGACGTCTTCGAGCCCAGCTCCTTCTGCTGCTTCTGCAGCGACTCCAGATCCGCCTCGCGCTTGCTCAACTCCGCTTCCAGGGCGGTGACTTCGGCCAGCGACTTCGCCTGCCCCATCAGCGCCCGCACCCGCTCCACGCTCGCCTGCTGCGACTGCACCCGGCTCGACACGTCCGCGACCTGCTGGGTGAGGTCCTCGGCCTGGCTGGTCCGGGACAGCACCTCGCCCAGACCGGCCAGCTGGTCCAGCGAGGACTGGAACGCGGCCGAGGGGAGCTTCAACTGCAACTGCCCCGCCGGAACGGCTCCCGCAGGGGCCGTCACCGACTCCGACCCGACGTACCCGCCGGCGGCGGTCGCCACCTCCCGCGCCTTCGCCAGCGCCTGGTTCACGTCCTTGGCCCGGACGGTGAGCTGCGCGGTGTACGACATCACCCGACTGTCGGCCACCGGCGCCGCCTTCCCACCCGTAGCAGCCGCCGCCGCACTCGGCGCAGCAGCCGCGGCCGGCGCCCCCGGTGCGACCGCATCCGCCTTGGCAGCGCTGCCACTGCTGCCCCGGTCCCCACTCGCGCCACACCCTCCCACCAGCAGCACAGCCACGGCCACCGCCGCCAGCGCCCCTACTCTGCCCTTCATCGGCCCCTCCCCAAGTCCACTGACATTCCTGCCCATTGGACGCGGAGCTCGGCCCTTCGGACCCCACCGGAAGATCGCAGCTCGATCACAGCTCGGCACCGGACCGGACAATCCCACCCCTCGGATTTGAACTCTCCGTGGAATTCGAGGCACGGAGCGTGATGAATCGCTAGGTTGGCGCCGTGGACGAACTGCCGGAGTGGATGTACCCGCCGCGAGACGAGGGCTGGTTCGCCGAGGACCTCGATCACCTGCCCGAAGCGCCCAAGCACACCGAACTGATCGACGGCGTACTGGTGTTCCGCGGCCGGCCACAGACCTCCTGGCACAGCCAGGTCGGCGGGAGGCTGACCGAAGCGTTGAACGCCCTCGCGCCGGACGGGCATTCGGTGGTGTCGGGCATGACCGTCACCCTGGACCGGCGCAATCGCATGGAGTCCGACGCGTTGGTCACCACCGCCGATTGGGACCCCGGTCGCACCTGGTTCGCCCCGGCCGAGGTCCCGCTCGTCGTCGAGGTCGTCCTGCCGGAGTCCGCGCACCGCGATCACGGGGTCAAGCTCCGCAAGTACGCGGAGGCGGGCATCCCGCACTACTGGGTGGTCGAGAACGAAGGTTGGCGGCCGGTGGTGCACGTGTACGAGCTGGGGCGGGCTGTTTCCTACGCGCCCGCTGGGATTTTCCGTGGCGTGCTGGAGCGCCCGGTGCCCTTCCCGATCACGATCGACCTGAACGCGCTGGTGAGTTGACGGGCCGGGCTCAGTCCTCGCAGAGCTGGTGGCGGCGTACCCGGAACTCGTGGCGGCCGCAGGGGGTTTCGAGAGCCCAGGGCAGGGCGGTGGAGATCGTGGCGATCTCGTCCTCGGCGGTGCCGGTCGTGTTCAGGACGGTGCAGTCGATCGTGACCGGGAACGGGAACGGAGAGTCCGGCTCGATCCAGACGCCTCGCCCGAGGGCCTGGTCCGCCCCGAACATTGCGGTCTTGTCGACGATCGACCACCACCGGCCGTCGACGTCCGTGAAACGGACCTCCACCACCCCCGGCTGCGGCTCGTCGTCAACCCAGCGGATCGCTTCACCCCACAGGTACACCATGGGCGGGACGGTAGCGGGGGTGGGGCGGCGGGGGCATCCGGTTTCCGGCGGGCGTGCAGGGGATTGAGGGGCTGGGGGTAAGACCTGGGAGACTGCGGAGCATGTCGCAAGCACAGGTCGTCGTCGTCGGTGGTGGGATCGCGGGGCTGGCTGCGGCCGCCTTCCTGAGTGGGGTGGCCGGGGGGCCTGCGCGGGCGCGGGTGACGGTGGTGGAGGGGGCTTCGCGGGTCGGGGGGAAGTTGTGGGGCGGGGAGGTCGGCGGGGTTCGGGTGGACCTCGGGGCCGAGTCGGTGTTGGCGCGGCGGCCGGAGGCCGTGGAGTTGGCGCGGTCGGTGGGGCTGGGGGAGGCGCTGGAGGCGCCGACGACCGCGAAGGCCGCGATCTGGACGCGTGGGGCGCTGCGGCCGCTGCCGGGCGGGCAGGTGATGGGCGTCCCGGGTGATCTGGCGGCGCTGGCCGCCTCCGGGGTGCTCACCGAGGAGGGGCTGGAGCGGGCCCGGCACGAGAGGCCCGCCGCGTTCGGCGAGGACGTGGCGATCGGGCGGTACGTGGCGGAGCGGCTGGGCCAGGAGGTGGTGGACCGGCTGGTGGAGCCGCTGCTCGGCGGGGTCTACGCCGGTCGCGCCGAGGAGATCTCGCTGCGCGCCGCCGTCCCCCAGTTGCTGGCGATCGCCCGTGGCGGCGGCTCGTTGGTCGAGGGGGTGCACGCGCTGGCCTCCCGGCCGCAGACCGTCGGCACCCCGGTGTTCGCGGGCCTGCGCGGCGGGCTGGGCACCCTGCCGGAGGCCGTCGCGGCTGCCTGCGAGAAGGCGGGCGTGGAGATCCGCACCGACGCCCCGGTGGAGGAGCTGCGCCGTACCCCCGGGGGCTGGCGCGTCGTCGTGAACGGCGAGGCGCTGCACGCGGACGCCGTGGTGCTGGCCGTGCCGGCGCCGGCGGCCGCCGCGCTGCTGCGCGCCGACGCCCCGGCGGCGGCCGCCGAGCTGGAGACCGTCGAGTACGCGGGCATGGCGCTGGTCACCCTGGCGTTCCGCCGCTCGGACCTGGCGGAGACCCCCGTCGGCAGCGGCTTCCTGGTGCCGCCGGTGGACGGCCGGCGGATCAAGGCGTCGACGTTCTCCTCCAACAAGTGGGGCTGGCTGGAGCGTTCCGCCCCGGACGCGTTCCTGCTGCGCACCTCGCTGGGCCGCCACCGCGAGGAGGAGGCGCTGCGGCTGCCGGACGAGGAGCTGGTGGCCCGCTCGCTGACGGACCTGGGGGAGGCGATCGGCCTGACCGCCCGGCCGTACGACTCCTTCGTCTCGCGCTTCGGCGCGGGCCTGCCGCAGTACCCGGTGGGCCACCTGGAGAAGGTGGCCCGCATCCGGGAGGCGGCGGGCCGGGTGGGGGGCCTGGCGCTGTGCGGCGCCGCGTACGACGGGGTGGGCATCCCGGCGTGCATCGCTTCGGCCGCCGCGGCGGCCGCGGCCGTCGGAGAGCGGATCGACCAGCCGGCGACCCCGGAGACGGGGGAAGGTTCCACGGAGAGGACAATGGGCGCATGACTGAGACCGTTGATCAGCAGCCGGAGCAGCAGCCCGAGAAGAAGAAGGCGCGCGACCTGAACCAGGTCATCCGCTACACCATGTGGTCGGTGTTCAAGCTCAAGGGCGCCCTGCCCGAGGACCGCACCGGCCTGGCCGCCGAGGTGGAGGAGCTGTTCGCGCAGCTCGCCGCCAAGGACGTGACGGTGCGCGGCACGTACGACGTGTCGGGCCTGCGCGCGGACGCGGACATCCTGGTCTGGTGGCACGCGGCCGACTCGGACGACCTGCAGGACGCGTACAACCGCTTCCGCCGTACGGGCCTGGGCCGCCAGCTGGAGCCGGTCTGGTCGAACATGGCGCTGCACCGCCCGGCGGAGTTCAACAAGTCGCACATCCCGGCGTTCCTCGCCGACGAGCGCCCGCGCGACTACGTCTGCGTGTACCCGTTCGTCCGCTCCTACGAGTGGTACCTGCTGCCGGACGCCGAGCGGCGCGCGATGCTCGCCGAGCACGGGCAGATGGCGCGCGGCTACCCGGACGTGCGGGCCAACACCGTGGCCTCGTTCGCGCTCGGCGACTACGAGTGGCTGCTCGCCTTCGAGGCGGACGAGCTGCACCGGATCGTCGACCTGATGCGCGACCTGCGCCCGTCCCGCGCGCGGCTGCACGTGCGCGAGGAGGTGCCGTTCTTCACCGGCCGCCGCCGCCCGGTGAGCGAGCTGCTGAACGGCCTGGTCTGAGCCGACCCGTCGAGGCCGGTTCCCCTTCCACGACGGAGGGGGAACCGGCCTCGCGGCGTTCTACAGCCGGTGCGGGCGCAGCGCCTCCCGCAGGCGGGCGTCGGGGAGGACGGCGGGGCCGTTCATGGCGACGGCGGTGAGCAGGTCGCGCTCCTCGTCGTCGGCGAGGCCGTGCTGGCGGGCCGGGCGCAGTTCGCGCAGCACCTCCTGGCCGACGGGGGAGGCCCAGCGGGTGTACGGGTAGACGTCGACCCGGGCCATCAGCAGGGTGCCGGAGGTGAGGATCAGCGGCAGCGAGAACCAGGCGAAGGGGGCGATGACCTCGCCGCCGGTGAAGCCGCTGAGGGCGACGGCGGCGGCCAGCAGCACCAGGGTCAGCAGCAGCGCGTGCCGTACCTGCCGCACGACGACGACGGTGTTGCGCTGGACGAGCGCGGGCGTGGCCAGGCCCGCCAGGGAGAGCCGGGCGCCGATCTCCAGGACGGTGGGGTGCTCGCCCATCGCGCGACGCAGCTCGTCCGTACCGCACTGGCCCTCGGGGCCGACGGCCGCGACGACGGCGCGCTCCAGGCGGCTGCGGCCCTTGGGGTCGACGACGGTGGTCCAGCCGGTGTGGGCCAGGTGCAGCCGGCCGCGGCCGGCCATCAGGACGAGGGCGAGCTCGACCACCCGGTCGGGCCCGCCGGCCAGGTACGCCGTCTCGTACAGCCCGATCCCGACGGCTTCGGGCGGCCGTAGCGCGTCCTGGTCGGCGAGGGCGTCGGCGGTGGCGGTCATCCGCACCAGCCTCAGGCAGGAGAGAACCGCCGCCACGCAGGCCGGGATCAGGAACAGCAGCCACATGGGCTTGTTCTATGCCTGGGCACGCGGCCCGGGGAACGGCTTCCCGGGCCGCGATACCGAACTGTGACGTGGTCGGTGTGCATGTCAGGAGCCGCAGCCGCCCCCGCCGCCGCAGCTCGAGCCGCCTCCGCAGCTGGAGCCGCCGCCGCAACTGGAGGAGGACCCGCAGCTGGAGGACGAGGACGAACCGCAGCTTGACGAGGAGGACCCGCAGCTGGAGGATCCGCAGCTCGACGAGGAGGAGCCGCTGTCGGAGGAGGAGCCGCACCACGAGGAGGAGGTGCTGCAGCTGGAACCGCCGCCGGAGGAGGAGGACGAGGACGAGGAGGAGCCGGAGGAGAGGGAGGAGCCGCGGCCGACCGCCGTCATCGCGTCCTGCTGCGCCGCCGCGCCGAGCAGCGACTGCTGCAGTTCCTCGTTGTCCAGCTCCGTCCCGGCGGCGACGATCCCGCCGAGCGCGATGGCGCCGAGCAGCGCACCGCCCGCCGCCGCGGGGTAGAGGCCGTGGCTCGGGGTCCAGGGGCGGCCGGGGTCCATCAGGGAGAGCTGGCGGCGCCCGGCGGGGGTGACGCGGGCCTTGTCGACCCCGTTGGCGCTCAGCACGCCGAGGCCGACGATCACCAGGACGACCGGAGTGGCCAGGCTCGGACGGTCGTAGCCGGGGCGCCCGTCGTCGAGGAGGAAGGAGAGCACGGCGAAGGCGACGATGCCGAGCATGGCCAGCCAGAGCCACCGGCGCGCCCGGCCGAGGGCCCGCAGCAGGTCGGGGCGGCGCATCAGGCCGCGGGCGGCGAGCTCGTCGCCGATGGCCTGGACGGCGGCGGAGCGCATCACCTCGGCGCGCAGCGCGGCCAGGGGGCGGCTGCCGCCGGGGCCGACGGCGTCCATGAGGGCCTGCTCGACGGCGTCGTGGGGGCGGTGGTGAGTGAGGGTGACGGTGCCGTCGCGGCTGACGAGGACGCGCTCGGCGAGGTGCATCCGTACCAGGACGGTGTCGAAGACCCGGCCGGGGCCGCCGGACAGGAAGGCGGCGCTCAGCAGGGGCAGGCCGCGCCCGGGCAGGCCGAGCGGGTTGTCGACCCGTACGGCGCGGCGGCGGGCGACGAAGACGTGGACGATGGCCGCGATCAGCACGGCGGCCGGGACGAGGTAGTAGGCGTCGTACCACATGGTGGTTCCCCCCGAGGTCTTGACGTGGTGCTATCCGCGCAGGGCGCGGCGCAGGCGGGTGAGCGGTCCGGGTGGCCGCTCGGGGGCCGGGTGGAGCCACTGCTCCAGGGCCCGGCGGTGGTCGGCGGCGGTCGGGCCGCCGGAGGTGAGCGCCCACTCGGCGAAGGCGCGGGCGTCGGCCCGGTAGCCGCCGGTCTGCGGGTGGGTGCGGGCGTAGGCGAGGAACAGCGGCCCGTACGCGCTCCCGAGCAGCCGGGGCAGCTCGGGGGCGACCTTGGCGGCGGTGTCGCGCCGCTTGGAGGCCAGGCCCGCGCACTGGGCGCGGACCTGGGCCGGGTCGAAGCCGGGCGGGACGGGCCCGGCGGCCACCAGGGCGGCCAGCAGCTCGCCCTGGCGCAGGGCCAGGTGCTCGCGGTCGGCGTCGGTGGCGGGCTCGCCGCCCTTCGTCGTCACGGCCGCGGGGGCCGCCATCCGCGGGGTGCTCCCCTCCAGCACCCCGCGGATGGCGTCCAGTTCGCCGGCCAGCTCGCTGGGCGGCGGGAAGGCGGCGTCCCGCTCCAGCAGGACGCCGGGCGGAGCGACGCGGGAGCACAGTTCGGCCAGCACCTCGAGCACCGGGGCGGTGACGGGGTGGGCGTGGGTGTCGTGCCAGACGCCGTCGACGAGGGTGCCGCCGGCCACGTGGACGTAGGCGAGGGCCTCCAGCGGCAGCCGGTCCAGCTCGGCGGCCGGGTCGAGGCCCAGGTTGACCCGGTTGGTGTGCAGGTTGGCGACGTCGATCAGCAGCCGCACGCCCGTGCGCGCCACCAGCTCCGCGAGGAACTCACCCTCGGTGAACTCGTCGTCAGGCCAGGCGAGTTGGGCGGCGATGTTCTCCAGGGCCAGCGGTACGGGCAGCTGCTCCTGCGCGATGCGGACGTTCTCCGCGATCACCCGCAGCGAGGCCCGGGTGCGCGGGACGGGCAGCAGGTGACCGGCCTCCAGGCCGCCGGCCCGGACGAAGGCCAGGTGCTCGGTGACGAGCGGGGAGCCGAGTGCGAGCGCCAGCTCGCCGAGCTTCGCCAGCCGTCCGGCGTCGGGCCGCTCGGCGCCGCCGAGGCCCAGGCCCACGCCGTGCGGGACGACGGTGACCCCGCGGGCGCGCAGCACGGTCAGCGAGGTGGGCAGGTGGTCGGCGCAGAGGTTCTCGGCCACCACCTCGACCCAGTCCAGGCCGGGCTGGCGTTCCACCACGGTGTCGATCTCGCTGCGCCAGCCGAGGCCCACGCCCAGCCGGGGCGCGGCGTCGGTGAGCGGCTGCTGACTGGCAGGGGAGAGGGCAGGGGAAGTCATCGTTTCGCCCCCTTCGGAGGGCCGGAATAGAGGAGGCCGTCGGCGGTGCGGGCGTCGTCGCCAGGACCGCGCGGCCGTTGTTGCCGAGGATGTCCCCGGGCGGAGGGGCTGCCAAGCCCCGTCCGTTCTTCTCAGAGCATTATTTGAGCTTGCCGCCCGGGTCTCGCGACCGGGCTGACGGCAACGTAGCAGGTGGGAGGGCGTATGGGAAAGAAAGCGGAGGCGCCCGGCATTCGGGGTCGGGTAGCGTGCGAACCCATGACCCCCCTGACGATCCGTGAGTTCCGCCCCGAGGACGCCGAGGCCGCGTACGCCGCCCACCGCACCGGGCGCGAACACCTGGTGACGACGCCGGAGGCGTTGGTGTGGCGCAACGCCCGGGAGCAGCCCGGCGCGTACTTCCGCACCTTCGTCGCCGAGCTGGACGGGCAGGTGGTCGCCTCGGTGCGCTGCGCCGTGACGACCGGCACGACCCGTACGGGCGTCGGCCACGCCGGCGGCAGCGTGCTGCCCGCCTTCCGTCGCCGCGGCGTCTTCACCGCCCTGCTCGCCCAGGCCGAACGCCACCTCGCCGCCCACGGGGTGACCGAGCTGCAGTGCTGGGTGGACGACGACCCCGGCTCCCTCGCCTTCGCCGCCGCCCGGGGCTTCCGGCTCGGCAGCGCCGCCCAGTTCTCCGGGCTGGACCTCACCCTGCCATTGCCGCCCGCCCCCGAGACCCCGGCGGGCGTCGAGCTGCGCCCGGCCACCGAGTGGGCCGAGGACCCGTACCCGCTGTACCTGATCGACGCGGAGGCCAGCCGGGACGAGCCCGGCGAGGCGGCCCTGGACGACCTCGGCTACGACGAGTGGCGGGGCGACGCCTGGGACCGGCCCGACATCGACCACGCCCTGACGATCGTCGCGGTGGTCGACGGCGAGCCGGCCGCGATGGCGCTGGTGCAGACCGACGGGCGGGGCGCGTACTGGTCCGCGTTCACCGCCTGCCGCCGGGAGTTCCGGGGGCGCGGACTGAGCAAGCTCGCCAAGCGGGAGTCGCTGCGCCGGGCGGTGGAGGCGGGCTGCCGGCGCGCGTACACCTCCAACGACGTGACGAACGCCCCGATGCTCGCGATCAACCGCTGGCTGGGCTACGAGCGCTGCGCGGGGGAGCGGATGGGCCTCAAGACCCTCGGCTGACCGGCGGATCCTCGCTCAGGTGTCCACCGGTTGTCCCGCACCATGAGACGATTGGTCTCGACCACTAGGGGCGAATCGGGACAGCTCGGGAGAGTCTGGGACACGAACTCCTTGTGGTCGTACAGGTTTTACCCCATCCTTGACACAGCTTGGGCATAATCGCGCACATGACGATCAACCGCGCGAACGTCAGCGCGATCGCCGAGGACCTGTACGTGTGGCTCCCCCCGAAGCGGGGCTGGGGCCTGGCCAACTGCGGCCTGCTGGCATCCGAGACGACCGCGCTGTGGATCGACACCCCGTACGACCCCTCACTGGCCGGGGAGTTCCTCGCCGCGAGCCGGCTGCTGCTGCCCGCCGGGGTGCGGATCGACCGCATCGTCGTCACCCACGCCAACGGCGACCACCTCTGGGGCGCCGGAGTGCTCCCCGACGCCGAGGTCATCGCCACCCGTGAGGCCCTGGACCACATCCACTGGGAGCCCACCCCGCAGCAGACGCACGCCCTGCTCACCAACAGCGACCCGGACTCCCCGCTCGGCGGCTACCTGCGCGAGCACTTCGGCGTCTTCGACTGGTCCGCCACCGAGCCGGTGCACCCCGACACCGTCTTCACCGGCGAGCTCGAGATCACCGTCGGCCGCCACCCGGTGCAGATCACCAGTCTGCCCGCCGCCCACACCGGCGGCGACCTGATGGTTCACCTCCCGCACCAGCGCGCCGTGTTCACCGGCGACATCGTCTTCTCCTCCACCCCCGAGCAGCCCGGCGACCACCCCTCGCACTGGGCCGGCCCGCTGGAGAACGTCATCGGCGCCTGCGAGCAGGCCCTGGCCACCGGAGCCGAGATCTTCGTCCCCGGCCACGGCCCCGTCCTCGACCGCGACGGCGTCCACGGGCACATCGCCTACCTCGCGTACGTCCGCGAGCGCGCCCACGCCCTGCACGCCGCCGGGATACCCGCCCTGGACGCGGCCCGGCGGATCATCGCCGAGCAGCGCCACCCCGAACTCGGCCTGCCCGAGCGGCTGGTGCTCACCGTCGCCGCCGAGTACCGGCACCTGGACGGCTCCCCGACGCCCGGCATCCTGGACGCCATGAGCGAGGTCGCCCTCGTCGCCCGCGAACTCGCCGCCGACGCCGTCGGCCGCATCCCGCGGCCGCGCACCGGCGTCTGACCCGCCCCTGCATCCGAAGCACCCAGCACCCGCACCACCCCTCCCCGGCCCGAGCCCAGCCCCCCTCCACGAGGAACCCGATGACGCTGATCGCGCTGATCGCCCTGGCGCTGGTCGCCTTTGTGTCCGCCGTCCTCCTCGCCCGGGGCTGGGCCCGGGCCGACAGCCGCGCCAAGGCCGCCGAGACCGCCCGCGGCCACGCCGAGGAACGCACCCGCGCCACCGAGGGCCGCCTCGCCCGCATCGAACAACAGGTGCGCGAGGCCCAGGAGGACAACCGGCGCACCGCCGACCGGGCCCTCGGCACCGAGGACAACCTGCGCACCGTCGAACGGCAGCTCAACGCCGCCCGGGACGAGACCCGGGAGGCCGAGCGGCACGCCACCGCCGAGGCCACCCGCGCCGACCGGGCCGAACAGCGCCTCGCCGTCGTCGAAGGCCGCCTCACCGAGGCCGAACGGCAGGCGTCCGCCCTGTTCGCCGAGATCGGCCACCTCGCCCAGGAACGCATCGCCGCCACCGCCGTACGCCTCAGCCACGCCAGCGCCCCCCTCGTCGGCCCGCTGGACGCCGAGGCCATCGGCCCGGAGGCCGTCCGCGCCCTCCAGTCCGTCCTGGACGCCGCCGCCGCGGCCCTCGCCGACGAACGCGAGCGCGTCGACGCCGCCGCCCGCGCCACCATGCGCGGCGCCACCTCCCGCATCCAGACGCTGCTCTACCAGATCCAGAGCCTCGTCCAGCAGCTCCAGCACGAGAACGACGACCCCCGGCTGCTCGAACTCGACTTCCGCAACGAGGTCGCGCTGCGCCGCATCCAGACCGTCGCCGTGCTCTGCGAAGCCTGGCCCGGCCTCGCCCGCACCGACTCCCCGCTCGCCGAGGTCGTCGTCGGCGCGCTCTCCCGGGTGCCCGGCTACGCGCGCATCAAGGTCGCCAACCACCTGCGCGAACAGCGCCTGGCCGTCGTCGCCCGCGCCGCCGAGCCCATCGCCGTCACCCTCGCCGAGCTGCTCGCCAACGCCACCGCCTACTCCCACCCCGAGACCGACGTCCCCGTCAGCGTCCAGCAGGGCGGCCGCGGCGCGCTGGTGATCATCGACGACAGCGGCATCGGCATGGACGAGGACCAGCTGCGCCGCGCCCGGCGCCTGCTCGCCGGCCCGCCCGACGTGCTGCTCACCGAACTCGGCAACCCGCCCAAGACCGGCTTCGCCGTCGTCGGCAAGCTCGCCCGCCAGTACGGGTTCTCCTGCCACGTCGAGCCCTCCCCGTACGGCGGCACGCGCGCCATCCTGCGCATCCCGGCCGCCCTGGTCACCGTCGTCGACGAGGAGCAGCCGCTGTCCGTCCTCACCCCGCTGCCGCTGCGCGCCGGCAACGGGCCCACGCCCGCACCCACCGTCGTCGGCGTCCCGCCGATGCGCGACGCCGACGAACGGGACTTCCCCGACCTCGACGACCGCCACCACCAGCCCGGGCCGCCGCCCATCCGGGTCGTGCCCGACGCCGCGCCGGATGCGACCCCGCAGGCATCTCCTGAGCCATCTCCGGAGGCCACTCCGAAGCCATCTCCCGAGGCCGCTCCGGACGACGACGGCAGCGGACTGCCCAGCCGGCGCCGCCGCCGGCCCCTGACCACGGGCGACGACGGCACCGGGGCGCCCGTACGGGCCGAGCAGGCGGAGCCGTCCGCCGAACACCTGCCGCCCGCGCGCAGCGCCGAACGCGCCGCCGAGAGCTGGCAGGCGCTCCAACGCGGCACCGGCGCCGGCCGGGCCGCGGTCGCGGAACGCGAGGCCCGGGAGGCGGGCGACGCCCCCGAAGACACCGCCCCCGCAGGAGCCACAGGCACGACCAGCACCACCGGCGACACCACCGCCGGCCGTGACAGCCGTGACACCGGTGACACCACCACCGGTCAGACCTTAGAAGGAGCCGAGCAGTGAGCAGCTCGCCCAGCCCGACCCCCGTCGACGAGATCTCCTGGGTCCTCAACCCCCTGCTGGAACTGCCGGGGGTGCTGCACGCCGTCATCGCCACCGGCGACGGCCTCGTCGAAGGCGCCTCCAACGGCCTCGGCCGGGCCTCGGCCGAACGCGTCGCCGCCATGACCGCGACCCTGCACGCCGCCGCCCGGGCCTTCACCACCGCCTTCACCGACACCGAACGGCCCCGGCTCGCCCAGACCGTCGTCGAGTCCGACCTCGGCTACGCCATCGTCGTACCCGCCGGGGAGAACACCTCGCTCGCCGTCTTCGCCGGCCCCGACGCCCAACTCGGCAACGTGGCCTACCAGATGCAGATCCAGGTGGCCGCCCTCGGCCGCGCACTCGCCAGCCCGACCCGGCAGCAGGACGCGGCCACCGCCCGGTCATGAGCATCCCCAGAAGGCGGATGGTGCCCGCCTACCTCGCCACCGGCGGCCGCAGCCGCCCCGGCACCGAGGGCTTCGAGCGGCTGACCGTGCTCTTCGCCGGCCGCACCGAACCGCCCACCGGGCTGGAACCCGAACACCACCGGCTCTGGGACCTGCTGCGCCCCGGCGCACTGACCGTGGTGGAGGCCGCCGCGCACCTGCGCCTGCCGGTCAGTGCCACGATCTTCCTCGCGGCCGATCTGGTCGAGGCGGGCTGCCTGCACGCCCGCGCGCCGATCCCGCGTGCCCAGCAGACCGACCGCTCCGTCGTCGAGAGGCTCCTCGTTGGACTCCGTGCGCTCCGGTGAACCGGACGACCCGGTCGTCGGCCCGCCCGACAGCCGGCCGAACCGGGTGGGCTACCTGCCCGACCGGGACCAGACCCTGATGAAACTGCTGGTCGCCGGCCCGTTCGGGGTCGGCAAGACCACGCTCATCCGCACCCTGTCGGAGATCGCCACCCTCCACACCGAGGAGGCGATGACGGAGACCGGACGGCCGGTGGACGACCTGGCGGGCGTGCCCGAGAAGGTCACCACCACCGTCGCCGTCGACTTCGGGCGCCTCACCCTGCCCGGAAACGTCGTGCTCTACATGTTCGGCACCCCCGGCCAGCGGCGGTTCTTCCCGCTCTGGCAGGACATCGCGCGCGGCGCGGTCGGCGCCCTGGTGCTCGCCGACACCCGCAGGCTCGCCGACTCCTTCGAGATCATGGACATGATCGAGGAACAGGGCCTGCCCTACGCCGTCGCCGTCAACTGCTTCCCCGAGTCCCCGCTCCACCAGGTCGAGGTGCTCCGCGGACGGCTCGACCTCCACCCGGCCACGCCGCTGCTGCTCTGCGACGCCCGCGACCGCGACAGCAGCCTCGACGCGCTGATCGCGCTGGCCGAGCACGTCCTCGACACCCTTCCCGCCGCTCAGCCCGCCGTTCCCACCGCCGTTCCCACCGCCGTCGCCGCCCAGGAGACACCGTGACCTCGGCCCCGGCCGCCCCCGCCGCCACCCCGATCCACGGCCCGGCCTTCGCCGCCGACCCGCAGGCCGTCTACGACCGGCTGCGCCGCCACGGCGCGCTCGCCCCGGTCGAGGTCGCCCCCGGCGTCGAGGCGCTGCTCGTCACCGACTACCAGGCCGCCCTGGACCTGCTGCGCGACACCGACACCTTCTCCAAGGACTCCCGCGCCTGGCAGCAGACCGTCCCGCCCGACTGCGCGCTGCTCCCCGTCCTCGGTTACCGGCCCACCGCCTTGTTCAGCGACGGCGAGACCCACGCCCGCTACCGCGCGGTCATCACTGACGCCCTCGCGCTGTTCGAGCCCCACCGGCTCCAGCGCCAGGTCGCCGAGGCCGCCCACGAACTCATCGGCCGCTTCGAGGCCGCCGGGCACGCCGACCTCATCGCCCAGTACGCCCGGCAGCTGCCCGCCTTCGTGCTCACCACCTGGTTCGGGGTGCCCGAGGAGAATCACGCCCGGGTCGTCG
The DNA here is from genome assembly GCF_044455705.1 of Kitasatospora sp. NPDC051170. Taxonomy (NCBI): domain Bacteria; kingdom Bacillati; phylum Actinomycetota; class Actinomycetes; order Kitasatosporales; family Streptomycetaceae; genus Kitasatospora; species Kitasatospora sp. NPDC051170. The sequence goes on along the minus strand of NZ_JBITFA010000017.1, from coordinate 43,287 downwards.
GCGCCATCACGGGCCTCATCGAATCCGGGGCACGGGCCGCCGCCGCGTACGCGGACCTCGTCGCCGTGGTCACCGAGATGGTCGCCGAACGCCGCGAAAAGCCCCGGCACGACCTCACCACCTGGTTCGTCACCCACCCCGCAGGGCTCGACGACCAGGAGGTGATCCGGCAGATCACCCTCACCATGATCGCCGGACACGAGCCGACCACCAACCTCATCGGCAACGCCCTGCTGCGACTGCTCACCGACGCCCGCTACGCCGGCTCGCTGTTCGGCGGCGCGATGACCGCGCACCAGGCGATCGACGAAGTCCTGTGGCACGAACCGCCGCTGGCCAACCTCTCCGCCCACTACCCGCGCTACGACCTCACCTTCCACGGCCGCGAGATCAAGGCCGGCACCCTGATCCTGGTCTCCTACGCCGCCGCCAACTCCCAGGCCGCCCCGCCCACCGACGGCACCGACCTGCGCAGCGGCGAGAGCGCCCACCTCGCCTGGGCCGCCGGCCCCCACGCCTGCCCGGCCCGCGACCCCGCCCTCCTCATCGCCATCACCGCCATCGAACAGCTCACCAGCCGCCTCAGCGACCTCTCCCTCGCCACCCCCGCCACCGACCTCCTCTGGCGCCCCGGCCCCTTCCACCGCGCCCTCGTCCACCTCCCCGCCCACTTCGCTCCGGTCACCCCCTGACCCTGGGCCAGCCCAATTCGGCCGGGCCGCCCACAGCTGCGAGATTCCCAGGACCGCAGAAACAGCAAGTGCAAATTTGGGCGGGCCCGAGTGCAAGCACCCGGGCCCGCTCAAAAGACCGATCTCCCCACCCACCCGCCCTTGCTGGAAACGCACAGCACTGGCGGCCCCGGCCAGAGCTGGCCGGGGCCGCCAGAAATCAAGCGTTGCACAGGAAGTCGGCCAGGCCGACTTCCTGTGCAGGGCAAGAAGTGCAGCGGCATGCGGCTATTACCGCTGCCCGCCGGAAGGTTCCGGCGGGCAGCGGGACAAGAGCCTGGGACGGATCAGAGGCGGCAGCTCAGAATGCCGCCGAGACGTGACGGTGAACGAGCCCCGGGCCTCGATGGTGGCGGTGACGATCTGGGCGGCCCGGCGGACGGTCTCGTGGAAGGGACCGCCCACAACAGCGGGGATAAACAGCACAACTTTGCGGGCCCGAGTGCCAAGCACCCGGGCCCGCCCAAGCACTGAGCTCCCACCCGCCCTTGCCGGAAACACACACCGACGGCGGCCCCGGCCAGGGCTGGCCGGGGCCGCCGGAACCGGAACCCTGCACAGGAAGTCGGCCCGGTCGACTTCCTGCGCTTACGTTGCTCGGGTGGCGTTGAGGCGGCATTGGGTGAGGGCGTAGGTGAGGCGGGGGTCGGGGGAGGGTTGGGTGAGGAGGAGTTCGCCGGCCCGGATGAGGGTGGCCCAGTAGCGGGTGGGGTCGCCGGTGCGGGCCAGGGGCCGGGCGGCGGTCAGGGAGAGGTAGGCGGTGGTGAGGTTGCCGGTGGTGAACCAGCGCGCCAGGCCGTGCTGGTGACCGGCCCGGATGCCGCCCATGGCGTCGATCGCGGCGAGGAACAGCTCGACGATCGCGGTTTCGCGGTCGTCGAGCTGCTTGGGAACCTCGAAGATGCCGAGCGCTTCGAGTGGTGAAGGATCGGACAAAGGAGCAGCCCCGCCCAGGCGAACCCGGACGGAGCTGATTGGGTCATGCGGGTGTGGACTGTCCGCCGTGACCGCTGGGCCCAGCGTTCGGCCGATGCCTCCGGGGCCGGTAGGGCCGACCCTTCGCCGTGTACCGGTACGGCTCCAACTGATCCGGGTAGCTGGTCACCCACTGCGCGCACCGAAAACAGAACCCTTCGCCCACTTCCGGGTCAAACACAATGGGCTGATCACACAGCGGACAGTCCACGGCTCTCCTGCGCGCTCAGGTCGAACTCTCCGCCCTTCACGGCGCTGGTGAACTCCACCCACGCCTCGCGGGTCATGGTGACCACCTCACCGGGCCGCTCGCTGTCGCGCAAGGCGACGACGCCGGGGATGTTGGTGGCCACCTGCGGGCACGCCTTGCGTACCGTGTTCTGGCACGCCGTGATGGTGACGAACTCGAATTCGGGACGGGCGATCATTGCACTGTCCTCTCTCTCTCTCGATCTTCCTTGCGGTCCCCACCCCCTTGGGGGTGGGAGTCTCAAATCCTCCAGCGGGAGCGGGCGTTGGCGATCGCCGCCGCAATCCTGAGGCGGGCCATGGTCGGCGAGTCGGGGACGGGCTCCAAGGGTGGCAAGGCGGCCTCCTCGACGCTGTCTTGGTCGCCCTGGTCAACCGGGTACGGCACCGGTCCGCCCAGGAAACTCGTCCAATTCGGCGACAGGTACTCCGGCTCATTCGGCGCCATCGGCCACCGCCAGACACTCGCCGTTCGCGACGTGCTGCGCCCGCCTACGCGCCAAGTTCCGTGCGATCGTGGGGAATTCATCGGCCGGGTACCGCGCTTGCGCGAAGTCGAAGTACTGGCAGTCGGGGCACTGGTCATGGTCCGGCGCGGGCGTGTCCGGTGCCTGCCGGGCGATCTCACGAAGCGACACGCGCCACCGCCTCACAGATGAGTTCGTGAGCGAGGCGACGAAGCTCGATCTCGCGCAGCACCGACTGATCCGGAAGCTCGGGCGACTCGGCGAACACGCGGGTGATCTTGTCGAAGGACGCGCAAACGGCGCACCTCGGCCAGCTGTCAGGCGGCGCCACTGGTCACGTCCTCCCACCCCAGCGGGGCGTACTTGAAAGGGTCTGGGGCGCGCCGGTCGTCATCCGCCTTGGCCTTGAGGTAATCGGCGCGGCATGCGGCGATCAAGGCCGGGCTGGCGCGCTTACTGGGCGGTCGCCTGCGCCGATCGGCTTCGTCTTCCTCGCGTGTCATCGTCACCGCTCTCCGACTCCGGTCCCGTGATCCCCCACTGCCAGCAGACCGAGCGTGCCCTGACCCAGCGAGCCATTGCGACGGCTGGAAGGCGTCACTCCGGAGTCCTGGCAAGACGTCATTTCGGCGTCGTTAGACGATGTTTGGGCCTATCGTCTAGTCATGACTACGCCGAATGAGACCCTTCGGGCCGTACGCCTCGGGCTCCGTCTCAGCCAGGACGAGTTCGCGAAGCGGCTGCGGGCAGTCGGGGAGGACCAAGGGGAGCCGAACGACGCCAGTAAGCGCCTGGTGCAGCGCTGGGAGTCAGGAGAGGTGAGGTATCCCCGCCCGGTGTACGTTCGAGCCCTTGAGGCCGTCACCAAGATTCCCGTTGACCGCCTCGGCTTCGACTCGCCACAGTTGCCGCCAAGGGTCAGTGTGGACGGTACGGGAGGGCACGACGTGACCAGTGATGAACCAGGCGTGCCCGTGCAGGCTGCGCCCGCGCCCACGGGTGAGGACTACTCGGGAGTATGGGTCAGCCACTACGAGTTCTTCAGCAGCAGCCGGGAGAACACATTCACTGGCCTGCACCACGTCGTGCTGTCTCAGAACGGGAACAGGATCACAGGGCGATCCCTCCCCGGCGCGTCCTCCAATCCCGACTCGCCCTTGTCATTCGATCTCACTGTTGATCGAAACGTCGTCACCGGCTCATGGGTGGAACAGACCGCCCAGGACGGTTACTACCAGGGGGCGAGGTACCACGGTGCCATCCAGTTGCTGGTCGATCCGACCGGGCGCCGCATGGCAGGTAAGTGGGTCGGCTTCGGCAAGGAGTTCGACGTCAACACCGGACCGTGGGAACTGCGCCTTCTGGACAAGTCCACGACTGACGACGTTCTGAGCCGTTACAGCGTCCCGCCGGAGGCGTAGCCTGCCCGCAACGCAACGACGAAGGAGCCCCTGCACCTTCCTCACCCGAACCTCTGGGCAGGACAGCGCGGGGGCTCTCGTCGGCACCTACACCGACCCCCGCCACGTGTTCGCCTACGACGACGGCGAGGTCCGCCAGGAGTTCTCCGTCTGCCTCCTCGGACGCCCGCTCGGTGGGGAGTTGCGGGTGTCGGACGAGTCCCACGAGGTGGCGTGGTTCTCCCCGGCCGAGACGGACGGGTTGCCGATGGTGTCGAACATCCGCAAGCGGCTGGCTGACTGGCGGTCCGGGAAGATCCCCGTGGTGCGCTGACCACCCGTCCGCACAGCGCAGCGGGGCCGTGGACACGTCCACGGCCCCGCTGGCGTGGAGGGTTACTCGGTGGGGCGGAGGGTGAGGGAGATGCTGTTGATGCAGTAGCGCTGGTCGGTCGGGGTGCCGTAGCCCTCGCCGTCGAAGACGTGGCCGAGGTGGCCGCCGCAGCGGGCGCAGCGGACTTCGACGCGGCGCATGCCGAGCGTCGTGTCCTCGATGTACTGGACGCGGTCCTCGGCGAGGGGGGCGTAGTAGGAGGGCCAGCCGCAGTGGCTGTCGAACTTGGTGTCGGAGCTGAACAGTTCGGCTCCGCAGGCGCGGCAGCTGTAGACGCCGACGGTCTTGGTGTCGGTGTATTCGCCGACGAAGGGGCGCTCGGTGCCGGCCTCGCGGAGCACGTGGTACTCCTCGGGGCTGAGCTGGGCGCGCCACTCGGCCTCGGTCTTCTCGATCTCGTAGCTCATGACGGCTCCTGGAACGGCTCCTGAAAGCGATGGTCAGACGTTGGAGGCAACGTTCGCGAGGTGCTTCAGAATTTCGGGGCCCAGGTTGGTGACGTCCCCCGCGCCCATGGTGAGCAGCAGGTCGCCGGGGCGGGCGAGGCCGGCGAGGAGGGCGGGGGCGGCGGCGAAGTCGTGCTCGGGGGTGACGTCGGCGCCGGCGCGGCGGGCGGCGTCGAGGATGAGTTCGCTGGTGACGCCGGGGATCGGGTCCTCGCGGGCCGGGTAGATGTCGAGCACCACGGAGGCGTCGGCGAGGGCGAGGGCGGCGCCCATTTCCTCGGCGAGCTGCTGGGTGCGGCTGAACAGGTGCGGCTGGAAGACGACGAGGACGCGGCCTTCGGTGGCCTCGCGGATGGCCTCGAGGTCGGCGGTCATCTCGGTGGGGTGGTGGGCGTAGGAGTCGATGACCTGGACGCCGCCCGCCTCGCCCTTGAGCTGGAGGCGGCGGCGCACGCCGGTGTAGGCGCCCAGCGCCTTGGCGAGGTCCGCGGCGGGGACGCCGAGGGCGACGCCCGCGGCGAGCGCGGAGACGGCGTTGTGGGCGTAGTGGCGGCCGGGCACGGAGACGGTGAAGGACAGCTCGGTGCCGTCCAGCAGGACGGTGACCTCGCTGGTCATGCCCCGGGCGACGACGGACAGGACGCGCAGGTCGGCGTCCTCGGCGGCGCCGACCGTCACCACGTTGAGGCCCTCGCGGGCGGCGACGCGGGAGGTCAGCTCGCGGGCGCCGTCGTGGTCGGCGGAGACGACCAGGGTGCCGCCGGGGGTGATCCTGGCGACGAAGGTCTCGAAGGACTCGTGGATCTCGTCGATCGAGGCGTAGTTGGCGTGGTGGTCGAGTTCCACGTTGAGCACGATCGCCACCTCGGGCGCGTACTTGTGGAAGCTGCGGTCGCTCTCGTCGGCCTCGGCGACGAAGATCTCGCCGGTGCCGTGGTGGGCGTTGGAGCCGGGCGCGTCGAGGTCGCCGCCGATGGCGTAGGACGGGTCCAGGCCGAGCTCGCCGAGGGCGACGGCCAGCATGCTGGTGGTGGTGGTCTTGCCGTGGGTGCCGGCGACGGCCAGGGCGCGGCGCCCGCCCATCAGCGCGGCGAGCGCGTCGGAGCGGTGCACCACGGGGATGCCGCGTTCGCGGGCGGCGGCCAGTTCCGGGTTGTCGGCGCGGATCGCGCTGGAGACGACGATGCTGCTGGCGCCGTCCGGCACGTGCTCGGCGGCGTGGCCGACGTGCACGGTGGCACCGAGGGCGCGCAGCGCGAGGACGGTCTCGGACTCCTTGGAGTCGCTGCCGGAGACGCTGGCGCCGCGCACCGCGAGGATCTTCGCCAGGCCGGACATGCCGGCGCCGCCGATGCCGATGAAGTGCGGGGCGTGCAGGTCGTGCGCGGCGTCGTTCAAGGCTGGGCTCCGTACGGGCGGGGGCTGGCAGTGGGGCGGGCGGGGGCCGGACGCGAATCGTCCTCGCGGACCGGCCGCAAGGACGATTCTGCACCACCGGCGCGCCCAGGCAGGAGCGGAGGCGGGAGCGGAGCCGGGTGGAGTCGGGGCGGAGTCAGGAGTCGCTGGCGAAGAGCCTGAGCACCGGGACGCCGACCTTGTGCCTGGCCTGGGAGGCCCAGTCGCGGTGGAAGAACTCCTCGACGAAGTGCGGGGAGGTGAGCACCACCACCTCGTCCGCCTCCTGCCGCTGGACGACCTCGCGCAGCCGTTCCAGGGGCTTCTCCTCCACCAGTTCGCCGATCGCCTCGGCCCCGGCCGCGCGCAGGTGGCGCAGGCTGTGCTCCAGCGACTCGGTGGCCACGGTCGGGCCGCTCTCGGACTCGTCGTGCTCGTGCACCACCTTGTCCAGGTGGCCGAGGGCGACGTCGTCGAGCGCCCGCAGCAGTTCGTCCTGCTTGCCGCGCGGCTGCATCAGGACGACGAAGGACACCTTCTCGTCGCTGTGGAGCGTGGTGACCAGCTCCACGTCCGCGTCGGAGAGAGCCTTCTCGATCATCAGTACCGTCTTGAACACGTGAGTCCCTTCCAGTGGCCGGCCCCCGGGCCCCGGCATCGCATAACGGGATCACGATCGGGGGGTCACGGGGTCTGCGAGCCCGGGTGACGCAGGTAGCGGGTGAAGAGGAATCCTTTCTGCTCGATCAATGAGACCAGCCGCATCCGCTGCACGTCAGGCATTTCCGCATCGTGGATGATCCTCGGCGCGTCGCCGCCGGTGATCAGCGGGGCCAGTGACAGGCACAGCTCGTCCACCAGGCCGGCCTCGGCCAGCTGCCCCAGCAGCCGCGGGCCGCCCTCGCTCAGCAGCCGCGTCCAGCCCCGTTCGGCCAGGGCCGCCACGCCCGCCCGCAGGTCCACCGAGCCGCGCCCGGCGAGCACCAGGTCGGCCACCTCGGCGACGGCCCGGCGGCGCTCCTCGGGGGCGTCCTCGGTGGTGATCACCACCGTCCTGACCAGCGGTTCCGTGAACAGCGGCGCGGTCAGGTCCAGCTCCAGCGAGCGGGTCACGATCGCGATCACCGGGGCCGGGGCCTGCCCCGCCGCCGCCCGGGCCGCGGCGAACTCCGTACGGGCCCGGGCCGGCCGGTAGCCCTCCGTTCGGACGGTCTCCGCGCCGACCAGCACCACGTCCGAGAGCGCCCGCAGGACCCCGAAGATCCGCTTGTCGGCGTCCCCGGACAGGCCCTCGGACACACCGTCGAGCCTCGCCCCGCCGTCCAATCCCGCGACCATGTTCGCGCGCAGCCACGGCAGCCCCCGATTCACCTGGTCGGGGTACGCGTAGAGCGCGGACAGGGCCCCCAGGGAGGACGGATCGTCGATGGGCCCGGCGAGCGGGTTGATCAGCAGCTGCATGCCCCAAGTCTTCCACCGCAGGCCGGTCGGGGGGCGTTCCGGGGGCGTTCAGGGCCGGGCCCGGGCAGGCGTACCCTCTACTGATGTGCCCGCAGCCTCCCGCCCCGCCGCCGACGCCGACCCGATAGCCGCCGTGAGCGTGCCCGGCTCCGCGACGCCCGGTTCCCCGATCGCGCTCACCGACCGCCGCCCCGTGGTGCCCGCCGAGCGGCTGGTCGCCGAGATGGTCCCGCCGCCGCGCTTCTCGCAGGTGAGCTTCGGGACGTACATCCCGGACCGGACCCAGCCCAGCCAGTACGAGGCCGTCCAGGTGCTGGAGCAGTTCGCGACCACCCTCGGGAACGGGAACGCGCGCGGAAACGGTTCCGCACCCAAGCGCAGCTGGTTCCGCCGCAGCGCCCCCGCGCCCACCGGCCCCGCCGGCGTCTACCTCGACGGCGGCTACGGCGTCGGCAAGACCCACCTGCTCGCCTCGCTCTGGCACGCCGCCCCCGGCCCCAAGGCGTTCGGCACCTTCGTCGAGCTGACCAACCTCGTCGGCGCGCTCGGCTTCCAGCAGGCGGTCCAGACCCTCTCCGGGCACACCCTGCTCTGCATCGACGAGTTCGAGCTCGACGACCCGGGTGACACCGTCCTGGTCTCCACCCTCCTCGGCCGCCTCGTCGACAACGGCGTCAAGCTCTGCGCCACCTCCAACACCCTGCCCGAGAAGCTCGGCGAGGGCCGCTTCGCCGCCGCCGACTTCCTGCGCGAGATCCAGGGCCTGTCCGCCCACTTCCGCCCGATGCGCATCGACGGCCAGGACTACCGCCACCGCGGCCTGCCCGACGCCCCGCCCCCGTACACCGACGAGACCGTCGCCGCCGTCGCCGCCCGCACCCCCGGCGCCTCCCTCGACGACTTCGACGCCCTCCTCACCCACCTCTCCGCCGTCCACCCCAGCCGCTACGGCGCCCTCCTCGACGACGTCACCGCCGTCTGCCTGCGCGGCGTCCACCAGGTCGACGACCAGTCCACCGCCCTGCGCCTGGTCGTCCTCGCCGACCGCATGTACGACCGCGAGCTCCCCATCACCGCCTCCGGCCTCCCCTTCGACCAGGTCTTCCCCGAGGACATGCTCCGCGGCGGCTACCGCAAGAAGTACCTCCGCGCCATATCCCGCCTCGTCGCCCTCGCCCGCGACAGCGCGAAGTAGCCCACGCTTGTCGGTGGTGGGTCGTACGGTTGAGGCGTGCGTCCCATCACGAGTATTGAGCGGTCCGTGGCGCCCTTCGAGGTCGTCAGTCCCTTCCAGCCCAACGGAGACCAGCCGGCGGCGATCGCCGAGCTGGAGCGGCGCATCCGGGGAGGGGAGAAGGACGTCGTCCTGCTGGGTGCCACCGGTACCGGTAAGTCGGCCACCACGGCGTGGATGATCGAGAAGCTGCAGCGGCCCACCCTGGTGATGGCGCCGAACAAGACGCTGGCCGCGCAGCTGGCGAACGAGTTCCGGGAGCTGCTGCCCAACAACGCGGTCGAGTACTTCGTCTCGTACTACGACTACTACCAGCCCGAGGCGTACGTCCCCCAGACGGACACCTACATCGAGAAGGACTCCTCGATCAACGAGGAGGTCGAGCGGCTGCGCCACTCGGCCACCAACTCGCTGCTCACCCGGCGGGACGTGATCGTGGTCGCCTCCGTCTCCTGCATCTACGGCCTCGGCACGCCGCAGGAGTACGTGGACCGGATGGTGCAGCTCAAGGTCGGGCAGGAGGTCGACCGGGACGACCTGCTGCGCCGCTTCGTCGACATCCAGTACGCCCGCAACGACGTGGCGTTCACCCGGGGCACCTTCCGGGTGCGCGGGGACACCATCGAGATCTTCCCGGTGTACGAGGAACTCGCCGTCCGCATCGAGATGTTCGGCGACGAGATCGAGGCGCTGTACACCCTGCACCCGCTCACCGGCGAGATCATCAGCCAGGACCAGTCGATCTACGTCTTCCCCGCCTCCCACTACGTCGCCGGCCCCGAGCGCATGGAGCGCGCGATCAACGGCATCGAGACGGAGCTGGAGACCTCGCTCGCCAGGATGGAGAAGCAGGGCAAGCTGCTGGAGGCCCAGCGGCTGCGCATGCGCACCACCTACGACATCGAGATGCTGCGCCAGATCGGCACCTGCTCCGGCATCGAGAACTACTCGATGCACTTCGACGGCCGCGAGCCCGGCTCCCCGCCGAACACCTTGCTCGATTACTTCCCCGAGGACTTCCTCCTCGTCATCGACGAGTCGCACGTCACCGTCCCGCAGATCGGCGCGATGTACGAGGGCGACGCCTCGCGCAAGCGCACCCTCGTCGAGCACGGCTTCCGGCTGCCCTCCGCGATGGACAACCGCCCGCTCAAGTGGGAGGAGTTCCTGGAGCGGATCGGCCAGACCGTCTACCTGTCGGCGACGCCCGGTCCGTTCGAACTCTCGCGCGGCGACGGCCAGGTGCAGCAGATCATCCGCCCGACCGGCCTGATCGACCCCGAGGTGATCGTCAAGCCCACCGAGGGCCAGATCGACGACCTGGTGCACGAGGTCCGCAAGCGGGTGGAGCGGGACGAGCGCGTCCTGGTCACCACGCTGACCAAGAAGATGGCCGAGGACCTCACCGACTACATGCTCGGCCTGGACATCCGGGTCCGCTACCTGCACAGCGACGTGGACACCCTGCGCCGCGTCGAGCTGCTGCGCGAACTGCGCGCCGGCCGCTACGACGTGCTCGTCGGCATCAACCTGCTGCGCGAGGGCCTCGACCTGCCCGAGGTGTCGCTGGTGGCGATCCTGGACGCCGACAAGGAGGGCTTCCTGCGCTCCGGCACCTCGCTGATCCAGACGATCGGCCGCGCCGCCCGTAACGTCTCCGGCCAGGTCCACATGTACGCGGACCGGATCACCCCCTCGATGGAGAAGGCGATCGAGGAGACCAACCGCCGCCGCGAGGTGCAGCAGGCGTACAACAGGAAGCACGGGATCGACCCGCAGCCGCTGCGCAAGAAGATCGGCGACATCCTGGACACCCTCGCCCGCGAGGACGTGGACACCGACGAGCTGCTCTCCACCGGGTACCGCGGCTCCGGAAAGGGCAAGGCCCCGGTGCCGGCGCTCGGTTCGGACCGCAAGCCCGCCAAGTCCCTGCCGGCGGCCGAACTCGCCGACCTCATCCAGGAGATGACCGACCGGATGCACGCGGCCGCCGCGGACCTCCAGTTCGAGCTCGCGGCGCGGCTGCGCGACGAGGTGAAGGAGCTGAAGAGGGAGCTCCGGCAGATGCGCGAGGCGGGGGTGGCCTGACACCCGGAGCCCCGGCCCGGGTGGTTCGGACACCGGTCAAGTCCGGCGGTGTCTCAGGCTTGCCACAAACGGGGAAACCCGAGGGAGGAGAGGGGTCCGCAGGCCCTAGGCTGGCCTGCGGACTCGCGCTCTCGGGCTCTCGGGCAGGAGCGGGGGCCCGCAGCAGAAGGGGGCCTCAGCCGGGGGACGGCAACGGGGTGTTCCACCGTGACGCCGGGCGGCCTTGGCCGCGCGGCCGTGCAGAGAGGACAACGCCGTGTCGGTGAACCTTGCCAAGGGCCAGCAGGTCAGCCTCCGGAAGGGCTCGGGTGCGTCCCTGGCCGTGGTCCGGATGGGCCTGGGCTGGGAGGCCGCCCCCAAGCGGGGCCTGTTCGGCAGCCGCACCCGCAAGATCGACCTGGACGCCTCGGCGCTGCTCTACGCCGAGCGGACGCCCTCGGACGTGGTGTTCTTCCAGCACCTGGAGTCCACGGACGGTTCGGTGCGCCACACCGGGGACAACCTGGAGGGCGGCTCCGGGGACGCGGACGACGAGGCGATCCTGGTCGACCTGATGCACGTGCCGCCGCACATCACCCAGGTGGTGTTCACCGTCAGCTCGTACACCGGGCAGACCTTCGCCGAGGTGAGCCGGGCCCACTGCCGGCTGGTGGACGAGACGACGGGCGAGGAGCTGGCCCGCTACGAGCTGGCGGGCGGCGGGCCGCACACCGGCCAGATCATGGCGAAGGTGTTCCGCGACGGGGAGGGCGGCTGGTCGATGCTGGCCATCGGTGCCCCGGCGAAGGGGCGGACGTTCCAGGACCTGCTGCCGGCCATCGAGCCGTTCCTCTAGAAGGTTCTTTACCTTCCTTTTGCCATCTCTGTTACTCTTCATGGCAGCGGAGGGGAGTATTCCTCGACAGCCGACCCCGTCATCACGGGTGCCCGTCGTGGCACCCCGGGGCGCTGGCCCGATGGGCGGAAGAGACCTCCGGCAGTGACGATGACTGTCTCGCCTACCTGCCGGAGGAGCAGTAGTGGACGTTTCCATGACCATGTGGGTCGCGACGATCGGTGTGCTGATCGCCCTGATCGTGGCCGATTTCTTCATCGGAGGGCGCAAGCCGCACGAGGTCTCCCTCAAGGAGGCCGGGATCTGGACGGCCGTCTGGGTCGCCCTGGCGGTGCTCTTCGGTGGCTTCCTCTGGTGGCACTCCGGCGCCGAGCCGGCCGGTGAGTTCTTCGCCGGGTACATCACCGAGAAGTCGCTCAGTGTCGACAACCTCTTCGTGTTCATCCTGATCATGGGCAAGTTCGCGGTGCCCAGGATCTACCAGCAGCGCGTGCTGATGTTCGGTGTGATCATCGCGCTGGTGCTCCGGGCGATCTTCATCGCCGGCGGCGCGGCGCTGGTCTCGCAGTTCTCCTGGGTGTTCTTCATCTTCGGCGCCTTCCTGATCTGGACGGCCTGGAAGCTGATCAAGGAGGCTCGCGCCGACGAGGAGGACGAGGAGTTCGAGGAGAACCGCCTCCTCAAGTCCATCACCCGGCGCTTCCCCGCCACCGAGGACTACCGCGGCACCAAGCTGATCGTCCGCGAGCACGGCCGCCGGCTGATCACCCCGATGCTGATCGTCATGCTGGCGATCGGCACCACGGACGTCCTGTTCGCCCTGGACTCGATCCCGGCCATCTTCGGCCTCACCCAGGACCCGTACGTCGTCTTCACGGCGAACGCCTTCGCCCTGATGGGCCTGCGCCAGCTGTACTTCCTGATCGGCGGCCTGCTGAAGAAGCTGGTCCACCTGAGCTACGGCCTCTCGGTGATCCTCGGCTTCATCGGCGTGAAGCTGGTGCTGCACGCCGCCCACGAGGCCGGCGCGACCTGGGCCCCGGAGATCGGCATCCCGGTCTCCCTGGCCGTCATCGTCCTGGTCCTGGCCGTCACGACGGTGACCAGCCTGATGGCCTCCAAGAAGCAGCAGCAGGAGGCCGAGCGCGAGAAGCTCGACGCCTGACCCGAGCAGTAGTCGAGCCCCGCCGCCGGATCACGCATCCGGCGGCGGGGCTCGGTGCTACGGGTGGACGGTCACCAGCCGCGGTCGCGCCACTCGTCGAGGTGGGGGCGTTCGGTGCCGAGGGTGGTGTCGTTGCCGTGGCCGGGGTAGACCCAGGCTTCGTCGGGGAGGGGGTCGAAGATCTTCTCCGTGACGTCGCGGTAGAGGGTGCGGAAGGCTTCCGGGTCGCCCCAGGTGTTGCCGACGCCGCCGGGGAAGAGGCAGTCGCCGGTGAAGACGTGGGGGTGGCCCTGGGGGTCGTCGTAGATCAGGACGATGGCGCCCGGGGTGTGGCCGACCAGGTGGCGGACGGTGAGTTCGACCTCGCCGACGCGCAGTTTGTCGCCGTCGGCGAGCAGCAGTTCGGTGGGGACGTCGATGCCCTCGGCGTCGTGCTCCCCGGCGGCGGTGCGGGCGCCGGTGGTGGCGACGACCTCGGCGAGGGCCGCCCAGTGGTCGTGGTGGCGGTGGGTGGTGACGACCGTCTCCAGGTCGTCGCCGACGGTCTCCAGCAGCACCGGGGCGTCGGCGGCCGCGTCGATCAGCAACTGCTCGTCGGTGGCCCGGCAGCGCAGCAGGTAGGCGTTGTTGTCGAACGGGCCCACGGCCACCTTGGTGATGATCAGGTGGGCCAGCTCCCGTACGTCCGGCGGTCCGCCGACCTTGACCGCTCCGTGGTACGTCATTCGTGCGCTCCTCGTCCGAAAGCTCCGTCAGCAGGGTTCAGGATCATCGTCCCGCCCTCAGCCCATCGGCGGAAGCTGGGGGAGCGCGGTGTCGGGGGTGCGGCGCAGGTCGGCTCCGTCGGAGCGGCCGGAGAGCCAGGCCGTGAGAGCGCGCTGCGGGCCCTCGACGCCGAGCTCCGGGCGGCTGCGGCCGGCGCTGTCGGGGACGCCCCTGCCGATCATGCCGCCCCACCCGGTGTCCTCGGCGCGCACCTCGGTGAGGGGCAGGTCGGAGCCGTGCAGCTTCGCCGTGAGCCGGCGGAACTCGTCGACGGCGAACTCCTCCGGCCACTGCTCCGGGGTGTATCCGGCGGCGAGGTCGACGTGGTGGTACTCGACCTCCAGGAGGCGCTTCAGCGGGATCTCGTGCGCCGGGAAGAGGTAGCCGGCGCGGTGCCTGACCTCGCTTCCCCAGAACTCGGCGGTCGTCGAGGCGGCCGCGGCGGCGAGCCGCGCGTGGGAGTCGCGCAGGTCGGCGAGGTGGACGTCGAGCGGCCGGGGCGCGTCGCGCTCGATGTCGCCGTCGCGGGCCTCGTCGCTGGCGTACTGGGGGAGGCCGTGGAGCAGGTTGACCAGGGAGTCCGCGTTGCGGGAGAGGTGGGCGAGCACGTGGCCCCTGGTCCAGCCGGGCAGGCCGGACGGCTCGGCGACGGCTGCGGGATCCATTCCGGCGACGGTGGCGAGCAGGCGCGTGGTGGCCTCCTCGACCTGGGCGAGCCAGGCGGTGGCCTCGGACTGCGGGTCGGTCATCGGGTCTGCCTTCGGTACGGGAGGGCGCGTTGCCCACACGGGTTTCACTCGTTGACCAGTCGACGCTATCGCCGAACCACGGCCCTGAGCAGGGGGTTTTCGGTCCGGGTGCGGACGGTCGGCGAGGCGCCCTCACTCGTTCGGGTGGACTCGGCTGGACAAGGTCGATATTCGAACGTCTGAGCTATAGGCTGGCTGCCGCATCCTTGAAGAAGAACACGCACTCAAACGCCAGCTGTCTCGTCCCGGAGAAAGGCGCCAGAAGCTGTGGCCGACCGTCTCGTCGTCCGCGGTGCACGCGAGCACAACCTCAAGAACGTCTCGCTCGACCTGCCCCGCGACTCACTCATCGTCTTCACGGGCCTCTCCGGCTCCGGCAAGTCCTCGCTCGCCTTCGACACGATCTTCGCCGAGGGCCAGCGCCGCTACGTCGAGTCGCTGTCGTCCTACGCCCGCCAGTTCCTGGGCCAGATGGACAAGCCCGACGTCGACTTCATCGAGGGCCTCTCCCCGGCCGTCTCGATCGACCAGAAGTCCACCAACCGCAACCCCCGTTCGACCGTCGGCACGATCACCGAGGTCTACGACTACCTGCGCCTGCTGTTCGCCCGGATCGGCAAGCCGCACTGCCCGCACTGCGGCCGCCCGATCGCCAAGCAGTCGCCCCAGGCGATCGTCGACAAGGTGCTGGAGCTCGCCGAGGGCACCCGCTTCCAGGTGCTCAGCCCGGTGGTGCGCGAGCGCAAGGGCGAGTTCGTCGACCTCTTCGCCGACCTCCAGTCCAAGGGCTACTCCCGCGCCCGGGTGGACGGCGAGACGATCCAGCTCACCGAGCCGCCGAAGCTCAAGAAGCAGGAGAAGCACACCGTCGAGGTGGTCATCGACCGCCTCACCGTCAAGGAGAGCGCCAAGCGCCGCCTCACCGACTCGGTGGAGACGGCCCTCAGGCTCTCCGGCGGCATGGTCGTCCTCGACTTCGTCGACCTCGCCGAGGACGACGCCGAGCGCGAGCGGATGTACTCCGAGCACCTCTACTGCCCGTACGACGACGTGTCGTTCGAGGAGCTGGAGCCGCGCTCGTTCTCCTTCAACTCGCCGTTCGGCGCCTGCCCGGACTGCTCGGGCCTGGGCAACCGGATGGAGGTCGACCCGGAGCTGGTCGTCCCCGACCCGGAGCGCTCGCTGGAGGAGGGCGCCATCCACCCCTGGTCGGCGGGCCACGCGAAGGAGTACTTCGCCCGCCTGATCGACGCGCTGGCCGAAGAGCTCGGCTTCCGCACCGACATCCCCTGGGCCGGGCTGCCCGCCCGCGCCAAGAAGGCGCTGCTGTACGGGCACAAGCACCAGGTGCAGGTGAAGTACCGCAACCGGTTCGGCCGCGAGCGCTCGTACAGCACGGGCTTCGAGGGCGCCGTCCCGTTCATCCAGCGCCGGCACACCGAGGCGGAGAGTGACAGCAGCCGCGAGCGCTTCGAGGGCTACATGCGCGAGGTGCCCTGCCCGACGTGCCGGGGCACCCGGCTCAAGCCGGTGGTGCTCGCCGTCACCGTCCAGGAGAAGTCGATCGCCGACGTCTCCTCGATGTCGATCAGCGACTGCTCCGAGTTCCTGGGGGCGATGAAGCTCAATGACCGGGACAAGCAGATCGCCGAGCGCGTCCTCAAGGAGGTCAACGAGCGGCTGCGCTTCCTGGTCGACGTCGGCCTGGACTACCTCTCGCTGGACCGCGCGGCCGGCACCCTCTCGGGCGGCGAGGCCCAGCGCATCCGGCTGGCCACGCAGATCGGCTCCGGCCTGGTCGGCGTGCTGTACGTGCTGGACGAGCCGTCCATCGGCCTGCACCAGCGCGACAACCACCGGCTGATCGAGACGCTGGTGCGCCTGCGCGACATCGGCAACACCCTGATCGTGGTCGAGCACGACGAGGACACCATCAAGACCGCGGACTGGGTGGTGGACATCGGCCCGGGCGCCGGTGAGCACGGCGGCAAGGTGGTGCACTCCGGGTCGCTGAAGCAGCTCCTCGCCAACAAGGAGTCGCTGACCGGGCAGTACCTCTCCGGCAAGCGCTTCATCCCGATCCCGGACACCCGCCGCGACCGGGACAAGAAGCGCCAGCTGACGGTGCACGGCGCCCGCGAGCACAACCTCAAGGACGTCACGGTCGGCTTCCCGCTGGGGACGCTCACGGCGATCACCGGTGTCTCCGGCTCCGGGAAGTCCACGCTGGTCAACGACATCCTCTACACCCACCTCGCCCGGGAGCTGAACGGCGCCCGCAGCGTGCCCGGCCGGCACACCCGGATCACCGGCACCGACCTGGTGGACAAGGTGGTGCACGTCGACCAGTCGCCGATCGGCCGCACCCCGCGCTCCAACCCGGCCACGTACACCGGTGTGTTCGACCACGTGCGCCGGCTCTTCGCGGAGACGCAGGAGGCCAAGGTCCGCGGGTACCTGCCGGGCCGGTTCTCGTTCAACGTCAAGGGCGGCCGCTGCGAGAACTGCACCGGCGACGGCACGATCAAGATCGAGATGAACTTCCTGCCGGACGTCTACGTGCCGTGCGAGGTCTGCCACGGCGCCCGGTACAACCGGGAGACGCTGGAGGTCCACTACAAGGGCAAGTCCATCGCCGAGGTGCTGGACATGCCGATCGAGGAGGCCCTGGGCTTCTTCGAGGCCGTCCCGGCGATCGCCCGCCACCTGCGCACGCTCAACGACGTGGGTCTGGGCTACGTCCGGCTCGGCCAGTCCGCGCCGACGCTCTCCGGCGGCGAGGCGCAGCGCGTCAAGCTCGCCTCCGAGCTGCAGAAGCGCTCCACCGGGCGGACGGTCTACGTGCTGGACGAGCCCACCACCGGTCTGCACTTCGAGGACATCAGCAAGCTGATCAAGGTGCTCAGCGGGCTGGTGGACAAGGGCAACACGGTGATCGTCATCGAGCACAACCTCGATGTGATCAAGACCGCCGACTGGGTCGTCGACATGGGCCCCGAGGGCGGCTCCGGCGGCGGCACGGTGGTCGCCGAGGGCACCCCGGAGCAGATCGCGGCCGTCGCGGAGAGCCACACCGGCAAGTTCCTGCGGGACATCCTGCCGGGGGACTTCGCGGACGCCCCGGTCGCCGCCCCCGCCAAGAAGGCGCCGCGCAAGCGGGCCGTCGCGGCGAAGAAGTAGCCGCGCCACGCACCCCGCCGCTCCCGGCGCCCCGGGAGCGGCGGGGTGCGTGCCGCATAGACTTCCGTGGTCCCTCGCAGCAGCAACCGGCAGCAACCGTAGGAGCGCACCCGATGTCCGAGGCCCCCGAGACCAGCCCCGCCGCCTCCCGCCGCACCCTGCTCTGCGGGGCGGCCGTCCTGGCGGCCGGCGGCGCCGTGGCGCTCACCGGCTGCGGCTCCTCCTCCGGCGGCTCGTCCTCCGGCGGCTCGGACAAGGGCGGCGCGGCCAAGGGCCCGGTGGACCTCGGCCCGGCCACGGACGTCCCGGTCGGCGGCGGCAAGGTCTACCGCGAGCAGAAGATCGTCGTCACCCAGCCCACCGAGGGCCAGTTCAAGGCGTTCAGCGCCAAGTGCACCCACGCCGGCTGCATCGTCGACCAGGTCAAGAAGCAGCAGATCCAGTGCCCCTGCCACGGCAGCCGCTTCTCCGTCACCGACGGCTCCGTCCAGGAGGGCCCGGCCCCCAGCCCGCTGCCCTCCTACGCCGTCGCCGTCGAGGCGGGGAACCTCAAGGTGACCGCGAGCTGACGCAGTTGATCTCCCTCCAGCCGAAATCGGTACGGTGGACCCATGGCTGACCCGAGCACCTACCGCCCGGCGCCGGGCGCGATCCCGACCTCCCCGGGCGTCTACAAGTTCCGTGACGCCCACGGCCGGGTCATCTACGTCGGCAAGGCCAAGAACCTCCGCCAGCGCCTGACGTCCTACTTCCAGGACCTCGCCGGCCTGCACCCGCGCACCGCGACGATGGTCACCACCGCCGCCTCGGTGGAGTGGACGGTCGTCGGCACCGAGGTCGAGGCGCTGCAGCTGGAGTACTCCTGGATCAAGGAGTTCGACCCCCGCTTCAACGTCAAGTACCGCGACGACAAGAGCTATCCGGAACTCGCCGTCACCCTCAACGAGGAGTTCCCGCGCGTCCAGGTGATGCGCGGGGCGCACAAGAAGGGCGTGCGCTACTTCGGCCCGTACGGCCACGCCTGGGCGATCCGCGAGACCGTCGACCTGCTGCTGCGCGTCTTCCCCGTCCGCACCTGCTCCAACGGCGTCTTCAAGCGCGCCCAGCAGGTCGGCCGCCCCTGCCTGCTCGGCTACATCGGCAAGTGCGCCGCGCCCTGCGTCGGCAAGGTCACCGCGGACGAACACCGGGAGCTGGCCGAGGACTTCTGCGACTTCATGGCCGGGCGCACCGGCAACTACCTGCGCCGCCTGGAGACGGAGATGCAGGAGGCCGCCGAGGAGATGGAGTACGAGAAGGCGGCCCGGCTCCGCGACGACATCGGCGCCCTCACACGCGCCATGGAGAAGAACGCGATCGTCTTCACCGACGCCACCGACGCCGACCTGCTCGCCGTCGCCGAGGACGAACTCGAGGCCGCCGTACAGATCTTCCACGTCCGCGGCGGCCGGGTGCGCGGCCAGCGCGGCTGGGTCACCGACAAGGTCGAGGACGTCGACACCGCGGGCCTGGTCGAGCACGCCCTCCAGCAGCTGTACGGGGGCGCCGGCGAGTCCGTCCCCCGCGAGGTGCTGGTGCCCGCCCTGCCCGAGCCCGTCGCCCCGATACGGGACTGGCTGAGCTCCCTGCGCGGCAGCCAGGTCGACCTGCGCATCCCGCAGCGCGGCGACAAGAAGGACCTCATGGCCACCGTGCAGCGCAACGCCCAGCAGGCGCTGGCGCTGCACAAGACCAAGCGCGCCTCCGACCTGACCACCCGCAGCCGCGCCCTCCAGGAGATCGCCGACGCGCTGGAGCTGGACTCCGTCCCGCTGCGCATCGAGTGCTTCGACATCTCCCACCTCCAGGGCGAGGACGTGGTGGCCTCCATGGTCGTCTTCGAGGACGGCCTGGCCCGCAAGAGCGAGTACCGGCGCTTCCAGATCAAGGGCTTCGCCGGCCAGGACGACGTCCGCTCGATGCACGAGGTGATCGGCCGCCGCTTCCGCCGCTACCTCCAGGAGCGCGAGCAGACCGGCGAGTGGGCCGTGCCCGAGGCGGACGACGCCGAGGACGCCGCGCAGACCGAGGACGCCGCGCAGACCGAGGACGGCCCCCGCACCGAGGACGGCCGCCCCCGCCGCTTCGCCTACCCGCCCCAGCTGCTGGTGGTCGACGGCGGCCAGCCGCAGGTCGCCGCCGCCAAGCGCGCCCTGGACGAACTCGGCATCGACGACGTCGCCCTGTGCGGCCTGGCCAAGCGCCTGGAGGAGGTCTGGTTGCCCGGCGAGGACGACCCCGTCGTGCTGCCCCGCGCCAGCGAGGGCCTCTACCTGCTCCAGCGCGTGCGCGACGAGGCCCACCGCTTCGCGATCACCTACCAGCGCGCCAAGCGTTCCAAGCGACTCACCGCCGGGGAACTGGACTCCGTCCCGGGCCTCGGAGAGACTCGCCGCCGGGCGCTGCTCAAGCACTTCGGCTCGCTGAAGAGGCTCCGGGCGGCCACCGTCGACGAACTCTGCGCCGTACCCGGCATCGGACGCCGCACGGCGGAGACTGTTGCGGCGGCGTTGTCGTCCCGTACACCCGCGGCACCCGCGGTCAACACCGCGACAGGCGAGATCATCGAGGACGGGGCCGACGAGGTCGCGGAGCCGGTGGCCGCGACACCCGCCGCAGCACCCGCAGCACCCCAGAACGCACCAACCCAGGAGACGCCATGACGGCCGACGCCGCCCGTCAGCTGGCCCGACCCGCCACCGCGGCCCGCCTGTCCGGGCCGGGGAAGCGCGCGGCCGCCGAACGCGTTCTCCCCAGCAGGAAGACCGAGAGCGGGGAACCGAAGTGACCGTGTCAGACGTGGCCGAGAACGCGCCGGAGCTGGTGATCATCTCCGGCATGTCCGGAGCCGGCCGCTCCACCGCGGCCAAGTGCCTGGAGGACCTCGGCTGGTTCGTGGTCGACAACCTGCCGCCCGCCCTGATCCCGACCATGGTCGACCTCGGCGCCCGCTCCCAGGGCAACGTCGCCAGGATCGGCGTGGTCGTGGACGTGCGCGGCCGCCAGTTCTTCGACGACCTGCTCACCTCCCTCGACGAGCTGGAGAAGAGGGGCGTGCGCCTTCGGGTGATCTTCCTCGACTCCTCCGACGAGGCCCTGGTGCGCCGCTTCGAGAACGTGCGCCGCCCCCACCCGCTCCAGGCCGACGGCCGCATCGTCGACGGCATCGCCCAGGAGCGCGACCTCCTGCGCGACCTGCGCGGCGAGGCCGACCTGGTGATCGACACCTCCAACCTCAACGTGCACCAGCTGCGCGCCAAGCTCGACGCCCAGTTCGCCGACCACGACGAGCCCGAGCTGCGCGCCACCGTGATGTCCTTCGGCTTCAAGTACGGCCTGCCCGTCGACGCCGACCTCGTCGTGGACTGCCGCTTCCTGCCCAACCCCCACTGGGTCCCCGAGCTGCGCGCCCGCACCGGCACCGACGCGGACGTCGCCGACTACGTCTTCCAGCAGCCCGGGGCCAACGAGTTCCTGGACGGCTACGCCGATCTGCTGCGCATCGTCGCGGAGGGTTACCGCCGCGAAGGGAAGCGCTACATGACGCTTGCCGTAGGCTGCACCGGTGGCAAGCACCGCAGCGTCGCCATGTCCGAGCGTCTGACCAAGCGTCTCATCGCCGACGGAGTCGAGACGGTGCTCGTCCACCGTGACATGGGACGGGAATAGTCCGCCTCCTTCTCGCCGGACGACCCCCGGCGCAGCCGGTGGCGGGGGAGGAACGCGAGGTGATTCGTGGCGGGAGTGGCGGGATACGGACCCGGGCGGCAGCCGCAGGGCAGGGGAGGTGACCGGGCGGCCGTCCCGGTCCGGCCCCCGGCGCCCAGCCGGCCGCGCAACAGCCCCGCCCGGGCCAACCCCGCCCCCCGCATCACCGCGCTCGGCGGCGGCCAGGGCCTGTCCGCCTCGCTGTCCGCGCTGCGCCGCCTGACCAGCGACGTCACCGCCGTGGTCACCGTCGCCGACGACGGCGGCTCCAGCGGACGGCTGCGCAGTGAGCTGGGCGTGCTGCCCCCGGGAGACCTGCGCAAGGCGCTGGCCGCGCTGTGCGGGGACGACGACTGGGGCCGCACCTGGTCCGAGGTGATCCAGCAGCGCTTCACCGGCAACGGCGAGCTGGGCGGCCACGCGGTGGGCAACCTGCTGATCGTCGCCCTCTGGGAGAAGCTGGGGGACCCGGTGGCCGCCCTGGAGTGGGTCGGCCGCCTGCTGAACGTCCAGGGCCGGGTGCTGCCGATGTCGGCCGTCCCGCTGGACATCGAGGCGACGGTGCGCGGCCACGACCCGGCCCGCCCCGCCGAGGTCGGCGCCGTACGGGGCCAGGCCAGCGTGGCCGCGACCCCGGGCACCGTGCAGTCGATCCGGCTGGTGCCCGAGGAGCCGCCCGCCGTGCCCGAGGCCGTCGCGGCCGTGCGGGAGGCGGACTGGGTGGTGCTCGGCCCCGGCTCCTGGTTCACCAGCGTCCTGCCGCACCTGCTGGTGCCCGAGCTGGCCAAGGCGCTGGTGGAGACCCGCGCCCGCCGCCTGCTCACCCTGAACCTGGCCCCCCAGCCCGGCGAGACGGAGGGCTTCACCCCGCAGCGTCATCTGGAGGTCATCGCCGACCACGCTCCCGACCTCGCCGTGGATGCGATCCTGGTGGACGAGCGCGCCGTCTCGGGCGGCGCCTTCGGCCAGGCGGACCTGGCCGGTCTGGAGAAGGCCGCCACGAGGATGGGCGCCGCTCTGGTGCTCGGTTCGGTGGCCCGGACCGACGGCACCCCGCGACACGACCCGGAGCTGTTGGCAGCCGCGTACGACCGGATTTTCCGGACACATGGAAGGATCGGGCCATGGCGATGACTCCAGCGGTGAAGGACGAGATCAGCCGGCTCCCGGTCACCCGGGCCTGCTGTCGCAAGGCGGAGGTGTCGGCGATCCTGCGGTTCGCGGGCGGACTGCACATCGTGAGCGGCCGCATCGTGATCGAGGCGGAGCTGGACACCGGCGCGGCGGCGCGGCGGCTGCGCAAGGACCTCCTGGAGATTTTCGGGCACTCCTCGGACCTCGTGGTGATGGCCCCCGGCGGGCTGCGGCGCGGCAGCCGGTTCGTCGTGCGGGTCGTCAAGGACGGCGAGCTGCTCGCGCGCCAGACCGGGCTCGTGGACGGCAGGGGCCGCCCGATCCGGGGCCTGCCCCCGGCGGTCGTCTCCGGGGCGACCTGCGACGCCGAGGCGGCGTGGCGCGGGGCCTTCCTGGCGCACGGCTCGCTCACCGAGCCGGGCCGCTCCTCCTCGCTGGAGATCACCTGCCCCGGCTCCGAGGCGGCCCTCGCCCTGGTCGGTGCCGCCCGCAGGCTCGGCATCCCGGCCAAGGCCCGCGAGGTGCGCGGCGTGGACCGGGTGGTCATCCGTGACGGCGACGCGATCGGCGCGCTGCTGACCCGCCTGGGCGCGCACGAGTCGGTGCTCGCCTGGGAGGAGCGCCGGATGCGCCGCGAGGTGCGGGCCACCGCCAACCGCCTGGCCAACTTCGACGACGCCAACCTGCGCCGCTCGGCCCGCGCCGCGGTGGCGGCCGGCGCCCGGGTGCAGCGCGCGCTGGAGATCCTCGGCGAGGAGGTGCCCGAGCACCTGGCCGCCGCGGGCCAGCTGCGGATGCAGCACAAGCAGGCGTCGCTGGAGGAGCTGGGCGCGCTCGCCGACCCGCCGCTGACCAAGGACGCGGTGGCCGGCCGGATCCGCCGGCTGCTGGCGATGGCCGACAAGCGGGCCTCCGAGCTCGGCCTGCCGGGCACCGAGGCGAGCCTGACCGACGAGATGGCGATGAACTGAGTGGCGGTGAACTGAGCTCCGCGCTCCAGAGCGTTCACTCACGGCCGGTACCCCGAGGAGGGGGTGCCGGCCGTGAGCCGTAGCCGGGTCCGGCCGTACATTCAAATTGGTAGAGACCATTGGCCCGGGACCAACTGCCCGGCGAACCAGGGACGGACGGCCTGAAATGGGGGTTGCGCCGCGCCACGCCCGGTCTCACCACGCGGCGCGATGTGCCCTCCCAGCCCCGGGAGGGGTAGGGTCATAGGCGGTCGGGGACTTCCCAAATCTCATCCCCGTCGGCCTTCGCGCCGGCGTACCTAACGAGGAGATCGGTTCGTGACGATCCGGGTAGGCATCAACGGCTTCGGCCGCATCGGCCGCAACTTCTTCCGCGCCGTCAAGGCCCAGGGCGCGGACATCGAGATCGTCGGTGTCAACGACCTCACCGACACGAAGACCCTGGCCCACCTGCTCAAGTACGACACCACCCTGGGTACCTTCCCGGGCGAGGTCTCGCACACCGAGGACACCATCACCGTCGACGGCCACACCTTCAAGGTGACGGCCGAGCGTGACCCCGCGAACCTGCCGTGGGCCGCCCTGGGCGCCGACATCGTCGTCGAGTCCACCGGCATCTTCACCAAGGCCGAGGCCGCGAAGAAGCACATCGCCGCCGGTGCCAAGAAGGTCATCATCTCGGCGCCCGCCACCGACGAGGACATCACCGTCGTCCTGGGCGTCAACGACGACAAGTACGACGCGGCCAACCACCACGTCATCTCCAACGCCTCCTGCACCACCAACTGCGTGGCGCCGATGGCGAAGGTGCTGAACGACAACTTCGGCATCGTCAAGGGTCTGATGACCACCGTCCACGCGTTCACCAACGACCAGGTCACCCTGGACTTCCCGCACAAGGACCTGCGCCGTGCTCGTGCGGCGAGCCAGAACATCATCCCGACCTCGACGGGTGCCGCCAAGGCGACCGCCCTGGTCCTGCCGGAGCTGAAGGGCAAGCTGGACGGCACCTCGCTGCGCGTCCCGGTCCCGACCGGCTCGATCACCGACCTGGTCGTGACCCTCGAGCGCGAGGTCACCAAGGACGAGGTCAACGCGGCCTTCCAGAAGGCCGCTCAGGAGGGCTCGCTCGCGGGCGTCCTGGCCTACACCGAGGACCCGATCGTCTCCTCGGACATCGTGAACGACCCGCACTCGTGCATCTTCGACTCCCAGCTCACCATGGTCCAGGGCAACCAGGTCAAGGTGCTCGGCTGGTACGACAACGAGTGGGGCTACTCGAACCGCGTCGTCGACCTGGTCGGCATCGTCGGAGAGCAGCTCTGACCCGTTGGGAGCTGACGTGATGTAGGGGCGAGGGCCCGGACGGCGCACGACGCCGACCGGGCCCTCGCGCCGCGCTCAAGGACTTCCCAGGCGGCCCCTGCGCCGTGCCGCCTCTCTGCGCATCCCCATCTCCCCAGGAGACCGAAGAACCCGTGAAGACCATCGAAGACCTCGACGTCGCAGGCAAGCGCGTCTTCGTCCGCGCCGACCTGAACGTCCCGCTGGACGGCAGCACGATCACCGACGACGGCCGCATCCGCGCCGTCGCGCCGACCATCGCCAAGCTCCTGGAGCGCGGTGCGAAGGTCGTCGTCGCCTCGCACCTCGGCCGCCCCAAGGGCGAGCCGGACCCGAAGTTCTCGCTCGCCCCCGTGGCCGCGCGCCTCGGCGAGATCCTCGGCCGTCCGGTCGCCTTCGCCACCGACACCGTCGGCGAGAGCGCCACGGCCGCCGTCGCCGCGCTGGGCGAGGGCGAGGTCGCGCTGCTGGAGAACCTCCGCTTCAACGCCGGCGAGACCAGCAAGGACGACGCCGAGCGCAAGGCCTTCGCCGAGCAGCTCGCCGCCCTCGCGGACCTCTACGTCGGTGACGGCTTCGGCGCCGTGCACCGCAAGCACGCCTCCGTGTTCGACCTGCCGGCCCTGCTCCCGCACGCCGCCGGTGACCTGATCGCCACCGAGGTCGGCGTCCTCAAGCGGCTGACCGACGAGGTCGCCCGCCCGTACGTCGTCGTGCTCGGCGGCGCCAAGGTCTCCGACAAGCTCGGAGTGATCGACAACCTGCTGAAGAAGGCCGACCGCATCCTCATCGGCGGCGGCATGGCGTACACCTTCCTCAAGGCCAAGGGCCACGAGGTCGGCATCTCGCTGCTGCAGGAGGACCAGATCCCGACCGTCCTGGACTACCTCAAGCGCGCCGAGGACACCGGCGTCGAGTTCGTCCTGCCGGTGGACGTCCTGGTCTCGGCCGAGTTCCCGGACCTCAAGACCAAGGCCCCGGCGGACTTCGAGACCGTCGACGCGGACGAGATCCCCGCCGACAAGGAGGGCCTGGACATCGGCCCGAAGTCCCGCGAGCTGTTCGCGAGCAAGCTGGCCGACGCCGGCACGGTGTTCTGGAACGGCCCGATGGGCGTCTTCGAGCACCCGGACTACGCCGGCGGCACCTCCGCCGTCGCGCAGGCCCTGGTCGACAGCGACGCGTTCACCGTCGTCGGCGGCGGCGACTCCGCCGCGGCCGTCCGCATCCTGGGCTTCGACGAGACGAAGTTCGGGCACATCTCGACCGGCGGTGGCGCGAGCCTGGAGTACCTGGAGGGCAAGCAGCTCCCCGGTCTCACCGCCCTGGAAGGCTGAAAGCATGACTGAGCGTCTCCCGCTGATGGCGGGCAACTGGAAGATGAACCTCGACCACTACGAGGCCATCCGCCACACCCAGAAGCTGGTCTTCACCCTGGCCGACAAGGACTACGAGGCCGTCGAGGTCGCCGTCCTGGTGCCCTTCACCGACCTGCGGTCGCTCCAGACCCTGGTCGACGGTGACAAGCTGAAGATCAAGTACGGCTCGCAGGACATCTCCCAGCACGACTCCGGCGCCTACACCGGCGAGGTCTCCGGCCCGATGCTGGCCCGGCTCAAGTGCACCTACGCGGTGATCGGCCACTCCGAGCGCCGCCAGTACCACGGCGAGAACGAGGAGATCGTCAACGCCAAGGTCAAGGCCGCCTACCGCGCCGGGGTCACCCCGATCCTGTGCATCGGCGAGCCGCTGGAGATCCGCAAGGCCGGCACGCACGTCGAGCACACCCTGGCCCAGCTGGACGGCGCCCTCGACGGCGTCCCGGCCGACCAGGCCGAGTCGATCGTCGTGGCCTACGAGCCGGTCTGGGCGATCGGCACCGGCGAGGTGGCCACCCCGGAGGACGCGCAGGAGGTCTGCGCCGCGATCCGCGCCCGCCTGGCCGAGCTGTACGACGCCGAGCTGGCCGGCAAGGTCCGCGTCCTGTACGGCGGCTCGGTCAAGTCCTCCAGCGCGGCCGGCCTGATGGCCAAGCCCGACATCGACGGCGGCCTGATCGGCGGTGCCTCCCTGGACGCCGACGAGTTCGTCAAGATCGTGCGCTACCGTGACCAGGCAGTAGGCTAACGCCGCCGCAGCAACGTAGGCTTTGGGGCCGGACCGCCGTTCGCGGGCCCGGCCCCTTCGCCGAAGATACGAGAGAGTTGGTCCCGTCGTGGTTCTCGGGTTCTCGATTGCCCTGATCGTCCTGAGCTTGCTGATGATCCTGCTTGTGCTGCTGCACAAGGGGAAGGGCGGCGGCCTGTCGGACATGTTCGGCGGCGGCGCGATGTCCACCGGCGGCGGCTCGGCCGTGGCCGAGCGCAACCTGGACCGCATCACGATCGTGATCGGCCTCGGATGGTTCGCCTGCATCATCGTTCTCGGCCTGGTGCTCAAGTTCCAGAAGTGACGCGGGTCTGACACCCCGTCTCCCGAGCGTTTATCCTGGGACGGCCGGGGGCGTAGGCGATGGTGGCGGACCCTTAACTCCTGCTTACACTAGGACGACTTTCGCCACCGACGCGCACGCGGCGGGTCGGCGCACCAGCACGCAGGGAGTCAGACCGTGGCAAGTGGCAACGCCATCCGTGGCAGCAGGGTCGGAGCGGGCCCGATGGGCGAGGCGGAGCGCGGCGAGTCCGCCCCGCGCAACCGGATCAGCTTCTGGTGTGCCAACAAGCACGAGACCAAGCCCAGCTTCGCGGCCGAAGCGGTCATCCCGGAGACCTGGGACTGCCCGCGCTGCGGCTTCCCGGCCGGGCAGGACGAGGACAACCCGCCCGCCCCGTCGCGCAACGAGCCCTACAAGACCCACCTCGCCTACGTCCGCGAGCGTCGCACCGACGCGGACGGCGAGGCGATCCTCGCCGAGGCGCTGGCCAAGCTGCGCGGCGAGATCTGAGCTCCCGCGCGTTCAGCGCGTTCAGCGCGTTCTGTGCGTTCTCGCGCGTTCACGCCGAAGGGCGCCACCGTCGACGACGGTGGCGCCCTTCGGCGTCGGCCCCTCTACGCCGAGGCCGGCGGGTACAGCTGCGGCGGGATCCGCTCCGCGGCGGCGCGGTCCAGCAGCCACAGGGTGCGGCTGCGCCCGTACGCGCCGGAGGCCGGGGCCTGGATCTCGCCGGGGCCGGTCAGGGCCAGCGCCACGGCGCCCGCCTTGTCCTCGCCGGCGGCCAGCAGCCAGACCTCGCGGGCCGCGCGGATCGCCGGGAGGGTGAGCGAGATCCGGGTCGGCGGGGGCTTGGGGGCCCCGCGCACGCCGACCACGGTCAGCTCGGTCTCCCGCACGCCCGGGTGCTCCGGGAAGAGCGAGGCGACGTGGGTGTCCGGGCCGACGCCGAGCAGCAGCACGTCGAAGGCCGGGACGCCGAGCCTGTCGCCCGGCCCGGCGGCCTTGGCCAGTTCCTCGGCGTAGCGGGCGGCGGCGGACTCCACATCCGAGCCGTCCGCACCGTCCGCGTCGCCCGCGTCGTCCGAGGCGGGCATCTCGTGCACCCGCGCCGGGTCGAGCGGGACGGCGTCCAGCAGCTCGGCACGGGCCTGGACGGCGTTGCGGTCCGGGTCGGCGGCGGGCACGTAGCGCTCGTCGCCCCACCAGAGGTCCAGCCGGCCCCAGTCGACCGCGTCGCGCGCCGGGGAGGCGGCGATCGCGGCCAGCAGGGCGTTGCCGTTGCGGCCACCGGTGAGCACCACCGAGGCGGTGCCGCGGGCGGCCTGGGCGTCCACGATCCGGGTGATCAGCCGGGCCGCGGCCGCCTGGGCCATCAGCTCCTTGTCCCGGTGGACGACCAGCTGCGGGGTCGCGTTGGTCATGCGCTCCCCTTGGCGGCGCGCTTGCCCGCGGACTTCTTGGCGGGGGCCTTCGTAGCCTTCACGGGGGCCTTGGCGGGGGCCTTCTCGGCGGGCGCCTCCACAGCCTCCACGGGCTTCGCGGCCGCCACAGGCTTCGCAGCCTTTACGGGCTCCGCGGCTTCCGCCGCCGCTGCGGCCTCGGCGGCCTCCGCCGCCTCGACGACCGCGTGGGCGATCTCCTCGGCGGCGGCGGTCTCGGCGGTGGCCGGTTCGCGCAGCCGCTCGACGGGCGTGCGCACGGCCGTCGCGTAGATGTCGTCCGGGTCCAGGCGGCGCAGCTCCTCGGCGATCAGCTCCGAGGTCTCGCGCCGCTTGAGGGCCACCTGGCGGTCCGGCGAGCCGGGCATGGAGAGCGTCCCCAGCAGGCCGTCCGGGCGGTCCAGGGTGATGTCCCCGTCTTTGGTGCGCAGGTGCACCGCGGTGATGCCCGGGCCGCCGGTGACGACGCGCTCGACCGGCACGTGCAGCCGGTTGGTGAGCCAGAGGCCGAGCAGCTCGACGCTGGGGTTGTACGACTCGCCCTCGACCACCGCGGAGGTGATCTGGGCGGGCCGCTGGTCCAGCGCGGCGGCCAGCATCGAGCGCCAGCCGGTGACGCGGGTCCAGGCCAGGTCGGTGTCGCCGGGGGTGTAGCTCTGGGCCCGCTGGGCGAGCTGGCCCACCGGGGACTCGGCGGTGACGGCGTCGGTGATCCGGCGCTGGGCGAGCGAGCCCAGCGGGTCCTGGGCCGGGTGCAGCGGCGCGTTCTCCGGCCACCAGACGACGGTGGGGGCGTCCGGCAGCAGCAGCGGCAGGACCACCGACTGGGCGTGCGCGACGAGTTCGCCGTGCATGCGCAGGATGACCGTTTCTCCGGAGCCGGCGTCGGAGCCGACCAGGATCTCGGCGTCCAGGCGGGTCTCGGCGCGGGCCCGGGGCGAGCGCCCGGCGCGCTTGATCACCGCGAGGGTGCGCATCGGGTGCTCGCGGGAGGCGTCGTTGGCGGCCTTGAGGGCGTCGTAGGCGCTGCCCTCGTCGGTCACGATCACCAGGGTGAGCACCATGCCTGCGGCGGTGGAGCCGCTGGCCCGGCGCGCCTCCATCAGCGCGGCGTTGATCTTGCTGGACGTGGTGTCCGTGAGGTCGATCTTCATGGCCGGCGCCAGCTCCTGCCGTCTCGTGCGAGCATCTCGTCCGCCTCGTCGGGGCCCCAGGTCCCGGCCGCGTACTGGGCGGGCTTGCCGTGGGTGTCCCAGTACCGCTCGATCGGGTCGAGGATCTGCCAGGAGAGCTCGACCTCCTGGTGCCGCGGGAAGAGGTTGGCGTCGCCGAGCAGCACGTCCAGGATGAGCCGCTCGTACGCCTCCGGGCTGGACTCGGTGAAGGACTCGCCGTAGGCGAAGTCCATCGTGACGTCGCGGACCTCGAAGGAGGTGCCCGGCACCTTGGAACCGAAGCGCACCGTCACGCCCTCGTCCGGCTGGACCCGGATGACCAGGGCGTTCTGCCCCAGCTCCTCGGTCGCGTACGAGTCGAAGGGCAGGTACGGGGCGCGCTGGAAGACCACCGCGATCTCGGTGACCCGGCGGCCCAGCCGCTTGCCGGTGCGCAGGTAGAACGGGACGCCCGCCCAGCGGCGGTTGTTGATCTCCAGCTTGATGGCCGCGTAGGTGTCGGTCTTGGACTCGGGGTCGATGCCGTCCTCGTCCAGGTAGCCCGCCACCTCCTCGCCGCCCTGCCAGCCGGCCGCGTACTGGCCGCGCACGGTGTGCTTGCCCAGGTCGGCCGGGAGCTTGACGGCGCTGAGCACCTTGAGCTTCTCGGCCACCAGCGCCTTGGGGTGGAAGGAGGCCGGCTCCTCGATGGCGGTGAGCGCCATCAGCTGGAGCAGGTGGTTCTGGATGACGTCACGGGCGGAGCCGATGCCGTCGTAGTAGCCGGCCCGGCCGCCGATGCCGATGTCCTCGGCCATCGTGATCTGCACGTGGTCGACGTACGACCGGTTCCAGATCGGCTCGAACATCTGGTTGGCGAAGCGCAGCGCCAGGATGTTCTGGACCGTCTCCTTGCCCAGGTAGTGGTCGATCCGGAAGACCTCGTCCCGGGGGAAGACCTCGTGGACGACCTTGTTGAGCTCCTGCGCGCTCTCCAGGTCGTGGCCGAAGGGCTTCTCGATGACCGCGCGGCGCCAGGACCCCTGCGGGGGGTCGGCCAGGCCGTGCTTCTTGAGCTGCTGGACGACGGTGGGGAAGAACTTCGGCGGGACGGACAGGTAGAAGGCGAAATTGCCGCCGGTGCCCTGGGCCTTGTCCAGCTCCTCGATGGTCTCGCGGAGCTTGTCGAAGGCATCGTCGTCGTCGAAGGTTCCGTGGACGAACCGCATGCCCTTGGCGAGCTGCTGCCAGACCTCCTCCCGGAACGGGGTCCGGGCGTGGTCGCGGACGGCGTCGTGGACCTCCTTGGCGAAGTCCTCGTCGTCCCACTCGCGGCGGGCGAAGCCGACCAGCGAGAAGCCCGGCGGGAGCAGCCCGCGGTTGGCCAGGTCGTAGACGGCCGGCATGAGCTTCTTGCGGGACAGGTCACCGGTGACGCCGAAGATCACCAGGCCCGACGGCCCCGCGATGCGCGGGAGCCGTCGGTCGGTGGGGTCGCGCAACGGGTTGACGGGCGCCGGCGGGGCGTCGTCCGCATCCGACTCGGCCGTCAACTCGGGGAAGTCAGTGCTCACTTGATGTGCTCCACTTTCGTGCGGCGGATGTGTGAGCGGGGGTCACTTCTCGTCGGCGAAGGAAGCCAGCGAGGCGGTGACGGTGTCCAGCAGCTCCTGCCAGGACTGCTCGAACTTCTGCACGCCCTCGTCCTCGAGGACCTGGACGACGTCGTCGTAGTCCACGCCGGCCGCGGCCACGGCGTCCAGCGCGGCCTTGGCGTCCGCGTAGTTGGGGACGATGGTGTTGCCGGTGATCTCGCCGTGGTCGGCGGTGGCCTCCAGGGTGGCCTCGGGCATCGTGTTGACCGTGCCGGGGGCGACCAGCTCGGTGACGTACAGGGTGTCCGGCAGGGCCGGGTCCTTGACGCCGGTGGAGGCCCACAGCGGGCGCTGGGTCTTGGCGCCGGCGGCCTCCAGGGCCGTCCAGCGGGCGCTGCCGGCCTTCTGGCCGTCGACGCTGCCGAAGACCTCCTCGTACGCCTCGTAGGCGAGGCGCGCGTTGGCGAGGGCGGCCTTGCCGCGCAGCTCCTTGGCCTCGCCGCCGATGGCGTCCAGGCGCTTGTCGATCTCGGTGTCCACGCGGGAGACGAAGAACGAGGCGACCGACTCGATCTGGGAGAGGTCCAGGCCCTTGGCCTTGGCGGCCTCCAGGCCGGTCAGGTAGGCGTCGATGACGGCCTTGTAGCGCTCGAGCGAGAAGATCAGCGTGACGTTGACGCTGATGCCCTTGCCGATGACCTCGCTGATCGCGGGCAGGCCGGCCTTGGTGGCGGGGATCTTGATGAAGACGTTCGGGCGGTCGACCAGCCACCACAGCTGCTTGGCCTCGGCCACGGTCGGGGCCGTCTCGTGGGCCAGGCGCGGGTCGACCTCGATGGAGACGCGGCCGTCGCGGCCGTTGGAGGCGTCGTAGACCGGGCGCAGCACGTCGGCGGCGTCGCGCACGTCCGAGGTGGTGATCATGCGGATCGCCTCGTCGGTGGTGACCTTGCGGACGGCGAGGTCGCGCAGCTGGCCGTCGTAGGAGCTGTCGCCGCTGCCGGCGATGGCCTTCTGGAAGATCGTCGGGTTGGTGGTGACACCCACCACGTGCTTGTTCTGCACCAGCTCGGCCAGGTTGCCGGAGTTGAGCCGGGTGCGGCTCAGGTCGTCCAGCCAGATCGCAACGCCTTCGTCGCTGAGGCGCTTCAGTGCGTCAGTCATGGTGCTCAGTCCTTTTTTCGTGCT
This sequence comes from Kitasatospora sp. NPDC051170, assembly GCF_044455705.1. NCBI lineage: Bacteria > Bacillati > Actinomycetota > Actinomycetes > Kitasatosporales > Streptomycetaceae > Kitasatospora > Kitasatospora sp. NPDC051170. Next base: position 10,747 of record NZ_JBITFA010000017.1, on the reverse strand, counting down.
GCTGTGTGGGGTGGTCCAGAGGGGGCCGGGCCCTCGACGTGCGGGTCTCGGGCCCGGCCGGGGGGAGCGTCAGCGGTTGACGGCTTCCAGGGAGCGCAGGGCGTTGTGGGCCTCGGCCACGACGCGCTCGGCGGTGATGCCGAACTCCTCGAACAGCACCTTGTAGTCGGCGGAGGCGCCGAAGTGCTCCAGCGAGACGATCCGGCCGTGGTCGCCGACCAGCTCGCGCCAGCCCTGGGCGATGCCGGCCTCCACGGAGACGCGGGCCTTGACCGACGGCGGCAGGACGCTGTCGCGGTACGCCTGGTCCTGCTCCTGGAACCACTCGAAGGACGGGACGGAGACCACACGGGTGGCGATGCCTTCGGCCTCCAGCGCCTCGCGGGCCTGGACGGCCAGCTGCACCTCGGAGCCGGTGCCCAGCAGGATGACCTGCGGGTCGCCGGTGGACGCCTCGGCCAGCACGTACGCGCCCTTGGCGGTGCCCTCGGCGGAGCCGAAGACCTCGCGGTCGAAGGTCGGGACGTTCTGGCGGGTCAGCGCCAGGCCGACCGGGCCGGGGTGGGTGGTCTGGCGCTCGATGACGGTGCGCCAGGCGACGGCCGTCTCGTTGGCGTCGGCCGGGCGGACGATGGCCAGGCCCGGGATGGCGCGCAGCGAGGCCAGGTGCTCGACCGGCTGGTGCGTCGGGCCGTCCTCGCCGAGGCCGATGGAGTCGTGCGTCCAGACGTAGGTGACCGGCAGCTTCATCAGCGCGGCCAGGCGCACGGCCGGGCGCATGTAGTCGGCGAAGACGAGGAAGGTGCCGCCGTAGACGCGGGTCCTGCCGTGCAGGGCGATGCCGTTCATCGCGGAGCCCATGGCGTGCTCGCGGATGCCGAAGTGGATCGTCCGGCCGTACGGGCTCGCCGACTTGAGCGGGTTGCCCTCGGGGAGGAAGGAGCTCTCCTCGTCGATGGTGGTGAGGTTGGACTCGGCGAGGTCGGCCGAGCCGCCCCACAGCTCCGGGATCACCGCGCCGAGGGCCTTGAGGGTCTCGCCGGACGCCTTGCGGGTGGCGACCTCCTTGCCGGCCGGGAAGGACGGGACGGTCTTCTTCCAGCCTTCGGGCAGCTCGCCGGCCGAGATGCGGTCGAAGTCGGCGGCGCGCTGCGGGTTGGCGGCGCGCCAGGCGTCGAAGCCCTGCTGCCACTGGTCGCGGGTGGCCTTGCCGCGGGTGATGACCTGGCGGGCGTGCTCGATGACCTGGTCGGAGACCTCGAAGGTCTTCTCCGGGTCGAAGCCCAGGACCTTCTTGGTGGCGGCGATCTCGGCGGCGCCGAGCGCGGAGCCGTGGGCCTTGGCGGTGTTCTGCGCGTCCGGGGCCGGCCAGGCGATGATCGTGCGCATCGCGATGATCGACGGGCGCGAGGTCTCGGCCTTGGCGGCGTCGAGCGCGGTGGCAAGGGCGGCCACGTCGATGTCGCCGTTGTCCTTCGGGGTGACGCGCTGGACGTGCCAGCCGTAGGCCTCGTAGCGCTTGAGGACGTCCTCGGAGAAGGCCGTCTCGGTGTCGCCCTCGATCGAGATGTGGTTGTCGTCGTAGACGGCGACCAGGTTGCCCAGCTTCTGGTGCCCGGCCAGGGAGGACGCCTCCGCGGAGATGCCCTCCTCCAGGTCGCCGTCGGAGACGATGGCCCAGATGGTGTGGTCGAACGGGGACTCGCCGGCCGGGGCCTGCGGGTCGAACAGGCCGCGCTCGTAGCGGGCGGCCATCGCCATGCCGACCGCGTTGGCGATGCCCTGGCCGAGCGGGCCGGTGGTGGTCTCCACGCCCGCGGTGTGGCCGTGCTCGGGGTGGCCGGGGGTGCGGCTGCCCGCGACGCGGAAGGCCTTGAGGTCGTCCAGCTCCAGGCCGTAGCCCGACAGGTAGAGCTGGGTGTACAGCGTCAGGCTGGTGTGCCCGGGGGAGAGGACGAAGCGGTCGCGGCCGACCCAGGAGGGGTCGGTGGGGTCGTGGCGCAGGAACCGCTGGAAGATCAGGTACGCGGCCGGGGCCAGCGACATGGCCGTCCCGGGGTGTCCGTTGCCGACCTTCTGCACGGCGTCCATGGCCAGGACTCGGGCCGTGTCAACCGTACGGTCGTCCAGATCGGTCCACTCGAATGCGTTCGTCGGCGCAGTGCTCACCCTGTCTCAGGGCTCCTTCCATTGTGAAGAGTGACCCCGTGAATGGGGACCGGGTCGGCCACGGCGCTGTGGTCCCGACGCTGGGTGGTGCCGGTCACGGAGGGTAGATCCCGCTTCTGCCAGGGAGCCTACCGTCCGGGCCGCACTCACCCTCCGTGCTGAGACAACCGGGCTTTTCGCACCGCCATTCCCACTGGGGCGGTCTGTCCGATTCTGTCCCAGGCGCTCCCGGTTCGCCGGTCACCGCGCGTCCCGCCGGACGAGACGCGTTCCGGCGGTGTCCGCAGGCCGCGTGGCGGCTGTGGCGGGGCCTTCACCCGGACGGTTCACGGGCGGGTGATCGTCACGCCTCGCCGGGGACCCCGGGGCCGGAAGGGATATATGGAGCGTCTAAGGTGGCGTGGTACGCGCAGAGCGGACGATTCGGGACCCATCGTTCCTGTGGACGCCTGCGAAGATTCATCTTCAGTTGGGGTGTTAGTGACCGCCGTCGAAACCCGTCCCGCCGGGGTCACCGGGGCGACTCCTGGGCACCGGCCGATCGGGGCCCGTGTCGGCGCCTTCGTCGCACTGACCAAGCCCCGGATCATCGAGCTGCTGCTGATGAGCACCGTGCCGGTCATGTTCCTCGCCCAGCAGGGCGTTCCGGACATGTGGCTGGTGGCCAAGGTCGTCGTCGGCGGCTACCTCTCGGCGGGCGGCGCCAACGCGCTCAACATGTACATCGACCGGGACATCGACGCGCTGATGACCCGCACCGAGCGGCGGCCGATCGTCACGGGGATGGTCTCTCCGCGCGAGGCGCTGGTGTTCGGCGTCGTGCTCGCCGTCGTCTCCACGCTGATCCTGGGCGTGGGGGTCAACTGGCTCTCGTCCGGGCTGGCGCTCGGCGCGCTGCTGTTCTACGTGTTCGTCTACACGCTCGGGCTCAAGCGGCGTACCTCGCAGAACATCGTCTGGGGCGGCATCGCCGGCTGCATGCCGGTGCTGATCGGCTGGTCCTCGGTCACGAACTCGATGTCCTGGGCCGCGGTGGCGCTGTTCCTGGTCGTCTTCTTCTGGACGCCCCCGCACACCTGGGTGCTCTCGATGAAGGTCCGCGACGACTACGAGCGGGCCGGCGTGCCGATGCTGCCGGTCGTCAAGGGCAACGTGGCGGTCGGCAAGCAGGTCGTCGCCTACTCCTGGGTGATGGTCGCGACCTCGCTGGCCGTGTGGCCGCTGGGCCACATGAGCTGGCTGTACCCGGTCGTCGCGGTGCTGCTCGGCGGGGCGTGGCTGCGCGAGGCGCACGCGCTGTACGGGCGGGCCAAGGCCGGTGTGGTGGGCGCCAAGCTCAAGGAGATGCGGCTGTTCCACTGGTCGATCACGTACCTGTCGCTGCTGTTCGTGGCGTGTGCGGTCGACCCGTTCCTGAAGTAGGGCTTCGTGTGACGGGCTCGTGTGACGGCTTTGCTTGACGGCCTCGTGTGACGGCTTCGTGTGACGGAGGAGCCCCGGTCCTGGTGGACCGGGGCTCCTTCCTTTACGCGTTCTCCTCTACCTGCTCGGCAGTTCCGACGGGCCGACGTGGCCGTCCAGCCAGTCCCTGAGCGGCTGGGAGGCGTGCAGGAAGTCCGTGATCCGGGTGTACGCGGCGCGGGTGCCCAGCCACTTCGCGGGCTCCCACTCCTGCCAGGCCACCAGGCCCTTGTGGCGCAGCAGCTCGATCCTCGGGTGGTCCTTGGGGTAGCCGCGCGGGGCGGACTTCAGGGAGTCGCGGCCGTGGACGGTCGGGCCCTGCTTCTCCACCGCCGCGATCACCCGCTCCAGCTCGGCACCGCTCACGTCCTCGGCGACGGCCGCGCGGTAGCGCTCCAGCTGGTCGGAGGCGAGCTGGTAGAAGCCGTTGCCGCAGGCCAGGCCGTCGGCGGAGAGCTGGATGTAGCCGCCGGACTCCAGGTGCGCGCCGATCTGCGTCTTGTACGGGGCCTTGTCGGCGCTGAAGCGGACGTCCCGGTTGGGGCGGAAGATCTTCCCCGGCCCGAACTCCGGCTCCAGGTCGGCGAGCAGCGCCTCCGTCGGGGCCCGTACGACGTCGTCGTACTGTTCCTTGTGGGCCTGCCAGAACGTCTTCGAGTTGTCGGCCTCCAGGCGCTCGTAGAAGTCGAGCGCCTCGGTCGGCCAGCCTTTGAAGGTCACGTCCCCCAGTATGTGGCCCGGTGCACAGGACGCTCCCGTCGCCAGCACCACTACCGGTGGGTAGCATGCGGGGCATGAGCAGCGCAGAGACCGCCACCCCCGCCGCGTCGGACGCCCGCACCGAGCGCCGCGCCAAGCGCATCGCCAAGCACCTGTCCAGCTTCGCCCGTGAGCACGGGGGCGGCGGCGACGCCGTCGTCGAGTACGTCGGCTCCGTCGCCACCCGCATCGTCGTCGTCGGCGCCGACGGCGCCTGGGGCGACCAGGTGGCCCCCAGCTACGCCGTCGGCAAGCGCGCCGCCGAGCTCGCCGGGCTGACCCTGCACGACGACTTCGAGGGCGAGCTGGGGCTGAAGGTCAAGACCGGCCCGTACGAGTGGAAGCGCATGGCCGGGATCCAGATCTGAGCCCTGCGGGCTGCCGGCCCGGGTTCCCCGAGCAGGGGAGCCCGGGCCGTTCCGTCAGCGCGCGAGGTCCAGCCAGGGCCGGGAGCCGGGCCCGGTGGGATGGGTGCCCGTGACGGCCATGACGACCGAGTAGAGGCTGGTCTCCGCGGTGATGAAGAGGCGGTTGCGCTTGGCGCCGCCCCAGGCGATGTTGGAGACGGTCTCGGGGACGTCGATCCGGCCGATCAGCGTGCCGTCCGGGTCGTAGCAGTGGACGCCGTCGGCCATGGCGGCCACCCAGAGCCGGCCGCCGTCGTCGAAGCGGAGGTTGTCGAAGCGGGCGCCCTCGCGGGCCGCGGCCTCGGCGAAGACCTCGCCGTCCGACAGCGTGCCGTCACGGCGCACGTCGAAGACCCGGATCACGCCTCCCCGGGTGTCGGAGACGAACAACCGCTGCTCGTCGGGCGAGAAGACCAGTCCGTTCGGGGCGCTGAAGCAGTCGGCGACCAGGTCGACCGAGCCGCTGACCGGGTCGATCCGGTACACGTTGTTGGAGCCGATCTCGCTCTGGGCGCGGTAGCCCTCGTAGTCACTGCTGATGCCGAAGTCCGGGTCGGAGAACCAGATCGAGCCGTCCGACCTCACCGCCGCGTCGTTCGGGCTGTTCAGACGCCTGCCCTGCCAGCGGTCGGCCAGCACGGTGACCGTGCCGTCGTGCTCGGTCCGGGTCACCCGGCGGTTGCCCTGCTCGCAGGTGACGAGGCGGCCCTCGCGGTCGAGGGTGTTGCCGTTGCTGTGCCCGGCACGGTGACGGAAGACGGCGACCGCGCCGGTCTCCTCGTCCCACCGCAGCATCCGGTCGTTGGGGATGTCGCTCCAGATCACCTGCCGCCAGGCGGGCAGGTAGACGGGGCCCTCGGCCCACCGGCAGCCGGTGTACAGGACCTCGAGGGCGGCGTCGCCGTTCATGCACTTCCCGGTGCGGAACCGATCATCGAACATCTCGTAGGGCGTGGGGCGTTCGGCGTCCACGGGTATCCTCCCCGACCATCGTGCGGTGAACCTGCTTCGACCGAGAGCCTAGACCTCAGGATGGGATATGGTCAGACCCGGAATCCATCGAATGGAGTGCAGTGGATCACATCGACCGGGCGCTGCTCGCACGACTCCAGCAGGACGCCACCCAGTCCTACGCCGTCCTGGGCAAGGCCGTCGGCCTCTCGGCCGGCGCCGCCCACGAACGGGTGCGGAAACTGCGCGAACGCGGCGTGATCCGGCGCACCGCCGCCGAGGTGGACCCGGCGGCGGTGGGCGGCGGCGTGCTGGCCTACGTCACCGTCGACTCGACCTCGTGGATGGGGGACTCCAAGGAGAGCTTCGCCGCGCTCCCCGAGGTCCTGGAGGCGCACATCATCGCCGGCAGCGCGTCGGTCCTGGTGAAGGTCAGGACCGCCACCACCGAGCAACTGCAGGACGTGCTGCGCCGGATCTACGCCATCGACGGAGTCAGCGGGACGCAGGCCACGGTGGTGCTGGAGACCTTCTTCGAACGGCAGGTCTCGCCGCTCACCGACCCCCGGGCGGACGTGGACGACCGGCTCTAGCGGCGCGGGCCGGCGGCGGGGCGGTGAATCATGCCCGGCACCGTAGCGGAGCCCCCGACGGTCAGACTGGCAGGTTCCAGCCGGGGCCGCCCTCCTGACCGATCCAGACACGCTGGCCCTGGCGCGTGACGGTGATCCCGAACCCCTCCTGATGCGGCTCGCCCGCTTCCTGCCACACCTCAATGGCGCTCTCCACCTGATCCCAGAGGCGGAGCGGGCCGCGCTGGATGACGCTCCACCCGCCGGCCGGATTCGGCATGGTCCGCGCCTGCGAGCCAGTGGCCACGTCCGAGAGAATCTGGTGCCCGCCGGCACCCATGCGTTCGGCCGAGGGCGCGGCCAGCTGGGCCACCCAACTGCCCGTCCAGGTGCTGATCACCTCCGGGTCGATCCGGGTCGGCCGCTCGTCCCCGGGAAGCAGCGCGAGGCTCTGGCGGGGGCGGGTGGTCGTGGGGCCGGGCGATCATGAAGCTGGTGTAGCAGGGCAGGAAGCGCCCGGTGGCCTCGCCGAACCCGGTCACCTCGAGCAGCGCGAGTGCGTTCGCGTAGCTCCACCCGGACAGGGTGACCAGGATGCGGCCTCCGGGCTTCACCTGGTGAAGCCACGGGAGCGGGATGTAGCGGACCGCACAGGTGGCGATGAGCCGGTCGTAGTCCTCGTTGTCCCGGTCGCCGAGAAGCCCGTCCCCGATGATCAGTCGGGGCTCGTAACCGGCCGCCGCGATGGCGGCTGCTGCGGCTGCGCCGACCGTCGGGTCGTACTCGATGCTGGTGAGGTTGATGCCCCCGAGCCGGTGCGCACCGAGGGCGGTCGAGTAACCGGTCCCGGTGCCGACTGCCAAGCCCATTGGCCGTTCGGGTTGCACTCAAGGAAGTACCAGTTCCCGGAGGCGGTCACGGCGAAGTCGAACGCGCCGTAGACCAAACGGAGTTGGCCGAGGTAGGTGGTGACCGAGCGTGCGACCGGCTCGGGTACGGTGATTGGCTTGCAGGTCATCCGGGTCTGGCGGCGGCGCCAGTCGAGGTCGGGGCTGTCGATGCGGAGGCCGAAGAGGCGGTCGCCTACTGCAGTCACCCGCGCGTCGAACACCTTCGGCACTCTTGCCTGGAAGAGGTGTGGGCAGACGGATACGGCGTCGGTGATGTCGGCCGGGCGGACCTCGCGGACCCACACGGCGTGTGGTCGTCCGTCGATCGAGTAGGGCGTGTTCCAGAGGGGTTTGTACACCGCCCCGGCGGGCTGGGCCGCCACAAACCTCCGGGCCTCGTCCGCGCTGTTCGTGATCACTGTGGCGGGGACCGCGAGTCCGAAGCGCTGCGCGGCTGCCAGTTGTGCCGGTTTGTGCTCGGCGGCGCGGTTGGCCCACGGGTGGTTCACGTAGTGCGCGTGTGGGAGCGATGCGAGGATGCCGCCCGTGGCCCACAGGGATTGCGAGGCGGCGAACCGGCGGTCCTGGCCGTCCAGTTTGGACGGGCCTTCGTAGGGCGAGGACCGGCGCACCCAGACCGACCGGACCTCGGAGAGATCGAGTTCTCGGCTGGCAGTGCGTAGGGTGCCTCGTTGGTCGTCCGTGCGGTACGCGGCGGTCAGTGAGGTACCCGTGTGCAGATCGGTGCCGGGATCGAGACGGACCACCGGAACTCGGCGCTCGGCAAGCACCCGTAGTACCGCATCTGCGGTCACATCAAAGGGATTGGTCAGTACCAGCACCGACCTGCTTCGGTCGTCCATCAGCCGTTGCTCTGGTCCTGGTCGTAGGACTCATAGCTGTCGGCATCGGTGGGCCCGCCCGGTTTGGCCCCATCACCGGGAACGGTTTGGGTGGCGGTGACACCGCTGGTGTTGGTGCCGTGGCTACCCAGCTCGACCGTTCGGCCGTGCTCGTCCACACTGACGGCGATCTGCGTCTCGGGGTCGATGACGGACGTGAACGCCGGGAGCGTGGCAGTGGCCGCGTAGGGACCCATCCTGCTGATGCCCCACGGCACGGGGGTTCGGATCATGTCCTCCTTGTTTTGACAACCCGCCCCCGGGGTGGGGCGGAGGTTGGTGGTGCGCAGGAAGTCGGTGGGCCGCCTTCCTGCGCTACGGGGTTTTAGCGTGGGTGCGGCATTGGGTGAGGGCGTAGGCGAGGCGGGAGTCGGGGTTGGGGGTGGTGGTGAGGAGTTCGCCGGCCTGGACGAGGGCGGACCAGTAGCGAACCGGGTCGCCGGTGCGGGCAAGGGGGCGGGCGGCGGTGAGGGAGAGGTAAGCGGTGGTGAGGTTGCCGGTGGTGATCCAGCGAGTGAGTCCGTGCTGGTGTCCGGCGCGGATTCCGCCGAGGGCGTCGATGGCGGTGAGGAAGAGCTCGACGATCGCGGTTTCGCGGTCGTCGAGTTGTTTGGGGATGTCGAAGATGCCGAGGGCTTCGAGGAGTTCTCCGGTGTCGGATTCGGAGCCGGGGCGGGGGTTGGCGAGGAGGGCGTGGTAGCACTCGTCGAGGCGGTGGTTGGCTTCGGTGGCGGGGATGGTGAGGGCCGCGCAGACGGCGCGGGCCGAGCGCAGGGGATCACGGGTACGGCGGGCGAGGTTGGCGTACACCTCGGCGGGGGTGGATCCGGTGTCGAAGAGGTGCCGCGCGGTGAGGGCGAGTCGCACGGGGAGTTGTCCTGTTCAAGTGGTGGGGGCGATGAGGGCCCGGGCGGGGCTCAGTGAAAGCGGGGGACCAGAACCCGGGGCCGCGACGATGATGTGGAGTCCGGCAGTGGCCGAAACCCCGATAGCAGCCCAGAATCGGAGGGGATCGGGGACCGACGGCGACCCGCCCTCGTGGTCCTGGCTTACTGAGAGGTTGCCGTGGGCACGGTGAGGTCAGCGTGGACGATCTTTCCGAAGGGGTGAGGCGTGACGCCCCAGCAGCCATGGGTGAGCCGATCGACCATCGCCAACCCCCGGCCCGACGTGGCGTCGGGCCCAGCCTGGACCATCACGGGCATCGAGCGAGAACCGTCACCGACGAGGACGCGGATGATGTGATCGGCCGGACGATGGAGGCCGACGAACATGCGGGTCCGGCAGCAGGTCTCGACCGAGTTGGTGACCAACTCGCTGACGATCACCATGGCATCGTCCATCAAGTCGTCCAGTTCCCACTCCCGCAGCTGCGAGCCGGCGAATCGGCGCGCAGCTGCCACCGATTCCGGCCGGTAGGGCAGTAGCACGCTGACGACCGGCGTCGAGTGGACGCACGGAGGCCCGTGAGTCTCCAGCAACGCATTCGGCATGGCAACTCCATTGTGAACTGGCCCGCCCGGCAACGGGTCGAGTACCTAATTCGGCTGAGGAACCGGACGTTCGAGGCCAAGTGATGCTTCGTCGGAACTACGCTTTCCGAGCCACATCGCGGCCCCGCTTCGTGCATAAGACGCTACGCCGCGTAACGAACGGCTTCGATGGACTGCCAGTACGAGTTACCCGGCCGATCACGGCCAAGGGGAGTGCCGATGGCTGCTCAAGCGCCGAAAGAGCGAGGACCAACACCGACTGGGAGTCCGCCTTCGTCCGAGCGAGAACCGGAAGGTGCCATCGTCGGCTACCTCTTCAAGGTCATCCGCGAGCAGATCCCGCGGACCCAGGAGGAGTTGGCCGAAGAGCTCGGTGTGGACAAGAGCACTCTTCAAGGGTGGGAGTCCGGACGGCGTCCGCTGTCGTCCACCAGAGCGGGCAACCTCGTGGCGATGCGCCGCAAGCTGATTCTGCTCGGAGCCCCGTCGGGCTTGGTGGACATGCTCTCCACTGCGATGGACGCCGACCTCCTCCTTGGCGAGATTCTCAGAGCAGAGCCGACCAGGGCACGGCTTTGTGAACACCCGCTCGCCGGATGGGTTCTCACACGAGACACCACGCACATGATCGGCTGGGCGGTCAGCGGGATCCTCCCTGGAGTGGTCGCTGAGTACTCGACGATTCCGGCTGCGCGACGTGGACCTGTCTCGTCGTCGCCCTTACTCGAGCCCGGGCTGCGAGAACGGTTTTTTCAGATGATCCGGACGGCCTCTGACGTCGCGGAGCAGGCCGGGGCGGAAGCGGCTCTTCTGCGTCGACAAGCCTGGTACCTGGCTTCGTACGACCAGCAATGGGATGCTTCGAACTGGTTTGATGGGTTGCGACGCCGGGGTGCGCTGACTGCGACTCTCGACGGTTGGTCTCCACGGTGGGCCGAAGCCAGATCCGTGGCAGCGGCGCTAGGGGTCGTCTTCAAAGCTGATCAAGTGATGAGGGATCATGTCCGCCATGGTGCGTCGTCATGAGCTTTCGGATGCCGAGTGGGCGGTGCTGTCGCGGTTTCTGCCGGCTTCGGGGGTGGCCGGTCGTCCGCGGTCGGACGACCGGCTGGTGCTGAACGGGATCGTGTGGAAGCTGCGGAC
>NZ_JBITFA010000016.1:34761-249435 GCF_044455705.1 Kitasatospora sp. NPDC051170 | reverse complement strand
TGGTGGGGAGGGTGAGGGTGACGGTGTCGGGGAGGGGGTCTTGGGTGAGGAGGGTGTCGAGGGTGGGGTGGTCGGGGTCGAGGGCCCAAGTGGTGTGGGTGGGCTGGTGGTTGGTGTCGGGAGTGGCGGTGGGCCAGGTGAGGTGGAAGACGGACGAGACGGCCCGAGGCTGTACGGGCTGCGTACTCAGGGCACCCGTGAACAGCCGGAGCGCGATCTCCTCGACGGACAGCACGGGCTGACCGGCCGGGTCGTACGCGGTGAGCCGGTAGGCCCGCGCATCGGTGGGCGTGAGCCGGACGCGCAGGGTGTCGGCATCGGTCGCGTACAGGCGCACACCGCTCCAGGAGAAGGGCAGCGCGATCCCCTCGTCGTCGGCTCCGTTGCGCTGGGTGCCCAGTACGAGCGAGTGCATCGCCGAATCCAGCAGGGCGGGGTGGACGGTGTGGCCGGTGGTGGTGGTGTCGGGGTCGAGGGTGACCTCGGCGTAGAGGGTGCCGTCGGCGTTCCAGGCGCGGGTGAGGTTCTGGAAGGCGGGGCCGTAGTCGTAGCCGTGGTCGGCGAGTTGCTCGTACGCATCGCTGAGGTCGATGGCGGTGGCGTTCGTGGGGGGCCACTGGGTGAGGTCGGGCTCGGGGGTGGCCTCGGTGGTGTCGGTGGTGAGGGTGCCGGTGGCGTGGAGGGTCCAGGGCTGGTCGGGGTCGTCGCTCTGGGGGCGTGCGTGGATGTCGATGCGGTGGTCGGGGTGGACGGTCAGTTGGAGGTGGGCGGGGCGGTCGAGGGTGAGGGGTGCGTGGAGGGTGAGTTCTTCGACGGTGGTGTGGCCGGTGGCCTGGGCGGCGTGGAGGGCCAGGTCGAGGAAGGCGGTGCCGGGGAGGAGGGGGTTGTGGTGGACGGCGTGGTCGGTGAGCCAGGGGTGGTGGTGGGTGCTGAGGTTGGTGGTGGCGAGCCAGGTGCCGTCGGGGAGTTGGGTGGTGGTGGCGAGGAGGGGGTGGGTGGCGCCGTGCAGTCCGAGGCCGGTGGCGTCGGTGGGCGCGGTGCTGGTGGTGAGCCAGTAGTGCTGGTGCTGGAAGGCGTACGTGGGCAGGTCCGGGTCGGTGCCAGGTTGGTGGTGCCAGGTGATGGGGTGGCCGTGGGTGTGGGCGGTGGCGAGGGCGGTGGCGAACTGGGTCCATCCTCCGTGGTGACGGCGCAGGGTGCCGATCGCGGTGCCGATGTCCTGGCCGGTGTCGTGCAGGGTGTGGTTGATGCTCGGGGTGAGGACGGGGTGGGGGCTGGCTTCGATGTAGAGGTGGTGTCCCGTGCTGATGAGGTGCGTGAGGGTCGGATGGAAGAGGACGGGGTTGGTGAGGTTGTCGTACCAGTACTCGGCGGTCAGCGTGGTGGTGTCGATCGGTTCGCCGGTGAGGGTGGAGTGGAACGGGATGCTGGCGGTGGCGGGGTTGATGCTCTCCAGCGCGGTGAGGATCTCTTCGCGCAGGGCGGTCATGTGCGGCGTGTGCGAGGCGTAGTCCACGGGGATCGCTTTCGCGTCGACGCCGGTGCTCTGGAGGTGGGCGACGAGGTCGTGGACGGCCTGGGTGTCACCGGCGACGACGGTGGTCGCGGGCCCGTTGAGCGCGGCGACGTGGACACCTTCGTGCTGGGCGAGGAGTTCACGCACCGCGTCGGCGGGCATCGGCAGTGAGGCCATCGTGCCGGTGCCGGCGAGGCGGGTCAGAGCCCGGCTGCGTAGGGCGACGACGCGGGCGGAGTCCTCGAGGGTGAGGGCTCCGGCGATGTGGGCGGCGGCGATCTCGCCCTGGGAGTGGCCGATGACCGCATCGGGCTGGACGCCGTGGTGCTGCCACAAAGTGGCGAGGGAGATCATGACGGCCCACAGCGCGGGCTGGACGACGTCCACGCGATCGAGGCCGGGTGCGTCGTCACGGCCGTGGAGGACGTCGATCAGGTTCCACCCGGTGTGCGGGTGCAGGGCCTCGGCGCACGCGTCGAGCTTCTCCGCGAACGCGGGAGACTGGGCGTAGAGGTCGGTGGCCATGTTCTCCCACTGCGAGCCCTGCCCGGGGAAGACGAACACCGTCTTCGGTTTCCCGCCCGCGACGGCGGTGATCACGCCGGGGTTCGGCCGGTCGTGCGCGAGGTCGTCCAGTGCTTCGGCGAGGTCTTCGGCGCTTTCGGCGACGACGGCGGCCCGGTGCTCGAAGGCGGCCCGCCCGATGGCCAACACCCGCGCCACATCGGCGGGTTCGGCCTGCGGATGCTCACCCAGCCACGCGTGCAGCCGTCCGGCCTGCTCGTGTAGCGCGGCTTCGCTCTTCGCGGACAGCAGCCACGGCCAGGGCCCCGCAGCAGGAGCCACGACCTGCTCGTCAGACTCGGGGGCTTGTTCCAGGATGACGTGCGCGTTGGTGCCGCTGATGCCGAAGGAGGAGACGCCGGCCCGGCGGGGGTGGTCGGTCTCGGGCCATGCCATCGCTTCCGTGAGCAGGCTGACGGCGCCGCTCTCCCAGTCCACGTGCGGGGTGGGTGCGTCCACGTGCAGGGTCTTGGGCAGCACGCCGTGGCGCATGGCCTGCACCATCTTGATCACGCCCGCCACACCGGCCGCGGCCTGCGTGTGCCCGATGTTCGACTTGATCGAGCCGAGGTAGAGCGGCTGCTCGGCCGGCCGGTCCTGCCCGTACGTCGCCAGCAGCGCCTGCGCCTCGATCGGGTCACCCAGCGTCGTGCCCGTGCCGTGCGCCTCCACCACATCGACCTGGTCGGTCGTCAGGTCGGCCGCCGCGAGGGCCTGCCGGATCACCCGTTCCTGCGAGGGGCCGTTCGGCGCGGTGATCCCGTTGCTGGCGCCGTCCTGGTTGACGCCGGTGGCCCGGATCACGGCCAGCACCCGGTGGCCGTTGCGCTGCGCGTCCGAGAGGCGTTCCAGCAGCACCAGGCCGACGCCTTCGGAGAAGCCGGTGCCGTCGGAGGCGGCCGCGAACGCCCGGCAGCGGCCGTCGACGGCCAGGCCGCGCTGGCGGCTGAACTCGGTGTAGGCCGTGGGCGTCGCCATGACCGTGACGCCGCCGGCCAGCGCGAGCGTGCACTCCCCGGTGCGCAGGGACTGGGCGGCCAGGTGCATGGCGACCAGGGAGGAGGAGCAGGCGGTGTCGATCGTCACCGCCGGGCCCTCCAGGCCCAGCGTGTACGAGACCCGGCCCGAGGCCACGCTGTTGCTGATGCCGGTCGACAGGTATCCCTGGAACTCGTCGGGGGTCTGGTTGAGCATGTGAGCCCCGTAGTGGCTCGCCAGCACGCCGGCGTAGATTCCGGTGGCGGTGTTGCGCAGGCTGGTGGGGTCGATGTGCGCGTGCTCGAAGGTCTCCCAGGCGGTTTCGAGCAGCAGGCGCTGCTGCGGGTCGGTGGCGAGGGCCTCGCGCGGGCTGATCCCGAAGAACGCCGGGTCGAAGTCGCCCGCGTCGTGCAGGAATCCGCCGTGGCGCGCGTAGCTGGTTCCCGGGTTCTCCGGGTCCGGGTCGTAGAGACCTTCGAGGTCCCAGCCGCGGTCGGTGGGGAAGCCGGTGATGGCGTCGGTGTCGGTGGCGACGAGGTTCCAGAGGTCGTCGGGGCCGTGGACGTCGCCGGGGTAGCGGCAGGCCATGCCGATGATGGCGATGGGTTCGTCGGTGGTGGCGGTGGTCCGGGGGGTGGTGTCGCGTCGATGTGCCGCGGTGCCCTCGGGGTTGAGTCGGGTGAGGAGGTGGGTGGCGAGGGCGGTGGGGGTGGGGTGGTCGAAGATCAGGGTCGGGGGGAGCCGGAGGCCGGTGGCGGTGGTGAGCCGGTTGCGCAGTTCGACGGCGGTGAGCGAGTCGAAGCCGAGGTTCTTGAACGCGGTGGTGGTGCTGACGGTGGTCGGGCTGCTGTGGCCGAGGATGGCGGCGGCCTGGGCGCGGACGAGGGTCAGCAGGTGTTCGTGCTGCTCGTCGGGGGTGAGGGTGGCGAGGTGGTCGGCGAGGGCGGTGCTGTTGCCGGTGATCGCGTTGCTGCGGGCGGCGGTGCGGGTGGTGCGGGCCCCGGGCAGGTCCCGCAGGAGCGCGGGTCGCTGGGCGGGGTCGGCGGGCGGCGTCAGGGGGGTGAGGAGCAGATGTGGCTGGTCGACGCACAGGGCGGTGTCGAGCAGGGCGAGGGCGTCCTCGGTGGTGAGTGCGGTGATGCCGCCGCGGGCCATGCGGGCGTGCTGGGCGGTGTCGAGGTGGCCGGTCATGGCGCTGGCCTGCTGCCAGAGCCCCCAGGCGAGCGAGGTGGCGGGCAGGCCGAGGGCGCGGCGGTGGTGGGCGAGGGCGTCGAGGAAGGTGTTGGCGGCGGCGTAGTTGGCCTGGCCGGGGTTGCCGAGCGTCGCGGCGGCCGAGGAGAAGAGGACGAAGGCGTCCAACTCGAGGTGGGCGGTGGCCTGGTGGAGGTTCCAGGCGGCGTTGACCTTGGGGGCGAAGACGGTGGTGATGCTGTTGGGCGTGAGGTTCTCGACCAGCCCGTCGTGGAGGACGCCGGCGGCGTGGATGACGGTGGTGAGGGGGTGTTCGGCGGGGATGGCAGCGATGAGAGCGTCGACGGCGGAGCGTTCGGCGGTGTCGCAGGCGGTGATGGTGATCTGGGCGCCGAGTTCGGTGAGTTCGGCCTGGAGGGTGTCGGCGCCGGGGGCGTTCGGTCCGCTGCGGCTGGTCAACAGCAGGTGGCGGACGCCGTGTTCGGTGACCAGGTGCCGGGCGACCAGTGCGCCCAGCGTGCCGGTGCCACCGGTGATCAGCACCGTGCCCTCACCGCCCAGCGGGCGGGGGACTGTCAGGGTGAGCTTGCCGGTGTGGCGGGCCTGGCTCAGGTGGCGGAGGGCCTGCGGGGCCTGGGAGAGCGGCCAGTCGGTGTGCGGGAGCGGTTGCAGCGTCCCCGCCTCGAACAGCGCGACCAGCTCGGTGAACATCTCCTGGATCCGGGCCGGCGCGGCCGTCATCAGGTCGAACGCCTGGTAGCGGACCCCGGGGTGGTCGGCGGCGACCTGTTCGGCGTCGCGGATGTCGGTCTTGCCCATCTCGATGAACCGGCCGCCGGGGCCGAGCAGTCGCAGCGAGGCGTCGGTGAACTCGTTGGCGAGGGAGTTCAGCACGATGTCCAGCCCGCCGTCCCCGGCCAGCGCGCGGAACCGCTCCTCGAACTCCAGGGTCCGGGAGTTGGCGATGTGCGCGTCGTCCAGGCCGAGCGCCCGCAGGGTGTCCCACTTGCCGGGGCTGGCGGTGGCGAAGACCTCGACCCCGAGGTGCAGGGCCAGCCGGACGGCGGCCGTACCGACGCCGCCGGTCGCCGTGTGGATCAACACCTTGTCACCGGACCGGAGTTGGGCGAGCTCGGCCAGCCCGTAGTAGGCGGTCAGGAACGCCACCGGGACGGTCGCGGCGTCGTTGAACGACCAGTCGGCGGGCTTGTGCGCCAGATGGTGCTGATCGGCGACGGTCACCGGTCCGAAGGCGTCCGGGAACAGGCCCATCACCTGGTCGCCGGCGGCGAACCGGCTGACACCGGCTCCGACCTCGACCACCACGCCGGAACCCTCGAGCCCCAGGCCGTTCTGGCCTTCACGCAGGGCGAGGGTGACGAAGACGTCGCGGAAGTTCACCCCCGCACTGCGGACCGCCACGCGCACCTCGTCCGCACCGAGCGGCCGGTCGGCCTCGGGGTGGGCCTGGAGGGCGAGGTGGTCGAAGGTGCCCGTGCCCGTGGTGGTCATCCGCCAACTGGCCGTGTCGGGGGGTGGGATGAGGAGGCCGTTGGGAGTGTTGGTGGTGACGGGTGTGAGTCGGGGGGTGTGGAGAGTGCCTTCGCGCAGGGCGAGTTGGGGTTCGCCGGTGGCCCGGGCGTGGGTCAGGGCGGTGGCGAGCGCGGCGCTGCTGTCGGGGTGGTCGTCGAGGTCCAGGAGGGTGATGCGGTCGGGGTTTTCGGTCTGGGTGGAGCCGATCAGGCCCCAGATCGCGGTGTGGGCGAGGTTGGGGGTGGTGCTGTACGTCGCGTTGGTGGTGATGAGGGCGAGGTGGGTGTGGTCGAGGCGGGGTTCGGCGAGCCAGGTCTGGAGGAGCTGGAGAGTCGTGGTGGTGAGGCGCGCGGTGTCGTCGGGGGTGGGTTGGGTGGTGGGGAGGGTGAGGGTGACGGTGTCGGGGAGGGGGTCTTGGGTGAGGAGGGTGTCGAGGGTGGGGGCGTCGGGGTCGAGGGCCCAAGTGGTGTGGGTGGATTGGTGGTTGGTGTCGGGTGTGGTGGTGGGCCAGGTGAGGTGGAAGAGGGAGTTGGTGGGGTGGCGGTGGGTGGTTAGTGAGGTGGTGGCGAGGGTGCGGAGGGTGAGTTCGTCGGCGGTGAGGACGGGTTGGCCGGTGGGGTCGGTGGCGAGGACGCGATAGGTGTCGGTGCCGGTGGGCGTGAGCTGGACGCGCAGGGTGTTGGCGTCGGTGGCGTGCAGGTGTACGCCGCTCCAGGAGAAGGGGAGGGCGATGCCTTCGCCGGTGTCGGCGCGGTCGGGGCTCAGTGCGAGGGAGTGGAGGGCGGCGTCGAGGAGGGCGGGGTGGAGGGTGTGGCCGGTGGTGGTGGTGTCGGGGTCGAGGGTGACCTCGGCGTAGAGGGAGCTGTCCGCGTGCCAGGCGTGGGTCAGGTTCTGGAAGGCCGGGCCGTAGTGGTAACCGCGAGCGGCGAGTTGCTCGTAGAGGTCGGCCGTCGGCAGAGCGGTGGCCTGCTCGGGACGCCACGGACTGGACGCGGGCTCGGGGGTGGCCTCGGTGGTGTCGGTGGTGAGGGTGCCGGTGGCGTGGAGGGTCCAGGGCTGGTCCGGGTCGTCGCTTTGGGGCCGGGCGTGGATGTCGAGGCGCTGATCGGGATGGACGGTGACCTGGAGGTGGACCGGGCGGTCGAGCGGCAGCGGGGCGTGGAGGGTGAGTTCCTCGACGGTGGTGTGGCCGGTGGCCTGGGCGGCGTGGAGGGCGAGGTCGAGGAAGGCGGTGCCGGGCAGGAGGGGGTTGTGCTGGACGGCGTGGTCGGCGAGCCAGGGGTGGTGGTGGGTGCTGAGGTTGGAGGTGGCGAGCCAACTGCCGTCGGGGAGTTGGGTGGTGGTGGCGAGGAGGGGGTGGGTGGCGGTGTGCAGTCCGAGGCCGGTGGCGTCGGTGGGTGCGGTGCTGGTGGTGAGCCAGTAGTGCTGGTGCTGGAAGGCGTAGGTGGGCAGCTCGGGATGGGTGGACGGGTCGGGGTGGTGCCAGGTGACGTGGTGGCCGTGGGTGTGGGCGGTGGCGAGGGCGGTGGCGAACTGGGTCCATCCTCCGTGGTGACGGCGCAGGGTCCCGATCGCGGTGCCGATGTCCTGGCCGGTGTCGTGCAGGGTGTGGTTGATGCTGGGCGTGAGGACGGGGTGGGGGCTGGCTTCGATGTAGAGGTGGTGTCCCGTGCTGATGAGGTGCGTGAGGGTCGGGTGGAAGAGGACGGGGTTGGTGAGGTTGTCGTACCAGTACTCGGCCGTCAGCGTGGTGGTGTCGACGGGCTCGCCGGTCAGGGTGGAGTGGAACGGGATGGCGGCGGCGCTTGGCGTGATGCCGTCCAGCGCGGCGAGGATCTCCTCGCGCAGCGCGGTCATGTGCGGCGTGTGTGAGGCGTAGTCGACGGGGATCGCTTTCGCGTCGACGCCGGTGCTCTGGAGGTGGGCGACGAGGTCGTGGACGGCCTGGGTGTCACCGGCGACGACGGTGGTCGCGGGCCCGTTGAGCGCGGCGACGTGGACACCTTCGTGCTGGGCGAGGAGTTCACGCACCGCGTCGGCGGGCATCGGCAGTGAGGCCATCGTGCCGGTGCCGGCGAGGCGGGTCAGAGCCCGGCTGCGTAGGGCGACGACGCGGGCGGAGTCCTCGAGGGTGAGGGCTCCGGCGATGTGGGCGGCGGCGATCTCGCCCTGGGAGTGGCCGATGACCGCATCGGGCTGGACGCCGTGGTGCTGCCACAAAGTGGCGAGGGAGATCATGACGGCCCACAGCGCGGGCTGGACGACGTCCACGCGATCGAGGCCGGGTGCGTCGTCACGGCCGTGCAGGACGTCGATCAGGTTCCAGCCGGTGTGCGGGTGCAGAGCCTCGGCGCACGCGTCCAACTTCTCGGCGAACGCGGACGATTGGGCGTAGAGGTCGGTGGCCATGTTCAGCCACTGCGAGCCCTGCCCGGGGAACACGAACACCGTCTTCGGCTTCCCGCCCGCGACGGCGGTGATCACGCCGGGGTTCGGCCGGTCATGCGCGAGGTCCTCCAGCGCACCGGCCAGCTCCTCCCGGCTCTCCGCCACGACGGCAGCCCGGTGCTCGAAGGCGGCCCGCCCGGTGGCCAACACCCGTGCGACGTCCGCAGATTGGGCCTGCGGATGCTCACCCAGCCACGCGTGCAGCCGCCCGGCCTGCTCGCGCAGCGCGGCCTCGCTCTTCGCGGACAACAACCACGGCCAAGGCCCCTGAAGAGGGCTGTCGGACTCGTCGGCGGGGGCGGGTGCCTCGGTTTCCGGGGCCTGCTCCAGGATGACGTGGGCATTGGTGCCGCTGATACCGAAGGAGGAGACACCCGCCCGCCGAGGGTGGTCGGTCTCCGGCCAGGTCACCGCCTCGGTCAGCAGGCTGACAGCACCGGCCGCCCAGTCCACGTGCGGCGTCGGAGCGTCCACGTGCAGGGTCTTGGGCAGCACGCCCTGCCGTATCGCCTGCACCATCTTGATCACGCCCGCCACACCGGCCGCCGCCTGCGTGTGTCCGATGTTCGACTTGATCGAGCCGAGGTAGAGCGGCTGCTCGGCCGGCCGGTCCTGCCCGTACGTCGCCAGCAGCGCCTGCGCCTCGATCGGGTCACCCAGTGTCGTGCCCGTTCCGTGCGCCTCGACGGCGTCGACCTGATCGGGCGTCAGTCGTGCGTTGGCGAGGGCCTGCCGGATGACGCGTTCCTGCGAGGGGCCGTTCGGTGCGGTGAGGCCGTTGCTGGCGCCGTCCTGGTTGACGCCGGTGCCTCGGATCACGGCCAGCACCCGGTGGCCGTTGCGCTGGGCGTCCGAGAGGCGTTCCAGCAGCACCAGGCCGACGCCTTCGGAGAAGCCGGTGCCGTCGGAGGCGGCCGCGAACGCCTTGCAGCGGCCGTCGGCGGCCAGGCCGCGCTGGCGGCTGAACTCGGTGTAGGCGGTGGGTGTGGCCAGCACGGTCACGCCGCCGGCCAGGGCGAGCGTGCACTCGCCGGAGCGCAGGGCCTGGGCGGCGAGGTGCATGGCGACCAGCGAGGAGGAGCAGGCGGTGTCGATCGTGACCGCCGGGCCCTCCAGGCCCAGGGAGTAGGCGACGCGGCCCGAGATCAGCGAGGAGAGGGTGCCGGTGCCGATGTAACCCTCGACGTCCTCGGAGGTGTTGGCGAGGAGGTGCGCGTAGTCGTGGTCGTCGCTGCCCGCGTAGATGCCGGTGGCGGTGTTGCGCAGGCTGGTGGGGTCGATGTGCGCGTGCTCGAAGGTCTCCCAGGCGACTTCGAGCAGCAGGCGCTGCTGCGGGTCGGTGGCGAGGGCCTCGCGCGGGCTGATGTTGAAGAACGCCGGGTCGAAGTCGCCCGCGTCGTGCAGGAATCCGCCGTGGCGCGCGTAGCTGGTCCCCGGGGTCTCCGGGTCCGGGTCGTAGAGGCTCTCCAGGTCCCAGCCGCGGTCGGTCGGGAATTCCGAGATCGCGTCCCGGCCTTCCGCCACTGTTCGCCAGAGGTCCTGCGGCGAGCGTACGTCGCCCGGGTAGCGGCAGGCCATGCCCACGATGGCGATCGGTTCGTGCCGCTCGGACTCGACCTCGCGCAGGCGCTGGCGTGCCTTCCGCAGATCGGTGGTGGCGCGGCGCAGGTAATCCCGAAGCTTCTCTTCATTCGACGACATGATGGTTCAACACCCTCCTTCGATCGGGTCAGGAAATGCCGAGCTCGTTGTCGAGGACGTCGAACAGGTCGTCGTCCGTCGCCAGGCCGAGGTCTTCTTCGGGCGTGCTCTTCGTCGCGTCGCCCTGGAGGTCGTTCCATTTCCACAGCAGCGCTTCGAGGCGTGCGTGGATCGTTGACCGCTGGTCCTCGTCCGCGGTGAACGCGGTCAGGATCGAGTCGAGTTTCTCGATCTCGCGGAGCACGGTCCGGGAGGGGGTGGCGCCCTGCGGGTTGAGTCGGGTGAGGAGGTGGGTGGCGAGGGCGGTGGGGGTGGGGTGGTCGAAGATCAGGGTCGGGGGGAGCCGCAGGCCGCTGGCGGTGGTGAGCCGGTTGCGCAGTTCGACGGCGGTGAGCGAGTCGAAGCCGAGGTTCTTGAACGCGGTGGTGGTGCTGACGGTGGTGGGGTCGCTGTGGCCGAGGACGGCGGCGGCCTGGGCGCGGACGAGGGTCAGCAGGTGTTCGTGCTGCTCGTCGGGGGTGAGGGTGGTGAGGTGGTCCGCGAGGTCCTGACCGCCGCCGGTCGTGGCGGCCGTACGGGCGGCGGTGCGGGTGGTACGGGCTCCGGCGAGGTCGCGCGCCAGCGCGGGGCGCCGGGCGGGGTCGGCCGGCGGGGTGAACGGTGTCGGCAGGAGGTGCACCTGGTCGAGGTGGAGCGCGGTGTCGAGCAGGGCGAGGGCGTCCTCGGTGGCGAGGGGGGTGATGCCGTCGCGGGCCATGCGGGCGTGCTGGGCGGCGTCGAGGTGGCCGGTCATGGCGCTGGCCTGCTGCCAGAGCCCCCAGGCGAGCGAGGTCGCGGGCAGGCCGAGGGTGCGGCGGTGCTGGGCGAGGCCGTCGAGGTAGGCGTTGGCGGCGGCGTAGTTGGCCTGGCCGGGGTTGCCGAAGGTGGCGGCGGCGGAGGAGAAGAGGGCGAAGGCGTCCAACTCTAGGTGGGCGGTGGCCTGGTGGAGGTTCCAGGCGGCGTCGACCTTCGGACGGAACACGGAGGCCACCTGTTCCGGCCGCATCGTCTCGACCAGCCCGTCGTCGAGGACGCCGGCGGCGTGGATGACGGTGGTGAGGGGGTGTTCGGCGGGGACGGCGGCGATGAGGGCGTCGACGGCGGAGCGTTCGGCGGTGTCGCAGGCGGTGATGGTGACCTGGGCGCCGAGTTCGGTGAGTTCGGCCTGGAGGGTGTCGGCGCCGGTGGCGTTGGGTCCGCTGCGGCTGGTCAGGAGGAGGTGGCGGACGCCGTGTTCGGTGACCAGGTGTCGCGCGACGAGGCCGCCGAGGGTGCCGGTGCCACCGGTGATCAGCACCGTGCCCTCGCCGCCCAGCGGGCGGGGGATGGTCAGGGTGAGCTTGCCGGTGTGGCGGGCCTGGCTCAGGTGGCGGAGGGCCTGCGGGGCCTGGGAGAGCGGCCAGTCGGTGTGCGGGAGCGGCTGGAGCGTGCCGTCGGAGAAGAGGGCCGAGAGCTCGGCCAGCACGGTCCGCAGACGGTCGGGGCCCGCGTCGAGGACGTCGTACGCCTGGTAGAACAGGCCAGGGTGGTCGGCGGTGACCTGTTCGGCGTCGCGGATGTCGGTCTTGCCCATCTCGATGAACCGGCCGCCGGGGCCGAGCAGTCGCAGCGAGGCGTCGATGAACTCGTTGGCGAGGGAGTTCAGCACGACGTCCAGCCCGTCGTCCCCGAGGTGGGCGCGGAAGTGGTCCTCGAAGTCGAGCGAACGGGAGTTGGCGATGTGCGCGTCGTCCAGGCCGAGCGCCCGCAGGGTGTCCCACTTGCCGGGGCTGGCGGTGGCGAAGACCTCGACCCCGAGGTGCCGGGCCAGCTGGATCGTCGCCATGCCCACGCCGCCGGTCGCGGTGTGGATCAGCAGCCTCTCACCGGGCCGGATCCGCGCCAGGTCGACCAGCCCGTAGTAGGCGGTCAGGAACGCCACCGGGATCGTCGCGGCGTCGTTGAACGACCAGCCGTCCGGGATCCGGGTCAGCAGCCGGTGGTCCGTGATCGTGGCCGTCCCGATCCCGCCACCGGCGGCCAGACCCATCACCCGGTCGCCGACGGCCAGCCCGGTCACCCCCGGCCCGACCTCGGTCACCACGCCGGCCTGCTCGCCGCCGATCGGCGCCCGCTTCGGCACCATCCCCAGAGTCACCAGCACGTCACGGAAGTTGAGGCCGGCGGCCCGGACCGAGAGCCGTACCTCACCCTCGCCGAGCGGACGGGCCACCTCGGAGTCTGCCTGGATCGAGAGCTCGTCCAGCGTCCCCGCGTCCGAGGCGGCGAGCTTCCAGTCGACTGTGTCGGGGGGTGGGGTGAGGAGGCCGTTGGGGGTGTTGGTGGTGACGGGTGTGAGTCGGGGGGTGTGGAGGGTGCCTTGGCGGAGGGCGAGTTGGGGTTCGCGGGTGGTGATGGCGTGGGTGAGGGCGGTGGTGAGTGCGGCGCTGCTGTCGGGGTGGTCGTCGGTGTCGAGGAGGGTGATGCGGTCGGGGTTTTCGGTCTGGGTGGAGCGGATGAGTCCCCAGATCGCGGTGTGGGGGAGGTTGGGGGTGGTGGTGTGGGTGGCGTTGGTGGTGATGAGGGCGAGGTGGGTGTGGTCGAGGCGGGGTTCGGTGAGCCAGGTCTGGAGGAGTTGGAGGGTGGCGGTGGTGAGGTGTGTGGCGTGGTCGGGGGTGGGTTGGGTGGTGGGGAGGGTGAGGGTGACGGTGTCGGGGAGGGGGTCTTGGGCGAGGAGGGTGTCGAGGGTGGGGTGGTCGGGGTCCAGGGCCCAAGTGGTGTGGGTGGGTTGGTGGTTGGTGTCGGGGGTGGTGGTGGGCCAGGTGAGGTGGAAGAGGGAGTTGGTGGGGTGGCGGTGGGTGGTGGTGAGTGAGGTGGTGGTGAGGGTGCGGAGGGTGAGTTCGTCGGCGGTGAGGACGGGTTGGCCGGTGGGGTCGGTGGCGAGGATGCGGTAGGTGTCGGTGCCGGTGGGGGCGAGGTGGACGTGGAGGGTGTTGGCGTCGGTGGCGTGCAGGTGTACGCCGCTCCAGGAGAAGGGGAGGGCGATGCCTTCGCTGGTGTCGGCGCGGTCGGGGCTCAGAGCGAGGGGGTGGAGGGCGGCGTCGAGGAGGGCGGGGTGGAGGGTGTGGCCGGTGGTGGTGGTGTCGGGGTCGAGGGTGACTTCGGCGTAGAGGGTGCCGTCGGCGTTCCAGGCGCGGGTGAGGTTCTGGAAGGCGGGGCCGTAGTGGTAGCCGTGGTCGGCGAGTTGTTCGTAGGCGCCGGTGAGGTCGATGGCGGTGGCGTTCGTGGGGGGCCACTGGGCGGTGTCGGGCTCAGGGGCGGGCTCGGTGGTGAGGGTTCCGGTGGCGTGGAGGGTCCAGGGCTGGTCGGGGTCGTCGCTCTGCGGCCGGGCGTGGATGTCGATGCGGTGGTCGGGGTGGACGGTGACCTGGAGGTGGGCGGGGCGGTCGAGGGTGAGCGGTGCGTGGAGGGTGAGTTCCTCGACGGCGGTGTGGCCGGTGGCTTGGGCGGCGTGGAGGGCCAGGTCGAGGAAGGCGGTGCCGGGGAGGAGGGGGTTGTGGTGGACGGCGTGGTCGGTGAGCCAGGGGTGGTGGTGGGTGCTGAGGCTGGCGGTGGCGAGCCAACTGCCGTCGGGGAGTTGGGTGGTGGTGGCGAGGAGAGGGTGGGTGGCGCTGTGCAGGCCCAGGCCGGTGGCGTCGGTGGGTGCGGTGCTGGTGGTGAGCCAGTAGCGCCGGTGCTGGAACGCGTACGTGGGCAGGTCCGGGTCGGTGCCAGGTTGGTGGTGCCAAGTCGGGTTCTGGCCGTGGGTGTGGGCGGTGGCGAGGGCGGTGGCGAACTGGGTCCAATCGCCTTGCTGGCGACGCAAGGTGCCGATCGCGGTGCCGATGTCCTGGCCGGTGTCGTGCAGGGTGTGATTGATGCTCGGGGTGAGGACGGGGTGAGGGCTGGCTTCGATGTAGAGGTGGTGTCCCGTGCTGATGAGGTGCGTGAGGGTCGGGTGGAACAGCACCGGGTTGGTGAGGTTGTCGTACCAGTACTCCGCCGTCAGCGAAGTGGTGTCGACGGGCTCGCCGACCAGAGTGGAGTGGAACGGGATGGCGGCGGCGCTGGGCGTGATGCCGTCCAGCGCGGCGAGGATCTCCTCGCGCAGCGCGGTCATGTGCGGCGTGTGTGAGGCGTAGTCGACGGGGATCGTCTTGGCGTCCACGCCCGTGCTCTGGAGGTGGGCGACGAGGTCGTGGACGGGCTGGGTGTCACCGGCGACGACGGTGGTGGCGGGCCCGTTGAGCGCGGCGACGTGGACACCTTCGTGCTGGGCGAGGAGTTCGCGTACGGTGTCGGCGGGCATGGGGATCGAGGCCATGGTGCCGGTGCCGGCGAGGCGGGTCAGGGCGCGGCTGCGTAGGGCGACGACGCGGGCGGAGTCTTCGAGGGTGAGCGCTCCGGCGATGTGGGCGGCGGCGATCTCGCCCTGGGAGTGGCCGATGACGGCGTCGGGCTGGATGCCGTGGTGTTGCCACAGGGTGGCGAGGGAGACCATGACGCCCCACAGCGCGGGCTGGACGACATCAACCCGCTCCAGGCCGGGCGCGTCGTTACGGCCGTGGAGGACGTCGATCAGGTCCCACCCCGTGTGCGGGTGCAGGGCCTCGGCGCACGCATCCAACTTCTGGGCGAACGCGGACGATTGGGCGTAAAGCTCGGTGGCCATGTTCTCCCACTGCGAGCCCTGGCCGGGGAAGACGAACACCGTCTTCGGCTTCCCGCCCGCGACGGCGGTGATCACGCCGGGGTTCGGTCGGTCGTGCGCGAGGTCCTCCAGCGCACCGGCCAGCTCCTCCCGGCTCTCCGCCACGACGGCGGCGCGGTGCTCGAACGCGGCACGCCCGGTGGCCAACACCCGTGCCACGTCGGCGGATTCGGCCTGCGGATGCTCACCCAGCCACGCGTGCAGCCGTCCGGCCTGCTCGCGCAGCGCGGCCTCGCTCTTCGCGGACAGCAGCCACGGCCAGGGCCCCACAGCAGGAGCCACGACCTGCTCGTCGTCAGACTCGGGGGCCTGCTCCAGGATGACGTGCGCGTTGGTGCCGCTGATACCGAAGGAGGACACACCCGCCCGACGCGGGTGGTCGGTCTCCGGCCAGGGGGTGGTCTCCGTGAGCAGGCTGACGGCGCCGGCCTCCCAGTCCACGTGCGGGGTCGGTGCGTCGACGTGCAGGGTCTTGGGCAGCACGCCGTGCCGTATCGCCTGCACCATCTTGATCACGCCCGCCACACCGGCCGCGGCCTGCGTGTGTCCGATGTTCGACTTGATCGAGCCGAGGTAGAGCGGCTGTTCGGCCGGCCGGTCCTGCCCGTACGTCGCCAGCAGTGCCTGCGCCTCGATCGGGTCGCCCAGCGTCGTGCCCGTGCCGTGCGCCTCCACCACGTCGACCTGATCGTTCGTCAGGTCGGCCGCCGCGAGGGCCTGCCGGATCACCCGTTGCTGCGAGGGGCCGTTGGGGGCGGAGAGCTGGCTGGTGGTGCCGTCCTGGTTGACGCCGGTGCCCCGGATGACGGCCAGCACCCGGTGGCCGTTGCGCTGCGCGTCCGAGAGGCGTTCCAGCAGGACGAGCCCCGCGCCCTCGCCCCACCCGGTGCCGTCGGCGGCGGCGGCGAACGCCTTGCAGCGGCCGTCGGCGGCCAGGCCGCGTTGGCGGCTGAACTCGACGAAGGTGCTCGGTGTCGACATCACGGTGACGCCGCCGGCCAGGGCGAGCGTGCACTCCCCGTTGCGCAGGGCCTGGGCGGCGAGGTGCATGGCGACCAGTGAGGAGGAGCAGGCGGTGTCGATCGTCACCGCCGGGCCCTGGAACCCGAACGCGTGCGAGAGGCGGCCGGAGGCCACGCTGCCCGCGCTGCCCTGACCGAGGTAGCCCTCGAGCTCCTCGGGCTTCTTCTGCAGCCGGGAGCCGTAGTCGTTGTACATCACGCCGACGAAGACCCCGGTGCTGCTGCCGTGCTGGTCGTCCATCCGGAGTCCGGCGCGCTCGAACGCCTCCCAGGTGGTTTCCAGCAGCAGGCGCTGCTGCGGGTCGATGGTGACGGCTTCGCGCGGGCTGATGCCGAAGAACTCGGCGTCGAACAGGTCGGCGTCGTGCAGGAATCCGCCCTCGCGGGTGTAACTCCGGCCCGGGGTGTCGGGGTTCGGGTCGTAGAGCTGTTCGGTGTCCCAGTCGCGGTCCTCGGGGAAGCCGGTGACGGCGTCCCGGCCCTCGGTGACCAATTGCCACAGGTCCTCCGGCGAGCGCACCCCACCCGGCAGTCGGCAGGCCGTCCCGATGATCGCGATCGGTTCGTGCCGCTCGGACTCCACTTCGCGCAGGCGCTGGCGGGTCTGGTGGAGGTCCGCTGTCGCGCGCCGCAGATAATTCCGAAGCTTCTCTTCGTTCGACATGCGAATTCCGTCCAATGCGATGAGGATTTCGGTGCCGGTCGGGCAGTTGACAGGCAGGGTCCTCGCGCACTCTAGGGCGGGCCCCTAAGAGGGGGCTTTGATTGTTCTAAAGCGGGTTTTCTGCGGCGGTACGGAATCCGTTCTCCAATGGATTCGGGAAAAGAATTCCACGGGCCTCGGTAATAGTTGTTTTGGCGAGGTTTCAGCGCGGGCTGGGACAGTGTGGGCATGAATCCAGACAGGTGGAACTCGACCAGGGCCAGGCTGTGGCTGCGGAGCTTCGACGTCCAGGGCGGCGGCGTCCCGAGGCTGGTGTGCTTTCCGCACGCGGGGGGAAGCGCGGCCTTCTACGCCCCGCTGGCGGCCGCACTCGGGCCGGGCGTGCCGGTGCTCGCCGTGCAGTACCCGGGGCGGCAGGACCGGCGGCGGGAGCCGGGCATCGACAACGTGCCCGAGCTCGCGGACGCGATCCTCGACGTGCTGGCGGAGGAGCCCGAGGCGCCGGTGGCGCTGTTCGGGCACAGCCTGGGAGCCGTTCTCGCCTTCGAGGTGGCGGTGCGGATGGAGCGGCGGCTGGGCGTCTCGCCGACCACGCTGTTCGTCTCCGGCCGCCGGGCGCCGACCAGGCACCGGGTGGAGTCGGTGCACACCCGGGACGACGCGGGTCTCGTCGCGGAACTCCTCGCGCTGGGCGGCACCCCGGACCACATGTTGCGGGATCCTGACGTGTTGGAGATGATCCTGCCGATGGTGCGCAGCGACTACCGCGCCGTCGAGACCTACCGGGGCCGGCCGGGGGACGTGGTGGGCTGCCCGACGGTGGTCCTCTCCGGCAGTGACGACCCGGCGGGCACCCCGGAGGAGGTCGCCTCCTGGCAGCTCCACTGCCGGGGCCCGTACTCCCAACGGGCCTTCGTCGGCGGGCACTTCTTCCTCCAGGAGCACTGGCCGGCGGTCGCGGGACTGATCCGGTCCGAGCTCGCCGTCGTACGCCGCTGACACGTGCGCACCTGCACACCTGCACACCTGCACATCTGCGCGCCTGCACACCCTCGCGCCTGACATCTCCGTACGCCACCGGCCCGGCCGCACGCCGGGGTGCTCCCGTCCGGGCCGGGTGGTGACGGCGGGTCGCGGGGCTACTCGGCGATGTACGTGCGGTACGCCCAGGTGAAGACGTGCAGCTCGCCCTGCGTGGTCTCGACGGTCTCACCGGAGCGGGAGAAGTGCTCGTAGCGGTTCCCGAAGAGGATCGTGACGCGCGCGTCGAGGTCTTCGACGCGGATGACCCGTGCGGCGTCCACGAGCTCGCTCGGTCCGCCTGTGAGAAGGACGTTGGGCAGGTTCGCGCTCATCTCTCGGCCCTTTCCTCGGGGATCCAGGTGACGAGTTCCCATCGTGGCAGGGCGGTCTTAGGCGGACCTTGGGGGATGCTTGGCGGCTGTTCGGGACTCGGATCCCGTGGTCGGTGCGAGCACGCTCCCCCGCCGGCCTGGCTACCAGGCGGCCGGCAGGCTCGCGGGGCTGCGGGTGGTGGTGCCCAGGCGCCACGGTGTCGGTGCGTCCGGGGCGGTGGTGAGGCGCAGCGCGGGGAGCGCGGCGGCGAGGCGCTGTAGCGATTCGCGCATCTCCAGCCGGACCAGCCAGGCGCCCACGCAGTAGTGCGGCCCGGCGCTGAACGCCAGCGTGGGCGCGGTGAGGGGCAGGGCGAGGTCGGCGTCGAGGCCGTCCGGGTGGACGGCGGGGTCGCGGTTGGCGCTGCCGAGGCTGAGGGCGACGACGGCGCCGCCCGGGACGGTGACGCCGCCGAGGTCGAGGGGTGCGGTGGTGCGGCGGATGGTGTGTTCGTCGTCGCCGAGCGGGATGAAGTGGCAGAGGCGTTCGGTGGTGCGGTCGGCGGTGCCGGGGTCGGCCAGGCGTGGCCAGTGGTCGGCGCGTTCGCCGAGGAGGTAGAGCAGGGCGTTGCCGAGGGCGCCGGTGATGCTCTCGTTGCCGCTGGCGATGAGCCCGCAGACGAGGTGGACGAGCGACTCCTCCGGGATGCCCCCGTCCTCGTCGGCGGCCCGGACGAGCCGGCTGACCAGGTCCTCGCCGGGTTCGCGCCGCCGTCGCCCCATCAACTCGGCGGTGAAGGCGGAGAATTCGGCGATCCCGTCCGGGTCCGGCGCCGAGCCTTCGCCCTGCGCGAGGACGGCGTGCGCCCAGCGTCGCAGCCGCTCCTCCTCCACGAGCCCGTCCAGTCCGGTGAGCCGGTCGGTGACGGCGAAGGGCACCGGCCGGGTGAAGGCGGTGATCAGGTCGGCGGGCGGCCCGGCCGCGACCAGTGCGTCGACGGCCCGCTGGACGGCTTCGGCGACCCACGGCTGCCAGTCCGCGATGGCGCGCGGGGTGAAGGCCCGCTGGAAGGTGGCGCGCAGCCGCCGGTGGGCGGGCCCGTCCTGGTTGAACAGGGAGGCCGGGTTGCCGGAGACCTCGGCGGTGGGGCCGACCGTGCCGATCTGTTCGAGGTCGGCGCGGGTGAGACGCGGGTCGCCGAGGGCCTGTTTGACGTCGTGGTAGCGGGTGACCAGCCACGCGGGGGTGCCGTCCGGCAGGGTGGTCGGCCGGGGTGCCCGGGCGGGGGACACGGGCAGCCGGTGGAGGGGAGGGAGCGTCGCGGACATGGGTCCCTTCGGGTGGCGTTCCGCCGGTCGTCCGTCCACTGTTCCTCAACTGTCATATTGTCAGAGGGAATTGGGCCGACTCGTCCGATATCACCCGATGGTACCCGAACCGCTCGTCCCGGCGGCCCCACTCCCGGCCGGCAGGAACGGCCCCAGTGCGCCGAGTGCGGCCCCGACGCAGGCGTCGCGCAGTTCGGCCAGCTCCTCGGTGATGATCGTCTGGATCACCACGTCCCCGGCCAGCTGGCGATTGGCGGCGAGGACGGCGTGCCGGTTGGCGACGAAGTAGTCGAAGTGGGCGTCCAGGCCCTGGACGAGCTGCTCGGCGAGGCTGTCGCCGACGCCGACGCCGACGCCGACGCCGACGCCGACGCCGACGCCGACGCCGACGCCGACGCCGACGCCGACGCCGACGCGGACGCGGACGCGAACCGGCGGGCGGCCGCCGCCGCCACCCGCTGACCCCGCCCGGCGCGTCAGAGGCCGATGCCCGCCATCACCCCGGCCAGCGCCTCCGGCTGCGCCGCCACGGAGGCCGCCGAGCCGGTCAGCGCCACGTACCCGTCCGGCCGGACGAGGACGACCGCCGGGCCGCCGAGCCCGTACGCGCGCCCGGCGTGTCCGGACGGGTCCCGCAGGCCGGCCTGGCGCAGGCCGGGGCGCTCGGGGAGCCGGAGGTCGGCGTCGAAGGCGAGCAGGGTGGCGTGCGGGCCCCGGAGGAGGTCGAACAGGCGGGTCGGAGTGCCGGAGGCGGTGGTGACGGGCGCGTCAGGGGCGCGGTCGCCGGCGCGGATGCCCGTGCTGTCGTCCAGGTCCAGGCCGATCGGCCCACCCCGGTAGCCGATGGACAGGCCCGTGAAGTCGGCGCCGGAGGCGGTGCGGTTGCCGAACTGCCGGGCGAGGGCCTGGCCGCCGCCCTCGCTGAACAGCGCCCGGTGCTGGGCTGAGGTGGCGGCGAGCACGCCGGCGGCGACGGGCAGGCGCTCGGCCTGGTAGCTGTCGAGCAGCGCGTCGGGGGCGCCGCGGAGCACGGCGGCGAGCTTCCAGCCCAGGTTGGCGGCGTCCTGAACCCCGGTGTTGAGGCCCTGTCCGCCCGCCGCCGAGTGGCAGTGCGCGGCGTCCCCGGCGACGAAGACCCGCCCGGCCCGGTAGCGGTCGACCATCCGTACGGTCGGGCGCCAGACGCTGGACCAGCTCGGCTCGTGCAGCCGGACGCCGGGCAGGCCCGCGCGCTCGGCGAAGAGCCGCTCGAAGGTCGCCAGGTCGGGGGCGGGCGTGCGGCCCTGCTCGTCCGGGTCGACCCAGGCGTGGGCGGCCCAGAGGCCGTCGGCCCGCATGGGCACGAGGATGAAGGCGCCGGCGCCGAGCTTCTCGTCCGTCCAGACGTGCAGGAAGTCGGGGTCGAGGCCCTCCACGCGCAGGGAGGCGAGCAGGAAGCGCTCCTCGTCCCAGGACTCGCCGAGGAAGGTGAAGCCGGCCTGTCGGCGCACGGTGCTGCGGCCGCCGTCGCAGCCGACCAGGTAGCGGGCGCGCAGGGTGCGGCTCTCGCCGCCCTGGCGGACGGTGGCCTTCACGGCCTCCTCCTCCGCCGCCTCCTCCTCCTGGCTGAACTCGACCAGCTCGCAGTCGAGTTCGACCTTCACGCCGAACTCGGCGAGCCGCTCGCGCAGCACCGCCTCGGTGTGGTGCTGGGCGAGCATCAGCGCGTCGGTGTACGGGCGGTCCGGGGTGGGCCGGGTGGCGTCGGGCCTGGTCGCCTCGCCGATGACCCGCGCGCCCCGGTAGGTGCGCACCCGCAGGTCGGTCCGGCCGAGGGCGAGCATCCGCTCGACCACGCCGAGGTCCTCGAAGACCTCCAGGGAACGGGCGTTGATCCCCTTCGCCCGTTCGCCGCGGTCGCGGAACTCCGGCTCGCGCTCGATGATCCGGCACTCCACCCCGGCGCGGGCCAGCACGATCGCGAGCGCGAGGCCGACCGGCCCGGCGCCGACGACCAGGACGTCGGTGGTGTGCACGGGAATGGATGTGCGCATGACAGAGCCCCCTGACTCTCCGGCCGATAGATACGGCGCGTGTCTTGGCCTCGACTGTAGACTCCCGCCATCAAGACACGCAACGTGTCTCCGAGGTCGGGTGAGGACGGGTACGGACTTCATGGCGGACGACGGCGAACGGCCCCCGCGGCGGCACGGCGGCGAACTGGAACGCGCGATCCTCGACGCGGCCTGGGCCGAACTCGTCGACCTCGGCTACGACCGGATCACCATGGACGGCGTCGCCACCCGCGCCCGGACGAGCAAGCCGGTGCTCTACCGCCGCTGGCCGGGCCGCGCCGAACTGGTCCTCGCCGCCATGGCCCGCGACCTCCCGGACTCCGAAGAGCCGCCCGACACCGGCGAGTTGAGAGCGGACCTGCTGGCCTTCCTGCACGCCCTGCTGCACCGCTTCGACGGCCTGCCGGAAGGCGCCGTGCACGGTCTGCTGATCGACCTGCTGCGCGTGCCCGAGCTGCGGGTGCGCTTCCGCGGCGTCATCGGCGGCCAGGGGCCGGTGGACGGTCTGGCGGTGATGATGCGGCGCGCGGCCGAGCGCGGCGAGATCGACCCGGCCCGGCTCACCCCGCGCGTGATCGCGATGCCGCTGAGCCTGGTGCGCGACGAGTTCCTGCTCAGCGCGGTCGTACCGTCGGACGAGACGGTGGCACAGATCCTCGACGAGGTGGTGCTCCCGCTCCTGGGGGCGCCGGGGCGGGGATAGCATACCCCCGAGGGGTAGCGGGGGGCGGCTGGCCCTAGGAGCGGACGAGGCGGGCGATCGCCTGGTTGGCCTCGCGGATCTTGGCGCCGGCCTCCTGGCCGCCCTCGGCGATGGCGTCCCGGACGCAGCATTCGACGTGCTGGTCCAGGAGTCGGAGCGCGAAGGACTGCAGCGCACTGCTGGCGGCGGAGACCTGGGTGAGGACGTCGATGCAGTAGGCGTCCTGCTCCACCATGCGCTGCAGACCGCGGATCTGGCCCTCGATGCGACGCAGGCGCTTGAGGAGGTCGTCCTTGTGGGAGCTGTGGCCGACCATGGCCGTCTCCGGTTCCTGTGCGGTGGGGCGTGGCCTCACTCTACCGGGGGAGGGTATGGCGAAACGGCCGGTCCGGCCGGAGCCGACGGGCGCTCCGGCCGGACCGGCCGTGGTGGGTGGGTGCGTGCGCGTGCGCGGGCGCTCAGGCGCGGCCGACCAGGTCGTAGCCCGCCTCGTCGATCGCCGCGGCGACCTCGGCGTCCGCGAGCGGCGCGGCACTGTCGACCGTCACCCGGCCGGTGGCCAGGTCCACGGCGACCTCGCCGACGCCCGCGATCTTCTTCAGCTCGGCGGTCACCGCGGTGACGCAGTGGCCGCAGGTCATGCCCTGCACCTGGAACACCGCGCGCTCGGCGGCGGCGGTGGCGGCCGGAGCCGCGGCCGTGCCGCAGGAGCCGCCGCCGCAGCAGGAGCCCTCGGTGGCGGCGGGCTCGACGACGGTGATGGTGGTCTCGCTCATGGTGTGCTCCTCTGGCGGTCGGGGTGCGGGGCCTGCCGGGCGGGGTGGCCCCGGCGGCTGCTTCATGATGAACGTACCATACCCCCCTAGGGTATCAACAAGGCCCGGCACGGCTTCGGCCTCTTCTCCCACTTCTGCCTCGAAGTCGCCGGGCGACTGGCCTATGCTCCTCGACCGGACCTTCTGGGGGGAGTGGCCATGCGCGACATCGTGAAGCCCGCGCTCATCGCGGCCAGCGTCTGCGCGGGCCTGGCCGCAGGGGCCTCGCTCGCCGTATCGGCGGTGCGCAGCATCCGCGCCGACGGCCCGAGCGGGATGTACGAGACCCTCGGCCAGTGCGGCGGATACGTGGTGGTGGCGGTGCCCTTCGTCCTCCTCGCCCTGCTGCGGCAGAGATTCCTCGGACCGTCAGGGACGATGTCCCGCCGCCGGTGGCGCCACTTCCGCCTGGTGGCGGCGGTGGTCGTCATCGTGACGGAGGTGCCGATCTTCTGGTTCGTCACCCCGGGAATCGTCGGCCTCGGCGCCCCGCGCGGGGACACCTGGGCCGCTGTGCTCGGCTGCGTGGCAGGCATCCTCATCGTCGTCCCCACCGTGGCGGCCCTGACCTACCTGCTGCTGGACGCCGTCGTCGAGCGGCTGCGCGGCGACCGCTGACCGGCGCGGAGCGGCTGGAGCGGAGCGGACCGCCGAGACCTGGAGCCGAATTCGGGGGCGGCGCGTCGGCCGGACGTGACACGGTGGTCGCATGAACCCACCGGCCGACCGGCCCACCCCACCCCTCGGCGGTCAGGTGATCGTGCTGACGGGGCCACCCGGTGCCGGGAAGAGCACCGTGGCGGCACTGCTGGCCGATCGCCTGACGCCCAGCGTCCACCTGCACGCCGACGACTTCTGGAACTGCATCAAGCAGGGCTCGATCCCGCCCTACCTGCCCGAGGCCCACCAGCAGAACCAGGCGGTCCTCCAGGTCCTGGTCTCGACGGCCTTCGGCTACGCCGCCGCCGGCTACCAGGTCGTCTGCGACGGTGTCGTCGGCCCCTGGTTCATCGACCTGTTCCGTGCCGCGGCCGAGGAACGGGCCCTGCCGCTGAACTACGTCATCCTGCGCCCGGACCGCCGCACCACCCTCGAACGTGCCACCGCCCGCACCGGCGACGCCCTGACCGACCCCGGGCCGATCCAATCGATGTACGACCAGTTCGGCGGTCTCGGCGCCTACGAGGCGAACGTCCTGGACTCCAGCCACCTGACCGCCGAGGCGACCGCCGACCGCATCCTGCACGACCTCACGAGCGGCACCCACCTCCTCCCAGCGTCACCCGCCGATATCCGAGCTGCTGCGGACCCAGCGCTGTACGCGATCACCACCCGCGAGCCTGAGGGCGATCTCGGGCCTGTCCCCATGCCCGGGGTCGGCGAGTGAGCCCGAAGAGGGGACACCGAGCGGCACCGCGCGGCTGAGAATCCCTGCCGTCAGCACCGGTTCAAGGGTGACGATGCTGTGGGGGATTCCGATGGTCACTCGCCGTCGCCCGTCTCCTCTGCCCATCGTCGGCTCCAGTCGGCCAGTGGGCTGAGTGCCTCGATGAGGGCCTGGCCGAGGCGGGTGAGGTGATACGCGTCGTCGTGCAGGGTGAGCAGGCGGGCCTCGGTCAGTTCGTTGAGCCGGGTGCTGAGGACGCTGGAGGACATGCGCTCGCAGCGACGCTGCAGTTCGCGGAAGCCTGCCGGGGCCTGGCTCAGTTCCCACAGGATGCGCAGCGTCCATCGCCGCCCGAGCAGGTCGAGTGCGGCCATGACCGGGCGGCCCGATTCGGAACCTCGTACCGGTACGCCTGGTCGAGGTGTTCTGGTGTCCATGCCCACTCCTTGCGCTTCGGTTTCCAAAGCATCATAGTGGTGCGAAAATCGAAGCAGGAGGTGCAGCATGCCCCGTATCGAGCCGCTGAGCCCGCCGTACCCCGCGTCCGTCTCCCAGTCGCTCCGCCGATGGATGCCTCCCAACGTGCCGTACGAGCCGCTGGCGCTGTTCCGGGTGCTGCAGCGCAACCCGGAACTGGCCTCACGCATGCTCGCTGTGGGCGCCGGCCTGCTGGGGCACGGGCTTCTCCCCGCCGTCGATCGTGAGGTCGTCATCGCCCGGGTGACCGCGCGGGCCGGCTGCGCCTACGAATGGGGTGTCCATGCCGCGACCCTGGCCCGGCAGGCCGGACTCGGCCCGGAGCAGCTTCGGGCCACCACGGAGGCCGACGCCGCAGCCGGCGCCGTGTGGCCGCCGTGCCACGTGGCGCTGCTCGCCGCGGTCGACGAACTGCACGACACCGCGCAGCTCTCGCAGCCCGCCTGGGACGCCTTGCGCGCCCACTACGACGACGCCCAACTCCTGGAGTTCCTCGTGCTGGCCGGCTGGTACCGAACCATCGGCTACCTGGCCAACGGGCTGCTGCTGGAGGAGGAGATCTGGGGCGTCCCGTTCCCGGCACCGTGACCACGCCGGACGGCTGCTGATCGTGCCCGTACCGGTGGTGCGCCGCCCCGGTTCGGCCGGGCGACGCACCTCGGGGTGCGGGGCTCAGACGTGGGGTGGGCCGAGGTAGGGGAAGGTGGGGAGGAGGTCGGTGTGGGGGCCGATGTGGTCGGTGGGGACCTGGCCGTCGGTGAGCATGGAGAGGCGGGCGGAGGTGACGTCGTCGGTGAGGGTGCGGCCGTTGGGGTAGGCGGCGGGCTTGGTGCGGTCGTAGCGGAGGATGTCGGGCAGGACGGTGCGCAGGGCCTGTTCGGCGGACAGCTGGTCGTAGCCGCCGAAGTGTTCGAGGACGGCGGTCCACGGTTCGCGGTAGGTGGCCCAGTCGTCGGCGGGTTCGCCGGCGTTGTAGGCGTCCTTGACCTCCTCGGCGTTGAAGTAGGCGGTGAGGGAGGGGTGGGCGCCCCGGTCGACGGAGGTGAGCTGTCCGTTCCGGCGGAGGCTGACCCGGCCCCAGACGCCGATCTCGGGGTTCGGGCCGAGGTCGGCGTCGGGTACCTCCAGCACGATGGCGAGGACGTTCTTGTCGGCGCCCCAGTCGACGCCCGTCCACTGGAACTTGGCGACGATGCCGTCCAGGTCGGCGAAGAACGGGTCGCTGCGCAGGCCCGCGTAGAAGGTGTCGGAGTCCCCGGTCCCGGCGCCCGGCTGTACGGGAGCGTCCGTGATGATCTGCGGCCCGCCCGGCTCGTGGGAGCGGGCCTCCTCGCCGGTGGCGCGGAGGACGGTGGCGCTCTGGCGGCCGTCCTCGTCGGGGGCGGAGAAGACGAAGCTGTACGCGATGTCGGCCCGCTGGTCGCCGTCGGTGTCGACGTCGATGCGGTAGACGGCGTCGGGGTGGAACGCCTGGCCGGCGGTGGCGAGCGGGTGGACGTCGAGGATCAGGACGGTCCGGCCCCCGCCGGGGGCGGCGAAGGCGAACAGGTCCGTCATGTCGAGGCGGGCGTCGTCGAGGGGTGAGCGGAGGTTGGGTCCGCTGAGGTGGTGGGACATGTCAGCACCATCGGCAGCCGGGCGCCGGGGCATGAGCGTGCCGCGGCGCCCGGCCGGGTCTGCCGGGTCAGGCAGGTTAGTCAGGCCGGTCGGGCCGGTCGGGCCGGTCAGGCCGAGACGTGGTACCAGTAGCCGCCGGTGTGCAGGTCGACGTAGTGGACGTCGCTGCCCGTCTCCTTCGCCTCGTACATCATGTCCGCGCCGGTGCCGGGGTCGGTGCCCGCGTAGAGCACCACGTGGTGGGTGGTGTGCGCGTCCGTTCCGAAGTACTCGACGTCTCCGGGCCGGCGCTGGGACTCCGTGATCGGGGTGAGGTGCCGATCCAGGGTCTGCTGGCTGGTGTCGCCGCCGTTGGCGAGGTCGATGCCGGCGCCGAACCAGAAGGCCGCCCGGACCAGGCCCGAGCAGTCCACGCCGGCGGTGGTGTCGGCCGGGCAGGGCTGGATCGAGCCGGTGTAGCCGTCGCAGGTGCCGAGCGAGGGGCCGGGGCCCTCGCCGCGCATGGAGTGGCCGCCGCCCCACACGTAGGGGACGCCGAGGTAGGACTTCGCCGCGTTCAGGACCCGGGTGGGGTCGACGGGGCCGCTGGGCAGCGGGGCGGGGGTGGCGGTGTAGAGGGCGGTCTTGGTGGCGGTGCCGACGATCCCGTTGATGGTCAGGGCGTGCGACGCCTGGAAGTCGCGTACGGCGGTGTCGGTGGCGGGACCGAACTGTCCGTCCACGGTGAGGTGTCCGGCGTTGAACCTGTTCAGCAGGGTCTGCAGGGTGGAGACGCACGGGCCGGTGGCGCCGGTCCGCAGGTCGCCGCACTGGGTGCGCAGGTCCACGGTGCCGGAGGCCGCGGCTGCCGCGGTGTCGATCGCCGACTTGGTGGCCGGGCCGACGATGCCGTCGACGGCCAGGGAGTGCGAGGACTGGAAGTTGCGCACGGCCGTGCCGGTGGCCGGCCCGAACTGGCCGTCCACGGTGAGCGCCGCGCCCGTCAGGTTGAGCTCCAGCTGGAGCTGGGTGACGCAGCCGTCGGCCTCGCCCTGCTGCAGGTTGGCCGGGCAGGCCGGGGAGGTGAGGGGTATCGGGGTCGGCGCGGCCGTGGCGGCCGTGGCGGTGAACGCGCCGACGGCCGTCAGTGCGGCTGCCAGGGCGAGGCCCAGCGACAACCGGCGTCGGGCGGGGAGCAGGGTGCTCACAGGAAGGTCTCCGGATCCGTGGTGAGGCGTCAGGGCGGGGTGCTTCACCCGCTTGGCGCTTGATCATCTATTCGTCAGAACTGTGCCTCACTCCGGGGCGCCTCCGGTAGGTGTTTGACGTCTCATCAGTCACGGGGGACGCGTCCCACGGCGCTGAGCTGCGCTGTGGGACGCGTCCCCGACCGGATGTGAGACCGGAGCATCGGCAGGACGGGGTGCGGGCACGGGGTGTCCGTCGCTGGTGCGAGACTCGGCCCCATGAAGCCCAATGACCCCAAGGACGACCTGCACCGCTACCTCAAGGGGGCCCGCGAGGCCGTCGTCTGGAAGCTGGACGGCCTGTCCGAGTACGACGTCCGCCGCCCGCTGACGCCGACCGGCACCAACCTCCTCGGCCTCGTCAAGCACCTCGCCAGTGTCGAATTCGAGTACTTCGGCCCGACGTTCGGCCGCCCGCACGGCGAGGACCTCCCCTGGTTCGCGGACGGCGCCGAGCCCAACGCGGACATGTGGGCACCGGCCGACGAGTCGCGCGAGGAGGTTCTCGGCCTCTACCGCCGCGCCTGGGCGCACGCGGACGCGACGATCGAGGCGCTGCCCCTCGACGCGATGGGCAAGGTCGCGTGGTGGGGCGACGGGGACGTGACGCTCCAGCGGATCATGCTGCACATGACGACCGAGACGCACCGGCACGCCGGCCACGCGGACATCGTCCGCGAGCTGATCGACGGCAGGACCGGCCTGCGGGAGGACAACGGCAACATGGCCGGCGGCGACGCGGCCTGGTACCGGGAGTACTGGGACCGGCTGGAGGCGTCCGCCAAGGAGGCCCAGGCCCAGGCCACGGCCACGACCTAAGGCCGTGTCGTTCGGGGAGCGCCGCCCGGCCGTGGTGGGCCGGGCGGCGCGGTGTCGGTGCTGGTGGGTGCGGTGTCAGTGCTGGTGGGCGGCGTGCTCGGTGGCGCCGGGGGCGGGAGCGGGGGTGGTCGCGGCGGGGGCTGCGGCGGTCGGGGTGGGGAGGGTGAAGGCGGCGGTGCGGACGGTGTCGCCGTGCTTGAAGTCGAGGAAGAGGCGGTAGGTGCCCGCGCTGGGGGCGGTGGCGTGGAAGGTGATGGCGGGGCCGGGGGTGGTGCTCTCCGGGTGGACGTGGAGGTAGGCGAGGTCGCCGGCGCGCAGGGCGACGAGGTGGCCGTAGGCGCCGAGGTAGGGCTGGAGGTCGGTGACCGGGTGGCCGTCCCTGCTGACGCTGAGGGTGAGTGCGCCGCCGGCGCCGGGGGTGAGGTCGCCCTCCAGGGTGACGGTGTAGCCGTCGACGGTGACGCTGCGGCCGGTCTCGGGCAGCGGGGCGGGGCGCAGGTCGCCGGCGGCGTGGAGGTCGGCGCCGAGGGTGAGGCCCTCGGTCTCGCCGGCCGGGAGGAAGTCGGCGAAGACCCGGTACTCGCCGGCGGCGGGCAGGGCGGTGGGGGCGCTCCAGGTGCCGTCGGCGGCGCGGGTGGGGTGGAGGTGCTGGAAGGTGGAGAGGTCGCGCGGGGCGACGATCAGGTGCAGTTCCTTCTCGTGCTGCGGGTGGTAGGCGGTGAGCGCCCGCCCGTCGGGGCCGAGGATGCGGAACCGTAGGTCGGTGCTCGCGCCGGCGGTGACGAAGGCGTTGTCGAGGGCGAGGGTGTAGCCGCGCTCGGAGATCTGGAGTCCGCCGGGGAGCTGTCCGGCGGCGGCGCCGTGGCCGGCGTGCTCCTCGTGCCCGCCGTCGTGGCCGGTGCCGTGACCACTGTCGTGCCCGCCGTCGTGGCCGGCCGGGGCGGGCTTGCCGCCGGGGCCGACGGCGTGGCCGACGCCGAGGGCGAGGCCGAAGGCGGCGGTGAGTCCGAGGGTGAAGGCGGTGACGCGCAGGGCGGTCTTCATGGCGTGGGCTCCTCGATCTAAGGGCGAAGTACGGGGGAGGGGTATCTGGGAGGCGGGGGCGGGCGTCAGGCGCGCATCAGGCGGGCGATGGCCTGGGAGGCTTCGGCGACCTTCTCGTCCGCCTCGCCGCCACCGTTGGCGATGGCGTCCTGGACGCAGTGCGAGAGGTGGCCGTCGAGCAGGCTGAGGGCCACGGACTGGAGGGCCTTCGTGGCGGCCGACACCTGCGTGAGGATGTCGATGCAGTAGGTGTCGGCGTCGACCATGCGCTGGAGGCCGCGGATCTGGCCCTCCACGCGGCGCAGCCTGCGGAGGAGCTGGTCCTTGTCGTCGTGGTAGCCGGCCATGCGGTCCTCCTCGGTGGTCCGGGTCGTTCCTGCGGGGCGATACGGGCGATACGGCCTCGGTTCGATGTCTTGAGTGAATACCCCTCGGGGGTATCAAGTCAAGCGGTTCCCGCCCACGAAAAATACCACCAGGGGGTATCAGCGAAGCCTTGCGCCCGATACCCCTCAGGGGTATAAATGACCTCGACGCCCCCGATACCCCTTCCAGGTATCGGGGAACGGAACGACGACGAGAACGAGGAGCGACGACGATGACCACGCAGGCACCCGCCTCCACGGAGGTGGAGCTCTCGATCGGCGGAATGACGTGCGCCTCGTGCGCCGCCCGCATCGAGAAGAAGCTGAACCGCATGGACGGGGTCTCCGCGACCGTCAACTACGCCACCGAGAAGGCCAAGGTCAGCTTCGACGGGGAGGTCGAGGTCGCCGACCTGATCGCCACCGTCGAAGCCACCGGCTACACCGCCGCCCTCCCCAGGCCCCCGGCCGCCGCCGCCCAGGCCCCCGGAGCCGAGCAGGCCGAACCCGCCGACGAACTCGCCCCGCTGCGCCAGCGCCTGTACACCGCCCTCGCCCTCGCCGTCCCGGTCATCGCCATGGCGATGGTCCCGGCCCTGCAGTTCGACAACTGGCAGTGGCTCTCGCTGACCCTCGCCGCCCCCGTCGTCACCTACGCCGCCTGGCCGTTCCACCGTGCCGCCTGGACCAACGCCAGGCACGGCGCCGCGACCATGGACACCCTGGTCTCCCTCGGCACCGGCGCCGCGTTCCTCTGGTCCCTGTGGGCGCTGTTCCTCGGCGACGCCGGGATGCCCGGCATGCGGCACGGCTTCGAGTTCACCATCGCCCGCAGCGACGGCTCGTCCGACATCTACCTGGAGGCCGCGGCCGGCGTCACCGCGTTCATCCTGGCCGGCCGCTACTTCGAGGCGAAGTCCAAGCGCACCGCCGGAGCCGCCCTCAAGGCGCTGCTGGAACTGGGCGCCAAGGACGTGACGGTGCTGCGCGGCGGAGCTGAGGTGCTCGTGCCGATCGCCGAACTCGCCGTCGGGGACCGCTTCCTGGTCCGCCCCGGGGAGAAGATCGCCACCGACGGCACGGTGGTCGAGGGCGCCTCGGCCGTGGACGCCTCGATGCTGACCGGCGAGTCCGTCCCCGTCGAGGTCGGGGTCGGCGACTCCGTCACCGGCGCCACCGTCAACGCGGGCGGCCGCCTGGTCGTCGAGGCGACCCGGGTCGGCGCCGACACCCAGCTGGCCCGGATGGCCCGGCTGGTCGAGGACGCCCAGAACGGCAAGGCGGCGGCCCAGCGCCTCGCCGACAAGATCTCCGCCGTCTTCGTCCCGGTCGTGATCACCCTCGCCGTCGCCACCCTCGGCTACTGGCTCGGTACGGGCGAGGGCTGGACGGCCGCCTTCACCGCCGCCGTCGCCGTGCTGATCATCGCCTGCCCCTGCGCCCTGGGCCTGGCCACCCCGACCGCGCTGATGGTCGGCACCGGACGCGGAGCCCAGCTCGGCATCCTCATCAAGGGCCCCGAAGTCCTCGAGTCCACCCGCAAGGTCGACACCATCGTCCTCGACAAGACCGGCACCGTCACCACCGGCCAGATGACCCTGCTCGCCGTCCACACCGCCGAGGGCGTCACCGAAGCCGAGGCCCTGCGCCTGGCCGGCGCCCTGGAGCACGCCTCCGAACACCCGATCGCCCGGGCCATCGCCACCGCCGCCGCCAAGGCCGGCGAACTGCCCGCCGTCGAGGGCTTCGAGAACGTCCCGGGCCTGGGGGTCCAGGGCGTCGTGGACGGCCACGCCGTGGTCGCCGGCCGCGAGGCCCTGCTCACCGAGTGGTCGCAGCACCTGCCGCAGGCCCTCGCGGAGGCCAAGGCCGCCGCCGAGGCTGCCGGGCGCACGGCGATCGCGGTCGGCTGGGACGGCGAGGCCCGGGCCGTCCTCGAGGTCGCCGACGCCGTCAAGCCCACCAGCGCCGAGGCCATCGCCGAACTGCGCCGCCTTGGCCTGACCCCGGTGCTGCTCACCGGCGACAACCGGGCGGTCGCCGAGGCCGTCGCCGCCGAGGTCGGCATCGCGCCGGAGCACGTGTTCGCCGAGGTCATGCCTCAGGACAAGGTCGACACCGTCAAGCGCCTCCAGGCCGAGGGCCGGGTCGTCGCCATGGTCGGCGACGGCGTCAACGACGCGGCCGCCCTCGCCCAGGCCGACCTCGGGCTCGCCATGGGCACCGGGACGGACGCGGCCATCGAGGCCGGCGACCTCACCCTCGTCCGCGGCGACCTGCGCACCGCCGCCGACGCCATCCGGCTCTCCCGCAGGACGCTCGGCACCATCAAGAGCAACCTGTTCTGGGCCTTCGGCTACAACGTCGCGGCCCTGCCGCTGGCGGCGGCCGGCCTGCTCAACCCGATGATCGCGGGAGGCGCGATGGCCTTCTCCTCGGTCTTCGTCGTCGGCAACAGCCTGCGGCTGCGCCGCTTCCGCTGAGCGAGCGGCCGCCACGGCTGCGGCGCCCCGGGACCCCTGTGCGGGGGTTCCGGGGCCTCATCGCGTTCTGTCGGGCCCCGCCTGCTGGTAGAGCGTCACCAGGAGGCCGTGGACCGGCTCGCCCTCCCCGTCCTCCTCCGTCTCGTCGACCAGCGCGGCCAGCGCCTCGCCGAGGCGCGCCGCCTTGGCCGGGGTGAGGCGGATGTGGCGCAGCGTCAGGAGGTGGTCGGCGGGGGAGCGGTCCAGCTCCTGGGCGACGGCGCCGAACAGCGCGGCCGTGCCCTCGGCGCTCGGCTCGTCGACCTGGAGCCGCTCGGCGGTGCGGCGGTAGTACTTCTCGGTGCCGCCGCGTACGGTCCGGGTGCCCGCGTGCTGGATCAGCCCCGCCTCGTGCAGCACCCCGAGGTGGTGGGAGACGCTGCCCTTGTTGGCCCCCAGCTGCGCGGCGAGGCGGCTGATCGTCGAGGGCCGGGCGCTCAGCGCCCAGAGCAGGCGCTGGCGCATGGGGTGGGCGAGTGCGGTGTGCTGGGCGGGGGTGCTGATCTGCTGGACGTTCTCGTCTGGTGGGTGGCTCACCCGATCAAGCGTTAAGTATGTTTGACGCTTTGGCAAGCCGCTGGTCTACTCCCTCCCATGACTTCCACGACCTCCACCACTTCCGCCACGTCCACCGCTCTCGACTCCGGCGCTGTCGTCGAGTCGATCGCCGACCTGGTCCGCGAGAACTACGTCTTCCCCGACATCGCCCGCGACCTGGCGGACCTGCTGCGCCGCCGCGCCGCCGAGGGCGCCTACCGGGCCGAGACCGCCGAGGAGTTGGCCGAGGCGGTCACCGCCGACCTGCGGTCCGTCAACGGCGACCAGCACCTGGCCGTCCACCACCACGAGGAGCCGGTGCCGGCCGAGCGGGGCGCGGCGGTGCTCGCCGCGATGCGCCGGGACTTCGACTCCACCCTGGGCGGTGTGCCGCGGGTGGAACTGCTCGAGGGCGGCGTCGCGGTGCTGGAGATCGGGCCCAAGATGTTCCCGCTGGACTGGGCCGCTCAGCCGCTGACCGCCGCCCTCTCCCTGGTGGCCCCCGCCAGTGCCCTCATCCTGGACCTGCGTCGCAACACCGGTGGCGACCCGGACACGGTCGCCTTCGTCTGCGGCTACCTGCTCGAGCGCCGGACGCACCTCATCACCATGCTCTCGAAGCAGGGCACGGTGGCCGAGCAGTCCTGGTCGGCCGCGCACGTCCCGGGCGCCCGCTTCGGCGGCAGCAAGCCGCTGTACGTCCTGACGAGCGCCGCCACCTTCTCCGCGGGCGAGGAGCTCGCCTACGACCTGCAGCAGCTCGGGCGCGCCGCCGTCGTCGGCGAGGCCACCCGCGGCGGCGCCCACCCGCGCAACGGCTGGACGGTGCACCCGCACCTGGAGCTCAGCGTGCCGGTCGCCCGCGGGGTCAGCCCTGTCTCGGGTACCAACTGGGAGGGCACCGGTGTCCTGCCCGACGTGCCCTGCGAGGCCGGGGTGGCGCTCGAGCGTGCGCTGGCCCTGGCACTACAGAAGTAGTGCCACTATAGAAGTAGTGCCACTGCGGAAGTAGTCGCGGCCGGGGGCGCAGCGCGACTACGGATGTAGTGTGACTACGGATGTAGTGCCACTGCGG
Source organism: Kitasatospora sp. NPDC051170 (assembly GCF_044455705.1). Lineage (NCBI taxonomy): Bacteria > Bacillati > Actinomycetota > Actinomycetes > Kitasatosporales > Streptomycetaceae > Kitasatospora > Kitasatospora sp. NPDC051170. The sequence continues at coordinate 215,746 of NZ_JBITFA010000016.1, read as the reverse complement.
ATGTAGTTCCCGCCCCCTACTCCAGCCCCACCGCCTGCCACCGGTACGCCGCGTCCTCCTGCCACACCTGCAGCTCGCCCTCCACGACCGCCGCCAGGCACAGCCGCCAGTCGTCGCCCATCGCCAGCGCCACCCGCGTCGCCGGGCGCAGCGTCGGCCGCCACCAGCGGGCCCTGCGCGAGGCGCCGCCGGCGGGCAGCCGCAGCCGTACGCCGCCCTCGCCGGCCAGGGCCACGGTCGGGCCGCCCCGGTGGCCCTCCATCGCGAGGTCCAGGGCCGGCTCCCCGTCCCCGATCTCCACACCCCGCAGGTCGCCGTCCGCGCCCGGCGTGCCCGGCGTGCCCACGCGGTGCAGCTGCACCGATCCGTCCGTACGCAGGGTGGCCGCCTGGGGCCCGGCGGAGGTGCGGGCCAGCGCCCCCGCGCGCAGGGTGCCCGGCGGGCCGAGCGGGGTGGGCGGCCCGCCCTCGCCGGGGCGCCAGCCGTACACCCGCTCCCGGTGCTCGACCAGGACGAGCCAGGCGCCGGGCCGCTCCTCGGCCGCCGCGAGGACGCGGTCGGCGGGGCAGCCGGGGTGCTCCTGGCCGGTGAGGGTGAGGCCGGGCGCCCAGCGGTAGGAGCGCAGGGCGCCGCCCGCCGCCGTCCAGGCGGTCAGCTCCCCGGCGGAGTCGACGGCGCCGGCCAGTCCGGCCACCCCGCGCGCCGCCTCCCACCAGCCGGCCGCCGTCCCGACCCACAGGGTGCCGGCCGGGTCCTCGGCGCAGACGACCAGTTCCCCCGGCCGCCCGGCCAGGCCCGCCACCAGCTCCCGTACGGATCCCGGCCCCTGGCCCGCCGGCGCGCGAAGCCCCGTACGGCCGGGGCCGGCCAGCGCGGTGCCGGTGCCCTGCGCGCCGCCGGTGACCACGAGCGGACGGCCGGAGCGGTCGGGCAGCACGGCCAGGCCCGCCGTACGGGCCACCGGCCGGTGGGCGCGCAGCAGTTCGCGCCCGCGCGCCGCCCACGGGCCGAGCGGGGCGGGCCGGCGCTGCGGCTCGCGGGCCAGCGGCTCGCACGCCCACCGCGCCAGGTCCTCGGCGTAGCCCGCCGCCAGGAGTTCGGCGCGGGCCTGCTCCACGGCGAGACGGTGGTCGAGGCGGCCGTGGTCGGGTAGCAGCAGGGTGCGGGCGAGGGTGCCGACGGCGAACAGGTCCTTGGCGGTGGTGGGGAAGCCGCCGACCTGCTCGGCCTCGGGCGGCACGTGGCCGGGGGTGAACACCGCGACGGTCAGGGCGTGGTCGAGCGGGGCGAGGAAGGTCAGGTCGATCAGCTTGACCTGCCCCTGCCCGTCGACGAGCACGTTGGCGGGGGAGATGTCCCGGTGCACCCAGCGCTTGCGGTGCAGCTCGTCGACGATCCGGCACAGTCGGGCCAGCACCTCGGCGGCCGCCGTCGGCCCGCCGCGCTGGGTGCGCGCCCAGGTGTGCAGCGGCACGCCCTCCACCCACGGTGAGATCTGGTACCCCAGCAGGCCGCCCGTGGGCGCGGCGCCGGGCCGGTGCGGCGCCGGTCCGAGCAGGAAGCTCGGCACCACCAGGTCGGTGATGCCCAGCCGGTGCGCGTTGTGCGACACGTCGTCCCAACGCCCCAGCCAGCGGCGGACCTCGGACGGATCCCGCTCCAGCATGATCTTCGCCGCGACGAGCTCCTTGAGCCCGCTGTGGCCCGTACGCACCGCCCGCCACACCTCGGCCTCGCCGCCCCGGTGGTGGAACTCCAGCAGCTCGTACTGTTCGGGGTCGAACTCCGGGCCGAACCGCAGCCCGGCCACCCAACGCGAACCGGACACACGACCCCCGACGCCTCTTCACCATTGACGATGTGCCGCTGGTGCTGACCAGGATAGTGCGCGATCCTGCCCGCCCGTCGGACGGAGGGCCTATTCTGATGGCGCCCGAGCAACATCACGAGGCAACATCACGAACAGACGTCAACCCATGGTCCGCGGGGGCCTGTTGATCATGGGGTGGGGTGACTTCCGAGAGCAGTGGGGGGCGGTACATGGCGCAGCTCGCGGTTGTGGCGATCGTGCTGATGGCACTGGCCGGTGCGGCGGCCTTCGTCCTCCTCCGCCGGAGGCGGGCGCTCGACGCCCAGGCGGTGGCGAAGGAACTCGCGGCCGCCGCGGCACAGTTGGCCGCCGGCAACGCGCCCCGGGCACGGCGGCGCTACGCCCGCCTCGCGGCCCGGCTCGCCCAGGCACCCGAAGCCCTGCGCCCGCAGCGCGGGCTCGCCCTGCTCGGACAGGCCGAGGCGACCGCCCCCAGCGGCGACCAGCAGGCCGAACTCGCCCTCCACCGCGAGGCGTTCCCCCTGCTCACCGACCCCGCCGGGCTGATGCCCCGCCGGGCGCTGCGCCACCTCGCCGAGGAGGGCACGGCGGGCGGCCACCTCGCCCCCGTGCTCGCCTTCCTGCGGGCCACCGCCGCCGGCGCCGAACCGGGCGAGGAGGCCGAGGGCGCGGCCCGCGTCCGCGCCTGGCTTCAACAGCGCTGCCGCGAGGGCGACCCCGAACAGCGCGAGGACGCCACCGGCCGCGCCCTCGACGCCCTGCCCGGCCAGGACTGGCCCGTCCTCGCCCGCGCCGCCCACCTGCGCGGCGCCGGCCGCGCCGCCGAGGCCGAGCAACTGCTCGCCGCCACCGCCCCCGGCGGAAGCGGCGAACTCTGGTTCCGCTGGGGCGCCGACCTGTACGCCCTGCACCGCGACGAGGCCGCCGTCACCGCCTTCGATGAGGCCCTGCGGCGCGGCCCCGGCGAGCCCTCCCCCTGGGGGCGCGGCCCCGCGCTGCGCACGGACAGCCTGCTGTTCCGGGGCCTGGCCCGGCAGCGGATCGGCACCACCGACACCGCCTGGGCCGACCTCGCGGCGGCCGCCGCCGAGGACCCGAACGACCCCCGGCCCCGCTACGCCCTCGGCCGCCTCGCCCTGCTGCTCGGCGCCGACGACCAGGCCCGCAACGAGTTCACCGCCGCCCTCGCCCTCCAACCCGCCTTCGCCCCGGCCCGGTTCGGCCTCGCCCTCGTCCACGAGCGCGCCGACCGCCCCGCCGAGGCGTCCGCCGACTACCGCGCCGGCCTCACCCACTCCCCCGACTGGCGCCCCGCCCGCGTCCGCCTCGGCGCCGCCCTCCTCGCGGCCGGACAGGGCGCCGAGGCCGAACCGCTGCTGCGCACCGAGGCCGACAGCGACCCCGGCTCCCGCTGGGCCCGCATCGCCGCCTACCACCACGGCCTCGCCCGCGCCCGCCAGGGCGACCCGGCCGGCGCCCTCGCCCGCTGGCAGCCCCTGGACGACGAGGACCTGCGCCTCCACCGCGCCCGGGCCCGCGACCGCCTCGCCCGCACCCGCCTCGCCGCCGACCCGGCCGCCGCCCGCACCCTGTGGCAGCAGGCCGCCACCGAGGACCCGGCCGCCCCCGGCCACCGCGTCAACCTGCGCGAGGCCGCCCTGCGCGAGGCCGCCCACCTGATCGTCACCGGCCGCGACCACCCCGAGCCCCGCGAACGGGCGGCCGCCGCCCTCGCCCTCGCCGACACCCTGCCCGGCGCCCACACCCACCGCCAGGCCCGGCTGCGCGCCGCCCTCGCCCTGGCCGGTGGCGACGCCCGGCCCGTCGCCGCATTGCTGGACGCCGCCACGGGCCTGCGCGACCGCTACCACCTGGCCGCCGCCGCCCTGCTCAACGGCAGCCCCGTGCAGACCGTCTCCCTCCTCGCCCCGCTCACCCCCGCCCCCGACGGCGACCCAGCCCTCGCCCGGCTGCGGGCCCTGCTCGCCGAACGGGCCGGCAACTGGAGCGGCGCCCTGGACTGGTACCGGCACTTCCTCACCGCCACCGGCGGCCCCGGTCCCGCCCCGGCCACCGGCGCTGCCCCGGCCACCGGCGCCGCCGCCTGCGGAGGCTGCGGCCGCGAAGCCGGCACCACCCCCCTGTACGCCCCCGCCGGCTCCGCCGCACCCCGCTGCCTCCTCTGCGCCGCCCCCGCGCTGCGCGCCGTCCTCGACTGCGCCCGCCGCGCCGGCGCCCCCGAACAGGCCGAACCCGTCCTCGCCGCCTGGGCCCGGGCCCTGGCCGACAGCCCCCTCGCCGGCACCTCTCCGACCGGCACCTCATCGGCCGACACCTCTCCGACCGACAGCTCCCCGGCCGCGCCCGTACGCACCGACCTCGCCCTGCTGCGCGCCGAACTCGGCCGCCTGGACGAGGCGTTGGCCGACCTGCCCGAACAGGCCGGCGCCGCCCGCGCCGCCGTCCTCGTCCGCCGGGCCGGGGCCGCCCTCGCCGAGAACCGCCCCGGACGGGCCGCCGCCGACCTGCGTCAGGCCCTCCTCCTCGCCCCCGGCCACCCCCAGGCGGCCGCCACCCTGGGCCTGCTCGCCGAACACGAGGCCCACCAGCACGCCACCGAGGGCCGCCACCGCGAAGCCTTCGACGCCTACCGCGCCCTCCTCCTGCGCGACCCGGCCCACCCCCGCCTGCTGCACGCCACGGGCCTGGCCGGCTACCGGCTCTCCACCACGACCGGCACGAGCGGCACGGACGAGACCTGGGCCTGGACCCTCGGCTGCCTGGCCGCCGCCCTCCACCAGGCCGACCTGTGGACGGAGTCCGCCCGCACCACCGGCCGCACCCCCGACCCCCAGCGCCTCGCCGCCGCCCGCACCGCCCTCACCGAGCGCCTGCGCGACGACCTGCGCGCCCTCGACCGCACCGCCGGGCGCAGCGGCGACGAGACCACCGCGTGGACGCTGCTCCTCGGCATGGAGGCCTACAGCGCCGACGTCTTCGCCCGGTGGGACGTACGCATCGCCGTGCCAGGACGCCCCGCCCGCGCCCTCGCCATCGGCCCCACCCTGGAGGGCCTGCTGCGCCGCGAGAGCGAACTCGCCGACTGGGGCGCCTGGTTCGCCCAGGCCGTGCGGACCTTCCGCCGCCCCGAAGCCCCCGACACACCGGCCCTGACCCGCGCCCTCGCCCTGTTCGACGACCTCGGCCCGCAGCGCTACCTGCTCCTCCAGGGCCGCCAGGCCGCCGCCGTCACCGCCCTGGACGCCGTCCCCGAGAACCGCCGCGGCCAGGCCTGGCACGCCCTGCTCGGCGAGTGCCTCCTCGGCCAGGCCCGCGCCCACCACCGCAACCAGGACTGGACCGAGGCCCTGGACTGCCTCACCCGCGCCGCCGCGCTGTCCGGAACCACCCCGTCCGGACCTGCCCCGTCCGGATTCACCCTGCCCGCCGACACCGCCGCCATCGCCGCCGAGTGCGGCGTCCGCGCCGCCCGGGCGCTGCTCAAGAGCACCGTCGACGATCAGGAGGCAGCCGCCGAACTCCTCGAGAAGGCCCACGCGTTGGCCCCCGAGGACCCCGAGGTGCGCGGAGACCTCGGCGCCACCTACGCCCAGTGGGCGCGGAAGATCAACAACGAGGACAAGGACTACCCGCGCGCCATCGGCCTGCTCCGCAAGAGCATGGAGCTCAGCCCCGGCGACCTCACCGCCCAGCACTTCCTCGAAGCCGCCCTCAACAACCGGGCCGGCCAACTCAGCCGCCCCGACGCCCCCGAGGCGGAGCTCGAGGAGGCCGCCGAGTGCTGGCGCGAACTCATCACCCTCAACCCCGACCCCGACCACCGCGTGGGCCTCGCCTTCGTCCTGCGCATCCTCGCCCGCACCGCCGCCTTCACCGGCGACCGCACCCGCGCACTCGCCCGGATGGCCGAATCCCTGCGCGCCGACCCCGAATGGGAGGGCGACGTCACCCGCGAGGCCGCGCGCCGCATCTCCGTCATGCTCGCCAACCACGTCCTCGACGCCATGCAGGAAGACTCCTTCACCCTCCAGGCCGCCATGCTCCAGATGGCCAGGTCCTACGACGACTCACCCGACGTACGCCGCCTGATGGTCAGCGTCTGGCGCGGCGAGGCCATCGGTCACTACGAGGCGCGCCGCTACAACGAGGCGATCCGGCTGCTGGAGGAGGCCCTCGAACTCGCCCACAGTCCGGAGGACACGGAGAAGCTCCACAAGGAACTCGCCGTCGTCTTCAGCTCCCTGGCCGTCCAGGCCGCCAACCTCCGCAGCCTCATGGTGGCCAGGCACGCCGCCCAGCAGGCCGTGGAGCACAATCCGGCCGACTTCGAGCTGCGCGCCCTCCAGGCCCGGATCAACTCCCTGCGCTGACGGCAACCGCCCGGGCACCCGCCGTCGTCGTACTCCCTGCGCCCAACTCAACCGTCGCCGTCCGTCGTTGCTTCGACCCGTGAGGAGAGAGACCGCCCGTCATGCCACTGTACGAACCGTCGCCGTACGAGATCCTGGGCATCCCGCTCACGGCCGGCGTACGCGAGATCAACCTCGCCGTCGGCCCGGCGATCAAGGCGGCCCGCCACACCCGGCAGCAGATCCAGGAAGCCGCCGCGCTGCTGCGCAACCCCGACAAGCGGCTCGAAGTCGACCTGCAGCAGCCCCTGCCGCCGGAACCCGTCGACCAGGCCGCCGAGTTGCTCGCACCCGCGCTCGCCGAGCCACTGCTGACCGTCGAACGCCCCGCCCAGCCGCCGGCCCCCGCGCTGCTCGCGCTCCACCGAGCCGAACTCGCCGCCGACTTCGCCGAACCCGCCCCCGCCGGCGCCGAACCCGAACCACCCGTCCCCGCCCGCTACGCGGCCGACCTGTCCGTCCTGCCGCAGATCGAGGTACCGGAATGACCGAGGCACCACCGACAGACGCCCTGCTCGAAGGCCGGGAGCCGCTGGAGATCCCGCCCGGGATCGAGGGCGTCGACCTGGCCGAGCACTTCTCCCGGCTCCTGCTGCGCGCCTCGCTGCTGGACGGCAAGGTGAAGCGGGCCGAGCGCGAGGCCAGGGAGGAGCAGCGCGAACTGCTGGGCGTGCTCGTGGAGGTGGACGACGCGCTCGCCGCCCTCTCCCTCGACCGCGAACTGGTCGCGCTCGGGCGCGGGGACGGCATCGAGGCCACCCGGCGGCGGCTGCTGGGGCGGCTCGCCAAGGCCGAGGTGCGGCCGATGCGGCTGGAGGGCATGGCGGCGGACCCGCGGGTGACGGAGATCGTCGGCACGGAGGTGCGGCCCGGGGTCGAGCCGGAGACGGTGGTGCGGACGGTCGTCACCGGGTTCTTCTGGAAGGACGAGGTGCTGCGCCGGGCCCAGGTGGTGGTGGCGGCTCCGGAGACCGAAGTCGAGGCAGAGACAGAGGCCGAAGCCGTCGTGGAACACGAGCCTGTCGTGGAGGTCGAGCCCGAGGTCGAGCCCGAGCCCGAGGTCGAGCCCGAGCCCGAGGTCGAGCCCGCGCCCGAGCCCGTACCGACCGACCCCGAACCCGAGCCGCCCGCCGACCCCGTGCGGCCGAAGCGGGCCCAGCCCCGGGCCCGTTCCCGGGCGGAGCGCAAGCACAAGAAGTAGCCGGACCACGAGGGGCAAGAGGGGAACGACATGTACCGCACACTCGGCATCGACCTGGGCACCACCAACTCCGTGGTCGCGCACCTGCGCCGGGGTGAGCCGGAGATCATCTTCAACCGGCAGAACCAGGAGGCCACGCCCTCCGTGGTCGGCAGCGGCCGCAAGGGCGAGCTGCTGGTGGGCTCGACCGCGCGCAGCCGCATCGCCATCGACGGCGCCAACGTGATCCGCTCGGTGAAGCGCTTCATGGGCCGCAAGTTCAAGGACCCGCAGGTCCAGGCGGCCCTGAAGGAGGTCGACTACAAGGTCACCGCGGGCACCGACGGCGACGTCAACGTCTGGTTCGACGGCCGCTCGTACACCCCGATCGAGATCTCCGCGATCATCCTGCGCCGCCTCAAGGAGGACGCCGAGCAGCGCCTCGGCGAGCCGTTCCACCGGGCCGTGATCACCGTGCCCGCCTACTTCGGCGAGCGGCAGGTCGCGGCCACCCAGGAGGCGGGCCGGATGGCGGGCCTGCACGTGCTGCGGGTGATCAACGAGCCGACGGCGGCCGCCCTCGCGTACGGGATCACCAGCGACACGGGCGACGAGGGCCGGACCGTACTGGTCTACGACCTCGGCGGCGGCACCTTCGACATCTCCATCCTGCTGCTGGTGCCCGGTTCGGTGTCGGTGCTCGGCATCGAGGGCGACAACCTGCTCGGCGGGGACGACTTCGACCGCGCGATCACCACGGCCCTGCTGGAGGACATCCGCGAGGAGTACGGCTCCGACTACCAGCCGGACCTGCGGGACCGCCCGAAGATCGCCTCCACCGCCGAGACCGTCAAGATCGAGCTGTCCAACCAGGAGTCCTCCGAGGTGATCCTGCCGGGCCTCGGCGCCGGGCAGCTGGTGCTGGAGACGGAGTTCGAGCGGGCCCGGTTCGAGGAGCTGATCGAGGCGCAGATCGAGCGCACCATCGAGCTCACCCACAAGGCGATCATGCAGGCCAACCTGACGGTGGGCGACGTCGACGAGGTGGTGCTGGTCGGCGGCTCGACCGCGATCCCGCTGGTGGCCCGGCGCCTGGGCGAGGTGTTCGGCCCACGCCGCATCCGGCGCGGCGTCAACCCGATGCAGTGCGTGGCGCTGGGCGCGGCCGTGCAGTCCGCGCTGGTCGGGGAGGTCGAGTGCCCCGAGTGCCGGGCGCCCGGGGACCTCTCCGCCTCCAACTGCGCCAACTGCGCCACCTCCCTGCTCGGCGGCGCCCGCGTCTCCTGCGGCGGCTGCCACCTCCCCGTCGACGCCGAGGCTTCCTCCTGCCCCAAGTGCGGCCAGGAGCTGGGCGGTTCGGGCGGTGGCGGCGCGGGCATCCCGAAGCAGGCGCAGCCCACCGCCGTGGTGCACGGCGACCTCTGCCCGCGCTGCGGCACGCCCTCCGCCCCCGGCGTCACCGCCTGCGAGCTCTGCGGCGAGCCGCTCAACTCGGCCGCCCCCGGCAACACCCGGGTGGCCTCCTCCACCGCCGCCGAGGACGTGGGCCTGCGCTGCGCCAACTGCTCGACCGTCAACCCACCGGGCAGCGAAGTGTGCACGGGATGCGGCGAGTTGATGCAGGTCACCAACCCGTTCGACATCACCCCGAAGAACCTCGGCATCGAGCTGAACGACGGCCGGCTCGCCGTGATCATCCCCAAGAACACCAGCTACCCGACGAGTTCGCCCGTCAGCCGGGAGTTCGTGGTATCCGGCAGCGGCCGCCAGCGGCTCGAAGTCGCCGTCTACGAGGGCGAGTACGAGATCGCCCAGCAGAACGAACTGATCGGCCACCTGACCCTGCGCCTGCCCGAGAGCCTCGGCGGCCGCATCCCCGTGGACGTCTCCTTCGGCCTCGACCGGGATCGCACCATCACCCTGTCGGTGCGCATCCAGGGCGGTTCGGAGAAGACCGTCAAGCTCGAACGCGCCAGCCTAGACCCGGAGTTGAAGGTCCAGGTGGAGGAGCAGCAGCGGCAGATCGAGTCCTTCACCGACAAGTGGGGCAGCGAGCTGACCGAGGCCGAGAAGCGCGAGGCGCAGCGGCTGATGGACACCCTGGACGACCTGGCGGCCGGCCAGTCCCGCGGCCAGTCGGTGGACGAGGCGCTGGAGCGGGCGCAGCGCCAGCTCAAGGCTCAGCGCTGGGTGCGCGGTTCGGAGGCGTACCTGAGCCTGTTCATCCACTACTGCGAGAAGCACCTCGACCCGAGCGACCTGGACCGGCTGCGGTCGGTGGCCGCCGACCTGCGGCTGCGCCGCGAGGCCGCCGACTGGGAGGGCGCGATGCGCGCGGCCCAGCGGGCGGACGAGCTGTGCGACTCGCTGGGGCACACCTTCCGGATGCTGACCATGTGCAACGTCTACGTGACGCAGAACATGGTCTCCCCGGCCCTGGCCCAGCGGATCATGGCGCACCTGCGCGGCCTGGACGACGCGGTGGAGGCCCCGAACATGGAGGAGGTCAACCGGCACATGTCGGCGCTGCTGGAGCTGTACGCGCAGGCGCAGCGGGAACTGGGCGCGGAGCCGGCGGCGGAGTCGCTCGGCCCGGTCCGTCCGGAGGAGGCGGGGCCGCGATGAGCGAGGTCGTCGGGCAGATCGGGCCGGTCGGGCAGATCGGGCCGGTGGAGGTGTCCTGCCCGGGCTGCCGGGTGCCACTGGCCCCGCCGTCGCTGCGCTGCCCCTCCTGCGGGGAGGACCTGACGGCGCTGGTGCGGCTGCGTTACTCCGGCCGGATGGACTACAACGCGGCCCTGGAGGCGCTGCGGGCGGGGGAGCCCGCGGAGGCGAGGGTGCTGCTGCGCCGGGCGCTGGCGGCCGAGCCGGGGCTCGTCCCCGCGCGGTCGCTGCTGGCGGCGCTCGGCTGAGGACGGGCGGACGCCGGGTGCGGCGACACGCCCGCTGTTCGCCCAATCCCGGCGTGGCGCGCGGGCCGTCCGTTGTGATCGGGGGCGAGTGTGATCGTCACACGGATTCTCGCCACCCTCACAAGGAGTGACGCAATGCGTATTCGCACCACCCTCGCCGCCACCGCGCTCGCGGCGGTGGCCGTCCTCGCCGGGGCCGGCACCGCCGCCGCCGACGCGACCGCCAACGGCATCGCCTTCGGCTCGCCCGGTGTGCTGTCCGGCAACCAGATTCAGATCCCGATCCACATCCCGGTCAACATCTGCGGGAACACCGTCAACGTGATCGGCGCCCTGAACCCGGCGTTCGGCAACACCTGCATCAACGCCTGACCCGCGCGCCGGGGCCGTCCGTCGAACCAGGCGGGCGGCCCCGGCGCCGTGTCCGCACCCCTGTTCGGGGGTGGCGGCGGGCGGTCCGGAACGCGACCATGGTCACTCCGTCCCCGCGCCGCCGAAGGAGCCCCACCACAGTGCCGACCATGCGCAGCTACTCCTCCGGAGTCTCGGACGTCCCCCTGCTCGGCGACACCATCGGGGAGAACCTCGACCGGGCGGTGCGCGCCTTCCCCGGGCGCGACGCGCTGATCGACCGCCCCACCGGCCGCCGCTGGACGTACGCCGAGCTCGGCGCCGAGGTGGACGTCCTGGCGCTCGGACTGCTGGAGCTGGGCATCGCCAAGGGCGACCGCGTCGGCATCTGGGCCCCCAACTGCGCCGAGTGGACGCTCACCCAGTACGCCACCGCCAAGATCGGCGCGATCCTGGTGAACGTCAACCCGGCCTACCGCTCGCACGAGTTGGAGTACGTGCTGCGGCAGTCCGGCATCCGGCTGCTGGTCGCCGCCGAGCGCTTCAAGACCTCCGACTACGCGGCGATGATCGAGGAAGTCCGGCCCCGCTGCCCCGCGTTGGAACACGTGCTGCTGATCGGCCACCCCGGGTGGGAGGCGCTGGGCGTCGCCGGACGCCTGGCCGACCCGGACCGACTCGCCGAGCGGGAGGCCGAGTTGGCCCCCGACGACCCGATCAACATCCAGTACACCTCCGGCACCACCGGCTTCCCCAAGGGCGCGACCCTCTCGCACCACAACATCCTCAACAACGGCTACTTCGTCGGCGAACTCCTCGGCTACACCGAGGAGGACCGCATCTGCGTCCCCGTGCCCTTCTACCACTGCTTCGGCATGGTGATGGGCAACCTCGCCGCCACCTCCCACGGCGCCTGCACCGTCATCCCCGCCCCCGCCTTCGAACCCGGCGCCACCCTCGCCGCCGTCGCCGCCGAACGCTGCACCTCGCTGTACGGCGTGCCGACCATGTTCATCGCCGAACTCGCCGACCCCGACTTCGAGCGCCACGACCTCACCAGCCTGCGCACCGGCATCATGGCCGGCTCGCCGTGCCCGACCGAGGTGATGAAGGAGGTCATCGAGCGGATGGGCATGAGCGAGGTGTCCATCTGCTACGGCATGACCGAGACCTCACCCGTCTCCACCCAGACCCGCACCGACGACCCCGTGGAGCGCCGCGTCTCCACCGTCGGCCGCGTCGGCCCGCACCTGGAGGTCAAGGTCGTCGACCCGGCCACCGGCCGCACCGTCCCGCGCGGCGAGCCCGGCGAACTCTGCACCCGCGGCTACTCCGTCATGCTCGGCTACTGGGGCGAACCCGAGCGCACCGCCGAAGCCGTCGACGCCGCGCGCTGGATGCACACCGGCGACCTCGCCGTCATGGACGAGGACGGCTACCTCGCCATCACCGGCCGCATCAAGGACATGGTCATCCGCGGCGGCGAGAACCTCTACCCCCGCGAGATCGAGGAGTTCCTCCACGCCCACCCCGACATCCTCGACGTCCAGGTGATCGGCGTCCCCGACCCCAAGTACGGCGAGGAACTGATGGCCTGGATCCGGATGCGCGAGGGCGCCGCCCCCCTCACCGCCGAGGACGTGCGCGCCTACTGCACCGGCCGGCTCGCCCACTTCAAGATCCCGCGCTACGTCCACGTCGTCGACGAGTTCCCGATGACCGTCACCGGCAAGATCCGCAAGGTCGAGATGCGCGAGGAGTCCGCCCGCCTGCTGGGCCTCTGACCTCGCCCACACGCGAACGGCCGGCGAGGGCTCCCGCCCTCGCCGGCCGTCGTCTCTCGTCTCCTAGTAGCGCGCGCCCCAGGCCTGGTCGGTGTCGACGATCTCCTTGCCGAGCGGCGCCAGGGAGAGCGGCACCATCTTGAGGTTGGCCCACCCGAAGGGGATGCCGATGATCGAGAGGAACAGCGGGATGCTGGTGAGGATGTGCCCCAGCGCCAGCCACCAGCCGGCGAACACGAACCAGATCACGTTCCCGACGCACGATCCGGCGCCGGCGTCGCGCCGCTCCACCGTGGTCCGCCCGAACGGCCACAGTATGAACCCGGCGATCCGGAACGAGGCGATGCCGAACGGGATCGTCACGATCAGTACGCAGCAGATGAGCCCGGCGAGTACGTAGGCCAGGGCCATCCAGATGCCGCAGAAGATCAGCCAGATGATGTTGAGGATGAACTGGAGCGGCTTCATGGTCCGTACCTTCTCATGCTTCCCGAGGTCACTGCTACGACCGTGACATGCCCGCCGGCGCCCTCCGCCACGCCCCTAGGGGACGGATCCCCGGGGAGAATCGGGGGTAGGGCGGGGGCCGCGGTTTGGAACGGGTCGTGTGCGTCTGTTTGACTGTCGGCCTGTTCCGTGCCGTCAACTCTTCTGACTGGAAGCCCAGATGATAGAAGCCGCGCTCGACGGCACGCCCCTGCTGTTCCCGGTCTTCGGCGTCCTCGCGGTGCTCCTCGGGGCCGGCGCCTGGTGGTGGGCCCGGCGCGGCGGGCGGCCGGTGGCCGTGGCGGTGCTGTGGGGGGTGAGCCTGGCCGGGGAGGTGGCGGTGACGCTCACGCCCGTGCGGTCCGGCTACGCCGGGACGCCGTACTGCGCGATCGGCCCGTCCGTCTGGTCCGACCTGACGGGCCGGCAGGGGCTGATGAACATCGCGCTGTTCGTGCCGGCCGCGTTCCTGACCGTCCTGCTCCTGCGGCGGCCGCTGGCCGGGCTGGCGGGTCTGGTGGTGCTGTCGGGCGTCACCGAGGTCGCGCAGACGCTGCTGGGCACGGGGCGGGCCTGCGACGCCGCCGACTTCCTCGACAACGCGGCCGGGGCGCTGACCGGCACCCTGCTCGGGGTGGGGTGGCTGCTGCTGCGCGGCCACCGCCCCGGGAGGACGCTGCGGGACCTGCGGCACGGGCTGCTGATCGGCGGCCTCGGGCTGGCGGCGGTCGGTCTCGTCCTGGGCCTGGGTATCCGCATCGACCGGGAGAACCCGGGATTCCATACGCCTCCGGCCGACGACATCGTGCGGGCCCAGGAGGTCGCGAACGGACTGTTCGGCCCGAACACCTGGGTGAGCGAGACGAGCACTGGCCCCGAGGCGGACGGCGCACCGCCGGTCATGTCCGTCACCACCGACCGCGGCACCTTCCGCCTCGACGCGTCCACCGGGGACCTGCTCTCCGCCGCGGCGGACGGCGCTGTGGCGGGGTTCGTCCTCCGGCCGGAGCAGGTCGTCGCTGTGGGTGCGGACTTCGCCCAGGTCTGGTTCGGCGACCGCGTCACGGGCCTCACCCCGACCGTCACCCCCGTGCCCGCCAACGAGACCGCCCGCACTCTCACCTACCACCGGCCTGCGGGTGAGGGCCGGCCGCCGCTGAACCTCACGGTCACCGTCTCCGGCACCGGCCACCTGCTCTCGGCCGACGCCCGCGCCCGGTGACACTCCGCGCCCCACCCGCCGTCTCCGTGTCACGCGGGCGGTGACCCCGGGTGGGGGAGGGGCGTGAGGCGGGATACCCTGCGGGGGTACGTGACCGGTGGGGCGAGGAGGTGGGTCGATGGGGCGGGAGTCCCGGTTGGTCGGCCCGCGGATGCCCTGGGTGCCGCGGCTGCTGCTGTTGGCCGCGCTGGTGCTGGGCATCGCGACGATGCACACCCTCGGCCACCCCTCCGCCGCGCACGGCGGCCACGGCGAGCCGATGGCGCCCGTGGCGCAGCTCGCCGGCGCGCACGACCGGTCGCAGGTGCCGGACAGCGGCTCCGCTCGCTTGCCGGCCGGCCTGCACGACGGGCAGCCGGTCTCCGCCGTGGAGCCCGCAGCCGTCGCGGCCGATGTGCGGCCCGCCGTGCCCGCCCACGGCATGGACCCCATGGCCGTCTGCCTCGCCGTCCTCGTCGGGTGGACCCTTGTGCTCCTCGCCGCCGCCTCCCTGCTGCTGCGCCGCAGCGGTGACGCGGCCGCCGCCGTACGGGCCCGGGTGCTGCGGGCCGTGCGGGCGCTGCCGCCGCCAGGGGGCGGGCGGACACTGCTCAACCGGTTGTCGGTGCTGCGTCAGTAGGCGTGCGCCCGGCCGCTTCGCGCCCCCAGGTGCGGAGCGGCAGATGCGCCCTGCTCGTTCACACCACCACACCGCACGAGGTGCACTCCGTCATGCGTACTCCCAGCCGTCGTACCGTCCTCGGCGCGGCGCTCGCCGCCGCGTCCACCGGGCTGCTCGCCGCCTGTTCCTCCGACCCGATGTCGGGCATGAACCACGGCGGGAGCGGCACCAGCAGTCCCGCCGGGTTCCTCGCGCCGAACGGTCCCGAGGTGGCCGCCGCCGAGGCCCGCCGCAATCCCGGGCCGGAGCGCAGGGTCGCGCTCACCGCCACCGAGTCCACCGTCGACCTGGGCGGGCGCAGCGTCCGCACCTGGACGTACGGGGACCGCCTGCCCGGGCAGGAGGTGCGGGCCAAGGCGGGTGAGAAGCTCGCGCTGACCCTGGCCAACCACCTGCCGCAGCCGACCTCCCTGCACTGGCACGGTCTCGCGCTGCGCAACGACATGGACGGCGTCCCGGGGGTCACCCAGGAGCCGGTCAGGCCGGGGGCCTCCTTCGAGTACGGCTTCGCGCTCACCCGGCCGGGCACGTACTGGTTCCACCCGCACTCCGGCGCCCAGCAGGACCGGGGGCTGTACGCGCCGCTGATCGTGGAGGACCCGAAGGAGCCGCTGGCCTACGACAGGGAGTGGGTCGTCGTCCTGGACGACTGGGTGGACGGCGTGGACGGCAGCACCCCGGACGCCGTGCTCGCCGAACTCGCCAAGGGCATGGGCGGGACGGGCGGGACGGGTGGCGGGGACCACTCCGGGCACAGCATGCCGGGCATGACGGGCATGACAGGCATGACGGGAAGCGCCCCCGCCACCGGCCCGTCGCGCATGCTGATGGGTGCCCGCAGCGAGCTGCTCGGCGGTGACGCGGGCGATGTCGCGCATCCGTTCCACCTGGTCAACGGCCGCCTGCCCGCCGCCCCCGAGACCTTCGCCGCCAAGCCCGGCGACCGCGTCCGCATCCGGCTGATCAACGCGGGCGGCGACACCGCCTACCGGGTCGCGCTCGGCGGCCACGAGCTGACGGTCACCCACACCGACGGCTTCCCCGTCGAACCCGCCACCGCCCAGGCGCTGCTGCTCGGCATGGGCGAGCGCTACGACGTGCTGGTCACCGTCAAGGACGGCGTCTTCCCGCTCACCGCCCTCGCCGAGGGCAAGAACGCGAGTGCCCTGGCCGTGCTGCGCACCGGCGGCGGCGCCGCACCGGAGGCTTCCGTGCGCCCGTCCGAGCTGGACGGGCGGCTACTGACCGCCGACCGGCTCAAGGCCCACGCGAGCGTCCGCCTCCCGGCCAGGCAGCCGGACCGCACGGTGCGGCTGGAGATGACCGGCGGCATGGCCGGGGCCGACTGGGCGTTCAACGGCCGCCGCTACGACCCCGCGCAGCGCTACCCGGTGGCGGCGGGGGAGCGGGTGCGGCTGGAGTTCCGCAACGCGACCGACATGTGGCACCCCGTCCACCTCCACGGGCACACCTTCGCGCTGCCGGGCGACGGCCCGCGCAAGGACACCGCGATCGTGCTGCCGGGCGCGACGCTCGCCGTCGACTTCGACGCCGACAACCCGGGCCTGTGGATGGTGCACTGCCACAACGTCTACCACGCGGAGACGGGCATGATGACGGTCCTCGGTTACCGGGCGTGACGATCTGACCCCCCGGGGCGGGAGCACCCTGCCCCGGGGCCGGTCCTGACGTGAATCTCACTGACGTTTTCTTAACGCGGGGTGATGACGTCTCCTTAACGCCGGTCGCATAGCCTGTCGCACTGCCGTCGTTCGACGGCTTTTACGGGGCCTTTAAACAAGAGGTGCAAGGTGGTTTCGTCGGGTTCGACGGACACGACGACGGCGGAACCGTCGTCGGCGCGCATACGCGTTCGCAACTGGCTGCTCGAGGACGTGAGCGCGGAGAAGCCCGCGCCGAAGTCCCGGCGGACCGCGGGCGGCACGGAGCCGGGGGACTCCGCCGCCCACACCGAGGCCGAGGCGCACGGCGGACACACCGGACAGCGCTGGTGGCGGGTCATGTGCCTGACGGGCCTCGACTACTTCTCCACCCTCGGCTACCAGCCCGGCATCGCCGCCCTCGCCGCGGGCGTCCTCTCGCCGATCGCCACGATCGTGCTGGTGATCGTCACCCTGCTCGGCGCGCTCCCGGTCTACCGGCGCGTCGCCCAGGAGAGCCCGCGCGGCGAGGGCTCGATCGCGATGCTGGAGCGGCTGCTCTCCTTCTGGAAGGGCAAGCTGTTCGTCCTGGCCCTGCTGGGCTTCGCGGCGACGGATTTCCTGATCACCATCACCCTCTCCGCCGCCGACGCCAGCGCCCACCTGGTGGAGAACCCGCACCTCAACAGCCTGCTCGGCGACAAGCAGGTGGTGATCACCATGGTGCTGGTCGCGCTGCTCGGCGCCGTCTTCCTCAAGGGCTTCAGCGAGGCGATCGGCCTGGCCGTCTTCCTCGTCGGCGCCTACCTGGCGCTCAACGTGGTCGTCGTCGCCGTCGGCCTCTGGCAGATCCTCCAGGCCCCGCACGTGGTCACCGACTGGACGGACGCGCTGACCGCCCAGCACGGCAACCCCGTCATCATGGTCGGCGTCGCCCTGGTGACCTTCCCGAAGCTGGCGCTCGGCCTGTCCGGCTTCGAGACCGGCGTCGCCGTGATGCCGCACATCGAAGGGGACCCGGACGACACCGACGCCAAGCCCACCGGCCGCATCCGCGGGGCCCGCAAGCTGCTCACCACCTCCGCGGTGATCATGAGCGTCTTCCTGATCTGCACCAGCTTCATCACCACGCTGCTCATCCCCGCCGACCAGTTCAAGCCGGGCGGCGAGGCCAACGGCCGCGCGCTCGCCTTCCTGGCGCACGAGTACCTGGGCGGCGCCTTCGGCAGCGTCTACGACCTCTCCACCATCGCCATCCTCTGGTTCGCCGGCGCCTCGGCCATGGCGGGCATGCTCAACCTGCTGCCCCGCTACCTGCCGCGCTACGGCATGGCCCCGCACTGGGCGCGCGCCGTGCGCCCGATGGTGATCGTGCTGACCCTGATCGGCTTCCTGGTCACCTGGATCTTCGACGCCGACGTGGACGCCCAGGGCGGCGCGTACGCCACCGGCGTGCTGGTGCTGATCAGCTCGGCGGCCATCGCGGTGACCATCGCCGCGCACAAGAAGGGCCAGCGCGGCTGGACCGTCGGCTTCGGCGCGATCTCCGCGATCTTCCTCTACACCACCGTGCTCAACGTGATGGAGCGCCCCGACGGCCTCAAGATCGGCGCCTGCTTCATCGCCGGGATCATCCTGGTCTCGCTGCTCTCCCGGCTCCGGCGGGCCTTCGAGCTGCGCGTGACGAACGTGGTGCTCGACGAGGTGGCGGAACGTTTCGTCAGGGACTACGCCCACCGGCCGCTGCGCCTGATCGCCAACGAGCCCAGCAACCGGGACGTCGCCGAGTACCGCGACAAGATCCGCCAGATCCGCGCCGACAACGACATCCCCGGCGAGGACGACCTGGTCTTCGTCGAGGTCACCGTCCGTGACGCCTCCGACTTCGAGGCCGAGCTGACCGTGCGCGGCGAGGTCCTGCACGGCCGCTACCGGGTGCTCACCCTGGAGAGCTCCAGCATCCCCAACGCGATCGCCGCGCTGGCGCTCACCGTCCGGGACCGTACGGGCCAGCAGCCGCACCTGTACTTCGAGTGGACGGAGGGCAACCCCTTCGCCCAGTTCCTCCGCTTCTTCCTCTTCGGGCAGGGCGAGGTCGCGCCGGTCACCCGCGAGGTGCTGCGCGAGGCCGAGCCTGACCGCAGTCGCCGCCCGCGCGTGCACGTCGGCTGACGGCCCGCCACCCTGGCCCCCCGGGCCCGTCCGGTCTCCTCGACCGGGCGGGCCCTCCGCCTTTTCACTACGGATGTAGTGCCACTACATCCGTAGTTCCGCCCCTGCGGGCGGGGCGGGACTACTCCAGTAGTGCCACTACTGGAGTAGTCCCGAGGCCCGCCCGCAGGGCGCCGGCGGCTGCTAGGGTGACGACTCGACAGGACCGACCGTCTGGACGGTCCGACGTAGGCGAATCGGGTGGGGACCCATGAGGGATCAACTGCTGGACGCGGTCGAGAGGCTGCTCGTCCGGGGCGGCGTGGACGCCGTACGGCTGGACGCGGTGGCCGCCGAGGCGGGGGTGAGCAAGGGCGGGCTGCTGCACCACTTCCCGAGCAAGCGGGCGCTGGTGGAGGGCGTGGTCGGTCGGCTGGCCGACCGCTTCGAGGCGGTGCTGCCCGGGCCCGGGGCGCCGCCGGGGGCGTTCGCGCTGGCCTGGCTGGACGCGACCATCCCGCCCGAGTCCCCCGCCGGGGACACCAGCGGCGTCGACCAGGTGCCCGTCGCCCTGCTCGCCGCCGCCGGCGGTCCCGAGGTGCTGGACGGGCTGCGCGAGCGGTACGCGCGCTGGCAGCGGCGGCTGGAGGAGGACGGGCTCGACCCGGCCACGGCCACCCTGGTGCGGATGGCCGTCGACGGCTGGTGGTCGGCGCGACTGCTCGACCTCAGCCCGCCGCACGACGCACTGCACCGCGAACTGCGGGCCCTGATCGTGGAGCTGGTGCGCCGTGGCAGCTGAGCACGGCGGGTGCGTCCTGCGGTTCACCAAGGTGTCGATGGCCCTGACCGACCTCGGCTTCCTTGCGTACTGGGCGGTCACCGTGACCGCCCTCCTCCCCGCCCGGTACGCGTACCGGGACTACGACGATCCGATCCTCGCCGACTGGAACTACTCGTTCCTGCCGCTGGACCTGCTCGCCAGCCTGACCGGGCTCGCCGCCCTGCTGACGGCCTGTCGGGGCGGGCGCGCAGCCGTCCGGCCGCTGATGCTGATCTCGCTGGTCCTCACCAGCACCGCCGGGCTCCAGGCCCTCGCCTTCTGGGCGCTGCGCGGGGACTTCACGCTCAGCTGGTGGGCGCCGAACCTGTTCCTGCTGCTCTTCCCGCTGCCGGGGATCGTCCACCTGTCCCGGCGCGACCTGGGCTGGTCGGCGCCCTGATGGTGCGGCCCGCTGACGGCGCGGCGCCCTGACGGTGCGACGCCGCCCGCGCCCGTCCAGGGCCCGGGCGTGGGCGGCGTCCGACGGAGCCGGTTCGACGGATCCAGTTCGACGGAGTCAGTTCGACGGCGGGACGCGCAGGACGAGACCGGGCCGGATGAGGTCCGGGTCCTCGCCGACGGCCGTCCGGTTGAGCGCGTAGAGCGCCGGCCAGCCGCCGGGCACGCGCAGGGCGGCGGCGAGGTCGGTGAGGGTGTCCTCCTCGCGGACGGTCCACCGGCCGCTCGCCTCGGCCGGTGCCGGTGCCGGTGCCGGTGCCGGGGCGACTGGGGCAGCCGCGGCGGCGGGCGGAGGCAGGACCGCGTCCCGGCCGTGGTCCCGGGTCGCGCGCACCCCGCAGACCGGCCAGGGGCTCAGCCCCCGGCGCCCGGCCAGGCGCTGGGCGATGTCGATCTGCTCCTCGCGGCTGGCGAGGTCGGCGCGCGGCGCGTAGTCCAGCCCGCCGTTCTCGCGCCAGGTCGGGGCGTCGAACTGGAGGCCCCCGAAGTAGCCGTTGCCGGTGTTGACGTGCCAGTCGCCGCTGCTCTCGCAGGCCGCCACGCTCTCCCAGTCGTACGGTCCGCCGCGGTGTCCACCACCGGTCCCGCCGGTCGGCCCCCCGCCGTCGCCCCCCGGGGGTGCGGCGTGGGCCGCGGGGGCGGCGAGGACCACGGCGATGGCGCACAGCGCGGTGGGGAGGAAGCGGCGGCGGAAGCGAGCGGTGGGAGGCATGGGCGGCTCTCAGATGAGGGGACAGGGCTTGCGCCGTCCGGAGGCGGCGCACTCCCACCGACGCACGCCGGGCCGGGCGCGCCGCCGACGACACGTCCGACAGGTCACCCGTCCGGCCGCCCGGGACCACCCCGCCGGCCCGCGGCCATCCGGCCGCACCGCATGCCGCCTCCATGCCGCCTCCAAGCCGCCGCCGTGCCGGAGTCACTCCGACTCCATGTCAAGGAGACAGGCCACCGTTCAACTACCGTTCGCCGTAAGCACGGTCGGGATTGGTCCGAATGTGCGATCCGACTGGGAGCCTCCTCGGCGTTTATCGGAGCACAGGAGGCAGCAGTGGTGGCACAACCTTCGCGTAGAACGGTCCTTCGGACGGGTACGGCGGTCGGCGCGCTCGCCGCGATCCCCGCGTCCACCCTCCTCTGGACGCAGCCCGCCGTCGCCGGCACGCCCGGCCCGGAGCAGATCCACCTCCAGTGGGGCGACGAGCCCTCCCGTCAGATGACCGTCTCCTGGGCCACCGCCGCCACCGTGCGGCGCCCCCGGGTCCGCATCGGCACCCCGCGCACCGGCGCCGGGCGCAGCGTCGACGCCCGCAGCCGCAGCTACGTCGACGGCCTCAACAAGGTCGAGACCTTCACCCACCACGCCCGCCTCGACGGGCTCACCCCCGACACCACCTACGTCTACGAGGTGCTGCACGACGGCGCCGAGCCCGTGCGCGGCACCTTCCGCACCGCGCCCGCCCGTGGCCGCGCCGCCTTCCGGTTCACCAGCTTCGGCGACCTCGGCACCGGCGACAACGTGTTCAAGAAGTCCTCGATCCACGGCAACGCCGCCGTGCGGCAGGTCGAGCAGTTCGCCCCGCTGTTCCACCTGCTCAACGGCGACCTCGCGTACGCCAACAACAACCCGCAGCTGCAGCCGCAGGCGTGGAACGCGTTCATGAACAACATGGGCAAGTCCGCCGCGAACCGCCCGTGGATGCCGGCCCCCGGCAACCACGAGGTCGAGGCCGGCGGCGGCGACCTCGGGTACGCCTCCTACCGGACGCGCTTCGAGCTGCCCGGCAACGGCACCCGCGACTTCTGCGGCAACTGGTACAGCTTCCAGGTCGGTTCGGTGCTGTTCGTCAGCCTCGACGGCAACGAGATCGTCGTCGAGGACGACGCCAGCCTCGACCCGGCCACCGGCCAGTCCATCTACATCAGCGGCTACAGCGCGGGCGCCCAACTGCGCTGGCTGGAGCGGGTGCTGAAGCAGGCCCGGCGCGGCAGCTCGGTCGACTGGATCGTCGTCAACCTGCACCAGTTCGCGATGTCCTCCTCCGCCGCCAGCCACGGCGGCGACATGGGCCTGCGCGAGCACCTGCTGCCGCTGCTCGACCGCTACTCCGTCGACCTCGTCCTCGCCGGCCACGACCACGACTACGAGCGCACCCACCCCGTGCGCGGCACCGAGCCGGGTGGCCTGCTCACCCCGGCCGTCGTCGACGACGAGCTGCGACAGATCGACGCCTCCGAGGGCACCGTCCACCTCATCCTCGGCGGCGGCGGCACCGCCGGCCACGACGACGTCTACCTGCCCGCCGACGCCGACGGCGTGCGCGAGGCCACCGTCCGCACCCAGCGCCTCACCTTCAAGGCCGACCCGGACGCCAAGGAGAAGGCCCACTGGTCGGCGGTGACGGACCCCGACACCAAGTACCCGTACGGTGTGGCCGTCTTCGACGTCGACCCGGGCCTCGTCCCCGGCGGGCGGACGACGATCACCGTCTCCTACTACCACTCGGTGCCCGCCACCGCCGCCAACCCGGTGCCGGCGCCGGTGCTCTACGACAGGTTCACCCTCTACCGCGACCGCAGCGACGGCTGGTCCGAGGACGACGACGACCAGGGCGAGGACGAGCGCTCCGGCGAGCGCGCCAAGGTCGGCGCGGGTCGCTGACGGCTCGTCGGTTCCTCAACTTCCGCCCCGCCGCGCGAACTTGCGCGGCGGGGCGGCATGCTTGGCTGGGAACACCCGGCCGAGAGGGGAGGCCGGCATGGGGGCGGAACGCGTCGAGCGGGCGCTCGCCGTCCTCGGCCTGGAGGCCGGCCGAGGGCGGACGGGAAGGCTTGTACCCCGGGCGGGGCGGGTTGGCAATGCGTCGATCGGCGTAGGACAGGGCGCCGGTGGGCGGGTGAGAATTCTGACTGGCATGTGCACGCCACATGCCTTTGCACGGAGCACACGGAGCACACGGAGCACTCCCACCCCACTCAGAAGGTTGGAAGCGATGATTCTCCGCGCCACTACCCGCAAGCTCCTCCTCGCCGGCCTCGCGCTCGCGCTCGGGACCGCCCCGCTGGTCGCGGTGCCGGCCCAGGCCGACACCGCGACCGTGACCGTCACCGCCGCCGCCTCCGCACTGCGGCCGGTGGACCCGATCACGGCCTCCACCGTGCTGTTCGGGCTCAGCCCCGACCGCAGCGGTGTCTTCAGCTGGAACGGCGCCACCTGGACGCAGGTCGGCGGCCCGGCCGCCACCATCGTCTCCGGCGGGGGCGCGCTGGTCGCCACCAACCCGTCCAACGGCGATGTCTACACCTACGACGGCAGCTCCTGGGCGCGCATCGGCGGCCCGGGCCGCGAGTTCGCCATCGACGGCAGCCGCCACCTGTACGGGCTCAGCCCCGACGGCAGCGGCGTGTTCCAGTGGCAGGGCGGCACCAACTGGATCCAGATCGGTGGCCCCGCCGCCCACATCGTCGCTGGCGGCGGCGACACCCTGATCGCCACCAACCCCACCACCGGCGACGTCTGGCGCTACACCGGCACCCCCTCCAACTGGACCCGCATCGGCGGCCCCGGCGCCCAGTTCGCCGTCGACGGCTCGGGCACGGTCTACGGCCTGACCCCGGACCGCAACGCCGTGTACCAGTGGCAGGGCGGGACGAACTGGACCCAGATCGGCGGCCCCGCGAGCAACCTCGTCGCGGGCGGCGGCAGCTTCCTGCTTGCCACCAACCCCGCCACCGGCGACGTCTGGCGCTACACCGGCACCTGGGCCCGCATCGGCGGCCCCGGCGCGGAGTTCACCGTCGACGGCGCCGGCACGGTCTACGGCCTGACCCCGGACCGCAACGCCGTGTACCAGTGGCAGGGCGGCACCAACTGGACCCAGATCGGCGGCCCCGCCGCCTGGCTCGCCGCCTCCTGACCGCCCAGCTTCCTGAACGCCCCGCACCCTGAACACCCCGGGCCCGCCGCGCAGTCGACACGCGGCGGGCCCGGTGAGGTTCAGGGCTGCCGGGGCCGGCCCGGCGCGGTGTTGATGAGGCAGAGGAGGGAGCCGGGGCGGACGGCGGTGTCCTCGTCGGCGATGACGGCGATGACGACGCCGGTGACGGGCGAGCGGATGTCGACGGCGTCCTCGTCGGCGGTGATCCTCAGCAGTGGTTCGCCCGCTTGCACGGTCGAGCCGTTCCCGTGGTACCAGACGGCGACCCTCAGCCGGCTGCACCCGACGAACCTGGGGAGCCACACCGGGAACCTGTTCGTCAGGATGGCCGGCCTCAAGGGTGTCTGCTGGGGTCCGGAGTCGGTTCGAGCCCGAGTGACCGCTCTGCGGTGGGCGGAGGCCGGTGCGGCGGCGTTGACGGTCGGCGCGGGCTCGGCCGCCGGTGGGGTGCTCGCGCGGGTGAGGGTGGCGATCGTCTCGGTGACGGTCGGCCGGTCGCCGGGCGTCTTGGCCAGCAGCGCCGCGACCAACTGGTCGACTTCGGCGGGGACTTCGGCCCGGATGGACCGCAGGCTGCGCGGCACCTCCTCCAGGTGCCGGTGCATCAGCGCCCACACCTGCCCGCCGGTGGCGCGGAAGGGCGGTGCCCCCGTCAGCAGGGCGTGGAGGACGCAGCCCAGCGCGTACAGGTCGCACCGGGTGTCGATGTGCCCGCCGCGCCACTGTTCCGGGGCCATGTAGAGCGGGGTGCCGATCGGCTGGCCCGTGGTGGTGAGCGCGGCGGTGGTGTCGGCGGTGCGGGCGATGCCGAAGTCGCAGATCTTCAGCCGGCCTCCGGTGGTGAGGAAGAGGTTGCCGGGCTTGAGGTCGCGGTGGACGACGCCCTGCGCGTGTGCGGCGGCGAGGGCTTCGGCGGCCTGTCGGGCGAGGGCGAGGGCCTGGTCGACGGGCAGGCCGTCCGGCGCGTCGGCCAGTACGTGGGCCAGGTCGCGGCCTTGGAGGAGCTCCATCACGATGAACAGCCGGCCGTTGTGCCGTCCGACGTCGTGCACCACGGTGATCCCCGGGTGCTGGAGCCGTGCGCCGATCGTCGCCTCGCGCTGGAAACGCTGGAGCGTCTCCTCCGTACTGCCGCCGTCGGGCAGCAGCTTCAGGGCGACCGCGCGGCCGAGCAGGACGTCGTGGCCCCGCCACACCTGGCTCATGCCGCCGCGCCCGAGGCGCCCGTCCAGCCGGTATCTCTTGGCGAGGTGGTCGCCCTCCCGCACAGTGCCTCCTCGCGGACGATGCCACCATTGTGCCGGTCAACAGCGGTGACGGAGAGGCAAGTTCACCGGTTCCCGGCATCGGGTTTCAGGCGGGCAGGATGCGCGCGAGGTGGTAGCGGAGGACGGCGGTCGCGTCCTCGGGGGTGCGCTGGCCGAGGAGGACGCTGAGGCCGAGGCCGGCGGAGGTGGCAAGGAGCAGGGCGGCTTCGTGGCCGGGGTCGAAGGAGGCGTCGGCGGGGCGGGCAGCGGTGAGTCGGGCGGCGGTGAGTTGGGCGGTGAGGAAGGCTTCCATCTCGTCCGGGGCGGCGAGGGGGCCGAGGGTGGGGTCGGTGACGGAGAGCACCGCGTACTCGGTGTAGATGAGGTGGAAGGCGCGGCTCTCCTCGGTGGTGGGGACGGCTTCGAGGAGCACGGCCTCGATCACGGAGCGCGGCGAGGCGGCCGAGCCGGTGCTGCGCAGGCGGTGCTGGATGCGTTCGCCCATGCGCGCGCCCAGGCGGGTCATGGCGGCGAGGAGCAGTTGTTCCTTGGTGTCGAAGTAGTACTGGACGAGCCGCACGGAGACGCCCGCCTCCACGGCGACCGACCGCATGGTGACGGAGTGCAGGCCGCTGTCCGCCGCCGAGCGCAGCAGGGCGTCGATGATGTGGGCCCGCCGTTCCTCGTGATCCACCAGCTTCGGCATCGGGTTCCCTCCGGATGTTTTTGTGGTACAACCATATCATCAAAACCGGGAGGGATCATGACCAGGACCAGCGTCGGACACTTCGTCAGCGAGGCTTCTCGCACGAAGTTCCTGGAGGCGTACGACCGCGCGATGGAGCTGTGGCCGAGCCCGCGCGAGGAGCTCGACGTCGAGACCGCGTACGGGACGGTGCACGTCCACCGCTACGGCGCGGCGGCCGGCGAGCCGGTCGTGCTGCTGCACGGGCACGCCGGGCACCCGTCCAACTGGTACCCGCAGGTCGCGGCGCTGGGGGAGCACCACCCGGTGTACGCGGTCGACACCCTGGACGACCCCGGGCGCAGCGTCCAGCGCGTCGTGGCCGCAGGCTCGAAGGAGAACGCGGCCTGGCTCGGCGAGGTCCTGAGCGGCCTCGGGCTGGAACGCGTGCACCTCGTGGGCGTCTCGTACGGCGGGTGGCTGGCCCTGAACCAGGCGATCCACGACCCCGGGCGCCTCGCCGGCGTCACGGCCCTCGACCCGGGCGGGATCGAGAAGGTGCCCGCCCGGTTCTACGCGCACATGGTGGGCGGGCTGTTCGGCATGCTCGCCCCGAAGCGCTACCGCCCGGCCCTCGGGCGGCTGTTGGCGAACCCGGCGCTCAGCGCGCCGCCCGAGATGATCGCCCCGCTGATGCTCGCGATGCGCGGCTACAAGCCCGCCTCGCGACCGGCCGCGCGGCCCTTCACGGACGAGGAGTTGGCCTCGATCGCCCTGCCGGTCCTGGTGCTGGTCGGCCGCCGCAGCGCGCTGCTGCGCCCGCGTCAGGTGGTGGAGCGGGTGACGAGGCTCGTCCCGGGCGTACGGGCGGAGACGGTGGAGCGCGCCGGGCACGGGCTGAACCTGGAGCGGCCGGAGCTGGTCAACGAACGGCTGCTGGCCTTCACCGCCGGGCGTTGACGCGTCGCGCAGCCGCCGTCGACGCCCCGTACCTGGGCTTCCTCGGGGCCTACGTCCTCTGCTCGGCGCTCACCTGGGCGGTGTGGCTGCGGCGGCGGTGGGCACGCCCGTACGACGCCGTGCGACGCCCGTACAGCGCCCGTACGACGATCGGACGGCCCGGCGCGCGGCAGCCGGGCCGTCCGGTTAGCGTCGGCGCAACACGTCCCCTGACCCCGGAGGTCGCAGTGCAGCGCTGGATCACCCTCACGCTCCTCACCGCCTCCCTCGCCGGCCTCGCCGCCCCCGCCCGGGCCACGGAGGACCCGCCCCCGGCCGCCACCAGCGTCACCCTCGGCGAGGCGCGGATCGACCCCAAGGTGCCCGGAAAGGTCCGGGTCGAGGTCGACTACCTGTGCACCGTCGCCGACGAAGCCCGCTCCCTCACCGTCTCCGTCGAACAGAAGGACCCCCAGGACACCTCCTCCATCGGCTTCGGCTCCAGCCGCACCGCCGAGACCGACATCCTCTGCGACGGCACCCCCCAGCACCGCCAGATCGCCGTCCAGTCCAAGACCGTCAACTGGATTCCCGCCACCGACGCCGTCCTCACCGCCACCGTCACCAACATCGGCGCCACCCCACCCGCCGCCGCCGACGCCCGCCGCACCAAACTGACGGGCCCCTGACCCCACACCCCCCGCCGCTGCTCGGGTCTGGCCCTTTGTTCTACACTGCTGTAGAACATTGGCCTGCAGGTGATCGGCGAACGGGGACGCAGCATGGACAGGCCGCTTCGACTGCCGCAGCAGGACCGGGCCGACTTCGAGACCGAGCTCGGCCGGGCGCTCGCCGGCCCGCAGGTGCGGGCGGCGTTGCGGGAGGGTGGCGACGACGGGCACGGCGTCGAGCGGCTGCGCCGCAGCGCGCGCGAGAACGCCGAGTTCGTGCTGGCCGCCGCCGCACCCGAGTACGAGCGTTACGCGACGCTGCGCGCCGACGCGGACGCGGTGTCGCGGCTGCCCGTGGACGCGCCGGGCGGGGGCCGGGTGTCGGGCCTGTGGGGCGTGGTCGGGGTGATAGTGCCGGTCATCGCGGGGGCCGCCGCCGTGATCTTCCTGCTGGTCGGGTACGCGATGGGCCTGGCCGAGGACCTGGAGGTCCTCGGGGGCGCCCTGGTGGCGGCCGGCTGGATCGCGGCGGCCGTGGCGGCGGTGGGGCTCCTGGTGGGCGGACTGGGCCTGCTGAACACGGCCTCCCGGGCGAGGGCCGACGAGGCCGGCGAGGCCGCCGAGGAGACGGGCGGAGCGGGCGAGTTGGTACGGGCGCGCGACGAATGGCGGCTGGCACTGGCCGAGCGCGGCCTGCTGCCGTACCTGGTGGCCCAGGCCGGCAGCCTCCCCGACCGGCGCCGCTGAGGCGACGGGTGTCGGACCGGCGCCCCGCCTCCGCCCTCAGTCCCGGGCCGCCTCGACCAGCAGCTGTGCCACGGCCAGCGGGATGCCGAGGCGGCGGGCGATCCAGGGGGCGGGCCGGCCGGCACGGGCGAGTATCCAGGCGGAGTACAACTGGCCCAGCTGGGGCGCGTGTTCGGTGAGGAGGAGGGGGCGGACGGCGTCCATGGGGAAGTCTTCGAGGGCGCGGGCGCTGTAGTCGCGGCCGTTGGGGCCGGGTGGGGGCAGGGGGAGGGGGCGGCGGGTGTCGAGCCAGCGGTGGAGGAGGACGGCGGCGGCGACGAGCAGGCCTGTGGCGGAGGCGGCGACCAGGAAGGCGCCGATGACCGGGCGCTGGTCCTCCTCGGCGAGGGTGAGGGCGATCTCCTCCGTCAGGAGCAGTCCGAGTGCGCTGATCAGCGCCAGTGCTTCGCCGGGCCGTGGTCGGAACCGGGATGTGGACATACGGGACCTCTTCCTCGGCCGGCGTGCCGGTGGCTGCGGACGGGTTCGGCGACTCACCTCCGGTACAACGGCCGTGGGCGGCCGGGGGCACGTGGAGACACGTGGGGAGTTGACGCGGCGTCAGAATGGATGGAAGGGTGCGCCCGGGCCCGGTGCTGCGCCTCCGAACAGCATAGCTCCGGGGCGCCATGAGCTCGACAGTCGTGTAGAGGTTCGGCCGGGCGGGAGGGCCGAAACCGTGGGCGTGGTCCACCCTGGTAGGGGAGGCCGGACGGATGGGACTCACCAGCCACAAACTGATCGCCCTGGTGGCGCTGCTCGCGGTGCTCACGGTGCTGGGCACGCTGTGGGTCTGGCCCCGGCTGGCCGTGCGCAGCTGGCCCGCGATGTTCCTGCGGCTGGGCACGGTGCTGGTCACCCAGGTGGTGCTGTTGGCCACGCTCGGTCTCGCCGTCAACGACTACTTCGTGTTCTACAGCAGCTGGTCGGACCTGATCGGCCGCGAGCACGGTGCCGCCGTGATCCAGGGCGCGGGTGCGGGCGCCCCGCCCGGGGTGCAGGTGCTCGGTACGGCGGAGGTGACGGGCGCCGGGTCCGTGGGCCGCGATCCGGCGCAGGTGGGGCGGCTGGACCGGGTGCGGCTGCCCGGCACGACGACGGGGCTGAGCACCGACGGCTACGTCTACCTGCCGCCGCAGTACTTCCAGCCCGGTTACGAGGGGCGGCACTTCCCGGCGGTCCTGGCGCTCACGGGCTTCCCCGGGGACGCCGCCAACCTGGTCGGCAAGCTCCGCTACCCCGCGCACGAGCTGGACCTGCTGCGCCAGGGGGCGATGAAGCCGACCGTCCTGGTGCTGATGCGCCCCTCGCCCTCGATGCCCCGCGACAGCGAGTGCGAGGACGTCCCGGGCGGCCCGCAGGCGCAGACCTACTTCGCCACCGACGTGCCCGCCGATCTGCGCGCCTCCTACCGGGTCCTCGACGGCGGCCGGGGCCTGGGCATGATCGGCGACTCCACCGGCGGCTACTGCGCCGTCAAGCTCGGCATGACGCACCCGCAGACGTTCGGTGCCGTGGTGTCCCTGTCCGGCTACTTCCGGGCGGCCGAGGACCTGACCACCGGGGACCTGTTCGCGGGCAGCGCCCAGCGGCGCGAACTGGCCGACCTGAACTGGCGGTTGGCCCATCTGCCGATGCCCGCGCTGTCCGTCCTGCTCGCCGACAGCAAGCAGGACGGGAGCACCTACGCCGACTCGCGCGCGTTCGCGGCGGCGGCCCGTCCGCCGCTGGTCGTCGAGCAGGCGACGGTGGACAGCGGCGGCCACAACTTCACGACCTGGAACCGGCTGCTGCCGCCCTCGCTGAGCTGGCTCAGCGCGCACCTGGGCGACCCGGCGTGAACCGGGAGCCCGGGCCCGGCGGGTGATGCCGGCCCCTCAGCGGGCCAGCAGTGGCAGGGGAGCCCCGGTGCGGGCGGGCAGTTCGAGCCGGGTGAGCAGCGCCGAGGGCGACACCTCGACCACCCGGCAGCCCGCGCGGTGGCGGCAGTGCCGGGCGACGGTGCTGTGGCGCAGCCGGTCGAGGCGCCGGCGGGTGGCGGTGCCGATGACCAGCAGGTCCTGCGGGCCGGTGACGGCGGAGACGAGGGCGTGCCCCGGGTCGGCGTTGACGACGACCGGGTGGATGACCAGGCCGGAGGGGAAGCCGCCGTAGGCCTGTTCGAAGGCGACGTCGAGGCGGCGGCGGGCGGCGTGCTCCAGTTCGCGCAGGGGGCGCAGCCCGTCCCGTTCGCCCGCCGTCCACGCGGCGACGGGCACCAGGACGGCGTCGTGGCGGGCCGCCTCGCCGACGGCGTGGTAGAGGGCGGCCAGACTGCTCAGTGATCCGCTCAGGCCGACGATCACTCGGGTGGTCCCGGTCATGGCCGTTCGCCTCCGTCTCTCCGGCGCGCTCTCCGGCGCGCGTTCTCCGGGTCGGTGCTCCTCGCTTCGGATGACTCCAGTGAACCCCGGAACGCCCCCGTCCGTACCGGTGCTGACACCACCATGACGCCGTCCGCACACTTCTTGACGGCCCCCTGACACCGGCGGGAAGGGGGTGTGTCAGGGGGGCGTCAAGGGACGGCCCCGATCCGTAGACCCTGCGTCAAGGCGCGCGCCGAGCGGCCCCGGGCGCGCTCCACTGGGAACGGAAGCGCCCCGCACCCAAGGAGCCCGCCATGACCACCGCCACCGTCACCGCCGCCGACCGCCTGCCGGCCCGCGCCGTCCGTCTGGTCCCCGCCGCACCCGCCGGACCGTCCGTCCCCGAGGACACCCACGACCGCGCCACCGACCGCGCCACCGACCCGGAGCCCGACCGGGCCCGCACCCGCCCCGCGCACTGCCGCTTCGCCCTCCACTTCGAGGACTGACCCCACCGCCCGCCGCCGCCCACCCCCCGGAGAACCCGACATGACGCAACTGATCGCCCCGCCCGCCCCCGCCGACGCGCTGGGCGGCCCCTGGCCCGCCTCCGCCCGATCCGGGCCGTCCGGCGAGGTGCTGGTCGGCGGGGTCGGACTGGCGGAGGCCGCCGAGCGGTTCGGCACCCCGCTGTACGTCCTGGACGAGGCGGAGGTCCGCAGCCGCGCCCGCGCGTACCGGCGCGCCCTGCCGCACGCCGAAGTCCTGTACGCCGCCAAGGCGTTCCTGTGCAGCGCGATGGCCGACTGGGTCGCCGAGGAGGGTCTGGGCCTGGACGTCTGCTCCTCCGGCGAGCTGTGGCTGGCCGTCTCGGCGGGCTTCCCGGCGGAGCGGATCCTGCTGCACGGCAACGCCAAGTCGCCGGAGGAGCTGCGGCTGGCGCGCCGGCTGCGGGTCGGGCGGATCGTGATCGACGGCCCCGCCGAGATCGCCCGGCTGGCGGCCCTGGTCGCGGCCGACGTGCCGCAGAAGGTACTGGTCCGGGTCGTGCCCGGCATCGCCGCCGGGCACCACGCGGCGGTGCGGACCGGTGTGGGCGGGCAGAAGTTCGGCTTCTCCGTGGAGGGCGGGGACGCGGCCGACGCGATCGCCCGTGTCCTGGACCAGCCGGGCCTGGAACTGGTGGGCCTGCACTGCCACTTGGGCTCGCAGATCACCTCCGCCGAGCCGTACCTCCAGGCCGTCGACACCCTGGTGCGCCTGCTCGCCCAGGTGAGGGACCGCCACGGCGTCGAGCTGCCCGAGCTGGACCTGGGCGGCGGGCACGGCATCCGCTACCTGCCCGGTGACGAGGAGCTGGACCTGGCCGCCTTCGCCGTCGGGCTCACCGACCGCCTCGCCGTGCGCTGCGCCGAGGCGGGCCTGGAGGTGCCGCGCCTGATCGTCGAGCCGGGGCGGGCGATCGCGGGCCCGGCGGCCGTCGCCGTGTACCGGGTCCTGTCGGTCAAGCACACCGCGGACGGGCACGGCTTCGTGGCCGTGGACGGCGGCATGAGCGACAACCCGCGCCCCGCGCTGTACGGCTCCCCGTACGCGGTGCGCCCGGTGGGCCGCCGCTCGGAGGCGGGCACGGTCCGGGTGGACGTGGTCGGCCGTCACTGCGAGGCGGGGGACGTGCTGGTGCGCGACGCGGTGCTTCCGGCGGACCTGCGCCCGGGGGACCTGCTGGCCGTTCCGGCGGCTGGCGCGTACCAGCTGTCGATGGCGTCCGGCTACAACCTGGTGGGCCGTCCGGCCGTGGTGGCGGTGCGGGACGGGCGGGCGCGGCTGCTGCTGCGGCGGGAGACGGTGGAGGATTTCCGGCAGCGGGAGGTCGGGCGGTAGGGTCCATTCCGTTTTCGGACCGTTGCGTGATCGGGACGAAGCGGGGGGAAAAAGAGGAACGTCCCGTCACACGAAAGCATTACTGTCTCACCATGATTCGAATGACCCGTGTTGGTGCCGTCGCGCTCGTCGGTGCCTCCGCTTTCCTGCTCACCGCCTGCAACGACGACGCCAAGAGCGACACCGCCGCCCCGACCTCGGCCGCCGCCGCGCCCACCAGTGCCGCTGCCGCCGCCCCGACCACCGCCGCCGCGGCTCCCACCACCGCCGCCGCCGCGCCCACCACCCCGGCGGCCACCGCGGCCCCGGCGGGCGGTGCCGCCGGCACCAACACCGTGGTCATCACGGGCAAGGGCGGCGCCACCTACACCTTCGCCGAGGTCAACTGCCTGGGTGCCAAGGACACCAGCGGCAAGCTGGTGCTGACCGGCGAGAACAAGACCGGCGCCAAGAAGCTCGGCCTCATCGTCACCTTCGACGGCGCGGGCAAGATGGGCATGGTCCTGACCGAGGGCGAGGACGCCGGCGCCACCGTCTGGACCGCCCAGAGCGCGGTCGGCGCCTCGGCCAGCCGCACCGTCGACACGGTGAAGTTCACCAACCTGCCGGCCGCCCAGATGACGGGCGCCACGGGCACCGCCAGCGGCTCCTTCAAGTGCGAGAGCCAGGACGCCCTGCTCTGACCCTCACCGGTCGCGCAGCGACCGAGGCCGTGTCTTTCGGCTCACGCCGCGCGGGAGGTCGGTTCGTCCGGCCTCCCGCGCGGCCGCGTGTCGTCACCCCGGGTGTCCCCGAGGAGCGGACTTACCCGTTCGGGTGAACTGTCGGGCCGCCGCTTCGTCTACGCTCGGTCGACCCGGCAAGCTGGGCCCGCCATCCACCTCCGGAGAGGGAGAGCCAGCCGATGACGCGTGCACTGGTCGTGGTCGACGTGCAGAGGGACTGCTGCGAGGGCGGAAGCGGTCCCGTGGACGACGGGGCCGAACGGGCCCGGGCCATCGCGGAGTTGGTCCGGCTGATCCAGGGGCCCGGGCGGGAGGGCTGGACCAGGGTGGTGGCCGGCAGTGACGGCACCGACTTCCATCCCGCGTTCGCGACCGCCGTCGAGGCCGGAGCCGTCGACGAGGTGTTCCTCCACGGCGTCCGCAGCGCCTCCCCGAGCGGTTTCGAGGGCTACTCCGAGGACGGCACCCCGCTCGCCGACTGGCTGCACGACCGGGGCGTGGACGCGGTGGACATCGTCGGCGCCGCGGTGGACCCCTGCGTGAGGGCCACCGCCCTGGACGCCGTACGGGCGGGCTTCGCCACCCGCGTCCCGCTCGACCGCACGGCCGGCCGCGCCCCGCACGGCACGCTCGCCGCGATCGGCGAACTCGGGGACGCGGGAGTGGAGTTGACGGGAACTCCGGCGGTCGCCGCCGCGTTCTGAGCCGGGCCGGACCACGGCAGACACCTCACCCGTCGAAGCGCCGCCACTCGAACCCGCGGTCGGCCAGCGGCGTCAACACGGCGCGGTGAAGAGCACCGAAGGTGACGAGGGCCTCCCGCCCCTCCCCGCTGACGCCCGCGATCAGCCCCGGCCCCACGTGGAAGCGCACCGCGTAGTGCGCCGGCAGGTGCGGGCTCAGCGGGACGGGCCGCAGCAGCCGTAGCAGCGGGGCCAGCAGAGCGGCCGGCGCGTTCGACGTCCAGGCTTGGTACGGCGCCGAGTTGACCGCCTCGTACAGGGTGAACTGGAGCAGGAAGCGGCTCAGCGGCTCCGCCTCGACGCCGCTCTCCGGCTCCCCGTACGGGTCCTCGCCGTGCCAGGTGTGCCACACCCGGGGGTCGGCCTTGGCGGGGCCCTCCGGCGGCCAGGGGACGGACCAGTCCATCCCGCCGTCGTGCCACTCGGCGAACACCAGCCGGCCCCCGAGCGGCCCGGAGGCGCGGCGCGGGCGCTCCAGCACCGGGTCGGTGAACTCCAGCAGGGCCGGGCGCAGCCGCGCCAGCCGGTGGAAGGCCTCCAACGCGGGTGGCACCGGGCCGAGTTCGGGCGCCTCCCGGGTCGAGTCGCGGGCCGAGTCGCGGGCCGAGTCGCGGGCCGCCCCATGGGCCGTGTCACGGGCCGTTTCACGGGCCGGATCACGGGCGGGGAACCAGCCGAGGGCGAAGGACTCCAGTGCCCGCAGCGGCACCGCCTCCACCTCGTCCACCCAGTCGACGTCGGGCGTCGGCCCGGGCGCCGGCACCGGCCGGACGAGGTCCAACAGGGCCCGGCCGAGCGGGCGTTCGAGCCGGAGGGTGACCCAGGCGAACGCGGGAGGCTCGGTCTCGGCCCGCGCGGCGACGGCCCGGCCGAGCGGCAGGCAGGCCCCGTCGAGGCGGACGTAGGCGTGGATCGGCAGCTCGGCGGTGTGGACGAACCGCGGGTGCAGCCCCGTCACCGGCGTGCCGCGCAGCACCACGGTGGCCGCGTCCTGCACGCCCTCGCGCCAGGGGCCGTGGTCCCCGGCCTCGACCAGGACGACGGTGGCGTCCGCCCCGGCCGCGATCAGCGCCGAGCCCAGTTCGTACCGCTGGGCCCCTTCGCCGGCGACGGACAGCGCGGCCGCCTCGGTGATCGGGGACGGAAGGGTCGTTGTCATGCCGAGCAGAGTAGCGCCGCGCCGGGATGCGAAACGGCCGCTTCGACGGTTCGGCCACGGGCCGTCGTGGAGGGGGTGCAGGCGCGGCCTCCCGGCCGCGGGGGCGGTCTTGACGGGGGACGGGGCGCTGGCGTTTGCTGTCTCCCGCCCCGTTGGAACCTGTTCGGTTCTGGGCTTTTTTGTGTGTTTGAACGCTCGCGTGACCTGCTTGACGCTCCGCCAGGCGCTCACCCGCTTCGCGCTCCACCCCGCGTTCCACCCCCACGTACCACCCGTCCCGCGCCGTTCCGTAGAGAGGAATACAATGTCACACCTTTCTCGCCGCGACCTGCTCCGATCCTCCGGAGCGGGCCTGCTCGCCCTGGCCGCCGGCGGCGCCCTCGCGGCCTGCGGCTCCGGTTCGGACGGCGGCTCCGGCGGGGACGCCGAGACGGGCACCGTCACCGTCTGGTCCTGGGCTACGGCCGCCGCCGCGCTGCGCGCCGTCGTCCCCGCGTTCGAGAAGGACAACCCGGGGATCAAGGTCGAGGTCCAGGACATCGGCGAGCCCGCCATCTGGGACAAGATCACCGTGGGCCTCGCGGCCGGCGGCCAGGGCCTCGGGGACGTGCTGCACATCGGCGGCGACTACCTCCCCGGGTACATGGACAAGTTCCCCGCGGGCCTCGCCGACCTCTCCGCCCTCGGCGCGGACGCCCACCGGGACAAGTTCGCCAAGGGCGTCTGGCCCGTCGTCATCGGCAAGGACGGCCGCGCCCGCGCCCTGCCCTGGGAGACCAACCCGCTCGGCTTCTTCTACCGCAAGGACTACTTCGACAAGGCCGGGATCGATCCCACCACGTTCGCCACCTGGGACGACCTCCTCGCCGTCGCCGACCGCTTCAAGGCCGCCAACCCCGGCGTCGCCCTCCTCGAGCTCAACAAGGCCGCCAGCCCCGACCCCGACCTGGACTTCCTGCAGTCCCTCATGCAGCTCCAGGGCGCCTTCTACTTCGACCTCCAGGGAAGGATCACCCTCGGATCCGAACCCGCCGTCCGCGCCCTGACCATCGTCAAGCGCCTGGAGGAGGCCGGAGCGATCATCGACGCCCCCGGCGCCCACGGCTGGGTCGACCTGATGAAGGCCGGCAAGTTCGCCGTCTCCCCGATGCCCGCCTGGGCCGCCCACTACTTCGAGGCCAAGTTCCCCGACCAGAGCGGAAACTGGCGTCTGGCCGCACCTCCGGCCGTCACCCCGGGCGGAAAGCGCACCGCCCTGGTCAACTCCACCCACCTGGCCGTCGCCGCCTCCAGCCCCCGCCGCCGCGCCGCCTGGAAGTTCGTCGAGTACGCGCTCACCCGGCCAGCCTCCGTCAACGCCATGTTCACCGCCGGCGGCGTCTTCCCCGCCCTCACCGCCGCCTACGCCGACCCGATGTATTCCAGGCCCAGCGACTACTACGGCGGCCAGCCCGTCCTGAAGACCTTCGCCGACCTCGCCACCGCCGGCGGCGACCCCACCAACTTCTCCGGCGACTACGCCCGCGCCCTCAAGCTCGCCAGCGACGCCCAGGTCAAGGTCCTCCTGCGCAAGGCCGACCCGGCCGCCGCCCTCCAGGACGCCGCCAAGCAGCTCGCCCAGCAGACCGGACGCACCACCGCATGACCGCCACCATCCCGCCCGCCACCGCCGGAAGAGCCCCCGCCGCGCGCACCGCCCGCCGGAGGCCGGCCCGGTGGCGGCGCACCGCCCTGCCGTACCTGCTCCTCGCCCCCGCCCTCCTCACCTTCGCCGTGTTCAAGGCGTACCCGGTCGTCGACTCGCTGCTGCTCTCCTTCACCACCGCGCCCGGCGGCCCCGGCCAGGGCGACGGCCTCGCCAACTACCGCCGCCTGCTGGACGATCCGCTGTTCTGGACGGCCCTGCGCAACACCGGCGAGATGCTGGTCGTCCAGGTGCCGCTGATGCTCGGCCTCGCCCTGCTCGCCGCCCTCGGCCTCAACACCGCCCTGGTGCGCTGGCGCACGGTGTGGCGCCTCGGCGTCTTCATGCCCGCCGTCACGGGCCTGGTCGCCACCGGCGTGATGTTCTCCTTCCTGCTGCGCACCCGGGACGGCGCCGTCAACCACCTCCTGGAGGCCGTGGGCCTGCCAGCCGTCGACTGGCTCGGGCAGCCCTTCTGGGCGCGGATGTCCGTCGTCCTCGTCCTGACCTGGCACTACACCGGCTACAACGCCGTCATCTACCTGGCCGGGCTGCAGTCCGTCCCGCGCGAGCTGTACGAGGCCGCGATGGTCGACGGCGCCGGACCGCTGCGCCGCTTCACCGCCGTCACCGTCCCCGCGCTGCGGCCCGTCCTGCTGTTCACGGTCGTGCTCTCCACCATCGGCACGCTTCAACTCTTCGACGAGCCGTACGTGTTGACCGGCGGCGGCCCCGACAACGCCACCCTGACCGTCTCGATGTACCTGTACCAGAACGGCTTCCGCTACTTCGACTTCGGCTACGCCTCCGCCATCGCCTACGCGCTCACGCTGCTGGTGTCGGTGCTCGGCGCGGCCCAGATGCGCCTGATGGGGGAACGCGACCGATGAGACGGAGCAAGCTGCGCGGCTGGCCGCTCACCTTCCTGCTGGCGGGCGTCACCGGCCTGTCCGTCGCGCCCTTCACCTGGCTGCTGCTCTCCACCACCCGCAGCGAGAACGAGATCTTCGACTGGCCGCCCGCCCTGACGCCCGGCGGCAGCCTCGGCGACAACCTCAGCCGGCTCGACCACCGCATCGCCCTGCCGCGCGTCCTCGGCAACTCCCTCCTGGTGGCGGGCACCCAGACCCTCGGCGCCCTGGTCGTCGCGCTGCTCGCGGGCTACGCGTTCGCCAAGTTCCGCTTCCGGGGCCGGAGTCTGCTGTTCGCGCTGCTGCTGTCCACCCTCGTGGTGCCCGAACAGGTCATGCTGGTACCGCTGTTCAAGATGATGATGAGCTTCGGCCTGCTCGACACCTACCAGGCGCTCATCCTGCCCGGGCTCTGTGTGCCCTTCGCGATCTTCCTGATGCGCCAGGCGCTGGGCAGCCTGCCCGACGAACTCCTCGACGCCGCGAGGGTCGACGGCGCGGGGGAGCTCCGGGTGCTCTGGAGCGTGGTCGTCCCGGTGATGCGGCCGGTGCTGGCGGCCCTGGCGATCTTCCTCTTCCTCGGCTCCTGGAACCAGTTCGTCTGGCCCCTGGTCGCCCTGCGCAGCCCGCAGATGCACACCCTGCCCGTCGCCCTCGCCACTCTCCAGGGCAACCAGAACGCCACCGACTTCGGCGCGATCCTCGCCGGGACGGCGATTTCCACCCTGCCGATGATGGTCCTCTTCCTGGTCCTGCAACGGCAGTTCATCTCCGGCCTGCTGGCCGGCGCCACGAAAGGCTGAGCATGACCGAGCCGATCACGACCGACCCGATCACGCCCGAGCCAGGTACGACCGACCCGAGCACGACCGGGCCGAGCACGAGCGGGCCCGACGGCATCGACGGCACCGACGTCTGGGAGCCGCACGCCCCCGCCCCCGCCGACGGACTGCGCCCGCTCTACGCCGAGGGGCTCGACCTGCGGGTCGGTGGCGGCGCGGCCACCGCGCGGGCGGTCGCGGACGGCGTCGCCGAGGTGAGCGCCGAGGGCCCCGGCCCGGTGCGCATCGAATGGCGGCTGCCCTGCGTGGACGCCACCGCCCTCTGGACGCCCGAGCCGCGCGGCACCGGCTGGCTGCCCGCCGCCTGGAGCGCCCCGCGCCGTACGGGCCTGGCCGCCGGCGCCCCGATCGCTGCCCTGGTCGGCACGGGGGACGTCGCCGTGTGCGCCTTCGCCGCCGACCGGCCCGACGTCCTGGCCGGGGCCGGAGTCGTCGAGGAGAGCGGCGAGTTCCGCTTCTGGGCGCAGGCCGAAGGCCGGCTCACCGTACGGATCGACACCTCCCGCCGCCACTTCGCCCGCTGCCTCGCCGACCTCACCGCCTGGTGGGGCGACACCCGTACCGCCCGCATCCCCGATGCGGCCCGCCTGCCCGCCTACTCCACCTGGTACGCGATGCACCAGGACGTCACCCCCGCACGCGTCGAGGCGCAGGCCGCGCTCGGCAAGCCGCTGGGCCTGGACGTCCTCATCGTGGACGACGGCTGGATGACCGCCGACCGCACCCGCGGCTACGCCCACTGCGGCGACTGGGAGCCCGTCTCCCTGCCCGA
Source organism: Kitasatospora sp. NPDC051170 (assembly GCF_044455705.1). Taxonomy (NCBI): domain Bacteria; kingdom Bacillati; phylum Actinomycetota; class Actinomycetes; order Kitasatosporales; family Streptomycetaceae; genus Kitasatospora; species Kitasatospora sp. NPDC051170. Next base: position 176,467 of record NZ_JBITFA010000016.1, on the reverse strand, counting down.
CACCGCCGCGCACGTGCGCCGGGTGCGCGACCTCGGCGTGCGCTACCTGCTCTGGTACGCGCTGCCGTTCATCGGCACGGACAGCGCCGCCTACCGCAAGCTCGACGGCTACGCCCTCGCCGAGGAACCGCACCTGGGCGCGATCGTCGCCGACCCGCGCTACCCCGAGGTCCGCGAGTTCCTCACCGACCGGCTCGCCCGCGCCGTCGAGGAGTGGGGCGCGGACGGGCTCAAGATCGACTTCATCGACCGGTTCGCCCGGGCGGACGCGCCCCCGGCCGGCCCGGAGGCGGACTGCGCGAGCGTCGACGAGGGCGTGGAACGCCTGCTCGCCGGCATCCGCCGCCGGATCACCACCGCGAACCCCGAGGCGATGGTCGAGCACCGCCAGCCGTACACGGGCCCGGGCCTGTGGCCGTACGTCACCATGGTCCGCGCCACCGACTGCCCGCTCAGCCCGCAGGAGAACCGGCAGCGCACCGTCGACCTGCGCCTCGCCTCCGGGCCCGTCCCCGTCCACTCCGACATGCTGATGTGGCACCCGGCCGAGCCGCCGGAGCAGATCGCCTGCCACCTGATCAACGTGCTCTTCGCCGTCCCCCAGGTCTCCGTCGACCTCGCCGCGCAGAGCGAGGCGCAGCGCGAGGCGCTCGGCTTCTGGCTCGGCGTCTTCCGCGAGCACCTCGCCACCCTGCAGCTGGGCGAGCTGCGCCCGGCCCGGCCCGACCTCGGGTACCCGCTGGTCACGGCTGCCCGGGAGGGGACGCGGGTGGTGGCCCGGTACGCGGCGCTGCCGGTGGACGCCTCCGGCGGCTGGCACACCCTGCTGGTGGCCAACGCCGACGCCGACCCGGAGGTGCGGCTGACGGGCGGGGGCGGGGCGGCGGAGGTCACCGTGCGGGACGCCCGGGGGCGGGTCCTGCGGGAGGGCGAGGTCGAGCTGGCCCTCACCGGGACGATCCCGGTGCCGAGGGGAGGGCTGCTGACCGTGCGCCGGCGCTGAACCCGGTCGTCGTCACTGACCGGGGTCAGGACCCGGCCGGGGCGACGATCAGCTCGCCGACCAGCCGGGCGGCCGCCTCCCGCCGCTCGGCCGGGAGCCCGTCGTCGGTCACCAGGACGTCCAGCTGGTCCAGCGTCGCGAAGGAGGCCAGCCCGACCGCCTCCCACTTGGTGTGGTCGGCCACCACGACCACCCGGCGCGCGGACTGCAGGAAGCTGCGGTTGGTCTCCGCCTCGCCCAGGTTCGGGGTGGTCAGCCCGGTGTCGGCGGAGAGGCCGTGGCAGCCGAGGATCAGCAGGTTGACGTGCAGCGAGCGGATCGCCTGGTCGGCCACCGGCCCGACCAGCGCGTCCGAGGGCGTGCGCACCCCGCCGGTGCGGATCACCGTCGCGGTGGCGGGGGCGCCGTCCTCGTCCGGCTGTTCGAGCAGCTCGGCGATCCGCAGCGAGTTGGTGACCACGGTGAGCCCCTCGACGGCGCGCAGGTGCCGGGCGACGGCGTAGGTGGTCGTCCCGGCCGCCAGCGCGACCGCCGAACCGGGCGGGACGAGCGCGGCCGCAGCCCGGGCGATCGCCTCCTTCGCGGGCAGCTCCCAGCTCGCCTTGGTCTCGAACCCGGGCTCGCGGCTCGCCGGGGCCTCCGTCCGCACGGCGCCGCCGTGCACCTTGTGCACCAGGCCCCGCCGGGCCAGCGCGTCCAGGTCCCGGCGGACGGTCATGTCGGACACGCCCAGCTCCCGGACCAGCTCGGTCACCCTCACCCCGCCGCGCATGCGAACCTGCTCCAGGATCAGTGCACGGCGCTGCTCGGCGAGCGGTTGGGCGCTGTCGGTCATCGGAGACCCTCCTCGGTGCTTTCCATGTTCTGTCTTGATGGATAATGTTCGGGATTGTAGCTTTCCGCTGATCATCGGCCGACGGGTGACCGTCGAGTGACCGTCGAGGCGTCACGCAGAGGAAGAAGACCATGCGCGGGACGATCCTGCCCCAGCCCACCCCCACCGCCAGGACCGAGACCACCCTCGCGGACGGCCGACGGCTCCTCTACTACGACCGGGGCGCGCCCGTACCCCGCGAGACCGTCGACCGGCGGCCCCTCGACCCGCCCTCCCACGGCTCCGAGGTGCGCCTCGACCCGGCCACCGGCGACTGGGTCACCATCGCCGCCCACCGCCAGGCCCGCACGTACCAGCCACCGGCCGAGGAGTGCCCGCTCTGTCCCTCCCGCGACGGGCGGCTCAGCGAGATCCCGGCGGAGGACTACCAGGTCGCAGTCTTCGAGAACCGCTTCCCCTCCCTCGCCGGACCGGCCGCCACAGCCGCGCCCACAGCCGTGCCATCAGCCGTGTCCGCTGCGGATGAGCTGTGGCGCAGCGGCCCCGGCGCCGGCCGCTGCGAGGTCGTCTGCTTCACCGCCGACCACGACGCCTCCTTCGCCGACCTCACCCCCGCCCAGGCCCGGCTCGTCCTCGACGCCTGGACCGACCGCACCGCCGAACTCTCCGCCCTGCCCGGCGTCCAGCAGGTCTACTGCTTCGAGAACCGGGGCGCCGAGATCGGCGTCACCCTCGCCCACCCCCACGGCCAGATCTACGCCTTCCCCTTCACCACCCCCCGCACCGCCAAGGCGGTCGCCCGCGCCGCCGAGCACCGCGCCGCCACCGGCCGCAACCTCTTCGAGGACCTCCTCGCCGCCGAACGCGCCCACGGCGAACGGGTGGTGCTCGCCGGAGAGCACTGGACGGCCTTCGTCCCCTTCGCCGCCCGCTGGCCCTACGAGGTGCACCTCCACCCCCACCGCCGGGTGCCCGACCTCACCGCCCTCGACGAGGAGCAGCGCGCCGAATTCCCGCACCTCTACCTGGAGTTGCTGCGCCGCTTCGACCGCCTCTTCGGCACCGGCCGCACCCCGTACATCTCCGCCTGGCACCAGGCCCCCCTCGCTCCGGCCGTCGGGGGGCCGGAACTCGCCCTGCACCTGGAGCTGTTCACCATCCGGCGTGCCGCCGACAAGCTCAAGTACCTGGCCGGCGTGGAATCCGGCATGGACGCCTTCGTCAACGACGTCACCCCCGAGGACGCGGCCCGCCGGCTGCGGGAGGCCACCGCATGAACAGCTTCACCGACCTCTACGGCCACGCCCCCGAGGGGGAGTGGGCCGCGCCCGGCCGGGTCAACCTGATCGGCGAACACACCGACTACAACGGCGGGTTCGTCCTGCCCATCGCCCTCCCGCAGACCGTCCGCGCCCAGGCCCGGCGTCGTCCGGACGGACTGCTGCGGCTCTGGTCCGCCCAGGGGAAGGGCCCGGTGCGGGAGTTGTCCGTCGCCGAGCTGGCCCCGGGCGCGGTCCCCGGCTGGGTCGCGTACCCGGCCGCCGTGGTGTGGGCCCTGCGCGAGGCCGGGTACGAGGTCGGCGGCGCCGACCTGCGCCTGGACAGCGACGTGCCCTCCGGCGCCGGGCTCTCCTCCTCCGCCGCCCTGGAGTGCGCGGTCGCCGCCGCGTACAACGACCTGTACGGGCTGGGCCTTTCGGCGCCCGACCTGGCCCTGATCGCCCAGCGCGCGGAGAACGCCTTCGTCGGCGTCCCCTGCGGGATCATGGACCAGATGGCCTCGATGTGCTGCCGGGAGGGCTCCGCGCTCTACCTGGACAGCCGCGACCTCACCGGCCGCCAGGTCCCGATCGACCTCACGGGGGCGGGGCTCGCCCTGCTCGTCATCGACACCCGCGTCAAGCACGACCTCGCCGACGGCGCCTACGCCGCCCTGCGCGCCGGTTGCGAACGCGCCGCCGCCCTCCTCGGCCTGCCCGCCCTGCGCTCCCTCGCCCCCTCCGACCTGCCTGCCTCCCTGCCTCGACTCCCTGACGAACTCCGCCCCCTGGTCCGCCACGTCGTCACCGAGAACGCCCGCGTCGAGACCGCCGTCGCCCACCTCGACACCGGAGACCTCACCGCCCTCGGCCCCGTCCTCACCGCCGGCCACGCCTCCCTCCGCGACGACTACCGCGTCTCCTGCCCCGAAACGGACCTCGCCGTCGAAGCCGCCGTCACCGCCGGCGCCCACGGCGCCCGCATGACCGGCGGCGGCTTCGGCGGCTCCGTCATCGCCCTGGTGGACGCCCCCCGGGCCCCCCACGTCGCCACCGCCGTCACCACCGCCTTCCGCCACGCCGCCTTCACCCCACCCCACACCCTCACCGCCACCCCCGCCGCCGGCGCCCGCAGGCTCTCCTGACGGGACCTTCGGATCCCAACCCGCGTGTGGCGAGGGCGGGTTGATCATTGACAGGTTCACTCTCACGAGTGATTGCCGATGCTGCGCATACTGACCGACACTCGAAGTGTTCGGAGAGCCCGAAGGCTCTCCCGGCGCAAGGAGTGACGCCATGACCGCAGTCGAATCCTCCGCCTCCGGGCTGCCGCAGATCTCGGGCGGCTCGCACCCCGACAGCACCGACCACCAGGGCCTCGCGATCGGCGGTAACGTCGGTGCCGTGTGGCGGGGTTGGTGGACGTGGACCCCGTCGCACGGGGTGTTCAACCTGCAGATCCCGTGGAACGTGATCGGGGTCGACTCGAGCGTGGTGATCACCGCCTCGGAGATCGACGCCAATGGGCACCGGTTCGTGGGGGCCGCCGCCCTCCAGGTGTCGAGCATCGCCCCCGCGAACGGGGTCGTGACCTTCAAGATCAACATCGACTGGGGCAGCTCGCTGCCGATGCGTACCGACGTCGTGGTCTTCAACTGACCTCGGGCGTCTTAGAGGAGAAGAGGGGCACCCGCCGCGTGGCGGATGCCCCTCTTCTTCCCGTTGCTCGGGCACGAGGCGGCGCGCGAGGTGATGACGCGGTTACCGTACGACGAGACCGCGAAGGTCGGATGATCGCCACGCGATCACCTGCTCGGCGCGGGAGGGTCTCCGACGCGGCCTCAGGAGCCCTTCGGGCGCGACCACCTGAGGCTGACCCGCAGGAAGAGCAGCGCCAGCGCCGAGAGCCCTGCGGCCAGCCCGTAGACCGCGCCGGCGCCGGAGCCGAGCGTCGCGCCGCCGAGTACCGAGCCCAGGCCGATGCCCGCGTAGATGCCGGAGGAGTTGAGCGAGACTACCAACGGCGCCTCCTGCGGGGCGACTTCGATCAGCCGGTGCTGCTGCGGCGGGGTCTGGCACCAGCAGCCCGCGCCCCACAGCAGGACCAGCAGGCCGACCAGCGGGACGGCCTCGGTGTCAGCGACGTCGGTGACGTCGGTGTCGGCGGCGAGCCGGGCGAGCCAGGCCAGGCCGCCGAGGGCGAGGGTCATCACCGCGTAGCCGGCGGTCAGGACGGCGGAGGAGCCGAAGCGGTCGGTCGCCCAGCCGGAGGCGAGGTTTCCGGCCACCGCGCCCAGTCCGTACAGGAGGAGCATCCACAGCACGGAGTGCTCGGGCACGTGGACGGCCGTCAGCACCGGGACGCTGTAGGCGTACGCGACGTACCCGGCGGCCATGCCGAGCACCGTGAGCGGCAGCACAGTGAGGACGGCCGGGCGGCGCAGCACGGCGAGCCGGGTGCGCAGCGGCACCCGGGGGCTGCCGGGCACCGGCGGCATGACCAGGCTCAGCACGGCGGCGACGAGCAGGCACAGGCCCGCGACGGTGGCCAGCGCGGTGCGCCAACTCGACCAGTGGCTGGCCGCGTTGCCCAGCGGCACGCCGACGGCGGTGGCGACGGTCAGCCCGCCGACCACCACCGCCAGGGCGCGGGCGCGCTGGCCGGGGCGGACGAGGGAGGCGGCGGCCGCTCCCGCATTGGGTGTGTAGGAGGCGGCGCCGGCGGCCGCGAGGACGCGGGTGGCGAGCAGGGCGGCCATCGAGGGGGCGAGTGCGGAGCCGAGGTTGGCCAGGCCGAGGACGGCGAGGGCGGCGATCAGCACGGTCCGGCGGGGGAGCCGGGCGAGGAGGGTGGCCAGGACGGGGGAGAGGACGGCGTAGGCGGCGGCGAAGACGGTGACGGACCAGCCGGCGGTGGCGGTGGTGGTGCCCAGGTCCTCGGCCATGGGCGGGAGGAACCCGGCGACCACGAAGGCGTCGGTGCCGACGGCGAAGGTGCCGAGGGCGAGGACGAGGGTGGCGGAGAGCCCTGCGGGGGAGGCGGTTGGGGTGGGCTTAATCGAGACATTGGACATCCAGGTTCTCCCGAGAACTCGGTGCCGGGGCGTGGTCGACTACGGAAGTGGTGTCACTACGGAAGTAGTGCCACTACAGAAGTAGTTCAGGTGCGGAGGTGGTTCAGGTGCGGAAGTAGTGCCGCCGGGTCCGCTCCGCGGCGCCGGCGGGTGCGGCGGCCATCAGGTCGGCCACCGTCTGGGCGGCGAGTTCGCGGCGCCAGGCGAGTTCGGCCCTGCGCATCGCGGTGGCGACGCCGCAGGGGTGGCGGAAGTCGCCGCCGGCCGCCGCGGCGCCCTCCGTGCGCTGCCGGATCTCGGTGCAGCGGAACGCCTCCTCCGTGCCCTCGATGGCGGTGACCACGTCCATGAGCGTGATCAGCTCGGGGGCCCGGCCCAGCCGGAAGCCGCCCTTGGCCCCGGGGGTGGAGGTGAGGATGCCGGCCCGGACGAGCGCCTGTAGGCGCTTGGTCAGGTAGGCGGGCGGCAGGTCGAACCAGGCCGCCAGCCGGGCCGTGGGTACGGGGTGCTCGTCGCCCAGCCAGGCCAGGGTGAGGCAGCAGTGCAGCCCCCACTCGACGCCTTCGCCCATCCTCATAACCAGGACACTACACGTCCTGGTTCACCGCCGGAAGACCGGAGGGGCCGTGCGGCGACTGCCCGCCTCCGTCAGCCCGCGCAGGCCGGGCAGAGCCCCCGGTAGGTGACCTCGGCGCCCGAGAGGGCGAAGCCGAAGCGCTGCTCGGAGGGCAGCTCGGCGAGCGGGTCGCCCGTCGGGTGGACGTCGCGGATGGTGCCGCAGCCGGTGCAGATCAGGTGCTGGTGGGGGTGGTGCGCGTTGGGGTCGTAGCGCTTGGCGCGCCCGTCCGTGGAGACCTCGATGATCTCGCCCAGGGTGACCAGCTCGCCGAGGGTGTTGTAGACCGTCGCCCGGGAGATCTCCGGCAGGTGCACGGCCGCCCGGGCGTGCACCTCGTCCGCGGTCAGGTGGACGTGGTCGCCGTCCAGGACCTCGGCCACGACACGCCGCTGGGAGGTGAGGCGCCAGCCGCGCCCGCGCAGCCGGTCCAGCAGGTCACTCATATCGGTTCACCTATTCAGGTCAATGGGAAGAACGGATTTTACCAACGGAGTCCGAGGTCATCCGGTTCCCGACCGGATAAGGGTTTGGTGTCGTTCTTGACCTGGATTACGTCCATCGTAGGATCGGCTCCGGCGATAGCCTAGGTAGCAGGTAAGACAAACGTGATCCGCCTTGTAGGGAAGGATTCCCATGTCTGACAACCACGATGCAACCGGCGAGGCGGCGAAGGCGGAAGGCTGCCCGGTGAACCACGGGCGGGCCCCGCATCCCACCCAGGGCGGCGGGAACCGCCAGTGGTGGCCCGAGCGGCTCAACCTCAAGATCCTCGCGAAGAACCCCGCCGTGGCCAACCCCCTCGGCGGCGACTTCGACTACGCGGCCGCGTTCAAGGTCCTCGACCTGCCCGCCGTCAAGCGGGACATCCAGGAGGTGCTGACCACCTCCAAGGACTGGTGGCCGGCCGACTTCGGGCACTACGGCCCGTTCATGATCCGCATGGCCTGGCACAGCGCCGGCACCTACCGCATCAGCGACGGCCGCGGCGGCGCCGGCGGCGGGCAGCAGCGCTTCGCCCCGCTCAACAGCTGGCCCGACAACGCCAGCCTCGACAAGGCCCGCCGGCTGCTCTGGCCGGTGAAGAAGAAGTACGGCCGCGCTCTCTCCTGGGCCGACCTGATCGTCCTCACCGGCAACGTCGCCCTCGAAGGCATGGGCTTCGACACCTTCGGCTTCGGCGGCGGCCGCGTCGACGAGTGGGAGCCCGACGAGGACGTCTACTGGGGCCCCGAGACCACCTGGCTCGGCGACGAGCGCTACACCGGCGACCGCGAGCTGGAGAACCCGCTCGCCGCCGTCCAGATGGGCCTCATCTACGTCAACCCCGAAGGCCCCAACGGCAACCCGGACCCGATCGCCGCCGCCCGCGACATCCGCGAGACCTTCGCCCGGATGGCCATGGACGACGAGGAGACCGTCGCGCTGATCGCCGGCGGCCACACCTTCGGCAAGACCCACGGCGCCGGCCCGGCGGACAACGTCGGCCCCGACCCCGAGGCCGCGCCGATCGAGCAGCAGGGCCTGGGCTGGAAGAGCACCTTCGGCACCGGCGTCGGCGGCGACGCGATCACCAGCGGCCTCGAGGGCACCTGGACCGCCACCCCGATCACCTGGGACAACAGCTTCTTCGAGACGCTGTTCGGCTACGAGTGGGAGCTCACCAAGAGCCCCGTCGGCGCCAACCAGTGGAAGCCCAAGGACGGCGCCGGCGAGGGCACCGTCCCGGACGCCCACGACCCGTCCAAGCGCCACGTGCCGATCATGCTCACCACCGACCTGTCGCTGCGCTTCGACCCGGTCTACGAGCCCATCTCCCGGCGCTTCCTGGAGAACCCGGCGGCCTTCGCCGACGCGTTCGCCCGCGCCTGGTACAAGCTCACCCACCGCGACATGGGCCCGGTCGTGCGCTACCTCGGCCCCGAGGTCCCCGCCGAGCACCTGCTCTGGCAGGACCCGCTGCCCGCCGTCACGTACCAGCAGATCGGCGCGGCCGAGGTCGCCGACCTCAAGCGCCGCATCGCCGCCACGGGCCTGTCCGTCTCCGAGCTGGTCTCCACCGCCTGGGCGGCCGCCTCCTCCTACCGCAACAGCGACAAGCGCGGCGGCGCCAACGGCGGGCGCATCCGGCTGCAGCCGCAGATCGGCTGGGAGGTCAACGAGCCCGACCGCCTCGCCGGCGTGCTGCGCGCCCTCGAGGGCGTCCAGCAGGAGTTCAACGCCCAGTCCGGCGACGTCCAGGTCTCCCTGGCCGACCTGGTGGTGCTGGCCGGCGGCGTCGGCGTCGAGCAGGCCGCCCGTGCGGCGGGCCTGGCCGTCGAGGTGCCGTTCGCGCCCGGCCGCGTGGACGCCCCGCAGGAGCTCACGGACGTCGAGTCCTTCGCCGCCCTGGAGCCCAAGGCGGACGGCTTCCGCAACTGGGTCGGCAAGGGCAACCGGCTCCCGGCCGAGTACCTGCTGCTCGACAAGGCGAACCTGCTGAACCTCAGCGCGCCCGAACTGACCGTCCTGGTCGGCGGCCTGCGCGTGCTGGGTGCCAACCACCAGCAGTCCTCGCTCGGCGTGCTCACCGACACGCCCGGCGTGCTGACGAACGACTTCTTCGTCAACCTGCTGGACCTGGGCACCAGTTGGAAGGCCACCACCGAGGCGTCCGACACCTTCGAGGGCCGGGACGAGTCGGGCGCGGTCCGCTGGACCGGCAGCCGGGCGGACCTGGTGTTCGGCTCCAACGCCGAACTGCGGGCCGTGGCCGAGGTGTACGCCTCGGACGACGCCAAGGAGAAGTTCGTGACGGACTTCGTCGCGGCCTGGGTCAAGGTCATGAACGGGGACCGGTACGACCTGGTGTGACCCCGGCTCGATCCGGCCTGATCCGGCTCGATCCGGATCGATCCCGGCTCGATCCGTGACGGCGGGAGCCCCCGACCGAGGGCTCCCGCCGTCACGGCGTGTCAGCGGCCGTTTCAGCTGTCCGACGAGCCCACGCTCACCAGCCCCGTCTCGTACGCCGCGACCACCACCTGGGCCCGGTCGCGCAGGCCCAGCTTGGCGAGGATGCGGGCGACGTGCGTCTTCACCGTCGCCTCCGACAGGCCCAGCCGGGCGGCGAGTTCGGCGTTGCTGAGCCCGCGCGCGAGCAGCGTGGTCACCTCCAGCTCGCGCGGGGTGAGCGTGGCCAGCTCCCGGTGCGGGGCCGAGGCCGCGTCGGGCCCGGTGTCCGGGCGGGCGAAGCGCTCGACCAGCCGGCGGGTGATCGCGGGGGCGAGCAGCGCGTCCCCGGTGCGCACCAGGCGGACGGCGGCGGCCAGGTGCTCGGGGGTGACGTCCTTGAGTAGGAAGCCGCTCGCCCCGGCGGCCATCGCCGCGTACACGTAGTGGTCCAGGTCGAAGGTGGTCAGCATGATGATCCTCGGCGGCTCCTGCCCCGCGGGCGCGGGGTCGGCGAGGATGCGCCGGGTGGCCTCCAGCCCGTCCAGGCCCGGCATCCGGATGTCCATCAGCACCACGTCCGGCCGGGTGCGCCGCACCGCCGCCACGGCCTGCTCGCCGTCCTCGGCCTCGGCCGTCACCTCGATGCCCTCGGACTCCAGGATCAGCCGGAACCCGGTACGGACCAGGGCCTGGTCGTCGGCCACCACCACGCGCAGCATGCTCACGAACTCTCCAACGGGATCAGGGCTTTGACGCGGTAGCCGCCGCGGGTGCGGGGGCCGGTGTGCAGGGTGCCGCCGTAGACGGCGAGGCGTTCGCGCAGGCCGAGCAGGCCCCGGCCGTTGCCGGTGGAGGCGGCGCCGGTGCGGCGGCCGCCGGTGTCGGTGACCTCCACCCGCAGCCGGTCGGCGCCGTACTCGACCGTCACGCGGGCTTCGGCGCCGCCCGCGTGCTTGACGGTGTTGGTCAGGGCCTCCTGGACGACGCGGTAGGCCGCCAGCCCGACCCCGGGCGGGACGGGCCCCGGCTCGCCGCGGACGGTCAGGGTCACCGGCAGACCGGCCCGCCGGACGCCCTCGACCAGGGCGTCGAGCCGGTCGAGACCCGGCTGCGGGCTCAGGTCCGCACTGCCCGCAGGGTCCTCCCCCGAGCCCGCCTCGATCGTCAACAGGCCCATCACGTGCCGCAGTTCGGTCATCGCCGCGCGGCCTCCGGCCTCCACCGCGGCCATCGCCTCGCGGGCCCGGTCCGGTGCGGTGTCCAGGATCTTGCGGGCGGCGCCGGCCTGGATCGTCATCATGCTCACGTTGTGGGTCACCACGTCGTGCAACTCCCGGGCGATGCGCGCCCGTTCGAGCTCCACCGCGCGCTCCAGGGCCGCCAGCTGGGCACTCTCCAGATCGGAGCGCCGCTCCCGCTCCTCCTCCACCCGGCGCCGCCACATCCGCAGCTCCCAGGCCACCGCGAACACCGGCACCAGCACCAGCACGGCCATCACGCCGTTGGGGAAGTGCGGCAGCTTCGCCGCCGTGAACAGCAGGACCAGGGCGGCGGTCGCGGCGGCCAGAGCGGACAGCACCGGCCAGAGGCGGCGCCCGTACGCGGCGGCACTGTACGCGGCGACGATCACCGCCTCGCCCATCGTGTACGCGATGTCCTCGGAGGTGTGCCGCACCAGCAGCGCGCCCGCGACCACCGCCACCAGCACCGTCAGCGGGTAACGCCGCCGCAGCAGCAGCGGCAGCGGCACGAACGGGACCAGCAGCCGCAGCCCCTGCCAGGACGCCTCCTCCGGTCCGTGCGCGATCGAGGCGTAGCGGCCGGCGACCGCCGCCAGGAACAGTGCCACGGCCGCGTCGAACGCGAGGCCGCGCGCCGTCACGGGCCGGGGCGCCGGGGCCCTTTCGGGGTCGGGGCGGACGGCCTCCAGCAGCCGCCGCACCGTCGGGTGGTTGATCACCGGGACATTGTGGCGGCCCGACCGCGCCCGGCACAGCCCGGCGGGCGGCTGCGGCCCGTACACCCGGTGACTACATCGCGGGGATGACGGCGCGCGGCGTACCTCCGGCGCGGTACGGAATCTGCCGACGGCGGCGGACGCGGGCGCGGGCCGTCCGTCCGTACCTTCGTCCCCGTCAGGTCGAGTCGAGTCAGGACGAGACGCGTCGAGACGGGCCGGGACGGGCCCGTAGCAGCTGAGGAGCGGGGACATGAGCAGCGAGCCGGTGATCGAACTGAGCGGCGTCAGCCGCCACTACGAGGGGGCGCGGGCGGCCCTGGACGGGGTGTCGCTGACGGTGCGGGCAGGGGAGTCGGTGGCCGTGCTCGGGCCCTCCGGCAGCGGGAAGTCGACGCTGCTCAACCTGGTGGCCGGGCTGGACCGGCCGAGCGCGGGCACGGTGACCGTCGCCGGGACGCGGGTGGACCGGCTCGGCGAGGCGGGTTCGGCGCGCTTCCGGCGCGGGACGATCGGCATGGTGTTCCAGTTCTTCAACCTGCTGGACGACCTGACGGTGGCGGATAACGTGATGCTGGCCGGGGAACTCGCCGGAGTCCCGCGCGGCGAGGCCCGGCGGCGGGCGGGGGAGCTGCTGGAGTCGCTCGGCATCGAACGCCACGCCCGCGCCCACCCCGGGCGGCTCTCCGGTGGGGAGCGCCAACGCGTCGCGGTGGCCCGGGCGTTGATGAACGACCCGGCGCTGCTGCTGGCGGACGAGCCGACCGGGGCGCTGGACTCCGCCTCCGGCGAGGACGTCAAGGAGCTGCTGCGCGAGCTGCACCAGGACGGGCAGACGATCCTGCTGGTCACCCACGACCTGGCGCTGGCCCGGGACTGCGCCACCCGCACGGTGCGGATGCGCGACGGCCGGGTGGAGTCGGACTCGGCGGCGGACCCCTCGCCGGGCACCGCCGAAGCGGACCCTGCGGCGGGCTCCTCGGTGATCGCGGCATGAGCCCGCTGGGAAGGGTGGTCCGCGCCGGGGTGCGCAGGCGGCGGACACAGACGGTCGCGGTGGGGCTGGCCGCCATGGTCGCCACCACCTGCTCCGTGCTGGGCGGTTCGCTGCTGGTCGCCTCGCAGGCGCCCTTCGACCGGGCCTTCGACGGGCAGCACGGCGCCCACCTCACCGCCCGCTTCGACGGCTCCCGGGCGAGCGCCGAGCAGCTCGCCGCCACGGCCCACGCGCCCGGCGTGGCGCAGACGGCGGGCCCGTACCGCACCGTCACCGTCGACCCGGAGCCGGTCGCGCCGAAGGTGCCGGTCCCGGCCGGGATGTCGATGGCGCCGATGACGGTCGCCGGCCGGGCCCAGCCCGCCGGAGAGGTCGACAACGTCACCCTGGACCAGGGGAGTTGGCCGAAGGAGCCGGGCGAGGTGGTGATCGACCTCGGGTACCGCGACCTGAACGTGGACCTCGGCGACCTCCTGCGCCTGCCCGGCCTGCCGGGCGCGCCCACCCTCAGGATCGTCGGCTTCGCCCGGTCCGTCAGCCGCACCGCCGACGCCTGGGTACGGCCCGAGGGCCTCGCCGCCCTCACCGCGCCGGGCACCACCCCCGGCTACGAGATGCTCTACCGCTTCACCGACGCCTCCACCACCGCCGCGATGGACGCCGACCGCGCCGCCGTGGCCGCCGCCGCCCCCGCCGGGGCGCTGGCCGGCGCGCAGTCCTGGCTCGACGCCAAGCAGGGCTCGGACCGCAACACCGCGCTGTTCCTGCCGTTCATGGTCGCCTTCGGCCTGCTGGGCCTGGCGATGTCCGTCCTGGTCGCGGGCAACGTGGTGGCCGGCGCGGTCGGCACCGCCACCCGCAGGATCGGCGTACTCAAGGCCCTCGGCTGCACCCCCGCCCAGGTGGTGCGCGCCTACGTCGCCCAGGCGCTGCTCCCGGCGGGGATCGGCACCGGGCTGGGGGTCGTGGCGGGCAACCTGCTGACGATCCCGGTCCTCGCCACCACCGGCCGGCTGTACGGCACCAACGCCTCGGCCCTGTCCCCCGGGGTGGACGCGGCCGTCGCGGGCGGAACCCTCGCCCTCGTCGCCCTGGTCGCCTGGGCGGCCGCCGCCCGCGCCGGACGGCTGCGCACCGTCGACGCGCTGGCCGTGGGCCGTACGGCGGGTGCCACCCGGCGCGACGCCCTCGCCCGGCGGGTGGCCGCGCTGACCGCCCGGCTGCCGCTGCCACGGCCGGTGGGCCTGGGCCTCGCCCAGCCGTTCGCCCGCCCGGCCCGCGCCGCCGGGATGCTCGCGGCCGTGCTGTTCGGCACGGCCGCGGCGACCTTCGCGGTGGGCATGGGCGGCACGATGTCCTGGGTGCAGGGGGCCAAGAACCACGGCACCGAGGGCGTGGTCGTCCATGCCGTCCGTCCGCACGGGCCGCCCGAAGCGTCGTCGTCGACGCCCCCGCCGGACCCGGCCGCCGTGAACGCCGCCGTGAACTCCGCCCTGGCCGCCCAGCCCGGCACCGGCGCCTCCTACGGCATCGGCACCGAGGACGTCCTCGTCCCCGGGGTCGCCGGGGCCACCACCGTCACCGCCTTCGCGGGCGACTCCTCCCGGGCGGGGTACAAGATGGTCTCCGGCCGCTGGTTCCAGGGCCCCGGCGAGGCCGTCGCGCCCTCCACCTTCCTCACCGAGGCCGGGCTGAAGGTCGGCGACCGGGTCGGCTTCACGGCCCACGGGCGGACCGTCACCGTCCGCCTCGTCGGCGAGGTCTTCGACCCGCACACCCAGACCGACGAGCTGCTCACCGACGCCGCGAGCTACCCGGCCGGGACGGCGCCCGCGCCGTACCAGTGGTTCGTCGAGCTCAGGCCCGGCACCGACCAGGCCCGCTACACCGCCGCCCTGAGCGCGGCGCTCGCCCCGCAGGGCCTGACCGCCGGAGAGCCGGAGACGCACTCGGCGGACTCCATCCTGGCGCTGAAGTCCCTCACCGCGACGCTGACCGCCTTGCTGGTCCTCGTCGCCGGGCTCGGGGTGTTCAACACCGTCGTCCTGGAGATCCGCGAACGCACCCGGGAGATGGGCGTCACCAAGGCCCTCGGCATGACCCCGGCGCAGACCGCCGGCGTCGTCCTCTCCTCGGTGCTGCTGGTCGGCGCCGTCGGCGGAGCCGTCGGCCTGCCCGCGGGGCTGCTGCTGCACGGGCTCACCGTGCCCGCCATGGGCCACTCCGCCGGGCTGAACTTCCCGGCCGAAGCCCTGGACGTGTTCGGCACCCCGCTGCTGACCGCCCTCGCCCTCGGCGGGGTGCTGATCGCCCTGCTCGGCGCCCTGCTCCCGGCCGTACGGGCGGCGCGTTCGCGGACGGTGGACGCGCTGCGGGCGGAGTAGGCCGCGTGCCGGGGCTTGGCGGGGCGGGAGGCGGGTAGGCGACCCGAAGGGGGGACGCCACCCGCCTCCCCGTCCGTGGAGCGATCATGCGGTTCGAACTCCTCAACCCGAACTCCGCCTACCCCCGCGCGACGCTGGTCGACCCGCCGCCGAACGGCTACCTGCACCTGGCCGGCGCGGTGGCCCCGCCGAGCGGGCCGCCCCTCGTCCGGACCGTCCCCGCGCGCAGCGCCCTGCTCGACCGGCTCAAGCCGCTGGCCACCGCCCTGCAGGGGCACCCGGCGGTGCGGCGGGTCACCGTCTACCGGGCGCTGGTGGTGCCGCCGGCCGGCGGCTACGCCCGACAGCCGCAGTTCCACCAGGCGCGCTTCGACGTCGCCGTCCTCGTCGAGACCGACACCCCCGAGGACCTCGGCCCGGTCACCGGGGGCGAGGCGTACGGGGAGCTCCGGGCCACCCTCACCGCCGCCGCCTCCGACACCCACGAACTGCGGGCGCGCTGCACCCGCTCGCTCGGCGCGGTGGACCACAGCCGGGCGGGGCTCTTCCTGTTCAACCACTTCGTCGCCGAGGACCGCGCGGTGGCGCTGGAGCTGTGGGACCACCTGGCCGGCTGGTACGTCCGCAAGACCGGGCTCGACAACTCCACCCTGCTCGAACCGCTGGACGGCACCGACTCGGACTACGTGTTCGTCAACCACGCCCGCTGGGACACCAGCGCACTGGGGCTGCTGCTGCGGCAGGTGAGCCGGCCGAGCTTCCGGGGGTACGTGCAGCAGAACCTGCTGGTCAACCGGGTGGGCACGATGCCCGTGCTGTACCGGATGACCTGAGGGTGGTGGGGTGGGAACTACGCCGGTAGTGGCACTACGGAAGTAGTGCCACTACCGGCGTAGTGCTAGCCCTTCTCCGCAGCCTCCTCCGCCGCCTTGACCTCCTCGGCGAAGGCGTCCGCGTCGAGCCGCTCCACCGAGGCCCCGTGCTTCGCGGCCAGCTCGTCCGCCGGCTCGGGGGAGTGTTCGACGGCCTCCAGGGCGATCAGCGCCCCGCCGTCCGGGACGCGCGGGGAGAGCACGATCAGGGCCGCGCCGCCCTCGGTGGCGGCGCGCTCCTCGGCGGCGTTGCCGAGCGCCGCGCCCGCGGCGAAGCCGAGCAGCACGCCGACCGGGCCGCCGAGCAGCCCGACCAGGCCGCCCAGCACGCCCGAGCCGACGGTGGCCACACCGGCGCCCTTGGTGTAGGTGTCCTCGACCTCGAGCAGGCCCTCGGTGCTGCGCTCCATGGCCGCCGCGAACCGCAGGCCGGGCAGGTGCCGGGCTTCCTCGAAGGCCGGGCGCCAGCCGGTGGCGTCCGGGAAGGTCAGCAGGACGACGTGGTGGCGGTCGCTCATCGGACTCCGATCGGGCCGGGGCAGGGGTGGATTCCATCCTGGCCCGCCGTGCCCGGCGCGGCCACAGGAGGCGGGTGCTGCCCCGGGCCGGACCGTTCAAACGTGAAGGCCGGGTCATGGCTGTCGTATCACCGGGTTTCCGGCCAGGTGTACGGCGCCCGGCGGCGACGGCGGCACTCCCCGGCGGCCGCCGTGACAGGACGCCGGGCAGGTCGAGGGTGGTGGAGGGGCGCTAGTTCGATCGTGGCCGAAATCCTGTACGGCCCGCGGCGTGACCCTGGTGCGCCCGGTGGGGCGGTGCGAGTATCCGGCGCGGCACGACCGTGCCGGTACCGACCGTCTGAAGGAGGCACCATGCAGCCCACGGCCGACCAGGTCCGCGCGCTCAGGGACGAGGACTTCCGGCTGACCCTCGCCCAGGGAGGCGAGGCCCACCCGGCCGGCGACCTCTCCGACGAGCTGTACGTGACCGCCGCCGTCAAGTCCGGTACCTGCGGCGGCTGGAGCAGCTGCGCGCACGTCTGCAGCTTCTGAGCCGGGAGGATTCGACATGCCGACCACCACCGCGCAGGTCCGCGCGCTCCGGGACGAGGACTTCCGCCTCGGCCTCGGCACCGGCCAGGGCGCCCACCCCGCCGGCGACCCGGCGGACGAGGTGTACGTGAGCGCGGGCAAGCAGCTCAACACCTGTGAGTACCCGTCCAGTTGCTGGCGGATGTGCAGCGCCTACTGAGCCCGCACACCCGGCGGTGCGTGCCCGGCGGGCCGCACCGCCGGACCCGCATCCGGCGCCGATCGGCGTGATCGGCGCGATCGGCGTGATCGGCACCGATCGGCGCGTCCGGCACCGATCGGCGCGTCCGGCACCGATCGGCGCGTCCGGCAGAGAACAGCGCATCCGGCATCGAACAGGAAGGCCGCCCCACCCGTGGTCGACACGTCCGCACTCCGCCGCGCCGCCGTCCGGGCCCTCCCGCTCGCCGCCCGGGGAACCGCCCCCGCCGGTTCGGGGACGGACCGGGACCGGGAGCGCGCACGGCGGGTCCTCGACCGCTGGCGCGCCCAGACGCCCTTCGACCGGCCCGGCTGGTTCGACCGCCGGCTCGCCGCCGACGGCCTCGACCAGGCCGGGCTGCTGGCCCTGCTCGCCGAGAGCCCGGACTCCCTCGCCGACCGCCTCGCCACCCCCGAGTGGGCCGTCCGCCTCGCCGACGCCTTCGAGGCCGGGCACATCCTCGACGTCCCCGAGGACCACGCCTTCGCCCGGATCGCCTCCCCCGCCCTCGCCGCCGCCCGCGACCGGCTGCGCGCGGGCCTCGCCGCGCTCCCGGCCCTCGCCCCGCTCGGCACGCCCGAGGAGCTGGCCGCCCTCGTCCTGCCCGCGCTCACCGGGGCCGCCCACGCCAGTGCCGTCCGCACCGTCATCACGGAGCTCCACATCGCCCGCCTCGGCGGCGAGTTGACCGGCGACACCCCCGAGGCGCGCTACCGCGACTTCCTCGACCGGCTCACCGCACCCGACCGGTCCGTCCGCCTCCTCGCCGACTACCCCGTGCTCGCCCACCGCCTCGCCACCGGCGCCGACCAGTGGGCCGACACCTGCCTCACCCTCTACCGCCGCCTCGCCGCCGACCTCCCCGCCCTCACCGCCACCTTCGCGGGCGGCCGCCCGCCCGGCCGCCTCGCCGAACTCGCCACGGGCCTGGGCGACCCCCATCGGGGCGGCGCCACCGTCAGCTGCCTGCGCTTCGAGGACGGCACCCGGATCGTCTACAAGCCCCGCCCGCTCGGCGCCGAGACCCACTTCCAGCACCTGCTGCACTGGCTCAACCCCAAGCTGGCCCTGCCGCTGCACGACCTCACCCACCTCGGCCGCGACGGCTACGGCTGGGTCGCCTTCGTCACCGCCGAACCGGCGCGCGACGACGCCGAGTTGAGCGCGTTCTACCACCGCGCCGGGGCGCTCGCCGCCCTGCTGTACGTCCTCGACGCCGTCGACTGCCACGCCCAGAACCTCCTGGCCGTCCGCGACCAGCCCGTCCTGATCGACCTGGAGGCCGTGCTCCACCCCGACCTGCCCGAGCCCGAGAAGGACCTCTCCCGGGCCGAACGCCTCGCCCGCTACCAGGCCCGGCACTCGGTGCTGCGCTCCGGCCTGCTGCCCGAACGGATGTGGGACGAGGGCAACGGCGGCGCCGACCTCTCCGCCCTCGGCTGGGACCCGGACAGCCTGCCGCCGCGCCCCGCGCCCGTGCTCGTCGACCAGGGCACCGACCAACTCCGGCTGGAGTACCGGCGCATGCCCGTCCAGGCGCCCGGAAGCCGCCCCGTCCCTGCCGGGCAGAGGCTCCGACTGGCCGACCACGTCGAGGAGTTGGAAGCGGGCTTCACCGAGGCGTACCGGCTGCTCGCCGACCACAAGGCCGAAGTGCGCGCGCTGGTCCGGGCGTTCGGACCGGACGAGACCCGGATGCTGCGCCGCGACACCTTCGAGTACCGCAGCCTGCTCGCCACCGCCTGCCACCCCGACCTGCTGCGCGACGGCCTCGACCAGGACCGCCACCTCGACCGCCTCTGGGCCCTCGCCGCCTGGGAGGAACACGCCCTCGCCTACCTCGACCACGAACGCGCCGACCTCTGGCGCGGCGACGTGCCCGTCTTCACCATCCGCCCCGACGGCACCGAGGCCCGCACCGGCACCGGCGCCGCCGTCCCCGGAGCCACCGACCGGCCGGTGCTCGACCTCGCCCTCGCCAAGGTCGACGCCCTCGGCGAGGAGGACCTCGCCCGCCAACTGCGCCTGCTGCGCCTGTCGGTGACCACGGCGGACGGCGCCCGCGAACCGCGCCGCTCCCCGGCCGCGGTGGCCTCCGCGCCCCGGGAGTCCGGCACCGAGAAGCTGGCCGAACGGGCCCTGGCGAAGGCCGTCGAGGCTTCCGGCCTGCTCCTCGGCGAGGCGTTCCGGGGCGAGGCCGACCTCGCCTGGGTGGGCCCCAACTGGACCCCGCCCGGCCGCTGGGCACCCGCCGAACTCGGCCCCGACCTCTACAGCGGTACGGCAGGGGTCACCCTCTTCCTGCACCAACTCGCCCTCGCCACCGGCGAGTCCGGACACCGCTCCGCCGCCACCGCCGCCGAGACCACCCTGCGCCATCAGGTCCGCCGCCGGGCCGACCGCCTCGGCGGCGGCCTCGCCGGGACGGGCGGCGTGCTCTACGCCCTCGCCCAACTCGCCGCCCACCAACCGGACTCCGAGCTGGAGGAGCTGGCCGAGGCGGTCCTGCGCAGGGTCGCCGCCACAGCAGCCGAGGACGAGTACCACGACCTCGTCGCCGGAAACGCCGGCACCATCGGGGGCCTGCTCGCCTGGGAGGCCGTCCGCCCCGGCCCCGCCGTCACCGACGCCCTCGCCGCCTGCGCCGAGCGCCTGGCCGAGGCCGCCCTCCCGCACCCCGAGGGCGGCGTCGGCTGGCTGCCCGCCTCCCTCGCCGGCACCGTCACCCGCCCGCTCGCCGGGTTCGCCCACGGCGGCTCCGGCATCGCCTGGGCCCTCGCCCACGCCGCCCACCGCCTCGGCGAGGCCCGCCCCGCCGAACTCGCCCTCGCCGCCGTCGCGTACGAGCGCACCCTCTACGACGCCGGCGCCCGCAACTGGCGCGACGTCCGCGAGGACGGAGGGCCCGACGCCCCCGGCTACCCCGCCCTGTGGTGCCACGGCGCGGCCGGGGTCGCGCTCGCCCGCACCGAACTCGCCGAGCTGCTGCCCCAGGCGGCCGAAGCCCTGCTCGCCGAACGCGACACCGCCGCCGGGACGGTGCTGCGCGAGGGCTTCGGCTCCAACTTCTCCCTCTGCCACGGGGACCTGGGCAACCTCGACACCCTCCTCCTCGCCGGCCCCGCCTGGCGCCGCCCCGCCCTGGCCCGGGCGGGGGCCACACTGGACGCCCTCGACGACCGGGGCTTCGTCTGCGGCCTCCCGCACGGCGCCCACAGCCCCTCCCTGATGGTCGGCCTGGCGGGCATCGGCCACGGCCTGCTGCGCCTGGCCGCGCCGGAGACCACCCCGGCCCTGCTCAGGCTGGAGCCCCCGCGCTGACCGAGAGACCGGTACGGAATCGAACATCGAGGACCCTCCCGATGATCGAAAGCCACCAACCCGCCGTCCCCGACACGGAATCGCCCGGATCGAGTGAGACCGGTGAAGACACGCCGGGAGGCCCCGCGCCGCGCTGCCAGGATCGGGGTCCGCACCGGCGGCCCTGAGCTCCCGTCGACCAACTCCCGTCGTCCCTCGGGCGATCAGGGCTGCCCGCGTGCGGACCCGCCCCGGCCGCGAGGCCGCCGTACCAGGGAACAGGGAGCACTGTGTCCGAGCAGATCGTGCGTTCCGAGAAGGCCGAGAACCCCGACAAAGCCGAGAATCCCGAGCACCCCGCGCAGCCCGAGGACGAGAAGGGGCAGGAGGAGGAGCTGCGCCTGCGCTACCCCGGCGACCGCAGGGCCGCCGCGGCCGCCTCCATGTCCGCGAGCGCGATGATGCGCCGCCTGCCCCACCTGGTGCGCCGCGCGCTGGGCCTGGCCTGGGCGGCGGACCGCACCTCCACCGCGCTGCTGCTGGTCTGCCAGGCGCTCGCCGGAGTCTTCGGCGCGCTGGCGCTGTACGCCACCACCGGCACGCTGAACGCCCTGCTGGTCGCCGGGCCCGTCACCGACCACCTGCGCACCGCCGCGCCCTCGCTAGCGCTGCTCACCGCCTCCGCCGCGCTGCGCGCCGTCCTCGGCATCGCCGTGGTCGGCCTCTCCGGCCGGGTCTCGCCCAGGATCACCCGGGAGGCGGAGCTAGGCCCTCTCTTTCGGATCTTGCCGGGCGGGCGCCGCCGGGGCACGCACCTCGCCGGCTTCTCGTCAGTCGCCGATGCTCCGCATCTACTCCCTCCTCGGCACCGCCGATGCACGCACCCCAACGCCGCCCGCTCATCCGACAACATCCGAAAGAGAGGGCCTGGCCCTGATCGCCGCCGGGTGCGAGGCCGAGCTGGAAGCCTACGACGAGCCCGCCTACAACGAGCAGTGGGAGGCGGCGGACCGGGGCTCCTCCACCACCCCCGACCTGCTCTCCACCGCCCAGGACGTGATCGCCTCCACCGTCTCGCTGGCCGCCGCCGCGGGCGTGCTGGCCACCCTGCACCCCTGGCTGGTGCCGCTGCTGCTGCTCGGCTCGGTGCCCACCGGCGTCGGGGCCGTGCGCACCGCCCGCATCCACTACCTGGCGGCGGTCACCACCAACGAGGAGCGCGGCGCGCTGCGCGTCTACCGCTGGTTCCTGATCGACAAGACCCGGGCCGACCAGGTGCGTTCGGACCAGGTGCCGCCCTTCCTGATGGCCAAGTACCGCCGCGCCGAGGCCAAGATCGTCGCCGCCTCCGACCGCGCCACCCGGGAGGCCACCAAGGTCTCGCTGCTGGCCGCCCTGGGCACCGGCGCCGGCAGCGCGCTGATCTGGGGCGCGCTGCTCTACCTGGTCGCGAGCGGACGGATCGACCTGGCCGCCGCCGGCACCGCCACCTTCGGCCTGCGCACGGCCGCCACCGGGCTGCACGGCCTGGTCGGCAACGGTGCCCGGCTCTACCGGATGGGCCTCTACCTGGATGACTACTTCACCTTCCTCGACGAGGCCGGCGGTCACCGCATCCGGCGCGGCTCGGTGGTGCCCGCCGCCCCGCAGCGCGTGGAGGTGCGCGACCTGGTCCACGCGTACCCGGGCGAGCAGCAGGAACCGGCCCTCGCCGGGGTGAGCATGAGCCTGCGGGCCGGGGAGATCGTCGCCGTGATCGGGCAGAACGGCAGCGGCAAGTCCACCCTGCTCAAGCTGCTCTCGGGCCTCTACCTGCCGCAGTCCGGCCGGATCACCTGGGACGGCGTGCCGGTGGAGGAACTGGACGCGGACGGCATGTGGTCCCGGGTCGCCCGGGTGCCGCAGGAGTTCGCCCGCTGGCCGCTGGGCGCGGCCGAGAACGTCCACCTGGGCCACCTCACCGACCAGGTGATGGCCGACGTCGAGCGGGCCGCCGCCCGTACGGGCTTCGACGAGATCGTCGCCCGGCTGCGCTCGGGCTGGCGCACCCTGCTCGCCCAGGGCTGGTGGGGCGGCGCGGAGTTGAGCGGTGGCGGCTGGCAGCGCGCGGCCGTGGCCCGGGCGCTGTACCGGACGGTCCGCAGCCCGGGCCTGCTGATCCTGGACGAGCCGACCTCCGACCTCGACCCGCGCGCCGAGCACCGCATCCTGCACGCGCTGCGCTCCCTCGCCCCGGGCCGGATCACGCTGCTGGTCACCCACAACATCGCCAATGCGGCGGTGGCGGACCGGGTGATCGTGATGGACCGGGGCCGGATCGTCCAGACCGGCACCTGGGCGGAGCTGGCCGCCCGCCCGGACGGGCTGTTCCGTGAACTCCTCGACCTCCAGCGGGACCGGGGCGTCCCCGCCCAGCGGGGGACGGCGGACTGAGCCGCGGGGCGGGCGGCCACCACGGCCGCCCGCCCCGTACCGTCAGTCCCGTACCCTCGGCCCCGTGCCGTCAGCCGCTGGTCAGGGCGGTGCGCAGGGCGGTGCGCAGCAGCGGCAGCAGCCGGTCCCAGTGCCGCCGCAGCCCGGCGGCGTCGAAGACGTCGGTGTCGGCCATGGTGAAGCCGTGCTGGGTGTCGGGGTAGATCTCGGAGGTGTGGTCGACGCCCGCGGCCTTGAGGGCCAGGTCGAGCTCCTGGAGGGCCTCGGGCGTCACATCCCCTGCCGCGTGCCCGAAGTGGGCCTTCGCGGTGAGCCGCTCGAAGGTCTCGGGCCCGTCCGCCGCCACGGGGGCGTGGAACGCGGCGACGGCCGCCACCCGCTCGGGGTGCGCGGCGGCCGCGCGTACGGCCACGAGGCCCCCGAAGCAGTAGCCGGTCACCCCGACGGGGCCGGGCGCGACCTCGGGCCGTGCGGCCAGGAACCCGAGGAACGCCTCGGCGTCGGTGAGGGACTGCTCCCGGGTGTGCGTCATGATCAGCGGCATCACCCGGGCGACGACGGCCTCCCGCTCCTCCCCGCCGATGTAGGAGGGGATCTCGATCACCGGCGTGGAGCCGGCGCGGTGGAGGTAGTTGGGCACGAGCACGTAGTACCCGTGCGAGGCCAACTCCTGGGCCATCTCCCGGATCACGGGCCGGATCCCGAAGGCGTCGGGGTACATCAGCACCCCGGGGTGCCGCCCGCCCCCGTCCGGGAAGGCGGCGAACGCGTCGGCCGGGCCGTCCGGGGTGGGGATCTGCAGCGTGGTGGTGGGCATGGAGGTCTCCTGTCGTGGTGGATGCGTGGAACCGTGGTCCAACACGACGAAGGAGGAGCCCGAGCCGCCGTCAACGGAGTGCCGGGTCGCCAGTTCGTGAGTGGCGCAAGGCCGTCCCGGTCGTCATGACCGCCAACCTAGCCGAACGGGCGGCGCCGACGCCAAGGGATTTCTCGGCCGACGGCGGCCGGTGGCGGAGAGCGGCAGGCGACAATGGCGGTCATGGAGCTGAGGATCGAGGCCACGGATCTGCCCGGGCGCACCTGTGTCGGCGGGCCGGGGTTCCCGGCGTACGAGGATGTGCACGTCGCCGTCCAACGGCGGGGCCGCCCGGCCGAGTTGCTGGACCCGCAGCCCGGGGACGCGGCCTCGGCGCGCTGGGCACTGGAGTGCGAGGTGAAGCGGTTGCCGGACGGTCGTCCGGACGTCACCGGACGGTACGTGCAGGGGGCGCCGGGCGGGCGGTTCGTCTATCTGAGCTGGGTGGGGGCCGAGGTTGCGGGGGAGGGGCGGTCGATGTTCCGGCGGGCGAAGCTGATGCTGGAGGCCGTGGACCGGGAGACCGTGGAGGCGGCGGCGGTGAGCGGTCTGCTGGTGGCGCGGCTCGGGTTGACGGACGTCAAGGGGCATCCGCTGTGCGCGGCCGTGCGCCCGCCGCTGGTCGTCTGGCGGGCGGGGGAGGAGGAAGGGGAGGGGGCTGGGGAGGAGACAGGGCAGGAGACAGGGGAGGGCCCCGCGTAGCAAGTACGCGGGGCCCCTTGCGCGTTGGGATCAGTTGTAGGTCGTGGTGACGGTGACCCCGTTGAAGCCCTGCTGCCCGTACAGGCTGAAGTACACGTAGCCCGCGGGCGGGTTGGTGATGGTGAGGGTCTCGGCGTTGCCCGAGGTGGCGGACTTCGCCTGGTAGGCCGAAGTGGTCGCCCAGGTCGGGCCGTTGTAGTACAGGTCGGCGTTGCCGGTGCCGCCGGTGGTGGTGATGGTCAGCTGCTTCACGCCGGCGGGCAGGTTCAGGAAGCTGTAGCTGTAGTTGCCGGTGGTGGCGGCGACGTTGTCGCGGCGGCAGTTCTTGTCGTAGGTGCGGGTGTCGGCCGCGCTGCACAGCGGGGCCTGGTCCACCGGCAGGGAGCCGCAGTTGTCGGCGGCGCAGGCCTTCAGCCAGGTGGCGAAGTCGGCGTCGTAGGAGGTGCCGATGGTGGTCTTGAGCAGGGTGCGGGCACCGGCCCAGTCACCGACGCGGTACTTGGCGAACAGCGCGGTCATGTCCTGCGGGTGCGACTGGAGCATGTAACGAACCGCCAGGTAGCCCCAGTTGTAGGTGCGGACCTGGTTGGAGTTGGCGTAGGTGGTGTCGAACAGGTCGCTCAGCTTGTAGGTGTTCAGCCCGGCCTGGGCGACGGCGGCGTCGTAGTGCACGCCCCGGTAGCTGTAGTTGACGTACTCGGCGATGCCCTCCACCCACCAGATGGTCGGGGTGCTGGTGCCGGCCTCGAAGTCGCCGTACATGTCGTAGCGGCCGTCGAGGTAGTGGGTGTACTCGTGGTTGAGGTTCCAGATCTGGAACGTCGGGCGCAGCCAGGACGCCTGGTGGGCGATGAACCGGGCCTGGTTGCCGGCCTGGTCGGGGCGGCCCTCCTCGTAGTCGCCGCCGTTGTCGACGTCGATGCCGTACATCTCCCAGGCGTAGAGGCTGTAGTTGTAGTAGTCGTCGAAGGCGACGACCTCGAGGCTGGTGTTGCGGTCGTTGGCGACCGGCCCGTTGTCCTTGACGATCTTGTGGAAGAACGCGTCCTGGTTGATCAGGCTGGTGCAGGTGTCCGCGAACTGCTGGTCCGTCATGCTCTGGGAGCGGATGCTCAGGTTCGCGTTGCAGACGTGGTTGTTGGTGAGCACGAGCGGCACCAGCTTGGCCGGCAGGTCACAGGTGCCGTAGTAGGAGCAGTTGCCGGTGTCCTTCTTCTCCGTGAACCAGAGCAGGTTCATGGTGAGCGGACCGGTCTTGCCGACCAGCGGGTAGCGGTTGATCAGGTCCTTGACGACCGGGCGGCCCTGGGCGCGCAGCACGGGGTCGGCGACGTAGTTGCCGAGGTCCATGCCGATCTTGGTGACGATGTCGCCGCCGTCGATCACCGCGCTGTTGCGGGTGACGAAGGAGGAGATCGAGGTCGCGAAGGACGGGTCGGCCGCCAGCGCGGCGGTGAACTCGGGGAGTTCGAAGCCGCGGGAGATGACGGTCTCGGTGTTGCTGACGGCGGCGGTCATCGAGGCGGGCCAGGAGGTGGTCCAGTCGCCGAGCAGCCGCTTGACGACGCCGGTGTAGCGGGCGTTCTCCCGGGCGCTGTCGATCAGGGTGACGGCCTCGGCGAAGGTGGCGCCGTTGGCGTCGGTGACGTCCTTGCTGTGCGGGGCGGCGAAGAAGCCGTCGAGGGCGCCGCGGATGGCGCTCTGGAGGCCGGTGCCGTACGTGCCGACGGCGTCGGCGTTGTTCCACTGGACGTAGTAGCCGGCGCGCAGGAAGTACACCAGCTGGCCCGCGGAGGTGGAGTTGTCGCCCGGGTACGTGGCGGCGGTGTCGCGCAGCGCGTTGGCGACCGTCACCATCTGGGCCTCGTTGAACGCGGCCTTGGCGTCGTTGCCGGTGAGCTGGAAGAGGGTGTTGACGCAGTCCAGGCTGGAGGACTTGATCTGCTGGACGAGCGCGGCGCCGGTCTTGCCGGTGAATCCGGACGCGTCGCAGGTCGTGGCGGCGGCCAACTGCCGTGACGCGACGTGCTTTCCGGCGGCGCTGCCCGCGGCCGGGGCGTTGTGCTTCGCCTGGGCGTCGGAGGCGAGCGGGCGGGCGTCGCGCGGGGTGTCCGGGGACTTGGGGACGGGGATGGAGCGGGGCGTGGCCGTGGGGGACTTGGCCGCGGTGGGGGAGGGGGAGGAGGGGGTGGGGGTCGCGTGGGCCTGGGGTGCGAACAGGCCGGCTGCGAGGAAGAAGGCGGCGCCGAGCGCAGGGAGTCTGCGCGCGTTCGCCTTCGCTATGCGAGAGGGACGCATGGGTGGGGGCCTCCGGAGGCCGTCGTGGCCGTGGGGTTGGGGGCACGGCCGTTAAATGTGTGACATGTAAAATGGCACATGGTGCACGGCTACGGGAAGGCCCTGGACGGCATCGGTTTGTCATCGATCGACAGATCCGCCGAAAGATCCACTGACAGGTCCGCCGAAAGGCCCGCGGACGGATCCACCGGCGGATCCACGGACGGATCCGCCGAAAGATCCACTGCGTGGGGCGGAATACGCAGGAGCCTGCTATTCGTTCTTGCAACCCATACGCAATAGTGTGAGACCTGGCACGATCACGACCGTTCAACCAGCCGAAAGGGGCCGTGTCCTGATGGGCACCTACACGCTTCCCGACCTCCCGTACGACTACTCCGCGCTGGAGCGGGCGATGTCGGCCGAGATCCTGGAGCTGCACCACTCCAAGCACCACGCCGCGTACGTCAAGGGCGCCAACGACACCCTGGAGCAGCTGGCCGAGGCCCGCGACAAGGAGCAGTTCGGCGGCCTGGTCGGGCTGCAGAAGACCTTCGCCTTCCACCTGTCCGGCCACGTGCTGCACTCGCTGTTCTGGCAGAACCTCTCCCCGGAGGGCGGCGAGCGCCCCGAGGGCGAGCTGGCCGACGCCATCACCGAGCACTTCGGCAGCTTCGAGGCGTTCAAGAAGCAGCTCTCGACCGCCACCACCGGCGTCCAGGGCTCCGGCTGGGGCATCCTCTCCTGGGAGCCGCTCGGTCAGCGCCTGATCGTCGAGCAGGTCTACGACCACCACGGCAACGTCGGCCAGGGCAGCACCCCGCTGCTGGCCTTCGACGCCTGGGAGCACGCGTACTACCTGCAGTACCGCAACGTCCGCCCGGACTACGTCACCCGCCTGTGGGACGTCGTCAACTGGCAGGACGTCTCCGAGCGCTTCGCGGCGGTCAAGTCCGCCTGAGGCCCTGACCCGTCGGTGCCCCGGACCGGTCGGGCGGTCCGGGGCACCGGCGCGCGTGGCGCGGGCGGGGGCCGCGCATTGACCCGTATGGTTGACGTTGCACACGGCCGCCTCACCGCCGCGAAGTCCGGGCGTCACCTGGAGTTCGCCGGACGGTCGTGCACGGTCCCTACGCTCGGGCCACCGCCGGTGACCGGCCGTCGCCGGTCGTACACGGTCGTGTCCGGCCGCCGGACCACTCCGCCGCCGAGCGGTCGCCGACCCCGCTGCCGGCCCCGCTGTCGACCCGCCGAGCGAAAGGTCCTTGATGGCCCCGCGTCTGTCCGTCGTCGTCCCGATCTACAACGTCGAGCGCTACCTGCGGGAATGCCTCGAATCGATCGCGGCGCAGACCTTCGACGACTTCGAGTGCGTCATGGTCGACGACGGCTCCACCGACGACGGCCCGCGCATCGCCCGGGAGTTCGCCGCCGAGGACCGGCGCTTCCGGCTCGTGCGCCAGGACAACCAGGGCCTCGGCGCCGCCCGCAACACCGGCTGGCGCCACCTCACCCCCGGCACCGACTACCTCACCTTCGTCGACAGCGACGACGTCGTGCCCGCGCACGCCTACCGTCTGATGATCAGCACCCTCGACGAGACCGGCTCCGCCTTCGCCACCGGCAACGCCATGCGCCTGCGCACCACGGGCCTCAGCCCCTCCCACGGCCACCGCCGCCCCTTCCGCGAGACCCGGCTGCGCACCCACATCAGCGAACTGCCCGCCCTCGTCACCGACCGCACCGCCTGGAACAAGGTCTACCGGCGCTCCTTCTTCGACGCCGCCGGCATCCTCTACCCCGAGGGCATCCTGTACGAGGACGCCCCGGTCAGCGTGCCCCACCACTTCCTCGCCGACCACGTCGACGTGATCTCCGAGCCGATCTACCACTGGCGCGTCCGCGAGGACGGGGATCTGTCCATCACCCAGAAGAAGACCGACCCGCGCGGGGTCGTCGACCGCGTCCGCTCGATGGAACTCGTCCGCGAGTGGCTCCTCGCCCGGCCCGAGCCGAAGTTCACCGAGTACCTGCGGGCCTACGACCACAACTGCCTGGTCGAGGAGATCCCGATGTTCTTCTGGTCCGTCCCCGACGGCGACCGCGCCTACCGCGCGGCCTACCAGCGCAACGTCAGCCGCCTCGTCGAGGCCATCGGCCCCGAGCGCGTCGCCGAGCTGAACGGCCGGCTGCGGCTCAAGTACCGCCTCACGCTCACCGATTCGATGGGCGGCTTCGTCGCCGTCCAGCGCGCCCACCGGTTCGCCCGGCGCGCCCGTAAGGCCGTCCGCCGCTGACCCGGTCGGGTCGGCGCGCCGCCTTGGTCAGGGCTCCCTGGTGGAGCTGAACCGGGCCCGGTACTCGCTCGGGGTGGTGCCCAGGTGGCGGGCGAAGGCGCGGCGGAGGGTCTCGTCGCTGCCGAGGCCGCTGAGGCGGGCGGCGGAGGTGACGCCGTGCCCGTCCAGGAGCAGCTGCTGCGCGCGGTCGAGGCGGACGCGCTCCACCCAGCGGGCCGGGGTGGTGCCCAGCTCCGCCTGGAAGAGCCGGCTCAGGTGCCGGGTGCTGACGGCGGCCGCCGCCGCCATCGCGGGCAGGCCGTGGTCGGCGGCCGGGTCGGCCAGGACGGCGTCGGTGAGGGTGCGCAGCAGGCCGCTGCGGGCGGGCGGGGTGGCGAGCGCGGTGGAGAACTGCGACTGCCCGCCCGGGCGTTGGACGAAGACGACCAGTTCGCGGGCCGCGCCGCGCGCCGTCTCGGCGCCGAGGTCGTGCTCGACGAGCGCGAAGGCGAGGTCGATGCCCGCGCTGATGCCGGCGCTGGTGTGGAAGCGGCCGTCGGCGAGGTGCAGGGCGTCCGGTTCGACGCGCACGCGCGGGTGGCGCAGTGCGAGGGTACGGGCGTGGCGCCAGTGGGTGGTGGCGCGGCGCCCGTCGAGGAGGCCGAGCGCGGCGAGGACGAAGGCGCCGCTGCACACGGAGGCGACGCGGCGGGCCCGCCCGGTGAGCCGTGCCGCGGCGGCGAGGAGTTCCTCGCCCGGGCCCTCCGTGGCGAGGTGGTCGGCGCCGGCGATCACCAGGGTGTCGAAGGGGCCGGCGCCGTCCGGTGCGGTGGTGGCGCCGAGGACGACGCCGTTGGAGGCGGTGACGGGCCCGCCGCCGGGGGAGACGAGCACCGTCTCGTACGCCCGGGCCACGTGCAGGACCTCCAGGGGCCCGCTGACGTCGAGCAGCGTGACGCCGTCGAAGACGAGGAAGGCGACGCGGCGCTTCATGTCCCGATCCGTGGGGTGTGTGTCTGTACGGACATGGCCCGAGCCTACGCCGCCGGGCGAGGGTGGAGGTGCCGAGATCGCCCGTGAGAGCCCGTTCGAAAGGACCCCACCGCCATGACCGAGACCGTCGCCGGCGTCCGCATCCCCGACAGCGCCCTGGCCCGCGAGGCCACCGAGCTGGTACGGGACGCCGCCTCGCCGCTGCTGTTCGACCACTCGCGCCGGGTGTTCCTGTTCGGCGCCCTGCGCGGCGCCGAACAGGGGCTCGCCTACGACCCCGAACTCCTCTATGTCGCCGCGATGTTCCACGACCTGGGCCTGACCGAGCGCTACGGCCGTACCGACCAGCGCTTCGAGCTCGACGGCGCCGACGAGGCCCGCCGCTTCCTCCGGGCGCAGGGCCTCGACGGCGAGCCCGTCGACCGGGTCTGGACGGCCATCGCCCTGCACACCACCCCCGAGATCCCGCTGCACATGGCGCCGGAGGTCGCCCTGGTGCTCCGGGGCGTGGAACTCGACGTGCTGGGCCTCGGCTACGACGCCCTCACCGAGGAGCAGCGCGCCGCCGTGGTCGCCGTCCATCCGCGCCCGGACTTCAAGAACCGGATCCTGGAGGCGTTCACGGCGGGCGTGCAGGGCCGCCCGGACACCACCTTCGGCAATGTGAAGGCGGATGTGCTCGCCCACTTCGTCCCCGGGTTCGTGCGCGGGGACTTCGTCGAGGTGATCAAGGGGTCGGCCTGGCCGTCCTGACCGCTCCACGGCATTCTCAGGCCAGGTCGTGCAGGCGGCGGATCGGGCTGGCGAAGAGGATCGCCGGGCTCGCGATCCCGGCCACGGCGACCAGCAGCAGCGCCGTCCGGGTGCCGAACGCCTCGGCGGCGGCCCCGGCGGCGACGGCGCCGACCGGGATGGCGCCCCAGGAGACGAACCGTACGGTGGCGACCACCCGGGAGAGCAGCTCCTGCGGGGTGTGCGCCATGCGGTGGGTGCGGGTGACGATCGCGGTCACCACCACGCCGCCGGAGAACCCGGCGTTGCCGAGGGCGAACACCAGCGTCGCCCAGCCGGAACCGGCCTGCGGGAGGAGCAGCAGGAACACCGTCGCCACGACCGCCGCCCCGCACAGCGCCCGGGCACTGCCGTACCGCGCCACCACGCGCGGGGTCAGGGCGGCGCCGACGACGCTGCCCAGCCCGCCGGTGGCCATCAGCGCGCCGACGGCGGCCGCGGGCGCGTCGAGGGTGCGGACCAGGAACACCGGGGTGAGCGCCATCAGGCCGCCGCAGACGAAGTTCACGGCGGTCGCGTCCGCCAGGCAGGGCCTGATCACCGGGTGCCCGGTGACGAACCGCCAGCCCTCGCGGACCTGGTCGCGCATGCCCGGACGGTCCTCGGTGCGCTTCTGGCGCTCCCCCGGCGGCAGGCTGCTGAGCAGGGCGGCCGAGGCGACGAAGCTCACCGCGTCGAGCAGCATCGAGGCCGCGCCGCCGACGAGCTGGACCAGCACGCCGCCCAGCGACGGCCCGGCCGTCTCGGTGGCGGCGACGCTGCCGGACATCAGGCTGTTGCGGGCGGTGAGCTGCTCCTTGGGGACGATCGACGGCAGGAAGGTCATGTTGCCGACGTCGAACAGGACGCTCGCGAAGCCCACTACCAGTGCCACGACGACCAGTTGGGGAAGGGTGAGCACGTCGAACGCGGCCGCGAGCGGCACCGAGGCGACGGCGGCGGCGCGGATCAGGTCCATCGTCACCTGCGTGGCGCGCAGCGGCAGCCGCTGCACGAGCACGCCGGCGGGCAGCCCGAGCACCAGCCAGGCGACGTAGGAGGCGGCGGTGATCAGGCCGACCTCGATCGCCGAGGCGTGCAGGGTGACCACGGCGACCAGCGGCAGGGCGACCGCCGTCACCTGGTCGCCGAGGCGGGTGACCGTGGAGGCGGCCCAGTAGCGCCAGAAGACGCCCGTGTCCTCGTTCCGTGCCTGATCTTCGCGCTCCGCCACCGTCGTCACGGCCACCCCTTCGTCGACGAGTAAGTTCCTTTTGGGAACTCACTATAATGGGTGATCATGCGGTACACGGAAGCGGGCGACCCGGATTGCGCGATCTCGCAGGCCCTGAGCGTCGTCGGAGACACCTGGACCCTGCTGCTCCTGCGCGACGTCGCCGGAGGCACCCACCACTTCGACGCGCTGCAGAACGGGCTCGGCATCAGCCGCAAGGTGCTGACCGAACGCCTGAAAGCCCTGGTCGCGGACGGCGTCCTCGAGAAGCGCCTCTACCACCCGCACCCGCCGCGCTACGAGTACCACCTGACCGACCGGGGCCGCGGGCTGCTGCCCGTACTCGTCGCCCTGCAGGACTGGGGCGGGCGGTACGTCCTGGGTGACGGGACGCTCACCGGCACCAGCACCGCCGACTCCGCGGAGACCCGGCGGGTCATGGGCCTCGTCGGGCGACGGCTGCCGGAGCTGTCGCTGGTCCCGGTCTCGGGCGAGCCGGTCGACGCCGTCTCGGGCGCGCACGCCTGGACCGTCCTGTACTGCTACCCCGGCGCCTTCGCCCCCGGCGGCCCCGGCGGCAACGGACACCCCCCAGGGTGGGGCGACATCCCCGGCGCGGCCGGCTGCACCCTGGAATCCTGCACCTACCGGGACCGCATGGACGAGTTCGCGGCCCGCGACGCAGCCGTGTACGGGGTCAGCACCCAGCGCCCCGACCAGCTCGGCGCCTTCGCGGAACACGCCCGGCTGCCGTTCCCGCTGCTCTCCGACGCCGCGCTCGAACTGGCCGCCGCGCTACGCCTGCCGACCTTCCGGGCCTCGGGCGTCGACCGGCTCAAGCGGCTCACCCTGATCCTCGACGCCGGACGCACCATCCGCGGCGTCCTCTACCCCATCCCCGACCCGGCCGGCTCCGTCGACGACGCCCTCGCCCTCCTGGACAGCCTCAACACCGCCGGGTGAACACCCGCGCCCCCATCCCCTCCGCTGCAAGCGCCCGCCACCGTTCCCCACCATCCACCCCCCACCCGCCTCCCGGCGGGTGCCCACCCCCGGGCCGCGCCCTGCGCCGCCCGGCCCGCCCCGGCCGGGCGCCGCACCATCACCGTTGCCGCAGGATCTCGTTGGCCGGGGCCTGCTGCTGCGGGCGCCTCTCCGCGTCGTGGTGCACAGGAAGTCGGCCCGGCCGACTTCCTGTGCAGGGTCTACGCGGCCGGTGCAGGGTGCCGCAGCGGCCGTCGCCGGAGCTCGCTTCAATCTCGGGCCCGCCGGCCGATGCCTTGTCGGGGGCGCACACGTGGACTGTCCTGTACCGCTACCCCTGGCGCCTTCGCGCTACTGGACGGGCTCAACGCCGACGACGCCCCGGCGGTCTGAGCGACCGCCGGGGCGCCTGCTGCTGAGGGGCGGTCAGGCGGTGTAGCCGCCGTCCACGGCCAGGCTCGTCCCCGTCACGTACCGCCCGCCGGGGCCGGCCAGGAACTCCACCGCGGCGGCGATGTCCTCCGCTTCGCCGAACTTGCCCAGTGCGGTCAGGCCCCGCTGGAAGTCGCCGCTGTCGCCGTCCGCCGGGTTCATGTCGGTGTCGATCGGCCCCGGGTCGACGGTCGTCACGTTGATCCCGCGCGGGCCCAACTCCCGTGCCAGCGCCTTGGTCAGGCCGATCAGGGCCGTCTTCGCCGTCGCCTGCAGGACGAAGTTCGAGCCCGGGACGCGGCCGTTGAAGCACGAGCCGATGTTGATGATCCGGCCACCGTCGCCCAGGTGCGGCGCCGCCGCCTGCGCGGCGAGGAACACCGCCTTGACGTCCACGGCCAGGACCCGGTCCAACTCCTCGGCCGTGACCTCCGCCAGCGGGCCGTACGCGAGGAAACTCGCGTTGTTCACCAGCACGTCGATCCGGCCCAGCTCACGCACCGTCCGCTCCACGGCCTCGGCAGCGGCGGACGGCTCGGTCAGGTCGGCCTGGATCACGACCGCCGTGCCGCCCTCCGCCTCGATCTCCTTCGCCACCTCGCGCGCCTGCTCCCCCGCCTGTACATACGTCAGCGCCACAGCCGCCCCCGCGGCCGCCAGCCGCCTCGCGACGGCCGCCCCGATACCGCGGCTGCCGCCCGTGACCAGGGCTACCTTGCCGGTCAGGTCGCTCATCTCTGCTCTCCCCGTTGGTTGGTGATGATCAGTGATGAGATCCTCGAACATTTCCACCAGTGTGATGGTCAACCGATTTTCCGAAACCGCCACTGTGGTGCACCGGAAGTCGGCCCGGCCGACTTCCGGTGCACCATGCTCCGGTCGGCAGATCCCCGGATCGGTCAGGAGATGCGCCAGAGCTGGTTCTTCTGCCCCACGCCGTAGCAGTCCCAGATCTGCGCCCTGGTCCCGTTGCCGTCGATGGCCTCCCAGGCCGCGTCGAGGCACCGGCCGGTCGCCCCGAGTATCGGCGGTCCCGATTGCCGCCGGATCGGCGTCCGATTGCAGGCGTAGTAGCTCACTGCACCGCTGCCCCCGGCACAGGTGAAACCCCTGTGTTTCGGAGACGATCAGAGGGTGACAGAAGCCAACGCGGTGCACGTCTTCCTCTCCCGGGGACGGTTCACCTCGGTCGAAGACCTCCGCGACCACGTCGATGAGCGGTGGTCGGAGAACGGGGAAGCAGAACCATCCGCCTTCATGCGGGAGACCGGAACGGCCGAGCTGGAGCCGATGTGCGTCGAGGCCGTTCATGCCCGGGACGACGGCCACCTCGCCCCGGTCGTCCCCGGGGTACTTCTGCGGGATGTCTCCTACGCCGACCAGTGGTTGCCGCAAGTGACGTCGACCGAGCCGGCTGACGCCGCGCTCTGCGTCTTCGCACCCAACGTGGTGGCCAGGCCGCTCGGCAGTTCCCTGAACTACCTCGGCCGGTTCACCTACCGAGCCTGACGGTCTCCCACCGGACGTGCCACAGCGGTGCGGCGCCCCATCCTTGCCCGGCCAGGCGCCGCACCATCCCCATGGGACGGGGCGCGGGAGCCCAGGGTTGGATGTGACGTCGGCCCCCGGGCTCCCTGCCGACCGCACTCTATGTGACGGTCGGCGATCCGCCGAAGGAAACGCCAGGGATGACTGCCAAGTAGCTCCTGTTGGCGACTATCAGGCGTCTTGTCGTCCTTCTGGACAGCTATCCGATCGGATCTGTCCGGCCAAGCCACCCGCTTGCGGACGGCTTCAGGTCACTTGGGGTGATTCGCCAGGACCGTTGGCTCTGCTCTGCCGGGCGATGGGTCTGTTACTCGCTGGACGGTGATTTCGACGTCTCACTCACCCGCCAGCTCGTCCAGGATCCGGCTGTAGTACCGACGCCGCTCGGTCAGCGTCCGGGCGACCTCCTCGTCAGTGCTCTCGTCCATTTCCCTGAGATGGCCCAGGAGGTTGTCCCGCTGCGGATGCTCCGAGGCGCTGACGTACTCGAAGGTGCGGGCCACGCCGGCAGCGAGTAGCAGGCGGTGCGGCAGCCCGCACCAGGTGTCGAAGCTCCTGCAGACTGCGTTCCACAGGAGCCAGACGTCCTCGACCCGACACTCCTCGGCGACCAACAGGGCGGCGAGCTCGATGCTGTGGTTGAAGCCCCAGGAGTGGCGGTGGTGCTCGGTCTCCTGGACCAGCAGGTATCTGGCGAAGTCCCCGATGCCGGGTTCGGGTGCGAGGATCAGGGCTTCGAGGACCTGCTGCCGGTCCTCCCAGCGGATGTCGACGGGCAGGCCGTCATCATCGTGTCGTCCGTCGAACTCCAGAAGCTCCCACCGTTCCGGGTCCTCGCACCACCAGGCCAGGTCGAGTATCGCGGGACGGGTCATCGGTGGTGCTTCCGTTCAGCTGAGGGAGTAGGTACACGTGAGGTGTACCGGCACAGTTTCGCGCCTGCCCTCAGGAATCCGCCATCGGATTCGGGCGGACCCGCTCACGAATCCCAGGTCAGTCGATGCCTTCGATGATGCGGAAGTCGCGCTGGAAGCCGTCCGGGAGCGCCACCAGCGCCTTCTTGTACGCCTCGCTCTCGTATGCCGCGACCGCCTGCTCGAAGGTGTCGAACTCGATCAGCACGACCCGCTCCGTGATTCCGGCCTCGTGGGCGACGACTCGGCCGCCACGGGTCAGGACGCGCCCGCCCGCGGCCTGGACGGCCGGACCCGCCAGGTCGATGTAGGCAGTCAGACTCTCGGGGTCGGAGATGGCGGGGTAGACACTGGACCAGTAACCCTTGGCCATGGAAAGCCTCCTGTGTTCGGCCGGACACGTCCGACTTCGAATTGACGCGGATCGATCGATCCCGACCACGGCCAAGGAGGTCGAGGTTCTCAGAGGCCCTCAAAGGTCTCCGCCGAGGTCGTGCCTCGATCCTCGCAGTCCGAGCCGGCCCCGGCCATGGCGGAAAGGTCAGCCTCCGATACATTCACGCCATGCCCGTCAGCCACACCGCCCCCGGCACTCCCGGCGCCCACAAGGTGGTCGTCCTCGTGGTCGACGGGATCTACCCCTTCGAACTCGGCATACCCCAGCACGTCCTGGGCTCCGCCGGTGGCCGCTACGAGGTGGTGAGCGCGAGCGTGGACGGCGGGCCCGTGCGCACCGTCTCGGATCTGACCGTCACCCCCGGGCACGGCCCCGAGGTGCTGGCGGAGGCGGACACCGTGATCATCCCCGGGTACGCGATCACCGGTGCCCCGCCCGCCGCCGTCACGAACGCGAAGGCGCTGGAGGCGCTTTCCACCGTCCGTCCCGGCACCCGCCTGGTGTCGATCTGCAGCGGCGCCTTCCTGCTGGCCGGCACGGGCCTCCTCGACGGGCGTCGGGCCACCACCCACTGGGCGCTCAGCGACCGCTTCCGGGAACTGTTCCCCCGGGTCGAGCTGGACACCAGCGTCCTCTTCGTCGACCACGGTGACGTGTTGACCTCGGCGGGGGCGGCCAGCGGCTTCGACGTCTGCCTCCACCTGCTGCGCCAGGACCACGGCACCGAGGTCGCCAACCAGGCCGCCCGCTTCTGCGTCATGCCGCCGTACCGGGACGGCGGGCAGGCACAGTACATCGAGCGGCCACTGCCGCCCACGGGCGCGACCGGCACCGGTCCGACCCGCGACTGGGCCTTGCAGCGGCTCGAACTGCCGCTGACCCTTGACGAGTTGGCCGCGCACGCGGCGATGAGCACCCGCACCTTCGCCCGGCACTTCAAGGAGGAGACCGGCGAGAGCCCCGGCCGCTGGCTGACCTCCCAGCGCCTCCGCCGGGCCCGGCACCTGCTGGAGTCCAGCGACCTGCCGGTCGAACGCGTCGCCCACGAGGTCGGCTTCGCCACCGCCACCTCCCTGCGGCGCCACCTCGCGGCCGAGGCCGGAGTCGCCCCGTCGGCGTACCGCCGCACCTTCCGCGCCCCGGCTGCGTCTCCGGCCGCCGGCGACCCCTTCAACGCGTGATCGAGAGCTCGCCGGTCAAGAGGCCGGTACGGGCCCGCCGGTGGGCGGTTGAGCTGCTGTCAGGTGGTGCCGAAGAAAGCGTCCAGGATGCGCTGGGCTGCCAGGCCCGCCGGCAGCGTTCCCGCTCGTACCTGAGATTCCAACTCAGGTGACAGGCGCCGGACTTCGGGGTGTTCGTGGAGGCGGGCGTAGAGCTGGTCGTGGACCATCGACCAGGTCCACTCGACCTGCTGGTCCCGCCGCTTCGCGGCGAGGGCGCCGGTGGCGTCGAGGACCTTGCGGTGTTGTTGCAGCCGTTCCCACAGGACGTCGAGGCCGGCGCCGTCGAGGCCGCTACAGGTCAGGACGGGTGGGGTCCACACGGCATCCGGGGCCTGCAACAGGCGTAGTGCGCCCGCGAGTTCGCGGGCGGCCGCGCGGGCGTCGCGTTCGTGGGGGCCGTCGGCCTTGTTGACGGCGATGACGTCGGCGAGTTCCAGGACGCCCTTCTTGATGCCCTGGAGCTGGTCGCCGGTGCGGGCGAGGCTGAGGAGGAGGAAGGTGTCGACCATGCCGGCCACCGTCGTCTCGGACTGGCCGACGCCGACGGTCTCAATCAGGACGACGTCGTACCCGGCGGCCTCCATGACCACCATCGACTCCCGGGTGGCCTTGGCGACGCCGCCCAGCGTCCCGGAGGTGGGGGAGGGGCGGACGAAGGCGGCGGGGTCGACGGCGAGGCGTTCCATCCGGGTCTTGTCGCCGAGGATGGAGCCGCCCGTCCGCGTGGAGGTCGGGTCGACGGCGAGGACGGCGACGCGGTGGCCGAGGCCGGTCAGCATGGTGCCGAAGCTGTCGATGAAGGTCGACTTGCCGACTCCGGGCACTCCGGTGATGCCGACGCGCACCGCGCCGCCCGCGTGCGGCAGCAGTCGCTGGAGCAGCTGCTGGGCGAGGGCGCGGTGGTCGGGCCGGGAGGACTCGACGAGGGTGACGGCCCGCGCGATCCAGGCGCGCGAGCCGTCGAGGACGCCCGTCACGTAGCTGTCGAGGTCGATCGTCCGTGGAGGCATGCGGTCAGTGGCTCACAGCTCGTGGCCGAGGTCGGCCGCCAACGACACCAGCAGGTCGTACGCGGCCTCCGGGATGACGGTGCCGGGCGGGAAGACGGCGGCCGCGCCGGCCTCGTAGAGGGCGTCGAAGTCCTGCGGCGGGATGACGCCGCCGACGACGATGGTGATGTCCTCGCGGCCCGCCGCGGCGAGTTCGGCGCGCAGTGCGGGGACGAGGGTGAGGTGCCCGGCGGCCAGCGAGGAGACGCCGACGATGTGGACGTCCGCCTCGACGGCCTGGCGGGCGACCTCGGCGGGGGTCTGGAACAGCGGGCCGACGTCGACGGTGAAGCCGAGGTCGGCGAAGGCGGTGGCGATCACCTTCTGGCCGCGGTCGTGGCCGTCCTGGCCCATCTTGGCGACGAGGATGCGCGGGCGGCGGCCCTCGGCCCGCTCGAAGCGCTCGACCAGGTCGCGGGTGCGCTGGAGGGAGGCGGAGGGTCCGGCTTCGTCTCGGTACACACCCGAGATGGTACGGATCTGGCCGCTGTGGCGCCCGTACACCTTCTCGAGGGCGTCGGAGATCTCGCCGACGGTGGCCTTGGCGCGGGCGGCGTTGACGGCCAGGTGCAGCAGGTTGCCGTCCAGGGAGCCGCCGCGCTGCGGGCCGGCCTCGGCGGCGGCGGTGAGGGCGCGCAGGGCGTCCTGGGTGGCCGTCTCGTCGCGCTCCTCGCGCAGGCGGCGCAGCTTCTCGATCTGGCGGGCGCGCACGGAGGAGTTGTCGACCTTGAGGACGTCGATCTGCTCGTCGTTCTCGACGCGGTACTTGTTGACGCCGATGACCGGCTGGCGGCCGGAGTCGATGCGCGCCTGGGTGCGGGCGGCGGCCTCCTCGACGCGCATCTTGGGGATGCCCGCGTCGATGGCCTTGGCCATGCCGCCGGCGGCCTCGACCTCCTGGATGTGCTCCCAGGCGCGGCGGGCGAGGTCGTTGGTGAGCTTCTCGACGTAGGCGGAGCCGCCCCAGGGGTCGATGACGCGGCAGGTGCCGGACTCCTGCTGGAGGAGCAGCTGGGTGTTGCGGGCGATGCGCGCGGAGAAGTCGGTGGGCAGGGCCAGCGCCTCGTCGAGGGCGTTGGTGTGCAGCGACTGGGTGTGCCCCTGGGTGGCGGCCATGGCCTCGACGCAGGTGCGGGTGACGTTGTTGAACACGTCCTGGGCGGTGAGCGACCAGCCGGAGGTCTGCGAATGGGTGCGCAGGGAGAGGGACTTGGGGTTCTTCGGGTCGAACTGCTTGACGAGCTTGGCCCACAGGAGGCGGGCGGCGCGCAGCTTGGCGACCTCCATGAAGAAGTTCATGCCGATCGCCCAGAAGAACGACAGCCGCGGCGCGAAGGCGTCCACGTCCAGGCCCACGTCCAGGC
This sequence comes from Kitasatospora sp. NPDC051170, assembly GCF_044455705.1. Lineage (NCBI taxonomy): Bacteria > Bacillati > Actinomycetota > Actinomycetes > Kitasatosporales > Streptomycetaceae > Kitasatospora > Kitasatospora sp. NPDC051170. The sequence continues at coordinate 136,490 of NZ_JBITFA010000016.1, read as the reverse complement.
CCGCGCGCAGGTACTCGACCCCGTCGGCGAGGGTGTAGGCGAGCTCCAGGTCGGCCGTGGCCCCGGCCTCCTGGATGTGGTAGCCGGAGATGGAGATCGAGTTGTACCGGGGCATCTTCTGCGAGGTGTACGCGAAGATGTCCGAGATGATCCGCATCGACGGCTGCGGCGGGTAGATGTAGGTGTTGCGGACCATGAACTCCTTGAGGATGTCGTTCTGGATGGTCCCCGCCAGCTTCTCGGGCGGCACCCCCTGCTCCTCGGCCGCGACGATGTACAGCGCCAGGACGGGCAGGACGGCGCCGTTCATGGTCATCGACACCGACATCTTGTCCAGCGGGATGCCGTCGAAGAGCTGGCGCATGTCGTAGATGGAGTCGATGGCGACGCCCGCCATGCCGACGTCGCCGGTGACGCGCGGGTGGTCGCTGTCGTAGCCGCGGTGGGTCGGCAGGTCGAATGCGACGGACAGGCCCTTCTGGCCGGCCGCGAGGTTGCGGCGGTAGAAGGCGTTGGACTCCTCGGCGGTGGAGAAGCCGGCGTACTGGCGCACCGTCCAGGGCTGGTTGACGTACATGGTCGGGTACGGCCCGCGCAGGTACGGGGCGATGCCGGGGTACGTCCCGAGGAAGTCCAGGCCGTCGAGGTCGGCGGAGGTGTAGAGCGGCTTGACACCGATGCCCTCGGGGGTGTCCCAGACGAGCTCGTCGACGTCCTTGCCGGTGGCCTGCTGCCAGGCGGCCTGCCACTGGGCCTCCGAGGCGGCCTCGGGCGCGAAGGGCGCCTCGGGGGCTTCGGGGGCGTGGGAGGCGTCGGAGTCCAGCTCGATACCGGTGAAGTCGGGGATCATCGCGCACCCTCGTTCTCGTCGGCGCTGCCCGCGCCGGTGATCTGGTCCAGCAGGGAGGTCAGGACGGCGATCGCGTCACCGCCCGCGTGGATGAACTCGTCGACGCCGGACGGCACTTCGGCGAGCCGCCCGGCGAGCAGCACCCGCTCGGCGCCGGCGCCCCGCAGGGCGAGCGCCACGGCGGAGGCGTGCTCGCCGTACAGGGCGTCGCTGGAGCAGAGGCAGGCGACGGTGGCGCCGGACGCCTTGAACGCGGCGGCGAAGGCGGCCGGGTCGAGGGACTCGAAGGAGGTGGTCGCCAGGCCGCCCGCCTGGAAGAGGTTGGCGGCGAAGGTGGTGCGCGCGGTGTGCGCGGAGGCGGTGCCGATGGAGGCGAGGAAGAGCGCGGGCCGGGCGCCGGTGGCGGCGAGGACGGCGTCGGAGCGGTCGCGCAGGGCCTCGTACGCCTCGGCGCGGCGCACCCGCGGCAGCCCGCCGGCCAGGCCGGAGGGGGCGGGCTCGCGGACGAGCGGCTGCTCGTCCAGGTGCGGGAACTCGCTGACGCCGGTGACGGGTTCGCGCCGCTTCGCCAGCCGTACGAAGCGCTCGGCCCAGGTGGCCTCGATCCGCTCGGCGACCAACCCGCCTGCCAGGGCGGCCTGTTGGCCTCCGGCGCGCTCGATCTCCTGGAACCAGGCCCAGGCGGCGTGCGCCAGTTCCTCGCTCAGCTGCTCGACGTACCAGGAGCCTCCGGCCGGGTCGATCACCCGGGCCAGGTGGGACTCCTCGAGCAGGATCGCCTGGGTGTTGCGGGCGATCCGGCGGGCGAAGGCGTCGGGCAGGCCGAGCGCCGTGTCGAAGGGCAGCACGGTGACGGCGTCGGCGCCGCCGACCCCGGCGGCGAGGCAGGCGACGGTGGTGCGCAGCATGTTCACCCACGGGTCGCGGGCGGTCATCATCACCCGGGAGGTGACGGCGTGCTGGCGCTGGGCGGAGGCTTCGGCGGAGGCGCCGCAGGCTTCGGCGACGCGGGCCCAGAGGCGGCGCGCGGCACGGAACTTGGCGATGGTGAGGAACTGGTCGGCGTCGGCGGCGTAGCGGAACTCCAGCTGGCCGAGCGCGGCGTCCACGGTGAGCCCGGCGGCGGTCAGCGCGCGCAGGTAGGCGACGCCGGTGGCCAGGGAGCAGCCCAGTTCCTGGGCGGGGGAGGCGCCGGCCTCGTGGTAGGGCAGCGCGTCGACGGTGAGGGCGCGCAGGCCCGGGTAGGTGCCGGTGCAGCGGGCGGCGAGGGCGGCGGCCTCGGCGAGCAGGGCGTCGGTGCGCGCGGTCTCGCCGGTGCGGGCCTGGAGGCCGAGCGGGTCGGCGCCGAGGTTGCCGGAGGCGTCGGCGGGGGAGACCTCGCGGGCCTCGTACAGGGCGAACAACTGCTCGGCGGCGGCGGTGGTTTCGGGCCCGGCGTCGAGGGCGACGGCCGCGAGGTCCAGGTACACGCCGGTGAGCGCCTCGGGCAGGGCGTCGACGGGAAGGCCCTCGCCGCCGAGCTCCAGCCAGACGGAGGAGACGCCGTGTTCGAGGTCGGCGAGGACGGCCTCGTTGGTGCGGGCGCGGTCCGGGTCGGCGTGGCGCTGGCGCACGTCCCAGCCGGTGACGGTCGAGCCCTGGGGGCGGCTGCCGCGGACGAAGGGCGGGAAGCCGGGGAAGCCGGGCTCGGCGGCCGTGTTCTCGGCCGTGTAGAGGGGCAGTGCGGTGAGGCCGTCCTGGAGCCTGGTGCTGAGAGCCTGCTCGGCGGCGGTGCCGTCCTCGGGCTGGGCACCGGACTTGCGCAGCACGCCCTGGACGAGCTGCTGCCACTGCTCACGATGCGCGGCCGGGAACTCGGCGGCGAGGGGGAGCCCTTCGGGCGGGACCTTCATGTGCGCAGGTTAGCGCCCGTTCGCGTGGGCGCAGGAGTGGCATTCCGTGTGACCTTAGCCTCGCTTAAGCGGTGGTGGCAGCACTCTGCGTGATGTCGGGTGCCATCGGTCCTGGCGGGCGCCGGGACCAGGGGGATCACGGGTGCCGGGACCTCGGGGATTGCGGAACCACGCCACTCATCTATTAAGTTACTTCGAAGAAGGTGGGTGGGGGCGCAACCCCCCGGGCGTCCCCGTCCGCCGTCGCCGTCTTCCGGCATGCCCCTGAGTGTCCCCCGTAAGGAGCCCACCGCCCATGGGAAAGCGTCGCAAGCCCAGCCCCCCGAGCCGGGCCCGCATGGCGGTCCTGACCACGGCCGTGGCCGGCGGCGCCGTGCTGGCCGCGGGCACCGCCCACGCCGAGCCGGCGCCGAACCTCGCCTCCGTCAAGGAGCAGGTGGACAAGCTCAACGAGGAGGCCGAGCAGTCCATCGAGCGCTACAACGGCTTCCAGGCCAAGCAGACCAAGCTCCAGAGCGACGCCAACCAGCTCCAGGAGAAGGTCGCGCGCGGGCAGGAGTCGATGAACGAGATACGCACCCGCCTGGGCGCCGTCGCCGCCGGCCAGTACCGCACAGGCGGCATCGACCCGTCCGTGCAGCTGATGCTCGACTCCGACCCGGCCGGGTACCTGGAGAAGGCCGCGGTGCAGAACCAGGTCTCCGACTCCCAGACCGCCATGCTCAAGCAGGCCCAGAACGAGCAGCGCAAGCTCGACCAGGACCGCGCCGAGGCCACCCGCACGCTCGCCGAACTCGACTCCGTCGGCAAGAAGTTGCTGGAGGAGAAGAAGCAGGTCCAGGGCAAGCTCGCCCAGGCCCAGACGATGCTGAACAAGCTCAGCGCCGAGGACCGGGCCAAGATCAACGCCCAGGAGTCCGCCGCGAAGCAGGCCACCGCCGCCAAGCAGGCCACCGAGGCCGACCGCGCCTCCCGCGGCGCCCAGCGCCAGGACCTGGGCGCCCCGGCCCCGCCCGCGAGCGGCCGCGCGGCCACCGTCATCGCCTTCGCGCAGGCCCAGCTCGGCAAGCCGTACGGCTGGTCCAAGACCGGCCCCGACAGCTTCGACTGCTCCGGCCTGACGGGCGCCGCCTACCGGGCCGCCAACGTCAAGCTCTCCCGGATGTCCCAGGACCAGTGGAACGACGGCCCGCACGTGGACCGCGCCGACCTCCAGCCCGGCGACCTGGTGTTCTTCTACGACGACATCCACCACGTCGGCATCTACATCGGCGACGGCAAGATGATCCACGCCCCGCGCACGGGCAAGAACATCGAGGTCCTGCCGATCAGCGTCATGCCGTACAAGGGCGCCGTCCGCCCGGCCTGATCACCGGGTCCGCTACATACCGGCGAGCCGCTCCAGCGCCCGCGCCGGGTCCGCGATCCCGCAGGCCCGGCGCGCTGCCGCGTCGTGGGCGGCCGCGAGGGCGTCGAGCCGGGTGAGGCGGGTGCGGCCCTGGCGGGAGAGGTGGGCGGTGATGCGGCGGCGGTCCTGGTCGCCCTGGCGGCGGTAGACGAGGCCGGAGTCGGCGAGGGCGTCCACGAGGCGGCTCAGGCTCGCCTGCGGGATCAGCAGGGCCTGGGCGAGCTCGCCCATCGGGTGGCCCTCCCCGTCGGCGAGGGCGCGCAGCACCCGCCACTGGTCGACGGTGCAGTCCTCCTCGGCGAGCGCCGAGGCCAGGCCGGTGGTCAGCCGCCGGTGGGCGAGCGCGACGAGTTCGACGAGCAGCGGCCCGGTGGCGGTCCCCGCCGAAGCCGGTGAGGTGCTCTGCTCGGTCATCCGATCCTCCCCGTTCGCGGAGCTCCCCGGCTTTCCCGGGGCGGCCGTCAGGACGATACTCGCACGGGTGAAGCTGGACGTGAGGCTGGTCGACCCGCTCGACGCCCTCCACGCCGCGCGGGAGCCCGCCCGGGGCGCCGCCGCGTTCCGGGTGGGCCTCGTCGTGCCCCAGTCCGGCCCGCTGGGCCTCACCGGCCCCTCCGCCCTGGACGGCGCCCTGCTCGCGGCCCACGAGGTCAACGCCCGCGGCGGGGTGCGCGGCCGCCCGCTGGAGCTCGTGCTGGTGGACGGCGGGGGAGCGCCCGGCCCCGTCGCCGCCGAGGTCCGCTCGCTGCTCGCCGCGGGCGCGCTGGACGCCCTCGCCGGCTGCCACACCAGCGACGTCCACCGGGCGGTGGAGACGGTGGCCGCCGGCCGCGTCGCGTACGTCTTCACCCCGCCGCACGAGGGCGGCTCCCGCCGGCCCGGGGTGCTCTGCACCGGCATCGACCCCGTCGGCCAGATCGGTTCCGCCGTCACCGAACTGACGGCGCGTCACCGACTGCGGCGCTGGGCGCTGATCGGCAACGACTACATCTGGCCGCGCTCCGTCCACCGCGCCGCGGCCCGCCTGGTCGCCGCCTCGGGCGCCCGCGTCGTGCTGGAGCGCCGGGTGCCGTTCGGTGGCGTCGAACGGCAGGTCGAACCGCTGCTGGACGGGCTGCGCGAGGCGGGCGCGGACGCCGTGCTGCTGAGCCTGATCGGCCGTGACCTGGTGCTCTTCAACCGGGCGCTGCGCCGCAGCGGACTGGACCGCAGGCTCGTGCGGCTGTCCGGCGCCCTGGAGGAGAACGGCCTGCTGGCCATCGGCGGCGACGACACCGGCACGCTGTACGCGGCGATGCCCTCCTTCGCCACGCTCGCCGAGGAGCCCCGGCAGAGCCTCGGCGAGCGGCACCGGGCGCTGTGCGGGCCGTGGGCGCCGGTGCTGGACGCGTACGCGGTGGGCCTCTACGAGGGGCTGCACCTGCTGGCCTCGCTGGCCGCCCGGTGCGCCCTGGACCCGTACGGGCTGCGGCGGGCGGCGGGGCCGCTGGGGCGGTCCGTGCACCTGGCCCGGGCCGAGGGCCCGGGGTTCTCCGTCCTGGCCTGAGGTTCCACGGGAGCGCGGGGAACGCGGGGAGCGCCTCTCGCCTGGTGGAATGCCGCGAGAAAACCCTTCCATATGGAAATACTTGCCTCTACAGTCTCCTCCACCACCCCCAGGGTCGTCACGGAGAGGCACCCCCATGGCCGACACACCCGCGCCCACACCCACGCCCACACCCGCGCCCACATCCACGTCGCGGAGCATCGAGAGCTACGGCTACCGACAGGAACTCCGGCGGACCCTGACCTTCACCGACCTGCTCGTCTACGGGCTGGTGTTCATGGTGCCGATCGCCCCCTTCGGCATCTTCGGCAGCGTCTTCCAGGGCTCCGGCGGCATGGTCGCCCTCGCCTACATCCTCGGCATGGTGGCGATGATGTTCACCGCCCTGTCCTACGCCCAGATGTCGCGCGCCTTCCCGATGGCCGGCTCCGTCTACACCTACGCCGGACGCGGCATCGGCGCCCCGGTGGGCTTCCTGTCCGGCTGGATGATCCTGCTCGACTACGTGCTCGTGCCCGGGCTGCTCTACCTGATCGCCGGCGTGGCGATGAACTCCCTGGTGCCCTCCGTGCCGGTCTGGGTCTGGCTGATCGGCTTCGTGCTGCTCAACACCGCCGTCAACTACCTCGGCATCGAGACCACCTCCAAGGTCAACAAGGCCATGCTGATCGGCGAACTCGTCGTCCTGGCCGTGTTCGTGGTCATCGGCGTCATCGCCCTCGCCTCCGGCAAGGGCCGGGGCTTCGACCTCACCCCGATCTACGACGCCCACACCTTCTCCTGGAGCCTGGTGTTCGGCGCCGTCTCCATCGCGGTGCTGAGCTTCCTCGGCTTCGACGGCATCTCCACCCTGTCGGAGGAGAACCGCGACTCCACCAAGGCCATCGGCCGCTCGATGATCGCCGCCCTGCTGCTCGCCGGCACCCTGTTCATCGTCCAGACCTGGGTGGCCTCGCTGCTCGTCGCCGACCCGGCCGGCCTGGTGCGGGACGGGGATCCGGACGGCACCGCCTTCTACGACGCCGCCCGCACCGCCGCCGGCGGCTGGCTCGCCACCCTGACGGCCGCCTCCACCGCCGTGGCCTGGGGCTTCGCCAACTCCCTGGTCGCCCAGGCCGCCACCTCCCGGCTGCTGTACGCGATGGCCCGCGACCGCCAGCTGCCCGCCTTCCTCGCCAAGGTCCACCCCACCCGCCGGGTGCCCGTCAACGCCACCCTGCTCGTCGCGGGCGTCTCGCTGGTCCTCGGCCTCTACATGGCCTCCCGCGAGGACGGCATCACCTTCCTCAGCACCCTGGTCAACTTCGGCGCGCTGACCACCTTCCTCGTGCTGCACGTCGCCGTCGTCGTCCACTACCTGATCCGCAACCGCAGCAAGGACTACTGGCGCCACCTGATCGCCCCGGCCCTCGGCTTCGCGATCCTCGCCTACGTCGTCGTCAACGCGAACATCGCGGCCCAGCGGCTCGGCTTCGTCTGGCTGCTCGTCGGTGGCATCGTGCTCACCGGCCTGATGGTCACCGGGCGCAAGCCCCGCCTGGCCGTCGCCGACGCCACCTCGGATGAGAAGCAGTTGGATGAGAAGCAGTTGGAGGAGCAGCAGTGACCACCCTGCCCGAGACCGTCCGGCTCACCCCGAGCGCGGAGGACTACGCCTACACCTTCGGCGGGCGCGCCCCGCTGGTGACCGTCCAGCCCGGCACCGTCGTCGAACTGACCACCGAGGACTGCTTCGGCGGCAAGGTGCGCGGCACCGGGGACCTGTCCAGCCAGGTTTGCGTCTTCCCGTACCTCAACCCCGTCACCGGCCCGATCGCCGTCGCCGGGGCCGAGCCCGGGGACGTCCTCGCCGTCCACTTCGTGGAGATCACCCCCACCCGGGACCACGGCATCTCCAGCACCTTCCCGCACTTCGGCGCGCTCACCGCCACCCACACCACGGCGATGCTGCACGCGCCGCTGGAGGAGCGCGTCTGGATCTACGAGCTGGACGTGAAGGCCGGGATCTGCCGATTCCGGGCCCGCACCGGGGAGTTCACCGTCGACCTGCCGCTGGACCCGATGCACGGCACCGTCGGGGTCGCCCCCGCGGCAGGCGAGGTGCTCGCCTCGATCACCCCCGGCGCGCACGGCGGCAACCTCGACACCCCCGAGATGCGGGCCGGCACCACCGCCTACTTCGGCGTCAACGTCGAAGGCGGCCTGCTCGCCATCGGCGACGGCCACGCCCGCCAGGGTGAGGGCGAGGTGTGCGGCACGGCCGTCGAGGCGGCGATGCGCACCACCGTCGTCGTCGACCTGGTCAAGGGCGGCGGGCCGGCCTGGCCGCGCCTGGAGAACGACCGCGAACTGATCAGCACCGGCTCCGCCCGGCCCCTGGAGGACGCCTTCCGCATCAGCCAGCACGACCTGGTCGGCTGGACGGGCGAACTCCTCGGGCTCGACCACCTCGATGCCTACCAGCTCGTCAGCCAGGCGGGCCTGGCCCCGGCGGCGAACGTCTGCGATACCAACTACACGATGGTCGCCAAGCTCCCGAAGGCCGTCCTCGGCCGCGCCCGCGCCTACGACGGGCTCCACGACCGCCTGCGGGAGGTGGCGGCCGCGTACCTGCGGCACCGTTAGCCGCGCACCCCAGGTCGGCGAGCCGCACCCTCGGTCCGGGGTGCGGCTCGCCGACGTACGTCTACGGGTGTGGCGCGCAGGCCAGCAGGTACGGGAGCACGGGGAGGGCGAACACACCCAGCCAGGCGGCGAGTTGGCGCCGCCGGCCGCCGCCCGGGCGGGCGAGGCGGCGGACGCGGGCGAGCACGCCGGTGGCGGCCGCGCCCAGCGAGCCCTCCGGAGGGGCGTCGCCCGCCGTCGCCCCGCTCGTCGCCAACGTGCAGAGCGCCGAGGCGAGTTCGCCCCGCGAGACGCGTTCCAGGGCCGCGTCGTCCGCCGCCATCTCCAGCAGCAGCGCCACCTCCTCCCGCCCCCGCCGGGCGAGCGGCAGCGGGCCGCCCAGCAGGGCGAAGGTGTCGGCGGGCAGCCGCAGCAGGTGGTGGCGGCCGCGCAGGTGGCCGTGTTCGTGGGCGAGGGCCGCGGCCACCTGGCGCTCGTCGAGCAGCCGCAGCGCGCCGCGCGACAGGACGATGCGCGAGCGCCGGCCGGGCAGGCAGTAGACGGTGGGGTGCGCGTGCTCCAGCACCATCGCGCCCCAGCGGCGGTCCCGTACGGCGACCACGTCGAGCAGCGCCCGGTGCCGCCGCCGTACGCGGCCCGCGCGGGCGCCGACCGTCGCCACGGCGGCGGTGAGCAGGGCGAAGACGGCGGCCAGTTGCCACCAGTCGTGGGTGTGGGGGAGCACCGCCCCGCCCGGTTCGAGGTGGGGGAGCAGCCCGGCGAGGCCCGCGGGCTCGTGGGCGAGCGGCTCGACGGCGTGGTGCACGGTGAGCACCAGCGCCACCGTGAAGGAGGCCATCAGGGCCAGCCAGAGCGCGGCGCCGAGCGCCGGGCGGGCCTGGAGCCGGGCGGAGCCCGCGAGTCGGCGGGGCAGCAGGACGCCGGTGGCGGCCAGGTACAGGCCGAGCAGGGCGAGCGTCACTTCCCGTCCCGGCCCTTCGCCTGTCCGAGGGCGGCACCCCGTTCGAGGGGGGCACCCTGTTCAAGGGTGGCGCCCCGTTCGAGAGGGGCGACCTGTTCGAGCGCGGCGCGCAGGGCGCTGGCCTCGTCGCCGCTGATCCCCTCGACGAAGTGGAGCAGGGCGCCCGCCCGGTCGGGGGTGGTCTCCAGCGCCTGGTGCATCAGCTGGGCGGTGTACGCCTCGCGGGTGCAGGTCGGCTCGTACAGCCAGGCGCGGCCGGCCTTGTCACGGCGCAGCCAGCCCTTGGTGTGGAGGATGTCGGCGACGGTGGTGACGGTGGTGTACGCGACCGGCCGCTGCCGCTGGAGGTCGTCGACGACCTCGCGTACGGTGGCCGGCCGGCCCCAGGCCCAGAGCCGGTCCATGATCTCGGCCTCGAGCTCGCCGAACCCGCGCAGTGCCACCCTGTCTCCACCTGAACCGGACATCTGAAGCAGACATCTGAACCGGACGGACCCGGTGATCCGTTGAACCTGCCCATGGTACGGCGCCGGCCGGGCGCCCGGCCCCTGGAAGAGGGGAGCGGACGCCCGGCCGAGGCAGGCGGAGACGGGGGGTTTCAGGACAGGCGCCGCCCCAGCGGCACCCGGGAGCGGGTGAACAGCGCGGCGAGCAGGCCGGCCGCGACCGGCAGCACCAGCACGACCAGCAGCAACTCCCCCCAGGGCGCGGTGATCAGCGCCGGCTGGGCGCCGAACCCGCGGGCCCGGGACTTGAGCAGTCCGACCGCCGGGATGAATCCGTTGGCCGCCCCGAGCAGGGCCCCGAGCATCGCGATCAGCGTGCACTGCAGGCCGGCCATGGTGCGCCGGATGCGGGGCGGGGCGCCGACCGCGGCGAGGGTGGCCTGGTCCTGCCGGGAGTCGGCGGCGGCGAGGCCCGTGGCGATGCAGGCCGCGCCGAGCACGACCAGGCCGGCGAAGCCGCTGAGGGCGAGGGTCAGGGCGTCGCTCTTGGGCTGGAAGCCGCGTTCGATCTCCAGCCGGCCGAAGCGGTCGAGCTGTACGGCGGCGGCCTCGGCGCGCTGCTGCGCCTTGCGGTCGGGCGGGGTGGCGGGGAGCCAGACGGCGCCGACGGGTTCGGTGGACAGGCCGAGCCCGGCCAGGGCGGTGGGGGCCATCAGGCCCTGGGCGAAGCGGGCGGCGTCGGGGGCCTCGACGACCAGGGCGTCGACGGGCACCTCCTGGAGGTCCGCCTTGGGGATCTCCCCGGGCTGCAGCGGCCCGCCGCCGCCTCCGCGCAGCTGGAGCACGGCCTTGCCGTCCGCGCCGACGAGACTGCGGTCGAAGACGAGCAACTTGCCCGCCGCCAGGGCCTGTTCGGCCGCCGGGTCGTGCAGGCCGAACTGGTTGCGCAGCACGGTGGCGTCGCCGGCGGCGAGGTGCGGCGGGGCGGCGAGGAGGCGCCAGTTCGTCGGGCCCTTGAGCTGGACGACGCTGGAGCAGCCCTGGCAGAACTTGTAGACGACCTGCCCGAGGTCTCCGCGCGGCCCGAGCCCGCCGAGCTGCTTCTCCACCTCGGCGCGCACCTGCAGGGCCTGCGGCCCGCTGAGATGGGTGGTCAACTGGACGGCGCCGTACGGGGCCTGGGGCCGGTAGTCGCGCCGGTTCTCCGCGTCGGTGCTGGTGCTGTACACCCCGATGGCGACGGCTCCGGCGACGGCGGCCATCACGGCGGCGACGGCGGGAGCGGTGCGCGAGCGGTGCCGGGCGGAGTCGCGCAGGGCGAGCCTGGGGCCGAGCGGCAGGCGGCCGGCGATCCGGCCGAAGAGGGCGACGAGCACGGGCGTACAGGCGAGCAGGCCGAGTTCGGCGAGGACGGAGCCGCCGAGGACGGTGAGGGTGCGGGCGTCGTAGGTGCCGACCACCGGGCTGTCGTGGGACAGGGCGCCCGCGCCGTACACCGCGAGGGCGCCTCCGGCCAGGATCGTCAGCAGGCCGAGCAGGGCGATCCGGCGGCTGGGCGCGCGCACGGTGTCCCGGTCGGTGAGACCGGCGGTGACGCTGCGCCGAGCGGCCTGGAGGGCGGGCAGGGCGGCGGCGAGCAGGGCGGTGAGCAGACCGATCCCGGCGATGGCCAGCAGGTCCAGCGGCGGGACGGCGAAGTGCCCGAAGCGCGAGCCGCCGGCCCGTTCGATCCACGGCCGCAGGGCGGCGACCACGCCGGTGCCCAGGGCCACGCCGGTCAGCGCGCCGACGGCGCCGAGCACGAGACCCCCGCCGAGCACCACCGCGCCGACGTGGCCGCGACGGCCGCCGGCCGCGCCGAGCAGGGCGAGCTGGCGGCGGGAGCGGCGGGCGCCGACGGCGAAGGCCGGTCCGGCCAGCAGGGCGACCTCGAGCAGGGCCATGCCGGTGACGGTGGCCACGATGACCCGGGTGCTGTTGCCGATGGCCGGGTCGCGGTAGGTGCGCGAGTCCCGGTAGTAGGGGACGGCGCCCTCGGGCGGCGGGGCGAGCGCGACGGAGCGCGCGGTGAGGGTGAAGCCGTACGCGTTGGCCTGCTGGACCTTGGCCCAGTCGATCGTGGCCCCGGCCGGGAGCCTGACCAGCCAGGCCCGCTGCCCGGTGGTGGCGCGGTCGGCGGGCCCGGCGCCGGCGGCGGCGCCGGGCTGCTGGGCGGCGCTCAGCAGGTCGAGCAACTCGCCGGGCCGGGCGACGAGTTCGGCCCGGCCGAGCTCGCCGGGGCGCTCGACGACGCCGGTGATGGTGTAGGTGGCGCCCGCCAGGCCCTGGATGGTGGTGGTGGCGCCGATCTTGAGGCCGCCGCGCTCCAGGAAGGCCCGGCTGGCGGCGAGTTCGTGCGCCGTCGAGGGCGCGCGGCCCTCGACGAGGTCGAGGCGGCCGTTCCAGATCCGGTCGCCGAGGTCGGCCTCGGAGATCGCGGCGCGCACCAGCCCCTCGGGAGAGGTGGCGCCGGTCTCGGGCGCGGAGCGCGCGGGGGTGAGGGTGCTGCCGGGCGGCAGCAGCGAGGTGACGAGGGTGGCCGGGTCGGTGGCCGCGGCCTTGAGCTGCTCGGGGGTGGGCTGGGCGTCGGGGCGCGGCTGGACGACGAAGGAGCCGTCCTCGGCGATGGGCGCCTGTTCGACGATCTGGCCGGGGTTGAGCGCGTTGACGTACGCGTCCGCGCCGCCGACGACGCGCTCGACCCGTTCGGCGGGGGTGAGTTGGCCGCTGCGGTGGACGACGTCGGCGCCGGTGACGCCGAGGACGGGCAGGGCGATCATGGCGACGATCAGGGCGCTGCGGCCCTTGGCGCGCAGGGCGTCCCGGCGGGCGAGGCGCAGCGCGACCTTCCAGGCTCCGAACCTCACCGGATCACCTCGCCGGGCTCGTGGCCCGCGACGCCGGTGAAGTGCGCGGCCTGCGGGGCGGTCCCGCCGGTGCGCGCGGATCCCCGGTGCCCGCGGCTCTCCGAGGCGATGGCGCCGTCCCGCAGGTGCACCACGCGGTCGGCCCAACTGGCGTGCGCCGCCTCGTGGGTGACCATCATCGCGGCAGCTCCGGCGTCGCAGCGGGCGCGCAGCACGGCGAGGACGGACTCGCCGGTGGCGGAGTCCAGCGCCCCGGTGGGCTCGTCGGCGAGGACGAGCCGCCGCTCGCCGATCAGTGCCCGGGCGATGGCCACGCGCTGCTGCTGGCCGCCGGACATGTCGTCCGGGAAGCGGTCGGCGAGTTCGAGGATGCCGAGCTCCTCCAGCGCGGCCAGGGCCTCGCGGCGGGCCTTGCGGCCGGGGACGCCGTCGAGTTCGCGCGGCAGGGAGATGTTCTCGGCGGCGGTGAGCGCCGGGATCAGGTTGTAGTCCTGGAAGACGTAGCCGATGGAGCGCCGCCGCAGGTCGGCGAGCCGGCGCCGGCTGAGTCCGCCGAGGGCGACGCCCTCGACGAGCACCTCGCCCTCGCTGGGAGCGTCCAGGCCGCCCGCGAGGGTGAGCAGGGTGGACTTCCCGGAGCCGGAGGGGCCCATGACGGCGACGAACTCGCCGGGGCGGACGGACAGTTCGACGCCGCGCAGGGCGTGGACCTCGGCCGCGCCCTTCCCGTGGACCCGGGTGACGTCGGCCAGCCGCAGGACGGGTGCGGTCGGATCGGTGTGGGACATGCCTCCCCCTCGTGAGCTGTTCAGCTGCATATGTCGGTGAACTATAGGTCGGCAACCTGCATATGTCGAGGCGCGGGGCATGGTCGGGGGTTTGGTTAAGGTTCTACAAAGATGTAGAGGAAAGGGTCGAAGGCAGAAGCTGGCCGATGGTGGGAGGGCTATGCTTCTGGAGGTTTGCGCGACGCCTCTTCCGATGAGGTGTCCGAGTTGGGGTGGACCGGTCCCGTGCGGACCGGTGTGCTCCTTGCCGTGTCGTGATGCGGCGCACAGTCGGTGCGCCCCCGGCCGGGAGGAGGCGAGAAACATGGACTGCAGTAGTCCGGGCCACAGTTGCCCCTACCCCCGCATGCTCTCGTACACCTCCGGCACGCGGTAACAACCTCCCCTGCGCGTCTTCCGAGGCCCTTCGTCCCGAGCCCAGCCATGTTCGGACGCAAGGCGCCTGACGCTCCGTCATGCCCGTACGGCCGCCGCCGCTCAGCGCCGCCGTGCGGAGCCGACGACGCATGCCCGCAGGGGGGTTCGCCGCTGCGTGCCCCTGCCGCCCCACCCGGGGCAAGGGAGGCTCCGCCATGACCAACGTGATGCTGGACCCGAAGACCCCCACGGCGACCGCCGTGCTCGACGACGCCCACGTCGGCGACATCAAGGGCGCGCTCGGCACCATCCGCCTCGACGACGACGCACCCCGCCAGGGCCTCTCGGTCCGCCTCAAGACCCTCCTCGCGATCATCGGCCCCGGCCTGATCGTCATGGTCGGCGACAACGACGCCGGCGCCTTCTCCACCTACGGCCAGGCCGGGCAGAACTACGGCACCCAGCTGCTGTGGACGCTGCTGATGCTGATCCCGGTGCTGTACGTGAACCAGGAGATGGTGCTGCGCCTGGGCGCCGTCACCGGCGTCGGCCACGCCCGCCTCATCCTGGAGCGCTTCGGCAAGTTCTGGGGCGCCTTCAGCGTCATCGACCTGTTCCTGCTCAACGCCCTGACGCTGGTCACCGAGTTCATCGGCGTGACGCTGGCGGCCGGGTACCTCGGCCTGCCCAAGGTCGCCGCCGTGGTCCTGGCGGCGGCGATCATCATCGCCTCGGCCTTCACCGGCTCCTTCCAGCGCTTCGAGCGGGTGGCGATCACGCTCTGCGTGGGCTCGCTGCTGCTGGTGCCGATCTACTTCATGGTCCACCCCAAGACCTCGCAGATGGCCCACGACTTCGTGGTCCCGCACATGCCGGGCGGCTCCGGCCAGCTCGCCGCCGTCATGATGGTCATCATCTCGATCGTCGGCACCACCGTGGCGCCCTGGCAGCTGTTCTTCCAGCAGTCGTACGTCATCGACAAGCGGATCACCCCGCGTTTCATGCGCTACGAGAAGGTCGACCTGTGGATCGGCATCGTCGTGGTGATCGTGGGCGCCGCCGCGATGATCGGTCTCACCGCCGCCGCCTTCGCCGGCACCGACGGCTTCGGCCAGTTCTCGGACGCGGCCGCGCTGGCCAAGGGCATCGAGGACAAGGCCGGTCGCCTGGCGGGAGTCCTGTTCGCCGTCGCGCTGCTGGACGCCTCGATCATCGGCGCCTTCGCGGTCTCGCTCTCCACGGCCTACGCCATCGGGGACGTCTTCGGGATCAGGCACTCGCTGCACCGCGGGGTCAAGGGCGCCAAGGGCTTCTACGCCGTCTACGCGGGCCTGGTCGTCGCCGCGGCCGCCATCACCCTGGTCTCCACCTCCTACACCCAGGGCCTGATGACGCAGTTCGTCCAGGTGCTGGCCGGGGTGCTGCTGCCCTCCGCGACCGTCTTCCTCCTCCTGCTCTGCAACGACAAGGCCGTCCTCGGCCCCTGGGTCAACGGGCCCAGGACCAACGCCTTCACCGCCACGGTGGTCGGTGTACTGGTGATGCTCTCGCTGATCCTCACCGCCGCCGTGGTCTGGCCGGACATCTCCTCCGACGCGATCCTGACGATCATGGCCGGATGCGGCGTCACCGGGGTCATCGTCGCCGGGTACTTCTTCCTCGCGGGCCGCAAGGGCACCAAGGAGGACCCCATCGACCGCACCGGCCGCGAGAACTGGCGCATGCCCCCGCTGGACACCCTCGCCAAGCCCGCCATGTCCACCGCCCGCAAGCTCGGCATGGGCGCCCTGCGCGCCTACCTGCTGATCGCGATGGTCATGGTCATCATCAAGGTCGTCCAGACCGCGCTGAACCACTGAGCCGCTCGCGCCCCGTACGGACGGGCGGCGGGCCCAGGCTCACCGCCCGTCCGTCCCCCGCCCTTCCGAAGGAGGTGCCGTCGTGCACACCCTGACCACCGTCGAATTCCTCGTCCGGCTCGCCACCGGCGTCGCCTGCGGCGCGCTGATCGGTGTCGAGCGCCAGTGGCGGGCCCGCATGGCCGGCCTGCGCACCAACGCCCTGGTCGCGGCCGGGGCCACCCTGTTCGTCCTGTACAGCGAGGCCGTCGGCGACGCCGGCAGCCCCACCCGGGTCGCCTCGTACGTCGTCTCCGGCATCGGCTTCCTCGGCGGTGGCGTGATCCTGCGCGACGGCGCCGGCGTGCGGGGCCTCAACACGGCCGCCACGCTGTGGTGTTCGGCCGCCGTCGGGGTGCTGGCCGCCTCCGGCAAGCTCGAGCTCGCCGTCCTCGGCACCGTCGCCGTGCTGGCCGTCCACCTGATCCTGCGCCCGGCCGGGCGGCTCCTCGACCGGGCCCCGCAGTCCGGCAGCGACCCGGACTCCACCTGCCGCGCCATCGTGCACCTGGAGTGCGACCGCAAGTCCGAGAACCACATCCGGGCGCTGCTCCTCCAGGCCCTCGCCGCCTCGGGCCTCGCCCCCACGGGCCTGCGCGCCCGCCGCACCGACTCCGGCGAGACCGCCGTCCTGCGCGCCACCGTCGCCGTCACCGGCCAGGTCGCCCCCGCCCTGGAGCAGGTCGTCTCCCGGCTCTCCCTGGAGCCGGGCGTCCGGGACCTGCACTGGCACCTGGAGGGCGAGGCCGACGACTCCGGCAACGAGGCCCTCGCCTGAGGCGGTAGAACGGAGGGACCGCGCGAGCCACACCGAGCCACCCTGGGAGAGAGCGATGCCGACCCCCGACCACGAACACGGCCCGCTGGTGCCGATGCTGCTGGTGCTGACCGTCGTCACCGGGGTGGTCGACGCCGTCAGCTACCTCGAGCTCGGGCACGTCTTCGTCGCCAACATGACGGGCAACGTGGTCTTCCTCGGCTTCGCCCTGGCCGGCGCGGCGGGCCTGTCGGCCACGGCCTCGCTGGCGGCGCTCGCCGCGTTCCTCCTGGGCGCGGCCGTCGGCGGGCACCTCGCCCGCCGGCTGCCCGAGCACCGGGGCCACCTGCTGACCGCCGCCGTGGCCGCGCAGTCGGTGCTCGTCGCGGCGGCCACCGTACTGGCGGCCCTGGCCGGGCACGAGGCGGAGGGCGTGCGCTACACCCTGATCGGGCTGCTGGGCTTCGCCATGGGCGGGCAGAACGCGGTGGTCCGCTCGCTGAAGGTGCCCGACCTCACCACCACCGTGCTCACCATGACCATCACGGCCCTCGCCGCGGACCGCACCGGCCGGCGCCGACTGGCCTCCACGGTCTGGATGTTCGCCGGCGCCCTCCTCGGCGCGCTCCTCGTGCTCCACGCCGACGTGCCGGTGGCCCTGTCCCTGGCGCTCGTCCTCCTGGCGGCCGTCGCCGTCGTCACCCACCTGGCGTCCCGTCCCCACCTCTCCCAGGGCTGGGCGGCTCCGCGCTGAGTCTTTACGAGTCCCTACGAGTCCCTACAAGTCCCTGCTAGTTCCTGCGACTCCCTACGAGTCCTCGCGGTGGGGCGCCGGCCGACCGGTCCAGAGCGGCTCGTGCCGGGCCCAACTCGCCGTCCAGGCGCGGTCGGCGTGGCGGGCGAGGGCCTGGAGGCGCAGCCGCAGCGCGAGCACGAGGAGGGCGAGGACGGAGAGCAGGGCGCCGGTGCCGATGCAGGCGGCGCCGACGGCGACGGCGGAGCGGTTCAGCGGGGCGGAGGCGGGGTTGCCCGCCGGGTCGACCCAGATCGGCAGGACGGTGCCGCCCGGCAGGTGGCTCGGGGCCTCGACGGTGCCGGTGTGCGGGGTGCCCGCCGGGTAGGACCAGGTGGCCGCGAGGGTGACGCGGGTGTTGTAGCCGGTGAAGCGGCCGACCGCACCGCCGTGGTCGGGGGTGTCGAGGACGACGGCGTCGACCCGGTGCAGCCGGGCCTGGTCGCGGTCGGCCTGCGCGGCGCTCGTACGGAAGGAGAGCAGCGCGCCGCCGGTGGAGAGGGCGACGGCGAGCAGGGCGCCGAGCAGGGCGAACACCCAGGCGCGGGAGCGGGAGCGGTCGAGGGGGCGGACGAGCGGTTCGTGCCGGGCGCCGAGGGCCCGCCTCAGGTGCCGGCCGGTTCGCCGCGAGAGCGACGCGGGCCGGGCCGGGCGGGGTGTCCTGGACACGTCGAAGGCTCCTCAAAGGTAGGTGGACGCACAGGTGTTCGTTACTCAATCTCCACCTGATGCTCCCTCGACGGCGCCTCGCGCACAAGAGTGGTGCGGGCGCACGGCGCCCCGCCGAGCCGCATTCACTCCGGATATACACTCGGTATGTACTCCGGGTGTATGGTCCTCTCATGAGTGTTCCTCTGACCCTGTTGGGGCTGCTGGAGCGAGAGCCGAGCCACGGCTACGACCTCAAGCGCGACTACGACGCCTTTTTCGGCCGGGGAAAGCCCCTCCCGTACGGCCAGGTGTACTCGACCCTCGGGCGGCTGGCCCGGGACGGCAAGGTGATGGCGGCCGAGGCGGAACCGGGCGACGGCCCGGACCGCAAGCGCTACGTGATCACCGAGACCGGCGCCACCGAGTTCGAGACCTGGCTCACGGAGCCCGTCGCCCCCGAACCCACCCTCCAGTCCATCCTGTTCACCAAGGTCGTCCTGGCCCTGATGCTCGGCCGCGACGCCCAGGAGTACCTGGACACCCAGCGCGCCGCCCACCTGCGCCGGATGCGCGAGCTCACGGAACTGCGCCGCAGCGGACCGCTGGTGGACGCCCTGCTCGCCGACCACGGCCTGTTCCACCTGGACGCCGACCTGCGCTGGATCGACCTGACCACCGCCCGACTCGACGCGCTCGCCGCGGAGGTGCGCCCATGACGACCGTCATAGAGGCCCGAGACCTCGCCCTGTCCTTCGGCGAGACGCCCGCCCTGCGCGGCGCGAGCCTGTCCGTCGGGGGCGGCGAGGTGCTCGCCATCATGGGACCAAGCGGCTCGGGCAAGTCCACCCTGCTGCACTGCCTGGCCGGCATCCTCGTCCCCGACGCGGGCGAGGTGCTCTTCAACGGGCAGCGCATCGACACCCTGTCCGAGGCCCGGCGCAGCGCCTTACGCCGTGACAAGTTCGGCTTCGTCTTCCAGTTCGGCCAGTTGGTACCGGAGTTGACGGCCGAGGAGAACGTCGCCCTGCCGCTGCTGCTGAACGGGGTGCGCCGCTCGGCCGCCCTCGCCGAGGCCCGGCCCTGGTTCGAGCGCCTCGGCCTGGACGGCATGGGCGGGCGCCGCTCCGGAGAGCTGTCCGGCGGGCAGGCGCAGCGCGTGGCGCTGGCCCGCGGGCTGGTGGCCCGTCCGCAGGTGCTGTTCGCCGACGAGCCGACCGGCGCGCTGGACTCGCTGACCGGCGAACAGGTGATGGAGCTGATGGTCGCCGCGGCCCGGGAACAGGGCACCACCGTCATCCTGGTCACCCACGAGGCCCGGGTCGCCGCCTACGCGGACCGCGAGGCCGTCGTGCGCGACGGCCAGGCCCGTACGCTGCCGGCCGGATCGGTGGCCCCGTGACCGGCATGATCCCCTTCGCCCTGCGCCTGGCCGTCAGCGGCGGCCGGGAGGCCCTGGCCCGGCTGTTCACGATCACGGCGGCGGTGGCGATCGGCGTCGGACTGCTGCTGTCCACGTTCGCCGGCGTCAACGCGATCGGCCGGGCCGACGAGCGCCGGGCCTGGATGGACACCGGCGTCGAAGGCACCACGGCGCCGACCCGGGCGGACGGGCTGTGGTGGGCGCCGCGGCTCGACTACCACGACGGCAAGGCCGTCTTCCAGGTCTCGCTCGCCCCCACCGGTCCCACCGCGCCGGTGCCTCCCGGCCTGACCAGACTGCCGGCCCCGGGGGAGTACTTCGCCTCGCCCGCCCTGCAGCGGCGGATGCGCGAGGTCCCGGCCGCCGAACTGGCGGACCGCTTCCCCGGCCACCTGGCCGGCACCCTCGGTGACGAGGCGCTGGCCTCCCCGGACAGTCTGACCATCGTCCTGGGCGGCACCGTGGACGAGGTGAAGGCACTGCCCTTCGCCAAACCCGTGACCGCCATCACGACCGTGCTCCCCGACGAGTGCGACCACAACTGCTTCGGCGAGGGCGCCAAGGGCGACGTGATGGTGCTGATCCTCACCGTGGTGGCGGGCGCCCTGATCTTCCCGATCCTGATCTTCATCGGCACCGCCACCCGCCTGTCCGCCGCCACCCGGGAGCAGCGCTTCGCCGCGATGCGGCTGGTGGGGGCGACCCCGCGGCAGGTCTCGGTCGTCGCGGCCGTGGAGTCCACGGTCGCGGCGGCGGTCGGCACCCTCGCAGGCTTCGGCGTGTTCTACGCGCTGCGGCCCTTCGTCGCGAAAGTGCCCTTCACCGGTGACCGCTTCTTCCCGGACGACCTCGGCCTGACCCTCGGGCAGGCGGCCGCCGTGGTGCTGGGCGTGCCGCTGGCCGCGGCGCTGGCCGCCCGGCTGGCGCTGCGCCGGGTGGTGATCTCTCCGCTCGGGGTGTCGCGCCGGGTGACGCCCGAGCCGCCGCGGGCCTGGCGGCTGATCCCGCTGGTGGCGGGGCTGGCCGAGCTGGGCTGGGTCGTGGCCGACCATCCGAAGACCGTGGACGGACAGTCGGCGGCGTACCTGACCGGGTTCCTGCTCGTGATGCTGGGCCTGATGACCAGCGGGCCCTGGCTGACGATGGCCGCCGCCCGGACCGTGGCCCGGCGCACGAGCCGTCCGGCCTCGCTGATCGCGATGCGGCGGCTGGCGGACGATCCGAAGGCGGGCTTCCGCTCGGTGGCGGGCCTGGTACTGGCGCTGTTCGTGACCTCGGCGACGGTCGGGATCATCGGCACGATCAACGCCGAGCGGGGGCTCCTGGGCGGGGACCCGATGGTGCGCAAGGCGGTCGTGCTCGACTCGCTGCAGGGCCAGGGCGCGGCCTCCGCCACCGGGAGCACGGAGGGCACGATCCCCGCCGTCACGCCCGACGTGGTGGCGCGGGCCCGGGCCGTGCCCGGGTTCGAGGCGATGGCGCTGGTCCACGAGAACCCGGCGCACCTGGGTGCGGTGACCAAGCCCGACGGGCGCCAGATCGTCCCCGTCCTGGTGCGCTGCTCGGAGCTGGCACAGGTCGCGGTGGTCGGCCACTGCGCGCCCGGCGCCGCCGTGGCGGCCGTCGACCGCTACCAGTTCGTCGACCTCACGTCCGGCGAGGGCAAGGAGTGGCCGGCCGTGCCGCTCTCCCCCGAGGAGGTTGACAGGCTGCCGGTGCGGACGGTCTACGCGACCACGGACGGCTCCGTCGCGGCGAAGGAGCGGGTGCGGACCCTCCTCAGCCGCACCTACCCCTCGTACCTGGCCCGGATGGCCGACGACTGGTCCTCGGAGGGGCAGCGCAAGCTCCAGGGCTGGCGCCAGCTGGCGAACGTCGTCCTGTTCACCACCCTGCCCATCGCCGGGTGCAGCCTCGCCGTGAGCGTGGTCGCCGGGCTCTCCGACCGGCGCCGGCCGTTCGCGATGCTGCGGCTGACCGGGGCCCCGCTGCAACTGCTGCGCCGGGTCGTCGGGTTGGAGGGCGCGGTGCCGCTGCTCGTGGTGGCGGCGGTCTCGATCGGGACGGGCTTCGCGGCGGCGCAGATGTTCCTGAGGTCGCAGATGCAGTACGACCTGGCCTCGCCGGGCGCGCTCTACTACGGGCTGACGGCCCTCGGGATCGCCGCCTCGCTGGGGATCATCGCCTCCACCCTGCCGCTGCTGCGGCGGATCACCGGACCGGAGGCGGCCCGCAACGGCTGACTCGTCGTCGACTCCGTCACCCCGTCACCCGCCTGTTCAGCGGGTGACGGGGTAGCCGTGCGTGTCGGCCCGCAGCTCCGGCCGCAGGTGCGCCAGCCAGCTGCCGAGCACCAGTGCGGACGGGTAGAACATCGGCTGCGGCAGCGCGTCCACCGGCAGGCGCTCCCAGCCGGCGCAGGCGTGCGGCTCGGTGACGTACGCCGGCGCCAGGCTGGCCGGGGCGAGCACGGCCGCGGTCAGCCGGGGCCGGCCGAGGTCGTGGTCGAGGTGCACGGCGAGCACCCGCATCGCCTCGGCGGGCAGCACGATGCCCGTCTCCTCGGCGAGTTCGCGCGCCGCCGTCCGCTCGAAGGACTCGCCCGGGTCGACCTTGCCGCCGGGCAGGCTCCAGGTGGGCGGCTCGCCGGCGGTGGTGCGGCGGCCGATCAGCACCCGGCCGTCCCCGGTGGGGACGATGACCCCGGCGCCGAGCATCGGTGCGGTCGTCAACTCGGGTTCTCCTTCGAGCTCGTGGTTACCAGTTGGCGCGCTCGTAGTCCTTGAGGAAGCAGCCGTACAGGTCCTCGCCGGCCTCGCCGCGCACGATCGGGTCGTACACCCGGGCCGCGCCGTCGACCAGGTCCAGCGGGGCGTGGAAGCCCTCGTCGGCCAGGCGCATCTTGTCCGGGTGCGGGCGCTCGTCGGTGATCCAGCCGGTGTCCACGGCGGTCATCAGGATGCCGTCGTTCTGGAACATCTCCAGCGCGCTGGTGCGGGTGAGCATGTTGAGCGCGGCCTTGGCCATGTTGGTGTGGGGGTGGCCGGCGCCCTTGTAGCCGCGGGAGAAGACGCCCTCCATCGCGGAGACGTTGACCACGTACTTGCGGCGGGACTTCGAGGCGGCCATCGCCGGGCGCAGGCGGCTGATGAGGATGAACGGCGCGGTGGAGTTGCAGAGCTGGACCTCCAGCAGCTCGACCGGGCCGACCTCGCTCACGGTCTGCACCCAGCTGTTGGTGTCCGCGAGGTCGGGCACCAGGCCGCCGGCGTCGATCGCGGTGCCGGCCGCGATCCGGGCGGGCGTCGCCGAACCGGTGACCAGGGCGAGGGAGGTGACGTCCTCGGCGGCCAGGCGCTGGGCCTCGCCGCCCGCCTGGTGGGGGAGCGCGGGCAGGTCGACGCTGCCGCTGCCGAAGCGGCCGATGGTCGTGGACTGCGGCAGCTCACCGGCCGGCAGCGGGGCGGACTCGGAGTTGACCAGCTCGCGGTAGGACTCCGGCGGGCGGCGCACGGTCTGCGCGGCGTTGTTGATCAGGATGTCCAGCGGCCCGTCGGCGGCGACCTCGTCGGCCAGCGCCATGACCTGGGCGGGGTCGCGCAGGTCGATGCCGATGATCTTGAGACGGTGCAGCCACTGCTCGCTGTCCGGCATCGCCTTGAAGCGGCGGATGGCGTCGTTGGGGAAGCGGGTGGTGATGGTGGTGTGGGCGCCGTCGCGCAGCAGCATCAGCGCGATGTACATCCCGATCTTCGCCCGGCCGCCGGTGAGCAGCGCGCGCTTGCCGGTGAGGTCGGCGCGGGCGTCGCGGTGGGTCCGGTTCTTGACCGCGCAGTTCTGGCAGAGGTTGTGGTAGAACGCGTCGACCTCGACGTAGCGCTGCTTGCAGGTGTAGCAGGAGCGCGGCCGCTCCAGGATCCCGGCGATCTCGGTGGTGGTGACGGTGGTCAGGCCGAAGGCGCCGGCCGTCTCGTCGTCGATCCGGCTGGGCGCGCCGGTGGCGGTGCGGGAGGTGACCTCGCGGTCGTTGGCGGTCTTGCGGGCCCGGGTCTCCTGGCGGCGGCGCTGCTTGAGCGTGCGGAATATGCCGCCGACGGCCTGGCGGACGGTGATCGCGTCCGGGTGGTCCACGTGCAGCTGGTCGAGCTCGGCGAGCACGTCCAGGCAGAGCTTGAGGCGCTCGGGGTCCAGGCCGGGGCCGTAGTCGACCTCCTCGCCGAGGTCCTCGCCGATCTCCTCGCCGGTCTTCGCGCCGGTCTCCTCGGCCTCCTGGCCCTGCTCGATGCCCTGTTCGATGTCGTTGTCCTGCTTGCTGTCCACGCCGCTGTTCACGCCAGGTGCCGCTTTCCCACTCGCCTCGCCGTTACCGCGTGAATGCTACGGGAGCGAGCCCGGGAGGGGCGAAAACCGAGACGTTTGGATGATCATCCAAATCTACGCGCGGAGCATTGACAACGGTTTGTGGACAGCCCCAGCAATCGTCCTCGAACTGGCATTTGCCCGGGCCGTCCCGGAGAATCGAACGTCGGGTGCGGGCCGCCCGAGTGCGCCTTGACGGCATCGCCGCCTCCACCGCACCCGAGGTGTATCCCCCCAAGCCAGAGAGCCCCCTTCATGCGCTTCCTGAACGACCTCAAGCCCTCGTACGACCTCACGTACGACGACGTCTTCATGGTCCCCAGCCGCTCCGCCGTGGGCTCCCGGCAGGGTGTCGACCTGTCCTCCAACGACGGGACCGGCACCACCATCCCCCTGGTCGTCGCCAACATGACCGCCATCGCCGGCCGCCGGATGGCCGAGACCGTCGCCCGCCGCGGCGGCCTGGTCGCCATCCCGCAGGACATCCCCACCGAGGTGATCGCCGAGGTCGTGGACTGGGTCAAGAGCCGCCACCTGGTGTTCGACACCCCGATCACCCTCGCGCCGTCCGCCACCGTCGCCGAGGCGCTCTCGCTGCTCCCCAAGCGCGCGCACGGCGCCCTCGTGGTCGTCGAGGACGGCAAGCCGGTCGGCGTCGTCACCGACTCCGACTGCCAGGGCGTGGACCGCTTCACCAGCCTCGCCGACGTCATGTCCCGCGACCTGCTGCTCCTCGACGAGACCGTCGACCCGCGCGCCGCCTTCGAGAAGCTCACCGAGGCGCACCGCCGCCTCGCCCCGGTCGTCGACGCCGAGGGCCGCCTCGTCGGCCTGCTCACCCGCAAGGGCGCGCTGCGCGCCACCCTGTACACCCCGGCCGTCGACGCGGCGGGCAAGCTGCGCATCGCCGCCACGGTCGGCATCAACGGCGACGTCGCGGGCAAGGCCAAGGCGCTCGTGGAGGCCGGCGCCGACGTGCTCGTGGTCGACACCGCGCACGGCCACCAGGAGTCCATGATCAGCGCGCTGCGCGCGGTGCGCGGCCTGGACCCGCAGGTGCCGATCGTCGCCGGCAACGTGGTCTCCGCTGCCGGCGTGCGCGACCTCGTCGAGGCGGGCGCCGACATCCTCAAGGTCGGCGTCGGCCCCGGCGCCATGTGCACCACCCGGATGATGACCGGCGTCGGCCGGCCGCAGTTCTCCGCCGTCCTCGAGTGCGCCGCCGAGGCCCGCCGCCTCGGCAAGCACGTCTGGGCCGACGGCGGCGTGCGCCACCCCCGCGACGTCGCCATGGCCCTGGCCGCCGGCGCCTCCAACGTGATGATCGGCTCCTGGTTCGCCGGCACCTAC
This sequence comes from Kitasatospora sp. NPDC051170, assembly GCF_044455705.1. NCBI lineage: Bacteria > Bacillati > Actinomycetota > Actinomycetes > Kitasatosporales > Streptomycetaceae > Kitasatospora > Kitasatospora sp. NPDC051170. The sequence goes on along the minus strand of NZ_JBITFA010000016.1, from coordinate 111,483 downwards.
GAGTCCCCGGGCGACCTCCAGACCGCCGCGGACGGCCGCCAGTACAAGGAGAGCTTCGGCATGGCCTCCGCCCGCGCCGTCAGCAACCGCACCGCCCAGGACTCCTCCTACGACCGCGCCCGCAAGGCCCTGTTCGAGGAGGGCATCTCCCACTCCCGCATGTTCCTCGACCCCGCCCGCCCGGGCGTCGAGGACCTGATCGACTCGATCATCGCCGGCGTCCGCAGCTCCTGCACCTACGCGGGCGCCAGCACCCTCGAGGAGTTCCGCGACAAGGCCATCGTCGGCATCCAGAGCGCCGCCGGCTACGCCGAGGGCAAGCCGCTCCACTCCAGCTGGGCCTGACCGCCCGAGCCCCCGGCCGACCCGCCGGGGGCGCCCCTGGCTCCGCCGGGGGGCGGAGCCGGGTCAACCCTTGCCGGGTCAACCCCCGCCAGCGCTCCGGGGAACGGCGATGGCCACCGGCCGGGCGCCGGCCGTCGGCGCTGCGCCGCCGGTCGGCCCGGCACCGACCGCCGGCCCGCCGAGCGGGAGCAGCAGGGCGCGGCTGAGGAGCCCGACGGAGGTGTCGAGTACTGCGGCGAAGGCCCGGGCTGCGGTGGGCAGTCCGCGCAGCTCCCACAGTGCTTGGACGGCGGCCCAGGCACCCTCGCGTGCGGCCTGCACCGACCATGTTCCGAGCAGGTGGGTGAGCGGCTCGGCGCGTTCCAGGGGGTCCGGGCCGGGCATCAGCTGTTCCCGGGCGAGGGCCTCCGTGTCGGCCAGTACGTCGTTGATCCGGTGATAGTCCTCCTCGAGGTCGGCCGGGGTGCAGTTCCGGCGGTGGCAGGTGTCGATGACGGCGAGCGGCAGGTCGTGCTGGATGTGGGCGTTCATTCCGGCCAGCCCGAACTGGAGCGGGTGCACCCCGGGGTGGGCCCGCCGGTCGAACAGCGGCCGCCAGCTGGCGGGCGGCTCCTGTCCGGCCGTGTCGGCGGCCACGGCCAGCAGGTACCGTCCGGCGAAGATCACGTCCAGCTCGGCCACGGCCGGTGGGTCGGCGAAGTACCGGCCGCCGAGGTGGTCGCGGACGGCCTCCGTCACCGTGAGGTAGAGCCGGCTGAAGACCGCCACGCCGTCCCCCGGCGGCAGGCCCGCCCCGATTCCACGCAACCGGTCGACCACCTCTTCGACCGTGCCCGGAACACCTGTCGCGACCTGATCCACCGTCGCCTCGGGCATGCGCCACCCTCCGATGTCGATCGTGCACTGATCGCATCATCGTGACAGCGCGCACCTGCGCCCGAGGCGTACGGCACCACCGCCGTCGAGGTGACGGCCCGGGGCTCGGCCGGTCAGCCCAGCTCGTACTCCAGGACGAAGGTGTGGGCGCCGGACTCGTCGACGGACAGGTGGAACTCCCCGGTGATCCCGGCCAGCTCGCCCGCCCCCGTGCCCGGCACCACGCGTATCGTCGTGCCGGACGCGTCCCACGCGGAGTGCTGGAGCACGAACGAGCCCTTGCGCCCGTCCAGTTCACCCGTCACATGCTCCGCCGCCACGTACGAGGCCGGCTCGCCGCCCGGCCCGCCGACCGACAGCATCCGCACCTCACTGGTGCCGCTGAGCGCACCCGTGAACACCTTGGCGATCCTGATCCGCCCGAAGGAGGCGCTCCCGCGCTCCTCCGCCTCCACCTGCTCGAACGTGGTCACCTCGAACGACCCCGCAGCCCTGAATCCCATGGCACCGTCCCCTCGTCAGCCGTGTACGACCGTTCCTCGATCGTGCTCGGGACGCTAGCAGCCACCACTGACAATCGCCCCGCCCGGCAGGATCCGCAGGACAGAGGGCCTAGGGCCTCTCTTTCGGATCTTGCCGGGCGGGCGTCGTTGGGGTGCGCACCTCGACGGCTTCTCGTCAGTCACCAATGCTCCGCAGTGGCTCCCTCCTCGGCACCGCCGATGCACGCACCCCAACGACGCCCGCTCACCCGACAACATCCGAAAGAGAGGCCCTAAGCTGGGCCGGGAGATGAGACGCAAGAACCGCCGCCCGGCCTCCCCCCTCCCGCAGCGCAACGGCGTGGACCCGGTGCACCTGCGGCTGCCCCTGGAAGGCCCGTGGCCCACCGTGCGGGCGTACCTCGTCGAGCGGCTGGCCGCCGTCGGCGCCGAGCGGGTCGACGCGGCGCTGCGCGGGCGGGAGATCGTCGGCGAGGAGGGCCCGGTCGGCCCGGAGGAACCGTTTCGCCCCGGGGCGCACCTGTGGTTCTACCGCGACCACCCCGAGGAGGTGCACGTCCCGTTCGAGCTGGTCGTGCTCCACCGGGACGAGCACCTCGTCGTCGTCGACAAGCCGCACTTCCTGGCCACCACCCCGCGCGGGCGGCACGTCATCGAGACGGCGCTGTCCCGGCTGCGCCACAGCCTGGAGCTGCCCGCGCTCAGCCCCGCGCACCGCCTGGACCGCCTCACCGCGGGCCTGGCCATGTTCGTGGTGCGCCCCGAGGACCGAGGCGCCTACCAGACGCTGTTCCGCGACCGGCTGATCCGCAAGGAGTACCGGGCCGTCGCCGCCCACGACCCGGCCGTGGAGCTGCCGCGCACCGTCCGCAGCCACATCGTCAAGGAGCGCGGGGTGATCGCCGCCCGGGAGCTCGACGCGCCGCCGAACAGCGAGAGCCGGATCGACCTGCTGGAGCACCGCGAGGGCCTCGGCCACTACCGCCTGCGCCCCCTCAGCGGCCGCACCCACCAGCTGCGCCTGCACATGTCCGGCCTGGGCCTGCCGATCCTCGGGGACCCGGTCTACCCCGTGGTGCTGCCCGAACCGGCCCCGGACGACTTCCGCCGCCCGCTGCAACTGCTCGCCTCCTCCGTCGAGTTCACCGACCCGCTGACCGGCCGCGAGCAGCGCTTCGAGACCCGCCGCACCCTCCGGGCGTGGACGGACCCGGAGGGCTGGGCGGGCGAGGGCTGGGCGGGCGGGGCCTGGGCGGGCGAGGGCGGGTCCTAGGACCGCCCGCCGATCTAGGACGAACGGACGAAGCCCCGCTGGGCCCGGCGCCCGATCCACCGCCCGGTCGGGTGGGGCGATCGTGGGGGCATGAAGCGAACCGCACCGCACAACACCGCCCCCGTCGCCCTGGTCACGGGCGCCTCCCGGGGCCTCGGCCGGGCCCTCGCGCAGGCGCTCGCCGAGGACGGCTGGCAGCTGGTGATCACCGCCCGGGGCGCGGCCGAACTCGCCGTCGCCGAGGCCGAACTGGCCGCCGTCACCACCGTCGTGGCCCTGCCCGGGTCGATCGTCGACGACGACCACCGGGCCCGGCTGGCCGAGGCCGCCGAGCGGCTCGGCGGCGCCGCGCTGCTGGTGAACAACGCCGGCACGCTCAACGGAGCCCCCGCGCCCGGCGCCGAGCCGCTGCCCCGGCTGGCCGCGTACCCGCTGCCGGACCTGCTGGAGACCTTCGAGGTCAACGCGCTCGCCCCGATCGCCCTCACCCAGCTCGTCCTGCCCCAACTGCGCGCCCACCGGGGCGCCGTGCTCAACATCAGCTCGGACGCGGCCGTGGAGGCGTACGTCGGCTGGGGCGGCTACGGCGCCAGCAAGGCGGCGCTGGACCACGCGAGCGCCGTACTCGCCCGGGAGGAGGGGGAGTTGCGGGTCTGGGCGGTCGACCCGGGCAACATGCGCACTCGGATGCTCCAGGAGGCCAGCCCCGGCGAGGACATCTCCGGCGAGCCCCTGCCGGAGCAGGTGGCCCCCGTCCTGCTCGACCTGGTGCGCGAGCGCACCGCCTCCGGCCGCTACCGCGCCGAGGACCTCGCCGCCCCGGCCGGAGCGTCCGGGGGCGGCAGGTGACGACGATCGAGGTGGACCTCGGTCTCGGGCCCGAGTTCGCCGTCCCGCCCGAACTCTCCGCCCGCGCACCGGCGGAGGCCCGAGGCGGGGCCCGCGACGGCGTGCGGATGCTCGTCGGCCGGCGCGACGCGGGCCCGGGCGAGGCCGATCCCGCGACCGGCGCCCGCGTCGAGCACCGCCGCTTCTCCGACCTGCCCGAGGTGCTCCGCCCGGGCGACCTCCTGGTGGTCAACAACTCGGCCACCCTCCCCGCCGCCCTGCCCGGCCGCCTGCCGGACGGGACGCCGGTCGCACTGCACCTGTCCTCCGCCCAGCCGGACGGACTCGGCACCCACCTGGTGGAGCTCCGCCGGGTGGAGCCGGGCCGGGCCGCCGCCTACTACCCGCCCGAGGAGACCCCGGCCCGCCCGGGCCTACGGATCTCCCTGCCCGCCGGCGGCGCCGCCGAACTGACCGCCTCCTTCACCGCCCGCCTCTGGCGCGCCGAACTCGCCCTGCCGGCACCCCTGTTGCCGTACCTCGCGCAGCACGGCCGGGCGATCCGCTACGGCTACGTGGACCAGGACTGGCCGATCGAGGCGTACCAGACGGCCTTCGCGACCGTCCCCGGCAGCAGCGAAATGCCCAGCGCCGCCCGACCGTTCACCGCCGACACGGTGGCCCGGCTGGCCGGCCGGGGGGTGCTCCTCGCCCCGGTCACCCTGCACACCGGCGTGGCCTCGCCCGAGGCGCACGAGGCCCCGTACGCCGAGCGGTTCCACGTCCCGGCGGCCACCGCCCGGCTGGTCGGCCACGTCCGCTCCGGCGGCGGCCGGGTGATCGCCGTCGGCACCACGGTGGTCCGCGCCCTGGAATCGGCCGCGGCGCCGGACGGCACGGTCCAGGAGGCGGACGGCTGGACGGAGTTGGTGATCACCCCGGAGCGCGGCGTGCGCGCCGTCGACGGCCTGCTCACCGGCTGGCACGAGCCGCGCGCCTCGCACCTGCTGATGCTCGCCGCCGTCGCCGGGCGCCCGCTGCTCGCCGACTGCTACCGCGAGGCCGTGCGACACCGGTACCTGTGGCACGAGTTCGGGGACGTCAACCTGCTGCTGCCGAACTGAACGCCCCCCAGGAGAGTCGGGCGCGGCGGAGTCAGGCGGCCGTCGAGCCCGGGGGCAGTTCCAGCTCGAACCAGACCACCTTGCCGTCCCGGGTGCGCCGGCTGCCCCAGCGGTGGGCGAGTTCGTTGACCAGGTGGATGCCGCGCCCGCCCTCGTCCTCGATGCGGGCGCGGCGGATCCGGGGCACCTCGGCCTCCCGGTCCGCGACCTCGACGGTGAGGGTGCGGTTGCAGAACAGCCGGAGCTGGGTGGGCGATCCGGCGTGCACCAGGGCGTTGGTGATCAGCTCGCTGGTCAGCAGTTCGGCCCAGTCGGCGAGGGCGCCGAGGCCCCAGGACTCGAGCGTCTCGCGGGTGAAGCGGCGCGAGTGGGCGACCATCGCGCGGTCCCCGGTGAGGGCGAGGGAGGCGATCCGGTCGGCGCCCGCCGGGCGGACCTGGGCCATGAGGACGGCGATGTCGTCCTCGCTGGTGGGGCCGGTGAGCCGGGTCAGGACGGCGTCGCAGGTCTGCTCCAGCGTGCGGCGGCGGTCGGCGACGGTGCGGCAGAGCAGCCTCAGCCCCTCGTCCAGGTCGTGGCCCCGGCGCTCGACCAGGCCGTCGGTGTACAGGGTGAGGATCGCCTCCTCGGGGAGCGTGAACTCGGCGCTGTCGAACGGGACTCCGCCCACCCCGAGCGGCGCCCCGGGTGGCAGTTCGACGAGGTCCGCCCGGCCCTCGGTGTCGGCGACCACCGGCGGCAGGTGGCCCGCGCAGGCGGCGGTGCAGCTGCGGTCGGCCGGGTCGTACACCACGCAGACGCAGGTGGCGAACTGCCCTTCGCCGAGGGCCGTGGTGGCCTCGTCCAGCCGGTACATCACCCGCGCCGGGTCCAGGTCGAGGGTGATCAACGTCCGGGCGACGGTGCGTAGTTGGCCCATCGTCGCGGCGGCCCGGATGCCGTGGCCCATCACGTCGCCGACGATCAGCGCGACCCTCCCGGCGGCCAGCGGCACCACGTCGAACCAGTCGCCGCCGACCTCGCTCACCACGCTGCTGGGCAGGTACCGGTAGGCGATCTCCAGCCCGAGCGTGCGGTGGATCTCCTGCGGCAGCAGGCTGCGTTGCAGCGTCAGCGCGGTGTCGCGCTCGCGGCGGTACAGCCGGGCGTTGTCGATGGCCAGCGCCGTCCGGGAGACCAGCTCCTCGGCCAGCGAGCGGTCCTCCGGGCCGAACGGCACCGGGTTGCGCGTGCGGATGAACTCCGCGCCGCCCAGCACCACTCCGCGTGCCACCAGCGGAACCATCAGGTACGAGTGCACCCCGGCGGACAGGCCCGGCTCCACCCGGTCCGGGGAGGCGGCGATCCGGCGCATGTCGGCCTCCGTCACCTCGGAGACCAGGATCGAGCGGCGGGAACGCAGGCTCTCGGCGTAGATCTGCGCGGACTGGGAGGACTCGCCGACCTGGTCGGCGGTCACGGTCAGGGCGCCGTCCTCGCCGCTCACGTCGCCGACCGCCACCGCCCGCATCATGACCGCCCCGTCGGCCGGTACCGGCCCGGGCTCCTCGCCGCCGAGCACCGTGTCGCGCAGGTCCACCGTCACGAAGTCCGCGAAGCGCGGCAGCACCACCTCGACCAACTCCCGGGCGGTGCGGTGCAGATCGAGCGTGGTGCCGATGCGGGCCGTCGCCTCGTTCAGCAGCGACAGGCGCTGCTGCGCGGCCCGGGCCTCGTCCAGCGCCCGCTGCCGCGCGGCCGAGGCGTCCCGCTCGCGGGTGAACAGCAGCGCGTTGTCGATCGACACCGCCGCCCGCACCGCCAACTCCCCGGCCAGCGCCAGGTCCTCGTCCACGTACGGGCGGTCGACGAGAGTGCGGTAGAACCCGGCGACGCCGATCGGCGTGCCGCGCGCGATCAGCGGGACGACCATGAAGGAGCGCACGTTCTGCTCCCGCACGGCCTCGGTGCGCACCGGATCGTCGGCGAACCAGGCCAGCCCCTGCTCGTCCATCCTCGGCACCAGCACCGGCTCCCGGTGCTCCAGGCACCACGCGTACGGCGAGCCGGGCGGGAACCGGTGCACCCCGCCGAGCCGGGCGATGGGCGACAGCGTGGAGCCGGGCACCGAGTGGAAGGCCATCCGCCGCAGCAGCGCGGACCCGTCCGCCGGGGCGGCCCTCGCGCGCTCGCCGTGCACCAGCCCGTCGAGGATCTCCACCACCACCGTGTCCGCCAGCCGGGGCGTCGCCACCTCGGCCAACTCCTGGGCGGTGCGGTCGATCTCGAGGGTGGTGCCGATCCTCGTCGAGGCGACGTTGACCAGCGCCAGCCGCTCCTGCGCCGCCTTGGCCTCGCGCAGCGCCTGCTGGCGGGCCAGCACGGTCTGGTGCTGGCGCAGGTACAGCCGGGCGTTGTCCAGGGCGACGGCGGCGCGCGAGGCCAGCTCGCCGCCGAGGGTGATGTCGGCCTCGGCGAAGGACTCGCGCGCCCCGCGCCGCGAGTACACCACCATGCCGAGGGTGGTGCCGCGCGCGACCAGCGGGGTGATCCGCACCGAACGGGGCCGGTCGCCGAGGAAGGCGCGCCTGCGGCTCTCGGTGACGCCGTCGCTCAGCAGCGGCAGCTCCCAGGACGGCACCACCACCGTCCGCCCGGCGGCCAGCGCCCTGGCGTACGGGGAGTCCGGTGGCAGTTCGTACAGCGCGTCCACCGGCAGCGCCTCGGCCGGGTACAGCGGATCGTCGGTGGCCAGCGCCAGTCGGCGCACCAGCAGCGGGGCCTGCGGATCCGGCGGTTCCACGCTGCGGCCGGCGACCAGCGCCTCCAGGGCGAACACCCCGCTCACGTCCGCGACCTGGGGAACCATCGCGTCCGCGAGCTCACGGGCGGTCTGGTGCAGGTCCAGGGTGGTGCCGATCGAGGCGGTGGCGTCCACCAGCAGCGTCAGCCGCTCCTGCGCCCGGGCGGCGCGGGCGTCGGCACGGAAGCGCGCGGTGATGTCGACGACGGTCGCGCTCACCCCGAGCACCCGCCCGCCCCGGTCCTGCAACCGGAAGTACGAGGCGGACCACGCGTGTTCGCGGCGCGGGTCGCTCAGCGTACGGCCGTGCGCGCGGGCGTCCAGCACCGGCACACCGCTCTCCAGCACCCGCCGCATCGCCGCCTCGGCCTCGGCGCCGTTGATCCCGGGCAGCAGCTCGGAGATCCGGCGCCCCAGGTGCCGCTCGGCCGGCAGGCCGTTCGCGCGGGCCAGGGCCTCGTTGAGCCGGACGAAGCGCAACTCGCCGTCGAACACGCCCATGCCGACGGGGGACTGGGTGAAGAACCCATCCAGCACCGCCAGATCGGACTGGATGCGGCGCAGCGTCGTCACCTCGGCGGCCACCGCCAGGACCAGCGGACCGACGGCCCCCGGCACGGTGATCGCATGGGTGTGGAACTCCAACTGCACCGCGTGGCCGTCCCGGTGGCGCACCGGGAACACCCCCGACCAGGGGCGGCCCGCCTGGATCCGCCCGAACAGCTGCAGCACCTCGGACCGCTGCTCGTCGGTGGCCAGCAGATCGGCGGCCCTCGCCCCGAGGGCCTGCTCCGCGCTGTAGCCGAGCAGCGCCTCGGCGTCGTCGCTCCAGTGCAGGATGCGGCCGTCGGCACCCAGGAGGGCCGTGGCGATCGGCACCATCAGCAGGGCGTCCTGCTGCGGCTCGCCCCGGTGCTGCGCGTCGTCGTTCACCACGTCGTCCACCATGGCCCGAGAAGCGTACGGAGATCGTTCCGACCAGCCCTGCCATCTTCGCACGCGGCCCCGGGAGTCGCCTCAGGGTAGGAGGACGAGCTGTTCCAGGTAGGAGGGGTCCTCCTCGGGTCGTTCGCCGCCGAAGGACCGTACGCGGTAGCGCCCGGGGGGAGCTCGACGGCGAGGTGCTCGCCGGACGCGAGGGGGACGCGAGGGGGACGCGAGGAGGGCGCGAGGAGGGCCCGCGCATGAGGGCGGGATGGTGGGTGGCACCGGTGCTCGGGGTGTCGAAGGGCCAATGTTTGCCCGTCGGCCGCATCAGGGAGGATCCGCGCCCCTCCCAAGGGCCCATCACCCGCCCGCCGCAGCGGGCTCAGGCGTGCGCTGAGCCGCCTGCGGCGCGGGTGTGCGGCGCGCGAGGAGGGCGAGCAGGGCGCCTACGGCGCAGAGGGCGGCGGCGGCCAGGGTGGCGCGGTCGGTGCCCGCCGCAAGGGTGGCCGGGGTGGCCGGGGTGGAGCCGGCGAGGGTGATGGTGAGGGCGACGCCCAGGGCGGAGCCGAGGTAGCGGGAGGTGATGTTGGCGCCCGAGCCCATGGCCGCCCGGTGCGGCGGGACGCTGCTCACGGCGAGCCGGGCCAGGGCCGCGTTGAGGACGCCGCTGCCGACGCCCGCCACCGCGAGCCCGGGCGCCAGCCGCAGCCAGGAGCCGCCGGGCGCGAGCCCGTACAGTCCGGCCGTGCCGAGGCCGCAGACGAGCAGCCCGAGCGCGACCTGGGCGGTGGCGGACAGGTGCGCCGCCAGGCGTCGGGCCTGGAGCGAGGAGACGACGGACAGGCCCGACCAGAGGGCGATCACCCCGCCCGCCGCCGGGCCGGAGAGCCCGAGGACGCCCTGCAGCAGCGTGGGCAGGTAGCTCATGTAGCCGACGATCGAGGCGCCCGTGAACAGCGCCCCGCCGGTGGCGACGAGGAAGCCGGGGTCGCGGAACAGCGCGAGGTCGAGCATCGGCTCCCGCACCCTCGCCTCGACCAGGACGAACGCCGCCAGCAGCAGCACCCCGCCCGCCAGCAGCGCCGCGACCACCGGCCGCGCCCAGCCCTCGCGGCCCTCGGCCAGGCCCGCGATCAGGCAGGACGTCCCGGCGGCCAGGGTCAGGACGCCGTACGGGTCGAGGGCGCGCGGCCGCCCGGCCCGGGATTCGGTGAGGACGGCGCCGGCGAAGGCCGCCACGGCGGCGGAGGCGACCGCGAGGCCGCCGCTGACCGCGCGCCAGCCTGCCCACTGCTCGACGAACGCGCCGTACACCGGGCCCACCGCGATGCCGAGGCCGAGCGCCGCGCCCCACACCCCGAGGGCCCGCACCCGGGCGGGGCCCGGTGGGTGGGCGTGGCTGATCAGGCCGAGCGCGGGGGCGAGGAGGGCGGCCGAGGCGACGCCGAGGAGAACGCGTGCGGCGAGGTAGACGGCGCCGCCGGGGGCGAGCGCGGCGAGGGCTTCGGAGGCGAGGAGCAGCAGGGCGCCGAGGGTGAAGACCTTCTTGCGGCCGTGGTCGTCGGCGGCGCTGCCCGCGGTGAGCAGCAGGGCGGTGATGCCGACGAGCGTGCCGGTGAGGATCCAGGTGCGTCCGGTGGCGCCGAGGTGGGCGGCCTCGGCGGTGGCGGCGAGGGAGGCGGTGGGGGCGGCGTAGGCGACGGTGACCAGGGCGGTCGCGGCCGAGGTGACGGCCAGGGTGGCGCCGGGTCGCAGGGGAGAGGTGCTGGGCGGTGCGGGGGGCATGGGAGTTCCCTCCGGGCATCGAGATCAGTGAGTCTGGTGAACGAACCGTCTTCTCGGTCGGCACGCTACCACCCATGGTCTGTTCATTGAACCCACTCCGGCCGTGGACTACCCTGGCCCGCATGGCCCTCGGCACCGACTACGAATCCCAGGACTGCAGCCTGGCCCGCGCCCTGGAAGTGATCGGCGAGCGCTGGAGCCTGCTGATCGTCCGCGACGCCTTCTACGGCGTGCAGCGGTTCAACGACTTCCTCACCCACCTCGGCATCCCGAGGGCCGTCCTCACCGCCCGCCTCGGCGCCCTCGTCGAGGCCGGGGTGCTGCGCAAGGAGCCGTACCAGCAGGCGCCGCTGCGCCACGCGTACCTGCTCACCGCCAACGGGCTCGAACTCTGGGGCCCGCTCTACCAGTTGAGCCGCTGGGGCGCCCGGCACGCGATGCAGGACGGGCCGTACCACCTGTTCTCCCACGCCGCCTGCGGCACCGACCTCGACCACCTCGGCCTCTGCCCCCGCTGCGGCGGCGCGCCGGTGGCGCCCACCGGGATCGCCATGCGCCCCAACCCGGCCCGGGCCGCCGGTCGGCGGGACGACCCGGTCTCCCGGGCCATCGCCCGCCCGCACCGGCTGCTCGAACCGGTCGCCTCGGCGGCCTGACACCCGAGAACGCGAGAACCCGAAAGCCCGAGAACGCGAGAACCCGAAAGCCCGAGAGCGCGAAAGCCCGAAAGTCCGAAGGCCCGAGAACCCGAACAGCGGAGCCTCGGAAGGCTCCGCCGCACGGGATCACAGGACCCACGGGATCAGGAGTGGAACCGCACCTCCGGGTTCGCGGCGCTCGGCCCGTCCAGCAACGGCTGGTCGACCCCCTTCAACTGCTGGTCGAAGAAGGCCACCACGTACTGCCGGGTGAGGTCCACCCCGCGACGGGCCGACATCGTGGTGCCCGGGGACCGCGGGATGCCGAGCTTCTCCATGAAGACCGGCAGGTCGGTGAAGCTGCCGTGGTCGGCGCCGTCGAAGAGCAGCCAGCGCTTCCAGCCGTCGAGCCTGGCCCAGGCCTCCTTCCAGGTGTCGCTCTCGCTGCCGTCCGGCTGCGTGTGGCTGATCATCAGGAACGGCTTGTCGCCGATGCCGCCCTCCGGCACGCGGTAGCCGAAGGCGCCGTCCAGGTTCGCCCCGGCCTTGATGCGGTCGTCGGTGAGCATGACCGGGATGGCGGCCGCGCCGCCCGCCGAGTGCCCGGCCATGCCGATGCGGTCGCGGTCGATGAGCCGGGAGTAGCGCCAGGCCGGGTGGGGGCGGTCGGTGAGCTGGTCGAGGACGAAGGAGACGTCCTTCGTCCGGCCCTCCTCGAGGGCCCTGAACCCCGCGTCGCCGTCGATGTTTCCGCAGGCGACGCAGGGGAGCGTTCGCCCGTCCGGGAGGGTGGTCCCGGTATTCTCGTAGGTGTGGTCGACCAGGGCGACGACGTACCCGTGGCTGGTCAACTCCTCGGCCAGGCCGGTGAGTTCGGTGCGCGGCGCGGTGAACCCGGGGGAGAGGACGATCAGCGGGTAGTGCCCGCCGAAGGGGCGCGCGCCCGTCTCCGACCACGTCCGGGCCCCGGCGACCACCTCGGTCGGGATGTGGTTGCCGGCCACCTTGCCGTCCAGGAGCGCCCGGGCGGCGCCGGGGGTCATGTACGGCGCCGGGGTGCCGGTGCCCGCGTGGGCCGGGTAGTACATCGACACCATCAGCTGGCGCGGGCCGGAGGACGGCACCCACGGGTCCGTCCGGGCGGTGTCGACCAGGTGCAGGATCTCCTGCCCGATCGCGAACGGCCCGGTCGGGCGCGGGAGTTCGATGCGCTCGTACGTCGGTGAGCTGGGGGCGGACGCGCCGGCGGGCGCGGCCGGGGCCGGTGAGGCGGCGACCACGGACAGGGGCAGCGCGAGCAGCAGGGCCGCGGTGGCGGCGGTGGTGCGGAATCGGCTCATGCGGTCGACGTTAGGTTTCCCGCAAGGAAGTTGGCGTCCGCTCGGAGGAGTACGGACCCCCTGCGGGGCACCGCCCGCCGCCCCTAAGGGAAGGCAGCCGCGATCAGTTCAGCGCCTCCAGGATCGTCGCGTTGGCCAGGCCACCTGCCTCGCACATGGACTGCAGCGCGAACCGCCCGCCCCGGCGCCGCAGTTCGTGGACGAGCGTGGTCATCAGCCGCGCGCCGCTGGCGCCGAGCGGGTGGCCGAGGGCGATGGCGCCGCCGTTGACGTTGAGCCGGGCGGGGTCGGCGCCGGTCTCCTGGAGCCAGGCCAGGACGACGCTGGCGAACGCCTCGTTGATCTCGAACAGGTCGATGTCGGCGAGCGAGAGCCCCGAGCGGCGCAGCACCTTCTCGGTGGCGGGCAGCACGCCGGTGAGCATCAGCAGCGGGTCCGAGCCGGTGACGGCGAAGGAGTGCAGCCGCGCCAGCGGGCGCAGCCCGAGCTTCGCGGCCGTGTCGCTGCCGGTGATCAGCAGGGCGGAGGCGCCGTCGTTGATGGGGCTGCTGTTCCCGGCCGTCACCGACCAGTCGATCTGCGGGAAGCGCTCCGCGAACGCCGGGTCGGCGAAGGAGGGGCGCAGGCCCGCGAGCACCTCGGGTGTGGTGGCGGGGCGCACCGACTCGTCCATGGTCACCAGCCCGCCGGGCGTGGCCACCGGGACGAGCTCGTCCGTGAACCGGCCCTCGGCGTGCGCCCGCGCCGCCTTGGCGTGCGAGCCGGTCGCGAACTCGTCCATCGCCTCCCGGGTGATCGACCACTTGGCGGCGATCAGCTCGGCGCTGACGCCCTGCGGCACGAGCCCGCCCGGGTAGCGGGCGGCGACCGACCCGCCGAACGGGTCCGCGCCCGCGGGCACGTTGGACCACATCGGCACCCGGCTCATCGACTCGATCCCGCAGGCCACCACCATGTCGTACGCGCCGGACATCACGCCCTGCGCGGCGAAGTGGACGGCCTGCTGGGAGGAGCCGCACTGCCGGTCGACGGTGGTCGCCGGGACGGACTCGGGCAGCCCGGCCGACAGCCAGGCGTAGCGGGCGGTGTTCATCGCCTGCTCGGCGACCTGGTCGACGCAGCCGGCGATCACGTCGTCGACCAGGGCCGGGTCGATGCGGCTGCGGTCGACCAGCGCCCGCAGGGTGCGGCCGAGCAGCTCCACCGGGTGGACGGAGGAGAGCGCGCCCCCCGGCTTGCCCTTGCCGATCGGCGTGCGGACGGCTTCGACGATCACGGCGTCGCGCATGGCGGGCCGCCTTTCCTGTGAGGGTGGGTTGGAAAAGCGAACTCAATATAGGACTAGTGAGTTCGGAAATCCAACCCTCTCGATGGTGGCGCGCTCCCGTGGGGCGGCGGTGGGAATCTCAGGCCGCGCGGGTCTGGAGGCGGCGCAGCAGGGCCGTGGCGGCCGTGTCGGGCGAGCGCTGGGTGGTGAGGGCGACGACGCCGACGGAGGTGGCCGGGTCGAAGGCGACGAAGGCGCGGGAGCCCGGGGCGCCGCCGTGGTGCCAGATCTGCAGGTGGCCGCCCTGCTGGTGGTGGAGGCGGTGCCCGAGCCAGCCGAGGTGCGTCCAGGCGAACCGGTTGACGCGGTGACGGGTCTCCCGGGTGAGCGCGATCGCCGGGGCGAGGGGGCCGTCCGGGGCGTGCTCGGCGGCCAGCTGGGCCTGGAGGAGGAGGACGAGGTCGGCGGCGGTCGAGTGCACGCCCCCCGCGCCGGGCAGTACGACGGGGCGGAGCGCGACGGGCCGCAGCCGGGAGCCGCCCCCGCCGCCGTCCCGTACGCCCGTGCCGGTGAGCCCCAGCGGCTCGCACACCTCGCGCGCCAGCGCCTCGCCGTACCCGGTGCCCGCCCGGTGGGCGAGGGCGAGGCCGAGGAGCCCGGCGCCGAGGCCCGAGTACCGGAAGCCCCGCCCGGGCACCGACCGCAGCCGCGTGCGCCCGAGCCGCTCCAGCACGCACGGGGAGCGGCGCCAGTGCAGGAAGTCCCGGGGCAGGCCCGAGGAGTGCGTGGCCAACTGCCGCAGGGTGACGGGCTGTCCGCGCCGGCTGGGCACCGCGACCTCGCCGTCCAGCACCTCGGCGAGCGGATCGTCCAGGCACACCGTGCCGTCGAGCACGAGCCGCGCGAGCAGCAGGGAGGTGAACACCTTGGAGACGGCACCGATCCCGAACTCCGTCCGCGGCCCCGGCACTTCGCCGCCGGGGCCATCCCGCCCGGCGCCCCGGACCTGCACCTGCCCGCCCGCGAGCCCGGCGACCACCGCGCCGGGGCTCTGCTGCGCGAGCCGGTCGGCGGTCCCCTGAACCAGGTCGGCGAGTTCATCCATGCGCGCGAGCCTAAACGGAGCGGTCCGCCCGGACGTCAGCCGGTCCGCCGCAGCGCCTCCCGCAGCCGGGCCGTGCGGACGTCGGCCAGGCCGCCCGGACGTCAGCCGGTCCGCCGCAACGCCTCCCGCAGCCGGCCCGCGACCGCCGCCGCCTCCGCCTCGTCGGAGTACGTCCGGCGCGGCCAGAAGAACCCCCGCAGCCCGTCCTTGGGATTGCGCGGCACCACATGGACGTGCAGGTGGGGTACGGACTGGCTGATCCGGTTGTTCGCCGCCACGAAGCTGCCCGCCGCGCCGAGCGCCTCCTCCACGGCCGCCGCGACGCGCTGCACGCACAGGAAGAACGGGCCCACCTCGGCGGCCGGCAGGTCGGCCAGGGTGCGGTGGTGGGCGCGCGGGACGACCAGGGCGTGGCCGGGGAACAGCGGCCGGCGGTCCAGGAAGGCGACGGCCGCCTCCTCCTCCAGCACCAGGTGCGCGGGCTCGGCGCCCGCCACCACCGCACAGAACACGCAGTCCATCCCTCCATTCAAACCACCGGCCCCCGGCCCCGGCACCCCCGCAAACCCCGCCCGCCCGGATCTCACCCGGACGGGCTGCGCCCGGGTGCGCCCACCCCGCCGCCGGGCGCACCGTGCTCTCGGGGAGACACCCCCGGGGGGACGCACCCCCACCCCAGGACCGAGGAGGTGGCCCGATGGCGGGCAAGTTCGAGGTTTACGAGGACCACGCGGGCAAGTACCGGTTCCGGCTCAAGGCGGGCAACGGCGAGATCGTCGCCACCGGCCAGGGCTACTCGAGCAAGGACGCCGCCCACAAGGGCGTCGAGGCGGTCCAGCGGGCGGCCGTCGACGCCTCGGTGGTGGACATGCCCAAGGCGGCCTGACGCGGACGGGGAGCCCCCTGCGAGGCGTCGGCCACCTCGAAGCGCGGGGCACCTCCAGGTAAAAATCCCGCCGGACCCCTCCCCACCAGCCCTTTCGCGCCGATAATGGGGCCAGGGACTCCACGGGAGGTGGTGGTCGTGATCGTCAGGATCTGGGCCGGGCAGGTCGTCGCCGGTCGCCTGGAGGAGTTCTGCGCGCACCTGGTCGCCCAGGTGATCCCGCAGCTCGGGCGGACGGACGGCTGCCTGGGCGGCGAACTGCTGCGCGCGGTGGCCGAGGACGGGCAGCGGGTGCTCGTGCTCAGCCGCTGGCGGGACGAGGAGGCCCTGCGCGGCTACGCCGGGCCGATGTGGCGGATCCGGCCGGTCTGGTCGGAAGGGGAGATGACCTACCTCGCGCACCCGCCGGAGGTCAGCCACTTCACGACCACCGCCCTGCCCGCCGCCGCCTGAGCCTCGCCGTCGGGCACGCGCCGTCCGACACGCGCCGTCCGGCACCCGCAGCCCGACCCCCTCCGGAGGGCCCGCTCCGGAGGGGTCGCGCATTCCCGCCCCCCGCGTGAAACAGCCCACACCCCGAGGCCCTCCCTGAGTCCTCGCGCCGCGTGGCACAATGACGGGCATCAGCAGTGACGTTCAGCGCACTCCGGGGTCGGTGAAAATCCGAACCGGCGGTTACAGTCCGCGACCCGTCCGCAGCCAGCGGCCGGTTGACCAGGTGAAATTCCTGGACCGACGGTTAAAGTCCGGATGGGAGGCGTGCGCGGGCGGACGAAGAGCAGTATCCGTGGTTCCACGAGGGCGATCACGACCGCACGAGCACGCGGTCGCGGAACGAACGAGCAGGACCACGGCCAGGTGAGTGACGGGAGAGCGATCCCCCGGCGGCCCCGAACGCCCCACCCCGACCAGGGGTACGGCCACGGGACCTGCGCACCGGTGCCCGTCCGTGTCATCTCCCCCTGCCGCCCCGGAGTCCGCGCCCCAAGCGCGAGGAGACCCGGGTGTTCACCGGCATCATCGAAGAGCTCGGCGAGGTCGTGTCGATCGAGGAGATCGGCGACTCCTCGCGAATCCGCCTGCGCGGCCCGGTGGTCTGTGCCGATGCCGGCCACGGCGCCTCCATCGCGGTCAACGGCGTCTGCCTCACCGTCGTCGACACCCCCGAGGAACTGGCCGCCGGCACCGGCGAGTTCAGCGCCGACGTGATGGCCGAGACCCTCCACCGCTCCAGCCTGGGCGAGTTGAAGCCCGGCTCGCCGGTCAACCTCGAGCGCGCCATGGCCCTCGGCGCCCGCCTCGGCGGACACCTGGTGCAGGGTCATGTCGACGCCACCGGGCGGCTGTTGAGCCGCGAGCCCGGCGAGCGCGACGCCGACGGCGACCTGCGCTGGGAGGTGCTGCGCTTCTCGCTGCCCGCCACCGTCTCCCGCTACCTGGTGGAGAAGGGCTCGATCACGGTCGACGGCGTCAGCCTCACCGTGGTGGAGGCGGCCCTCGACAGCTTCACCGTCAGCCTCATCCCGGCCACCCTCGCCCTGACCACGCTCGGCGCGAAGAGCGTCGGCGAGAGCGTCAACCTGGAGGTGGACGTCCTCGCCAAGTACGTGGAGCGCCTCCTCGAGGCCCGCACGCTCCCGACCCTTCCCACCCTTCCCACCCTGCCCAACCTGCCCGAGACGGGGGAATCCAAGTGAGCTGGCTCAGCGGAGAGGCGTTCACCGTCCTCGGCGAACACGTGAAGTGGGCCGACATGATCGGCAACCTGCTCGGCTTCGGCGCCCTCGCCCTCGGCTGGCGCCGCTCGATGTGGAGCTGGCCCGTGCAGCTCCTGTCCGGCGTCGTGCTGATCGCCGCCTACCTCGGCGGCCACGTCCCCGGCCTGATCGGCAAGCAGCTGATCATCATCACCACGGCCGTCTGGGGCTGGCGGCAGTGGCGCCTCGGCCGCCGCGCCGACACCGGCACGATCGCCGTACGGTTCGCCACCTGGACCGAGCGCGCCGTTCTGGCCGGCGGCACCGCAGCCGCCACCGTCGCCCTGGCGCTGCTCTTCACCTCGTACCCGAGCCTGTCCTGGAGCCCCTGGTCGGACGCCTACATCTTCGTCGGCACCCTGGCCGCGATGATCGCCCAGGCGCGCGGCTGGCTGGAGTTCTGGTTCGCCTGGATCGCCGTCGACGTGGTCGGCGTCCCCTTCGCCTTCAACAGCGGCTACACCTTCTCCGGCCTCACCTACTCCGTCTACTTCGTCCTGGTGATCCTCGGCCTGCGCTCCTGGTGGATGAGCACCCGTGAGCCCCGAGTCACCACCGCCAACGTCCCGCAGGGAGTCACGGCATGACCGAGAACCGGAAGACGCAGCACGCGAGCACGGACCAGCTGGACGAGTCGGACGAGTCGGCGGAGATCGTCCTCGACCCGGTCGAGCGCGCCATCGCCGACATCGCCCTCGGGCGGGCCGTGATCGTGGTCGACGACGAGAACCGCGAGAACGAGGGCGACTTCATCTTCGCCGCCTCCGCCGCCACCCCCGAGCTGATGGCCTTCACCGTCCGCTACAGCTCCGGCGTCATCTGCGTCCCCATGACCGGGGACGAGCTGGACCGCCTCAAGCTCCCGCCCATGACGGCCGTCAACGAGGACCGCAAGGGCACCGCCTACGCCGTCTCCGTGGACGCCCGCGAGGGCGTGGACACCGGCATCTCCGCCGCCGACCGCGCCCGTACCGTACGGCTGCTCTCCTCGCCCGGCACCGAGCCCGGCGACCTCACCCGCCCCGGGCACGTGTTCCCGCTGCGCGCCGTCGAGGGCGGCGTGCTGGCCCGCCCCGGCCACACCGAGGCCACCGTCGACCTGGCCCGCCTCGCCGGGCTGGCGCCGGCCGGCGTCTGCGTCGAGGTGGTCAACGACGACGGCACCATGGCGCGGCTGCCCGAGCTGGTCGTCTTCGCCCGCGAGCACGGCCTCGCGATCATCTCGATCGCGGACCTGATCGCCTACCGCCGCCGCACCGAGCTGCACGTGGACCGGGCCGCCGTCACCTCCCTGCCCACCCAGTACGGCGAGTTCACCGCCGTCGGCTACCAGGGCACCATCGACGGCGTCGAGCACCTCGCCCTGGTCGCGGGCGGCCTCGGCCCGGACGGGCGGCTGCCGGACGGCGAGGACGTGCTGGTGCGCGTCCACTCCGAGTGCCTGACCGGCGACGTCTTCGGCTCGCTGCGCTGCGACTGCGGCCCGCAGCTGGACGCCTCGCTCCAGCGCGTGGCCGAGACCGGCCGGGGCGTGGTGCTCTACCTGCGCGGCCACGAGGGCCGGGGGATCGGCCTGATGCACAAGCTGCGGGCGTACGAACTCCAGGAGCAGGGGCGCGACACCGTCGACGCCAACCTGGACCTGGGCCTGCCCGCCGACGCCCGCGACTACAGCATCGGCGCCCAGATGCTGGTGGACCTCGGCGTCCGCTCGCTGACCCTGCTCACCAACAACCCGGACAAGCTCACCGCGCTCACCGACCACGGCCTCAAGGTCAAGGGGCGCGAGGCCGTCGAGATCGCGCCGGGCGAGCACAACCTGCGCTACCTGCGCACCAAGCGCGACCGGATGGGCCACGACCTGCCCGGCCTGGGCTCCTGAACCAGGCTCCCGAACCACCCGACCACGTACGAAAGCAGGAACAGAGCATGAGCGGCCACGGAGCCCCCGCACTGACCATCGACGGCGCCGCCGACCTCAAGGTCGCGGTCATCGCCGCCCAGTGGCACGACCAGGTGATGAACGGCCTGCTGGACGGCGCCCACCGCGCCCTCAAGGAGCTGGGCATCGCCGAGCCCACCGTGCTGCGCGTGCCCGGCACCTTCGAGCTGCCGGTGGCCGCCAAGCGCCTCGCCGAGCGCGGCTACGACGCCGTGGTCGCCCTCGGCGTGGTGATCCGCGGCGGCACCCCGCACTTCGACTACGTCTGCCAGGCCGCCACCGCCGGCCTCACCCAGGTCAGCGTGGACACCGGCGTCCCCGTCGGCTTCGGCGTGCTGACCTGCGACAACGAGGAGCAGGCCCTCGACCGGGCCGGCCTGCCGGGCTCCGCCGAGGACAAGGGCCACGAGGCCGTCACCGCCGCCGTCGCCACCGCCGCCACCCTGCGCGCCCTGCACTGACACCGTCGGCCTCCGGCACCCCGTCCGGACCGTGGACGTCCACCGGACCGTCCACGGTCCGGAATCGTTTACCTCCGCATCGCCCGCACGCCGTAAGGTGAGTCCCATCATGGCTTCGAAGACATTCGAGGAGCTCTTCTCCGAGCTCCAGCAGAAGGCCGCCACCGGCGACCCCTCGACCTCCCGTACCGCCCAGCTCGTCCAGCAGGGTGTGCATTCGATCGGCAAGAAGGTCGTCGAGGAGGCCGCCGAGGTCTGGATGGCCGCCGAGTTCCAGTCGGACGAGCAGACGGCCGAGGAGATCTCGCAGCTCCTCTATCACCTTCAGGTGATGATGATCGCCCGCAAGCTGACGCTCGACGACGTCTACAAGTACCTCTGAGCCCCGCCCCGTTCAGTAGCCCTCCCTCCCCCGACAGGTAAGGAAGCAACCTCCCATGCTGCGCATCGCCGTCCCCAACAAGGGTTCTCTCTCGGGTCCCGCGGCGGAGATGCTCCATGAGGCCGGCTACCGCCAGCGCAAGGACCCGAAGGAACTGGTCCTGGTCGACCCGAACAACGAGGTCGAGTTCTTCTTCCTGCGCCCGCGCGACATCGCCGTCTACGTCGGCTCCGGCCGCCTCGACGTGGGCATCACCGGCCGCGACCTGCTGCTGGACTCGCACTCCAACGCGGAGGAGGTCCTCGCGCTCGGCTTCGCCGCGTCGACCTTCCGCTTCGCCCGCCCCGAGGGCGTGCAGGTCGAGGACGTCAAGGGCCTGGAGGGCCTGCGCATCGCCACCTCCTACACGGGCCTGGTCGAGCAGCACCTCGCCGACAACGGCGTGAACGCGACGGTCACCAAGCTGGACGGCGCGGTCGAGACCGCGGTGCAGCTCGGCGTCGCCGACGTGATCGCCGACGTGGTGGAGACCGGCACCAGCCTGCGCAACGCGGGCCTGGAGGTCTTCGGCGAGCCGATCCTGGTCTCCGACGCCGTGGTGATCCGCCCCAAGGGCGCCGGCGAGGACCCGGGCGTGGACCAGTTCCTGCGCCGCCTCCAGGGCGTCCTGGTGGCCCGCCGCTACGTGCTGATGGACTACGACATCCGGGCCGAGAAGGTCGGCGCCGCCGTGGCGCTCACCCCGGGCCTGGAGTCGCCGACCGTCTCCCCGCTGCACACCGAGGGCTGGGTGGCCGTGCGCTCGATGGTGCTGCGCAAGGAGGCCCAGCAGATCATGGACGACCTGTGGGGCATCGGCGCCCGCGCGATCCTGGTCACCAACATCCACGCCTGCCGCCTCTGACCGGCCCACCCCGCACCGGGGCGCCACAGGTAAAGAACGGTTCAATAGGGGCGGGGACGCCGGCCGGCGTCCCCGCCCCTGTGCTGCCGCCACCCGAACCACCGGAGACCGAACGTGTCCACGCCGCCCGTCCAGTTCCCCGTCACCTGGGCGCCCCGCCGCACCCGCGCCGTGCTGCTGCCGGTCTGCGCGCTGCTGGTGGCGCTGTTCGTCGTGCTGGCCGTGCTGCTCCCGGAGAGCTGGCAGCTCAACGACCGGATCATGATGGTCATGAGCGGCGTCCTGTTCGCCGCCGTGGGCCTGATGCTGGCCCGCCCCCGGGTGAGCGCCGACGCGGACGGCGTGACGGTGGTCAACTTCGTCCGCACCCGCCGCCTGGCCTGGGCCGAGATCGTCCGGGTCAACTTCCGCCAGGGCGACCCGTGGGCCACCCTCGACCTCGCCGACGGCACCTCGCTCGCCGCCGTCGGCATCCAGCCCGGCGTCGGCCGCGACCAGGCCATCGCGGACGCCCGCGCCCTGCGCGACCTGGTCGACCACCACGCGCGCGGGTAGCAGCGGCTGGCAGGGTCCCGAACGGGCTTCCGGGCCCGGTCCGGGTATGGTCTACGCTGGTAAAAGCGGGGCAAAGTCGTCGCCCCGTACGAAAGCGATCCTGGAAACGTTCCAGAGAACGACCTGAGGAGTGACACCCCCCCTCGATGGACGATCCGTCCTGTAGTACCTGCGCCGCCTCGCTCCCGACCACCGGAAGGCAGGCGGCACTGTGATCACCGCCTGGCTGCTGTTGCTCGCGGCCGTCCTGCTGATCCTCGCCAACGGCCTCTTCGTCGCCGCCGAGTTCGCCTTCGTGACCGTCGAGCGCGGGGCGGTGGACCGCGCCGCCGCGGCCGGTGACGCCAAGTCCGGCCGCGTGGCCAGGGCCCTGCGGCACCTCTCCTTCGAACTCTCCGGCGCCCAGCTGGGCATCACCGTCACCTCCCTGGTGGTCGGCATGCTCGCCGAGCCGGCCCTGTCCACACTGCTGAGCCCCGTCACGACCGCCGTCGGCGTGCCCGACGCGGCCGCGCGCGGCGTCGCCGTGGTGGTCGGCATGGTGCTCGCCACCGTCGTCCAGATGGTGATCGGCGAGCTGGTGCCGAAGAACTGGGCGATCTCCCGCCCGCTCCAGGTGGCCCGCGCGGTCGCCGCCCCGCACATGGCCTTCTCCCTCGTCTGCCGCCCGCTGATCCGCTTCCTGAACGGCGTGGCCGACCGGACGGTGCGCGCCTTCGGCGTCGAACCGCAGGAGGAGCTGGACCACGCCCGCACCCCGGACGAGCTGGTCGCCCTGGCCCGCCACTCGGCGAAGGCCGGCGCCATAGACGAGGAGTCGGCGCGGCTGTTCGTCCGCACCCTGGGCCTGAGCGAGCTCACCGCCGAGTCCGTGATGACCCCGCGCATCGACGTCTCCGCCCTGCAGGGCGACGCCACCGCCTCCGACGTCATCAACCTCACCCGGGCCACGGGCCTGTCCCGCTTCCCGGTGTACGCCGACAGCCTGGACGAGGTCACCGGCATCGTCACGCTCAAGGACGCCCTCGCCGTCCCGGCCGCCCGCCGCGGCCTGGTCCGCGTGGCCGAGCTGGCCGCGCCCCCGCTGCTGGTGCCCGAGACCCTGCCCGCCGAGCGGCTGCTCGACCGGCTGCGCAAGCTCCAGCCGATGGCCATCGTCGTGGACGAGTACGGCGGCACCGCCGGCGTCGTCACCGTCGAGGACATCGTCGAGGAGATCGTCGGCGAGGTGCAGGACGAGCACGACCCGGCCGACCACCCCGACCTCATGGCCCTGCCCGCCGTCGACGGCCTGCCCGTCTGGCAGGCGGACGGCCGCGCCCGGCTCGACCAGCTGGAGCGCATCGGCCTGCACGCCCCGGACGGACCGTACGAGACCCTGGCCGGCCTGGTCGCCGACCTGCTCGGCAAGCTCCCCGAGGTCGGCGAGCGGGCCGAACTGCCCGGCTGGCGGCTCACCGTCACCGGCGTCGACCGCCACCGCACCAGCGAGGTCCGGGTGGAGCGCACCACCGCGCCCACGCTGTTCGGCGACGAGAGGGAGGGCTCCCGATGACCGCCCTCCAACTCCTGGTCGCGCTGCTGCTCCTGCTCGGCAACGCCTTCTTCGTCGGCGCCGAGTTCGCCGTCGTCTCCGTGCGCCGCAGCCAGATCGAGCCGCTCGCCGAGGCCGGCAACAAGCGCGCCCGCACCGTGCTGCACGCCCTGTCCAACGTCTCCGCGATGCTGGCCGCCGCCCAACTGGGCATCACCGTCTGCTCGCTGGGCCTCGGCGCGCTCGCCGAGCCGACCATCGCCTCCCTGCTGGAGGGCCCGTTCCACGCGATCGGCGTCCCCTCCGGCCTGATGCACCCGCTCAGCTACGGCATCTCCCTCGCCGTGGTCGTGTTCCTGCACATGGTGATGGGCGAGATGGTGCCCAAGAACATGGCCATGGCCGGCCCCGAGCGCGCCGCGCTCTTGCTCGGCCCGCCGCTGGACCGGCTGGCCCGCTGGCTCGCCCCGGTCATCCGCGTGCTGAACAGCCTCGCCAACGCCGTGCTCCGGCTGTTCCGGGTGGAGGCCAAGGACGAGGTCGAGTCGGTGTTCACCACCGAGCAGCTGATGTACCTGCTCGTCGACTCCCGGGACGCGGGCCTGCTCGACGAGGGCCGCCAGGAACGCCTGGAGGACGCCCTGGAGATGGGCCACCGCCCGGTCACCGACGTCCTGCTGCGCCCCGAGCAGCTCGTCACCGTGGACACCAAGGTGACGGCCGCCGAGGTCGAGGAGCTCGCCCTGCGCACCGGCTTCTCCCGCTTCCCGGTCACCGACGGGGACCCTGCGGGCCACGGGTACCTGGGCTACCTGCACCTCAAGGACATCCTCGACGTCGACGACCCGTCGGCGCCCGTCCCGGCCCGCCTGTGGCGCCCGATCACGGTGCTGCGCGGCAGCCTCCCGCTGGACGACGCCCTCGGCGCGATGCGCAGGGCCACCTGCCACCTGGCGGCGGTCCTCGACCAGGACGGCCGCACGCTGGGCGTGGTGATGCTGGAGGACGTCCTGGAGGAACTGGTCGGCGAGATGCACGACCCGGACCACCGCGCCTGATCCCACCGCGCCTGAGCCCTTCCGTTCACTCGCAGCGATTCTGCCGACAGCAGTGAGCGCTTCCCATGCCGGCCACCCTCGTCGCAGGGTGGTCGGCATGAGACTTCTGCTGCTGGGTGGGACGAACTTCGTCGGACGGGCCCTCGCCGAGGACGCGCTGGCCAGGGGCTGGGAGGTGACCGCCCTCAATCGCGGCAACCGGCCCGCCCCCGAGGGCGTGCGGGCGCTGACCGGGGACCGTACGGCCGAGGGCGGCCTCGCGGCGCTCGCGGCGGGGGAGTGGGACGCGGTGGTGGACACCTGGTCCTGGGCCCCCGCCGCGGTCCGCGACAGCGCCCGCGCCCTGGAGGGCCGGGTCGGCCACTACACGTACATCTCCAGCCGCTCGGTGTACGACTACCCGCTGAGCGCCGGGGCCGACGAGAGCGCCCCCGTGGTCGACTCCTCCCCGGACCTCACCGGCGAGGTGCCCTACGCCGAGGCCAAGCGCGGCGCCGAGATCGCCCTGGAGGAGTGCTACGGCGGCCGGGCGCTGCTGGTGCGCGCCGGGCTCATCCTCGGCCCCCACGAGGACATCGGGCGGCTGCCCTGGTGGCTCGGCCGGATCGCCCGCGGCGGCCCGGTGCTCGCCCCCGGCCCGCGCGAGCAGGCTCTGCAGTACATCGACGTCCGTGACCTCGCCCGCTGGACCCTGGACGCGACGCGGGCCCGCCTCGGCGGCCCGTACAACGTGGTGAGCCCCTCCGGGCACGCCACCATGGGCGAACTGCTGGACGCCTGCGTGCGGGCCACCGGCTCGGACGCCGACCTGCGCTGGACGGCGCCGGAGAGGATCCTCGCCGCCGGGGTCGCGCCCTGGACGGAGCTGCCGATCTGGCTGGCCCCGGGCGAGCTGTACGACTTCCTGCACACCGGCTCGGTCGCCCGCGCCGAGGCCGCCGGTCTGCGCTGCCGGCCCGTCGCCGAGACGGTCGCGGACACCTGGGCCTGGCTGCGCTCGATCGGCGGCACCGCCCCGCAGCGCGCCGACCGGCCAGCGGTCGGGCTGGACCCCGCGCGCGAGGCCGAGCTCCTGGCGTGATGTGGGAGGCGTGATGCAGGAGGCGCGACTCAGGAGCGGCCGTCGATCAGTTCCCCGTACGCCTGCACCAGGTCCGGCAGCCGCAGGGTCGAGAGGTCCTCGCGGCCCGGCGGCTCGCGCAGCAGCGAGAGTCGCAGGTCCCGGTAGGCGCAGGACTTCTCGTACAGGGTGCGGATGAACCGGCCGTTGCCCAGTTCGTCGATCCAGCCCTCGCGGACCACGTGGGTGCAGATGCTCGCCAGCTCCTCGGCCGCGTCCTCGTCCCAGCCGTCGCCGTCCCGGCCGGCCAGCGCCGCGCCGATCGCGGTCAGCTCGCCGGGGCGGTAGCTGGGGAAGTCCACCCGGGTGGTGAAGCGGGAGTTGAGGCCCGGGTTGGTGGCCAGCAGCCGGTTCATGCCCTCGGGGTAGCCGGCGAGGATGACCACCAGCCGGTCCCGGTTGTCCTCGGCGCGCTTGAGGAGCACCTGGAGGGCCTCGTCGCCGTAGGCATCGCCCTTGGTGTAGCCGGAGTTGGAGAGGCTGTACGCCTCGTCGATGAACAGCACGCCGTCCAGCGCCGAGTCGATCAGCTCGTTCGCCTTCACGGCCGTCTGTCCGAGGAACTCGCCCACCAGGTCCGCCCGTTGGGCCTCCACCAGGTGGTCCCCGGAGAGCAGGCCCAGGGCGTGGAACACCCGGCCGAGTATCCGGGCCACGGTGGTCTTGCCGGTGCCGGAGGGGCCGGAGAAGACGAAGTGCCGCTTGGGCGGCTGCACGGGCAGGCCCTGCTCGGCCCGCAGCCGCGACATCCGCAGCTGGGCGGACAGCGCCCGCACCTGCCGCTTGACCGGCTCCAGGCCCACCATCAGCTCGAGTTCGGCCAGGGCGGCGTCCAACTCCCGCTCGTCATCAGCCGGTTGGGCGGCGGCCACACCCTCGGCCCGGGGCTCGGCCACCGCCCGTACGGGCAGCGGCGCGGAGGACGCCTGGCCGGGCTGGCCGGTCTGTCCAGGTTGGCCGGTCTGGCCGGGCGCCGTCGCGGAGCCGGTCCGCTCCCCGGCGGCCTGCGGGGCACCGCCGTCGACGGTCACGCCCTCGGCGGTCGCACCCTCGCCGGGCCCGGCCTCCGCCACGCCCTCCTGCGGCGCAGCGCCGTTCAGCAGGGAGCCGTTCATCAGCACGCCGTCCGCCAGCACGCCGTCCGACAGCGGTGAGTCCGCCAGCGGCGAGTCCGACAGCGGGCCCTCCAGCAGCGCCGCCTGCTCGGAGAGGCCGAAGCCCGGCCCGTCCACGAACAGCGTCTCGTCCTGGTACCCGACGGGCTCCGCCACCCCGCCCTCGCCCGGCCGGATGCCCGTCAGCAGCCCGTCCGCGAGGGCGTCCTCGGCGGCGATGGCCGCCAGCCGGGCCGCCGTGTCCATGAACGCCTGGTCCGCCCGGTGCACCGCCCGGTACAGCGGCAGCGCGGCGGCGCTGCGCCCGGCTCCCTCGTACGCCCGCGCCAGCCAGTACCGCAGCTCCTTGCGCTGCGGCTGCTCGGAGCGGCAGCGGGCCAGGGAGGCGGCCAGCGGGCCCTGCGCCTGGGCGCACATGTCCAGGCGGACCCGGGCCATCCCCGCGAACAGGCCGGCCTCTATGCCGAGCATCGGGTCGTCCAGCAGCCGGTCGGTGTCGCGGATCAACTGCTCCCAGTCCTTGAGCAGGTAGGAGCGGCAGGCGTACAGGAACTGCGCGGACGGGTCCTCGCT
Organism: Kitasatospora sp. NPDC051170; assembly: GCF_044455705.1. Classification (NCBI taxonomy): domain Bacteria; kingdom Bacillati; phylum Actinomycetota; class Actinomycetes; order Kitasatosporales; family Streptomycetaceae; genus Kitasatospora; species Kitasatospora sp. NPDC051170. The sequence continues at coordinate 84,403 of NZ_JBITFA010000016.1, read as the reverse complement.
CGCGGGCGCGCACTGCTCCAACGCCCGGTCCAGCTCGGCGAGGTGGCGTCCGTCCAGCCAGTGCGAGGCGTGCGCCAGGGCGAGGTCGCGGGTGTTCTCCAGCACGGGCTGCACCCACCAGCCCAGCCAGTACCAGGAGCTGAGCGGGCGTCGGTGCAGGCGCCGCTGTTCGCCGAAGCGGCTCTGGTTGCGGTACATGGCGAGCAGGGCGGCGGAGGTGTCGCTGCGCAGGGCGTGCAGGCCGAGCCAGGCGTCGGCCATGCCGGGGTCGAGCCGGACGGCGGCGCGGAACTCCTCCTCGGCGCGGGCGTAGGCGCCGGCCGTGTAGGCGTCCATGGCACGCTGCCAGGCGCGGTCGGCGAGCCGGTCCGGGCCGCCCGCCGTGCTGTCGGAACTGTCCACCGTCGTCACTCACGCCCCCCGCCGTGTGGCCCGGGGCGCGGCCCGGCGGATGGTCTGCGCACAACCGGGCCGGTGGTCGTCGTGCCCCCGGGGCGCATCCGCGCCTGTCAGGAATCGTACCGGGGCGGGGCTGATCCGGAAGGGTGTCGCGCGGGGTCAAATGCGATCGCGGGGGCGGTCGTTGACCGTCCGTCGGCCTGTTCGGCCGCACGGGGGCGAATTTCGGAAGGGGGCGGAGCGGTGCCCCCGGCTCACGGGGGAACAAGCCGGGGACACCGGGTCCGTCGCGGCCGGAAGCGGGCGTTCCGGCGGCTGTGGAGAACCTAAGCCGTGCCAACGCCGCAGGTCAAGAGCTTGTTGAAGGTTCACCGACGGTGCTCGGCGCGATCCGCCCGGTCACCCCGTCGACCCGCGTCGCGGCGTACGGCCGGCTCGGGTCGGCGGCGAAATGTGCCGATTCGGCCTGCGCCCAGCCCGCCCAGAAATCGGCCAGTTCCGGACCGTCCCTCAACTCCCCGCGCCGGCGGGCCGAAGCGGCGTCCAGCTCCATCCAGATCACCCGGGCGAGCCACGGCCGCACCGCCCGCCGCCCGGCGCCGACGCCCTCCACCAGCACCACCGGCGCGGGCGGCACCACGGCCGTGCCCGCGAAGCGGCGCAGCGTCCAGTCGTACACCCCGTGCCGCGCCTCCTGCCCCGCCGCCAGCGGCGCGATCACCTGCTCCCGCAGGCGGCCCGTCCAGCCGAAGAGCTCCTCGTGGGTGGCCAGGTCGTCCAGGTGCACCACCGGGGCGCCGCCGAGGGCGGCCGCCAGCCGGGCGGCGAAGGTGGTCTTGCCGGAGCCCGCGTGCCCGTCCACCGCGACCAGCCGCACCGGCCCGCAGGAGGGCGCCAGCGCGCCCAGCTCCCCGGCGAGCGAGGTCAGCGAGGTCGGCGAGGTCGGAGAGGAGGCGGAAAGAGGTCCGGAAGCAGCCACAACGGCAACCCTACGGTGCCGTAGCCCACCACTGCGGACAGTTGATCTGTGCTGGTCGTGACGCCGGGCCGGGATTCGGGCATACTCGCCTTCGCCACGCCTGTGAACGGCCGTTCACCGCAACCCGGTGCCCGGTCGGGCCGACCCCGCCACACCCGCGCCGGACCAGCCGAAACCCCGGCCCGGTGCCCGATCGAGGAGGCGACCACCGCCATGACCCCCTCTCCTGCGAAAGCCGTGGAGCGCCAGCTGCCCAGCGAGGAGGCCCGTGAGCTGCTGAGCCTCACCCGGGAGCTGGTCCAGCGCGAGCTGCGGCCGCGCGCGGCGCAGGACGAGGACGCGGGCCGCTTCCCCCGGGAGGTCTTCCGCACCCTCGGTGAGGCGGGCCTGCTCTCCCTGCCGTACGACGAGAAGTACGGCGGCGGCGCCCAGCCGTACGAGGTGTACCTCCAGGTGCTGGAGGAGCTCGCCTCCGGCTGGCTCGCGGTCGGCCTCGGCGTCAGCGTCCACACCCTCTCCTGCCACGCGCTGGCCACCTTCGGCAGCGAGGAGCAGCGCGACAAGTGGCTGCCCGCCATGCTGTCCGGCGAGCAGCTCGGCGCCTACTGCCTCTCCGAGCCGCAGTCCGGCTCGGACGCGGCCGCGTTGCGCACCCGCGCCGACCTCGACGGCGAGACGTACGTCGTCAACGGCACCAAGGCGTGGATCACCCACGGCGGCCAGGCCGACTTCTACAGCGCCCTGGTGCGCACCGGCGCCGAGGGCCCCAAGGGCATCAGCTGCCTGCTGGTGCCCGGCGTCACCGAGGGGCTCTCCGCCGCCCCGCCGGAGCACAAGATGGGCATGCGCTCCTCGCCCACCGCCCAGCTGCACTTCGACGGCGCCCGCGTCTCCCGCGACCGGCTGATCGGCGAGGAGGGCCAGGGATTCCAGATCGCGCTCGCCGCGCTGGACTCCGGCCGCCTCGGCATCGCCGCCTGCGCGATCGGCGTCGCCCAGGCCGCGCTGGACCTCGCCGTGGAGTACGCCCGCACCCGCAAGCAGTTCGGCCGGGCGATCGCCGACTTCCAGGGCCTGTCGTTCCTGCTCGCCGACATGGCCACCCAGATCGAGGCCGGCCGCGCGCTCTACCTGTCCGCCGCGCGGCTGCGCGACGCGGGCCTGCCGTTCTCCAAGGAGGCGGCGATGGCCAAGCTGTTCTGCACCGACACGGTGATGCGGGTGACCACCGACGCCGTCCAGGTGCTCGGCGGCTACGGCTACACCCAGGACTTCCCGGCCGAGCGCTACATGCGCGAGGCCAAGGTCCTGCAGATCGTCGAGGGCACCAACCAGATCCAGCGCCTGGTCATCGGCCGCCACCTCACCAAGGGCTGAGCCCCTCAGGGCTGAGCGCCCAGGGCCGGGAGCCCATCTCATACGGCCGCCGGCCGTCACTCCAGGGTGCGGAGTGACGGCCGGCGGTTCACGTTTCCGACGGTTCGTCAGCTCGCCCGCGCCATGCGGCGGCGCTGCTCCGGCACGGAGCGCAGCGGCGAGACCTGGGCCAGCGGGGCGGCCTTCACGGGGGATTCGACGGCGGCCGCGGCGCGCACCGGCCGGTGCAGCACGGCGTGCGAGAACGGCTGGGTGCGCCAGTCGAGTTCGCCCGGCGGCTTGAAGAGGGCACCGAAACCGACCGGGCCGCTCTCCTCGGGCGTCTCGACCTCGGCCAGGTCGTCGGTGAGCGTGCCCGAGCCGGGGCAGATCGCCGGGGCGAAGGGGTTCCAGGCGGTCGGCAGCAGCGCGTGCTCCGGAAGTCGCTCCTCGTCGGCCACCAGGGCGATCGGGCGGCGGCACTCGGGGCAGTGGACCCGGTAGATGTCCCAGGCCTCGGCCTCGCCGAGGCCGGAGCCCGGCGGGAAGTCGGCCGCGAGACCCTCGCGACCGGTCATATCGTCGGTCTCGTCGGCGTCCAGCGCAGGCTGGTCAGTAGCAGGCATGAAGATCCCCCTAGGATCAGGCCCGACGTGGTCGTCCAGGGCCACAACCAGCACTTCCCTCCGGTCAGGACTCATAACCCTGCGGTGCGGCGCACTGTGATGCACGCGGTGTGTCCTTGGCCACATCACCCGCCATGTTCACCCGGCATGTGCCCCGTGGGCACCTGCAGGGGCACCGGGTGCCACCTCGTGCGCCCCCCGTGCGCCCGAGCGGGTAGGTTGACCGCTGTGGAGGATCTCGACCAACGCATCGTCCAGCTGCTCGTAGAGGACGGCCGGATGAGCTACACGGACCTGGGCAAGGCCACGGGCCTGTCCACCTCGGCGGTGCACCAGCGGGTACGCCGCCTCGAACAGCGCGGGGTGATCCGCGGCTACACCGCGATCATCGACCCGGACGCCGTCGACCTGGCGCTGACCGCGTTCATCTCGGTCAAGCCCTTCGACCCCAGCGCCCCGGACGACACCCCGGAGAGACTCGCCGGTCTGCCCGAGATCGAAGCCTGTCACAGCGTCGCCGGCGACGAGAACTACATCCTCAAGGTCCGCGTCGGCGCCCCCGGCGACCTGGAGGACCTCCTCGCCCGCATCCGCAGCGCCGCGGGCGTCTCCACCCGCACCACCGTCGTCCTCTCCACCCCCTACGAGGCCCGCCCCCCGAAGGTCTGACCACGACCCGGTGAGGTGCAGACTTAGCCCCATGACCGAAAGCACCCTCCGGACCGTCCTGCTGCGCGGCGGCGCCGTCTACAGCCCCGCCGACCCCTTCGCCACCGCGATGCTCGTCGAGGGCGAGCACGTCGCCTGGGTCGGCAGCGACGGCGCCGCCGAGGCGTACGCGGCGACCGCCGACGAGATCGTCGAGCTGGACGGCGCCCTGGTCACCCCCGCCTTCGTCGACGCCCATGTGCACGCCACCGCCACCGGGCTGGCGCTCACGGGCCTCGACCTCACCGGCACCCCCTCGCTCGCCGCCGCCCTGGCCGCCGTCACCGCCTTCGTCGACGCCCAGGGCGCGGACGGCGTGCTGATCGGCCACGGCTGGGACGAGACCGCCTGGCCCGAGGGCCGCCCGCCCACGCTCGCCGAACTCGACGCCGCCGCCCGCGGCGCCGCGCTCTACCTCTCCCGCACCGACGTGCACTCCGCGCTGGCCACCACCGCCCTGCGCACCCTCACCGAGGGCCTCACCGAGCGCCCCGGCCACGACGCCGAGGGCCCGCTCACCAAGGACGCCCACCACGCCGTCCGCCGCACCGCCCTCGCCCACCTCACCCCCGGGCAGCGCCGCCACGCCCAGGCCGCCACCCTGGCCCGCGCCGCCGAACTCGGCATCGGCGCCCTGCACGAGTGCGCCGGCCCCGAGATCTCCTCCGAGCAGGACCTCACCGCCCTGCTGGCGCTGGCCGCCGAGGGCGAGGGCCCCGAAGTCTTCGGCTACTGGGGCGAGTTGGGCGCCGCCGACACCGCCCGCCGGCTCGGCGCCGTCGGCGCCGGGGGCGACCTCTTCGTGGACGGCGCCCTCGGCTCCCACACCGCCTGCCTGCACACCCCCTACACCGACGCCGACCACACCGGCACCGCCTACCTGAGCGCCGAGCAGATCGCCGACCACGTCGCCGCCTGCACCGAGGCCGGACTCCAGGCCGGCTTCCACGCCATCGGCGACGCCGCCGTCGACGCCGTCATCGAGGGCGTGCGCGCCGCCGGCGAACGGGTCGGCGCCGACCGGGTCAGGGCCCTGCGCCACCGCGTCGAACACGCCGAGGCCCTCGACGACAAGAGCATCGCCGCCTTCGCCGAACTCGGCCTCACCGCCTCCGTCCAGCCCGCCTTCGACGCCGCCTGGGGCGGCCCCGACGGCATGTACGTCCAGCGCCTGGGCGCCGAACGCGCCGCCGCCCTCAACCCGTACGCGGCCCTGCTGCGCGCCGGCGTCCCCCTGGCCTTCGGCTCCGACGCCCCCGTGACCCCGCTCGACCCCTGGGGCACCGTCCGCGCCGCCGCCTTCCACCGGACCCTCGAACACCGCATCTCGGTGCGCGCCGCCTTCACCGCCCACACCCGCGGCGGCTGGCGCGCCATCGGCCGCGACCAGGACGGCGTGCTGGTGCCCGGCGCCGTCGCCAGCTACGCGATCTGGGCCGCCGACGAACTGGTCGTCCAGGCCCCCGACTCCCGCGTCGCCGGCTGGTCCACCGACCCCCGCTCCGGCACCCCGGGCCTGCCCGACCTCACCCCCGGCCACGACCTCCCCGTCTGCCTGCGCACCGTCGTGCGCGGCCGTACCGTGCACCAGCGGTAAAAGCAGATGAGCCGGCGGGCGCCCGTCCGTAGGTTGACCACCATGACGACCGAACCCCTGGTGCCCGCCGACTTCACCGTCCCGCGCGAGCTGCGCACCCCGCAGTTCCGCCTCGAACCCCTGGGCGAGCGGCACAACGACTCCGACCTCGCCGCCTGGACGGGCAGCATCGACCACATCCGCGCCACCCCCGGCTGGGCCGACGGCCAGTGGCCGCCCGTCGAGGGGATGCCGCCGGAGAAGAACCTCGCCGACCTCCGGCGCCACGCCGCCGACTTCGAGGCCCGCCGGGGCTTCACCTACACCGTCCTCGAACCGGACCGGGACGAGGTGATCGGCTGCGTCTACATCTACCCCGACCGCGAGGACCCGTCCGCCGTCTCCGTCAGCTCCTGGGTCCGCGCCGACCGCGCCGCCCTGGACACCCCGCTCCACCACGCCGTCAGCGCCTGGCTCAACGGACACTGGCCGCTCGGTGAACTCCGGTACGCCGCCCGCTGACTGGGGCCCGTCTTGCCGGTCAGCCCCCCGGCCACCACCCTCGCCTCTGCCGTCCCCGGCGTTCCGGGGTACCTTCTTCCGACAGCGTCCGAACAAGCTCGTTTCAGGAAGATGGTGTGCCGGTGGCCATGCCCGTCACGGAGGAGCGGCCGGGAGCCGCCGCCGAGCCGCAGGAACAGGCGCCGCGCCGCGGCCTGCTGGCCCGCGTGCTCGCCAAGGTCCGCGCCGGGCTGCCCCGGACGGGCCTGGCCGCCGTGGCCGGGCTGCTGCTCGCGCTCGCCTTCCCGCCGTACGACCTGTGGCCGCTCTCCCTGCTCGGCGTCGCAGCCCTGTCGCTGCTCACCCGCGGCCGCACCGTCCGCCAGGGCGCCTGGACGGGCTTCGCCTTCGGCCTGCCGTTCTTCCTGATGCTGCTCAGCTGGCTGCGGGTGGTCGGCTGGGACGCCACCATCGGCCTGTCCGTGGTCGAGGCCCTGTTCCTGGCCGCCCTCGGCGGCGCGCTGGCCGGCACCTCCCGGCTGCCCGGCTGGCCCGCGTGGGCGGCCTGCCTCTGGGTCACCCAGGAGTGGGCCCGCGACCGGCTGCCGCTGGGCGGCTTCCCCTGGGGCCGGCTGGCCTTCGCCAACACCGCCACCCCGTACACCCCGCTGGCCGCGCTCGGCGGCGCCCCGCTGGTGACCTTCGCCGTCGCCCTGTCCGGCACCCTGCTCGCCTGGGCCGCCCTGCGCCTGCGCGGCCCCGGGCGGGCCCCTCGCGCCGCCGCGCTGGCCGCGCTCGGCGCCGTCGCCGCCATGGTCGCCGGCTACGCCGTCCCCGTGCCGACCAACGCGAACGACACCGTCAAGGTCGCCATCGTCCAGGGCAACGTCCCCAACCCCGGCATGGACTTCCTCGGCCGCCCGATGATGGTCCTCAACAACCACGCCGCCGCCACCGAGCGCCTCGCCCAGGACATCCGCGACGGCGCGGCCACGCGGCCCGACATCGTCATCTGGCCCGAGAACTCCTCCGACCTCGACCCCTTCAGCGACCCGCTCGCCCGCCAGCGCATCGACGAGGCGGTCAAGGCCATCGGCGTGCCCACCCTCGTCGGCACCCTGGTGGACGGCCCCGACGCGCAGCACGTCCAGAACGAGGGCATCGTCTGGGACCCGGTCACCGGCCCCGGCGCCTCCTACACCAAGCAGCACCCCGTCCCCTTCGGCGAGTACGTGCCCTTCCGCGCCCAGCTGATGAAGGTGGTCACCCGCCTCCAGCGCGTCGCCCGCGACTTCTACCCCGGCGACCACAACGGCGTCATGCAGCTCGGCCCGGCGAGGATCGGCGACGTCATCTGCTTCGAGGTCGCCTACGACGAGATCGTCCGCGACACCGTCGACGACGGCGCCCGCATCCTCGTCGTCCAGACCAACAACGCCACCTACGCGAAGACCGGCCAGCCCGAGCAGCAGCTCGCCATGAGCCGCCTGCGCGCCGTCGAGCACGGCCGCTCCGTGCTGATCGCCGCCACCAGCGGCATCAGCGCCGTCATCGCCCCGGACGGCACCGTCCAGCAGCGCACCCGGGAACTGACCGCCGCCGAGCTGTCCGCCACCGTCCCGCTGCGCGACGGCACCACCGTGGCCGACCGCGTCGGCGCCCTCCCGGAGTGGACCCTGGCCCTCGGGGGCCTGCTGGCCTGCGCCGCCGCCGTGGCCCTCGGCCGCCGCCGGCGCCCCGAGGACGGAACACCGGCCGAGCCGGAATCGTTGGACCAGGTGGTGCCGTAGCCGGCCCGGACCTCCCGTGCGGCGCGCCGAGCACCGCCTGGAGTGGATTCGTACCGTGACCCAGCAAGACACCCCCACCCGTCCGGTCCCGCGCAGCCGCCTCCGCCGCGTGCTGCCGCTGCTGCTCACCGCCTGGCTGGTGCTGGAGATCTGGCTGCTGGTCCAGGTGGGCTCCTGGCTGGGCGGCTTCACCGTCCTGCTGCTGCTCATCGCCGGCGCGCTGCTCGGCGGCTCGCTGATCAAGCGTGCCGGCGTCAAGGCGCTGTCGGCGGCCATCGAGCAGAGCCGCAACCCGCAGTCCCAGCAGCCGCAGACCGGCACCAGCCTGACCGTGCTGGCCGGGCTGCTGCTGATCGTGCCCGGCTTCCTGTCCGACCTGGCGGCGCTGACCCTGCTGTTCCCGCCCACCCGGGCCCTGTGGCGGGCCGCCGGGCGCAAGGCGGCGGACAAGGCGCTGCGCGCCGCCGGCCCGGTCGGCGCCGCCCCGTTCGCGGACGCGGTGCGGCTGCAGGAGCAGCTGCGCATCCACCGCCCGGACGGCAAGGTCATCCAGGGCGAGGTCGTCGACCCCTTCGTCGACCCCGAGGCGGGCCCGCGCGGCCCGGGCTCCCAGGGCCCGGACACGACCTACCGGCCGCCGATCTCGGGCTGACGCACGCCCGTACCCCAGGTACGCGAAGGGGTGGTACGCGAAAGGGACCCTGGTGACCAGGGTCCCTTTTCGTGTGTGCTCCCGCGCGGGGCGGGGGCTCGGTCAGGCGCTCTTGCGGGTGTCGCGCGGGTGCACCGCGAGGTTCATCCCACCGGAGCGGAGAACGGCCAGCCGCTCGGCCAGCACCTCCTCCAGCTCCTCCCGAGTCCGGCGCTCCATCAGCATGTCCCAATGGGTGCGTGTCGGCTTGGTCTTCTTCTCCTCCGGCTCGTCGCCGTCGAGAAGGGCGGCCTCCTGGCCGCAGAATCGGCATTCCCAGGTCGAGGGGATCTCGGCCTCGACCGAGAAGGGAACCTCGAAACGGTGTCCGTTCTGACACGCGTACTCGACGGTCTGGCGGGGCGCCAGGTCAATGCCACGGTCGGTCTCGTAGCTGGTGGCCCCGAGTCGCGTGCCGCGGAGAGCTCGCTCGCTCATGAATCGTGCCTCCCGGGCTTATGGCCCACAGGACTAGTGGTCGCTGTTCTTCGTCGTTCGGTCAACGCTCGGCCTCCGACGAAGATTCCCGTCCCGGGACATGCGTCGTCTGTTGTGCCGCCCCTGTTTGTACCCATCAGCGCCCGATTTGTCACATCTGGCCGGGGATATCACCCAAGGTGTCACCTGTTTCACATCTGGTGATCGTGCGGACTTTCTGTGACGAGCGTACCGGGCCGGGTTCCGACGGTATTCGTCGCCCCCGAATCACCCGCCTCCGCAGGGGTCCGCGGTGGCATTCAGGAGATCGGACGGGAGCGGATCAGCGGTTCATCCTTGGCCAGGACCACAGGGACGACCGGTGGGTGCTCCGGGCGCGGCGGCGCCTCCGTTCGGGTGTCGCGGTGCGGCAGCAGGGCGATCACCGCGTCGCGCAGCGGGGCCGGGGCGTCCTCGTCCAGCGGGTCGACGGTGGCCGGCACCTGGAGCCGGACGGGCGCCGCGTTGCCGATCCGGGCGTAGCCGCGGCCGACGGGCGCGTGGGCGGCGGGCACGATGTCCAGGGGCGCGCCCAGCGCGGTGTACGCCTCCTCGGGGCCGGTGGGGCCGAGCAGCACCCGTGCCCGGGTGGTGGCGAGGACGGTCGGGGTGAGGCGGTCGTGGGCGGCGAGGTCCTCGGCGACCACCACCGTCACCCGGGCGGCCCGGCCGTGGCGCAGCGGCAGCTCCAGCAGGTCCTGCGGGTCCGGGCGGCCCTCGGCCCGGGCCAGCTCGCTCAGCTCGGTCGGGTGGTCGAGCAACAGCCACAGCGGCCGGGTGACGTCCTCGGGCGGGGCGGTGCCGGCGTGCCGGGCGGCGTTGAGCGCGGCGAGGCGGCGGTCCGTCTCGCCGGCGGCCCACTCCAGGGCGGCCAGCGCCCCGTGCAGGCTGGTCTCCACGGTGTGCACGCCCGGGCGGTTGACCAGGCAGGCGTGCTCCCCGGTGCCGGCGCCGTCGACCACCACCAGGTCGGCGTAGGGCAGGGCCTGGAGGGCGACGGAGCGCACCAGGCTGGAGGTGCCGTAGCCGGTGGCGCCGAGGGCCAGCAGGTGCGGTTCGGAGGAGCGCGGGCCGGTGCGCCAGACCACGGGCGGCTGCTGGACGGGGGCGCCGCCCTGGTTCACCGGGATCGTCCGGGCGCTGCCGTCCTCGTCGGTGAAGCCCAGCACGATCTCGCCGGGGGCGGCGACGAAGCGCTGGGCGGTGATGTCGGTGGGCAGCGGCGTCAGCGCGGCGATCCGCAGCCGGTTGGACTCCTCGTCCCAGTCGAAGCGGTACTCCCGGGCCCGGCCCGCCTTGCCCTGGACGACCTGCTCGATCCGGGCGCGGGCGGCCGGCTCGGTGTCGGTGAAGTAGGCCGGGTAGCCCAGTTCCAGCCGGGCGAGGCGGCCCTCGCCGTCGAACTCCCAGGAGCCGAAGGCGGCCTTGTAGTCGCCCTCGAAGCGGTACATCGGGTTGGCGTCCTCGGGCCCGCACAGGTACGGGGTGAGCGCCGCGTAGAGCGCGTTCAGCTTGATGTCGGCGACGTCCGGGGCGGGCGGGGCGGGGGCCGCCTTGGGGGCCCGGCCGGCCCAGGCGGCGCTGGCCATCAGGGCGATCAGGGCGAACAGCAGGCCGTGGGGCAACAGGTAGACGCCGACCGCCATCGCGGCGGCGAGGAACAGCGTCGGGCCGCGGCGCTCCTTCGGGGTGGCCTGCCAGCGGTCCTTGGCCCAGGCGCTGTGGTGGCGCAGGCCCCGGCTGATCACGGTGAGCGGGGCGAACATGTCGGAGGCGTGGTCCCCGGCGGTTCGGGCGATCTCGCGGCCCTTGACGAGATGGCGGTGGAGCGGCATGGCGTGACTCCCCGGGCTGGTGGGACGGGTCGGAGGGTTTCGGTGCGGTCGTACTGGTCCGGTCGTACGACGGAGCCCGGGGCGGTGGGAATCCGCGCCCGGGCCCGTGCGGGGGCTTCGAGTGGTTCGGCCGCTAGAACTTGAGGCCGCTGAGCAGGCTGGCGAGGCTGGCGCCGCCCGCCGTGATGCTCGGGGCGATCGAGGAGCCGGCGATGTAGAAGCCGAACAGGGCGCAGACGATGGCGTGGGAGACCTTCAGTCCGTCCCTGCGGAAGAACAGAAAGGCGATGGCGCCGAACAGGAGGATGCCGGAAATGGAGAGGATCACGTTCTGCTCCTCGGGGAGGGGGACAGGGCAGTGTCACGGAAAGTGCACTAATCGTGACAAAAAGTAATAGATGATGGAACGGGGCAAATGGGTGGTTCTGCCGTTCAATACCGCCGCGGGCACCGGACGGAGGTATGCGAACCGGCCGAAGCGGTGACCGCGAACCGCCCGGATTCGGTGCGGCAGCGGCGCGACGAGGCATTCCCGGCGTTAGGGCGGGAAGCTTCCCGGGGGGTCGGTAAGTTCGCTCTAATGGCCGCGCAACCGGTGCGGCCGCGTGTCGCACCGCCCCGGTCGAATCGCGGCGTGCGATTCGACCGACGAAGGAACCGACGAAGGAAAGGCCGATCTCCATGACCGACGCCCCCGACGCTGATGTGATCGCCCTCGCGGGGAAGCTCTTCGACGCCGCCCGCACCGGGGACGCCGCCGCCCTGGCCGCCTACCTGGAGGCCGGCGCCCCGGTCGGCCTCACCAACGACCGTGGTGACGACCTGCTGATGCTCGCCGCGTACCACGGCCACGCCGTCGCCGTCGAAACCCTGCTCAAGCACGGCGCCGACCCCAACCGGGCCAACGACCGGGGCCAGACCCCGCTCGCCGGCGCCGTCTTCAAGGGCGCCGACGACGTCCTGGAGGCCCTCCTCGCCGGCGGCGCCGACCCGACGGCCGGCACCCCGAACGCGCTGGACACGGCCCGGATGTTCGGCAAGGAGCACCTCGTCGCCCGCTTCGAGGGCCGCTAGGCCCTCTCTTTCGGATCTTGCCGGGCGGTCGCCGCCGGGGCACGCACCTCGACGGCTTCTCGTCAGTCACCAGTGCTCCGCAATGGCTCCCTCCTCGGCACCGCCGATGCACGCACCCATGGGGGCACCTCCCGGCCGAAGGCTGGGGGAGACGCCCGCTCATCCGACAACATCCGAAAGAGAGGGCCTGGCCGCAGGTCGTAGGCTTTTCGACCATGGACACCAAGACCGCCGGCACCGTCGAGTACCGCGTCACCGGCTTCGGCCACCCCGACGCGCAGGCCCTCGCCCAGGAGGTGCAGCAGGAGTACGTGCGCCGCTACGGCAGCCCCGACGAGACCGAGATCCGCTCCGAGGACTTCGCGGCGCCGGCCGGTCTGTTCATGATCGCCTACCTCGACGGCCGGCCGGTCGCCTGCGGCGGCTGGCGGGCCAAGCAGGCCGGACCGGACGGCCTGCGCGACGGCGACGCCGAGCTCAAGCGGATGTTCGTCGTCCCCGACGCGCGCGGCAAGGGCCTGGCCCGCGCGGTGCTGCGCCGCCTGGAGCGCACCGCCGTCGAGGCCGGCCGCACCCGGTTCATCCTGGAGACCGGCACCGAGCAGCCCGAGGCCATCGCGCTCTACGGCTCCGAGGGGTACGCCGCGATACGGAAGTTCGGCATCTACAAGGACCACCCGCAGAGCATCTGCCTCGGCAAGGAACTGGACCCGGCGGCGGTTGTCCGAGACGTGTCAGTCTGAGCGGCCGCCGCGCCGGGTAGGTTCCCGTCAGCCTCAGGGGGTGACGGATGGACGAGCACGAGCCCGGCGCCGGCCGGCTTCCCGAAGCGGCTTCGCCTGGACGGCCTCTGCCTGGATCGGCACCGCGTGAATCGGCTTCGCCTGCGCGGCCTCTGCCTGAACTGGCCCTGCCCGGAGGGGAACTGGACCGGCTGGTGCGCGAGGGCGTGCGCACCGTCGGCGCCGGGGCCGTCTGGGCGGTCGGCGACGCCGCCGGCCCGCTCGGCGGCGGCAGCCACGGCCCGCTCGGGCAGGGCCCGTACGCCCGGCTCTCGCCCGGGGCGGACACCCTCTACGACCTCGCCAGCCTCACCAAGGTCGTCGCACTCTGGCCCTGCGCCGGGGTGCTCTGGCAGGAGGGCCTGCTGCCGCTCGACGAACCGCTCGGCCGCTGGTGGCCCCCTGCCGGCGGACGGCGGGTCGGCGGAGTGACGGTCCGTCAACTCCTCACCCACACCGCCGGGATGCTCCCGTTCACCCGCTTCGAGAAGCTCTACGGCCCCGAAGCGTCCGCCATCCGCGCCGGAGTGCTCGGCGCACCGCTGCACCGCGAGCCCGGGGAGGCCGTGGAGTACACCGACCGGGCCGCCGTCCTCCTCACGTACGTCGTCGAGGACCTCGGCGGCGCCGGGCTCGACGAACTCGCCGCGCGCTGGGTCTGGCGGCCGCTGGGCATGGCCGACACCCGCTACGGGCCCCTACCGGAAGGGGAGTTGAGCCGCACGGCGCCCACCGAGCGCTCCGGCACGGATGGCGGCTACGCGGACGGCGGCTGCGCGGATGGCGGCTACCTGCGCGGCGTCGTCCACGACCCCTCCGCCCGGCTCCTCGGCGGGGTCTCCGGCAACGCCGGGGCCTTCTCCAGCGGCCGGGACCTCGCCCGCTTCCTGGCCGCCGTGCTCGACCCGCCCGCCGGAACCGGCTGGGGCGGGGACTGGACCGCCGAATCGCTGCGCGAACAGACCGGCGGACTGGAACCCGCACGCGGCCTGTCCTGGATGGTCGCCCCCGGCACGGACCCGGCCGAGGGCACCTTCGTCCACTACGGATTCACCGGCACCGGGTTCTGGGTCTCGCGCCGACTCGGGCGCTGGGCCGTCCTGTTGACCAACAAGGTGCACTACGACCGGAACACCCGACCGCTCACCGACCTGCGCAACGCCTACCGGCGAGCGGTCTTCGGGTGATCTCCCTTTCGGCGATGCGTCAGATCAGCGTGCTCCAGTAGAACCAGAACCGGTTCAGGACCAGCAGCGCCAGCACCGTCACCCACACCACCGGCAGCGCCCAGTGGTAGCGCGCCGCCTCCCGGACGACCGTCGCCCCGCGCGGGCCCACCGGGATCACGCCCGTCCGCAGGTTGTGCAGCGTCGTGTACCAGAACAGCAGCACCACCGTCACCCACACCACCATGCAGTACGGGCACAGCGCGCCGATGTCGTACAGCGCCTGGTCGACCAGCCAGTGCACCGACAGCAGGCCCAGCGTGGTGCCCGCCTGCATCCCCAGCCAGAACCAGCGCCGGTACGCCCCGCCGGCCAGCAGGCCCGCCCCGACCGCCGCCAGCGCGCCGAAGGCGGCGATGCCGAGGAGCGGGTTCGGGAAGCCGAACACCTCCGCCTGGTCGGTGCGCATCACCGAACCGCAGCTGATGACCGGATTGACGTTGCAGCTCGGGACGTACGACGGGTTCTCCAGGATGCGGAGCTTGTCGAAGGTCAGCACCGCCGAGGCGGCCAGGCCGACCAGCCCGCCGAGGAACACCAGCAGGGCCAGGGCCCGGCTCGCGCCGACGGCGGGGGAGGAGGAGGCGGAGGCGGGACGGGAGGTGGGGGAGGGCGAGGATGGCACGGTGGCGGCGGCGGACATGGCTGCTCACTCCGAGGACGGGGAGGGCCGGCCCGGCCGGGGTGTCGGCCGGGCCGGTGGTGCGTGCCGTGCTTTCGTGCGTTCCTACTGCAGGCCGGCGGCCTGCTTGACCGCCGCGCTGAACTGCTCCGGGCTCACCACGGCGTTGCCGGTGAACAGGCTCACCGTCGTGCCGTCCACCTTCACGGTCGGGGTGCCCGTCACCCCGCTGTCGTTGAACTTCGCGGCCACCTTGTCCGCCCACGGCTCGTAGGTGCCGTCCTGGACGGCCTTCACGAAGGCCTCCGTCTTCAGCCCCGGCACCTTGCCTGCGAGGTCGAGGAGGTGGTTGACGTCCCCGAAACCGTCCTCCCGCTCGTCCGGCTGGTTGGCGTACAGCACGTCGTGGAACGCCTTGAACTTGTCCACGCCCTCGTTCAGCGCCGCGCCGGCCGTCGCCAGGGCCAGGTGGGAGCCGTCGCCGCCCAGGTTCTTGTCCAGGAACGCCGCCAGGTGGTACTGGACCTTGATCTGGCCGTCCTCCGTGAGCTTCGCGGTGGTGGCGCCGTTCGCCGCCTCGAAGTGCTTGCACACCGGGCAGCGGAAGTCCTCGTACACCTCCATCGTGTGCGGGGCGTCCGCCTTGCCGTACGTGACTACCGTGCCGTCGTCACCGGTCGCGTTCGCCGGGACGACCAGGGCGGTGCTCTTCGCCTTGCCCGACGGCTTCTCGTCCTTCTTCGCCGAGGTGATCGCGAGCGTCACCCCGCCGATCAGGGCGATCACGGCGACGGCCGACACCGACACCACGATCCGCTGACGGCGCTTGGCGGCCGCCTGCTCGGCGCGGTGCAGCTCCTGGAGCCGCTCACGGGTGCTGGCACGCTTGGACTGGTTCTGAGCCATGGGAATTCAACTCCTGTCGACGCGCGGATACGCGCGGAAGACCGAAAAGGGACCAACGCGGAGTCGAGCGCACCACCTGCTGCCGTGACGTTCCGGTCAGCAGGCAGGCGCGAGAACCGGCGGCCCCCGACGCGGAGCAGGGCTCAGAACCACATCCGCGTGCCGCGGTCGCACCTTGTCCGACGCCGGCAGCGGCACCCGCGGCACCGGCCGGACCGGAGCCGGGATCACCAGCAGCACCAGCGCCCGCAGCGGCCGCGCCAGCGACTCGCCCAGCGCCCGCAACGCCCTCGCCAGCCCCGACAGGGCGGCATCCCCCAGCCGCAACCACGCGGCGGCGGCCAGCGCGATCACCAGGTGCACGAACAGCAACAGGAACTGCGCGGCCGCCGGCGCCAACTGCCCGACGTGCCCCAACGTCCCGTCGAACCACGACCCGTCCATCGACCCGCCGCCGCACACCAGCAGATTCACCCCACGCGAGGGCACCTGCCCCGACAGCACCGGCCCACAGCCCGTCTGCCCCAGGTTGAACGTGGTGTTCAGCAACAACTCGACCGGCACCATCACACCCGAGATGTGCAGCAGCCGCCGCTCCCCACCGGCCAACGCGGCCGCGAGGACGAACACGACGACCGTCGCCACCCCCACCAACGCCACCGGCAACGGACGCCCCGTGATCACCACCTGCCCCAAGGCAGACAGCGGCACCGCGAGCGCGGTGAACACCGCTGCCCGCAGGCCCCTGATCACATGGCTGGACGTCGTCATGCCCCGGAGTATGCCACGCCACTTACACCCCACACGAGACCACATCCCGCCGACCCCCCACCCCCGGCCCCCACCCCACCTCCATGGGCACCCCCTCCCCCTCCGGCTCCCCGCCACCCGCCCTCGGCCGCCCCATCGGCCCCCGGCCACCCGCCTACCCCTCAGCCCCCGGGCCAGCCGCCCCGCCTCCCGGCCGCCTGCCTGGCCCTCCGGCTACCCGCCGCCTGCAGGGGCGCCGCCTCTTGGGCCTCGGGCGATCCGCCTTGCCTCCCCGGCCACCGGCCCCGCCTCAGGAGGCCCCGCACCCTCCGGCTGCCCGCCGCCCGCCTTACCCCCCAAACCCCCGGGCCCCCTGCCGCGCCCCGGCCGCAGGGTCGCCGCCCCTTCGGCCTCCGGCCTCGGTCCGGCGGCGGTGGTCGGGCCCGGCGGACCGGATGGCCCGGCGGGCCCAGGGGGACACGCCCCAGCGGCTGTGCCGCACGGCACGGGGCCGGCAGCAGGCTGTTGAGTGGCTGACCTCCCGGTGGGGCGGCGCATGCTCGGCTCGGTTCGTGTCCTGTGCAGGTGCTGCGCGCTGCCAGGCCTGCGGGAGTGGCGGGGCATCGCGGGCGCGGGATGTCGAGTTGGGGGCCTTCTGGCTTCGGTGCCCTGGCGTCTCGCGTGCCGTGTGCTTTGCCCGTGGTGGTGAGGGGGGAGGCAGCTTGTGGTGGCGGCCCGCTGCGCTCGGCCGTACGTCGGCCGGGATGGCTGATGCGTGTGACGTGCGGACTTTTGCTGGGCGCAGGCCCCCGGCACTACGCAAGTAGTGCCACTACTTGCGTAGTGCCGGGCCCGGCCAGGTCCGCCCGAGGGCCCGGGGCTGCCCCCGGCTCGCCCCGGTGCGTGTTGTGCCGGAGGGGGTGGTTCGGGTGTGTGGCGTGAGCCGGAAGGCAGGTCCTAGCCTGGAAGGCGACCTCTGTGAGGGGGTGTGTGCGCATGGCCGGGGCAGGGAGCACGGTCGGGCAGGTGCTGATGGCGCGCGTCGAGGCGCAGGTTGTGGTGCTGGCCGGGCTCGACGATGCCGTACGGGCGGATGAGCCCGACGCGGTGCACCGGATGCGGGTGGCCTGCCGTCGGCTGCGCAGTGCGTTGCGGACCTTCCGCCGCTACCTCGCCCCCGGTTCCACCGACGACCTGGTTGCCGAACTGCGCTGGCTGGCCGCCGCGCTCGGCCGGGCACGGGACAGGGAGGTGCTCACCGAGCGGCTGGTCGGGCAGGCCCGCGAGCTGCCCGCCGTGTGCGGGCCGGAGCGGGTGGCCGCCGAGTTGGAGCGGTGGGGACGCGAGGAGTACCGGCGGGCCTGGCCGGAGGTGACGGCCGCACTGGACTGTCCGCGCCGCCGCGCGCTCGGCGTCGCCCTCGGCGGTCTGCTCGCGGACCCGCCGCTGCGCCGCCGGGCGCGGCGGCCGGCCGTCCCCGGGCTGGCCCGGGTCGCGGAGCGGGAGCAGCGGCGGACGGGCAGGCGGGTGCGGGCGGCCCTGGAGGCGCCGAGCGGGGAACGGGATGCGGCGCTGCACGAGGCCCGCAAGGCCGCGAAGCGGGCACGGTACGCGGGCGAGACGGCGGCATCGGCGGTGGGCGAAGCGGCGGAGCGCTACACGGAGCGGATGAAGGCCGTGCAGGAGGTGCTGGGCGAGCATCAGGACGCGGTCGTCGCCGCTGCCGCACTGGTGGGCGCCGCGGCCACGAGCGGCACGCCCTTCGGCTACGGGGCCTTGTACGCCCGGCAGTTGGCGGAGGCGGAGGCGGCGCGGGGGCGCCTGCCGAAGGCGTGGAAGCGGGCGTCGAAGCCGAAGCTGCACCGTTTCGGCTGACGCCCCGGCCGGGCGGCAGTGCTGATCCACGGATTCGCCCCGTGAGGCGTGGCAGTCGAGGTGCGGGCCAAGATTGGCCCCTTCGGGTCACTCTGGGGTCGGGGTGAGGCCCGCTGAGAGGGCTGCTTCGCGGAGGGCGGTGCGGAGCATGGGCGGGGTGAGGCGGCCGGTGTTCGTGTTGCGGGGGCTGACGTGGTAGCAGCCGTAGAGGGTGAGTGGGGGGCCGCCGTCGGTGGCGGGGAGGGTGGCCCGGGTGGCGTGGCCGAAGGTGGGGCGGGGGCGGGGGATCTGCCAGCCGGCGTCGGCGAGGACGGGGAGCATGGCCTGCCAGGCGAAGCCGCCGAGGGCCAGGACCGTGCGGACGGTGGGGCGCAGGAGTCGCAGTTCACGGGTGATCCAGGGACGGCAGGTGTCGCGTTCGGTGGTGGTGGGCTTGTTCTCGGGCGGGGCGCAGCGCACGGGGTCGGTGATGCGGACGCCGTACAGTTCCAGGCCGTCGCCGTGGCGGACGGATTCGGGGCGGTTGGCGAGGCCGAGGTCGTAGAGGGCGGCGTAGAGGAGGTCGCCGGAGGGGTCGCCGGTGAAGATGCGGCCGGTGCGGTTGGCGCCGTGGGCGGCGGGGGCGAGGCCGACGAGGACGAGCGGGGCGTCGGGTGGGCCGAAACCGGGGATGGGGCGGGCCCAGTAGTCCCAGTCGAGGTAGGCGCGGCGTTTGGTGCGGGCGGTCTCCTCGCGCCACTCGACGAGGCGGGGGCAGGCCCGGCAGTGGGTGACCACGCGGTCGAGTTCGGTGAGTCCGGTGGCGCGGGCGGATGCCTCGGCGGGGTGTGCGGGGTGGCCGGGGTCGTCGGCGGGGCACGGCGGCATGGGCGTGATCCTAGGGGCTCGGTGGAGGGCCGTTCCGGCGGTGGCGGGGCAGGCGTAGCGTGGGATTTGCGCTGGTTCGCGCCGGTATGCGCGGAAGGCCGTGGAGGCCGAGGAGGCCGTGATGATCGTCGATGCGGTGCTGGGGGCGATCGGGGGGTTGGTGGGGCTGGGGGCACTGTGGGCGGGGATGAGCATCCGTGTCGTCCAGCAGTTCCAGAAGGGTGTGGTGTTCCGCTTCGGGCGGGTGCGCGACGAGGTGCGGGAGCCGGGGCTGGTGGCGCTGATGCCGATCGCCGACCGGCTGCGCAGGGTGAACGTGCAGATCGTGACGATGCCGATCCCGGCACAGGAGGGCATCACCCGGGACAACGTCACCGTACGGGTGGACGCGGTGGTGTACTTCCGGGTGCTCGATCCGGTGAAGGCCACGGTCAACGTGCAGGACTACACCTTCGCGATGTCGCAGGTCGCGCAGACCTCCCTGCGGTCGATCATCGGCAAGAGCGAGCTGGACGATCTGCTGGCGAACCGCGAACCGATCAACCAGGGCCTGGAGTTGATGATCGACAGCCCGGCGCTGGGCTGGGGCATCCAGATCGACCGGGTGGAGATCAAGGACGTCGCCCTGCCGGAGTCGATGAAGCGCTCGATCGCCCGGCAGGCGGAGGCCGAGCGTGAGCGGCGGGCGAGGATCATCACGGCGGACGGCGAGTACCAGGCGTCGGAGCGGCTGTCGGAGGCGGCCCGGGTGATGAGCGCGACGCCGTCGGCGCTCCAACTGCGGCTGTTGCAGACGGTGGTGGAGGTGGCGGCGGAGAAGAACTCGACGCTGGTGCTGCCGTTCCCGGTGGAGCTGCTGCGGTTCCTGGACAGCGCGACGGAGAACCAGCAGCGGGAGGTGCTGGCGGCCGCGGCCGCTGCTGCGGCGGTCAAGGTGGCGCGGCAGTCCGGGGTGGTGGAGGTCGAGCCGGAGGAGGAGCCGCCGCCGCGGCCGGTCGAGGGTGCGGAGGCGCGCGAACTCCCGGAGCTGGACGAGGTGTTGCGGCAGTCCCCGCTGGAGGAGGGCGAGGAGACGGGAGAGGGCGAGGTGCCGGGGCGGGCGGCCTGACCGGGCTCCCCGGTGGCGTCGGTCACCCGTGCGGACCACGATGGACGAGGGAGTGGAAGCCAGGTCAGGAGGCGGATCATGACCAGAGCGATCGACATCATGCACCCGGGCGCCGAGTGTGTCCGCGAGGGCCAGACGCTGGCGGAGGCCGCCCGGATCATGCGGGACCGGCACGTCGGCGCACTGCCGATCTGCGGGGACGACGACCGGCTGCTCGGCATCGTGACCGACCGCGACATCGTGCTGCGCTGCGTCGCCGAGGGGCGTGACCCGGAGCAGGTGACGGCGGGCGAGCTGGCGCTGGGCCGGCCGATGACGGTGGAGGCGGACGAGGACTGCGAGCAGGTGCTGCGGGTGATGGAGCAGTACCAGGTGCGGCGGCTGCCGGTGATCAACCACCCAGAGCACAAGCTGGTCGGGATGATCAGCGAGGCCGACATCGCGCGCGGGCTGCCGCAGGCACGGCTGGCGGAGTTCGTGTCGGCGGTCTGCGCGGAGGAGGCGCCGAAGGCCGCGGCGGCGAGTTAGCGCGGGGGTCGTGACGGGGCCATGGCGTTCCCCCGAACGGCGCATAGCACTACGGAAGTAGTGGCACTACTTCCGTAGTGTTATGCGCCGTTCGGGGGGCCTGGGGTCAGTCGCCGAGGGCGTAGACGGCGGTGGCGTGGGCGGCCGGGTCGTCGGCGCCCTCCGGGGTGAGGGTGATGTCGAGGAAGGCGATCCGGCGGCCCAGTTTGGTGACGCGGGCGTGCACCAGGACGTCCCGGTCGGTGACGGCGCGCTGGAAGTCCGTGGACTGCTGGACGGTGGTCATCGGGCCGAAACCGCCCCGGGCGGCGGAGACGGCGATCACGCTCGCCGTGTCGGCGGCGGCCATCAGCGCCTGCCCGGAGAGGGCGCCGCCCTCGCGTGCCAGCTGGTCGGACCAGGGGAGGCGCAGGACGGCGTGGTGCTCGCCCGTCTCGACGGCGGACAGGCCGAGGGCCTGCACCCAGGGGGCGAAGTGGGCGGCGAGGAGGTCGTCGGCCTCGGTGGGGGTGAGGGTCACGGGGGCATTGTGGCAAGAAGGCCGGCCGGGCGTCAGGGGGTGCGGCCCGCGAGGCTGTCGAGGTGGCGGCGCAGGACGGCGCGAAGCTCGTCCGGGCCGAGGAGGTCGGGGTGCTGGACGGCCTGGAGGGTGAGGCCGTCGAGGAGGGCGGAGAGGCGGCGGGTCTCGACGTCGAGGTCGAGGCCCGGGGTGAGGCCGCCCGCGCGGTCGGTCTCGACGAGGACGCGGCGGATCAGTGCGTCCAGTCCCGCCTGTAGTTCGGCGGCGCGGGGGCGCAGTTCGGGGCGGAAGCGGGCGGCGGTGACGAAGGAGAGCCAGAGGGCGGACTCCTCCCGCCGTTCGGCGTCCAGGGGGAGGACCTCGGCGAGCAGGCGTTCGACCTCGGCGCGCCGGTCGGTGCCGGGGCTCGGTTCGAGCAGCGCGCGGGCGTGGGCGTGGACGCGGGCGTCGATGCGGCGGGCGAGTTCGGCCATGGCGAAGATCATCAGCTCGGAGCTGCCGGTGATGTAGTGCCGTACGGAGCCGATGGCGAGGCCCGCCTCCTCGGCGACGTTGCGCAGCGAGGCGTGCTCCAGGCCCTCGCGGGCGGCGACGCGCAGGACGGCGTCCGCGACGGCCTGGCGGCGTTCCACGGGGTCGACGATCTTGGGCATGTTGCCGTTATAGCACGGTCGAGCTACATTGCTGGCGGCCGGTTATTTGGCACAGTCGAGCTATAAAAATGAGGGGGCGGGGATGGCGTCGCACTGGGTGTACGCGGGGATCGCCGTGGTGGTCGTCGCGGTGGTGGTCCGGCGGCTGCGCGGTGAGCCGGTCAACGCGAGGGACCTGTTCGGCGCGCCGGTGGTGCTCACGGCCATCGGGCTCTGGTCGCTCGCGCACCACCGCGGGCTGGGGGTGGGGGACTACGTGTGGGTGGGCGCCGGCTCGGTGCTCGGCCTCGCGCTCGGCGCGGTGCGCGGGGCCACCGTCGTCGTCTATGAGCGCGAGGGCGTGCTGTGGCAGCGCTACGTCGGGCGGACGTTCCTGGTGGCGGCGCTCTCGCTGGCGGTGATGGCCGGCTTCTCGCTGCTCGCCTCGCACAACGGCCTGGCGGCGGAGGCCCGGCCCGTCCAACTCTCCATCGGCGTCGGGTTCCTGGGGGAGGCGCTGGTGGTCGGCTACCGCGGACTCGTGTCCGGAACCCCGTTCGCGCCCGAGCGGCGGAGCTCGAGCCCGTTGTCGAGGTTCGAGCGGTAACAAAGGTTGTCGTGAATGGATTCGGTAACTATGGTTGTCACCATGACGACCGTGGAGATCACTGCCGAGGAGAGCGCCGAGCTGGGCCGGGCGCTCGTGGACGCGCTGAACCCGCTCGCCGCCGCCGTGCGTGCGCGCGGGACCGGGCTGACGGAGGAGCTGAGTTGGCACGGGGAGCCGGTCGAGATCGCGCTCTCCGTGCTGTCCGCCTGGAAGCTGGTGGACGTCGAGGTCAAGCGGCTCACGGCGCTCGCGGCCGCCACCGCCGGTTCCTACGGCGCGAGTTACGAGCAGTTGGGGGCGGCCTGGGGCATCACCCGGCAGGGCGCCCGGAAGAAGTGGCCGGAGGCGGTCGCGCGGGCGGCACGACCGGGGGTGCTCGAACTGTTCGGCGGGACGGCGGAGTTGGTGGAGGCGGAGGACGGCTGGCGGTGGTCCGCGGTGGCGGCGGACGGCACGGCCGGGGAGGCGGCCGCCGGGTACCCGAGCCGGGAGGAGGCTTCGGCGCACGCCGGGGCCTTCCTGGCGGCGAGGGGTGAGGGCTCCTAGGACCAATGCCACTTGCTCAGCAGGCTCCGCATGGGCGCTGACCTGCAGAAGTTCGCCAACGGAAGTCGTCAAGGCTGGGCGTAGACGCCATGTTGGTGAGGTGCGGCCCCTCGCGCGGGGAGCGCACGGGGCCGCGTGGTCGGCGGGCCGAGGTGGTGGTTACAGGCCGCCGGACTTGACCGGGAACTTCATGATGCGGGCGACCACGGTGTCCGGCTTCTCGGGGTCGACGAGGTCGACGGGCTGCTCCAGCTGGTAGATGTCGCCGCGGGGTGGGAACTGGGTGAGCTTGGCGACCCAGACCATCGGCTCCTTAGGGGTCAGGATCACGGGCTTGCCGGCGATGTCGAAGGTGGCGGCGAAGGGGATCACCGCCCGGTGCTCGTACTGCGGCGGGAACTGCTGGATCAGGCGGAGCCTGCTGAGGGTGTCGACGTCGGGGTCGTTCTGTTCGAGGGTGACCGTGCCTCCCGGCTCGCCGTTGGCCCCGGGGAACTCGGCGCTCATCCTGAAGCCGGTGATCCGGAGGCGGACGCTGTTCATCGGGTCCTGGGGGTTCGGGTCGACGCGGTACTTGATGCCGCCCCGGAAGTCGACGGAGATGAGCTTGCCCTCGTACTCGACGGGGGTGTTGATCGCGAGGCAGGAACAGGGGATTTCGGCGCCGATCGGCGGCAACAAGGGCATGGGAATCCTTCGTGTTGCTTGGCAGCGGGACGAGTTCATCCAAGCCGCGCGTAGATCGGTCCAACGGCACTCACCCGATGGTGGGCGTGGTGACGGCGGGGAGGAGGAGGCCCGGGTCCTGCTCGGGCAGGCCGGCGGGTACGTCGTGGACGACGACGAGGAGGCGGGCTACCCGCCGAGCGAGCAGGAGGAACTCGCCGCGGTGGGAGCGGGGTTGGGGCGCATCCGGGCGCGGGGAGTGGCGGGCCCGTACACGCTCGTGCTGACGGTCCTGCGCGCCACGCTCGTGGGGGACCGCGAGGCGTACGACGCCGGGCTGGCGGCCATGCTGCCCTGGCAGGGCAGCATGGCCGATGGACGGCCCGGCAGCCTCCTGGCGCGTCCGCCGTTGGCCCTCGCCCACCGCCGCCGGGCGTCGAGAATCCATCGAGGCTGGTGGGGAGAGTGCGCGGGCGCTCGGCTCGGGCAGGGACAAAGTGCTGCGCCTGTAGGCAAGTTGAGTGATCGAGGTGCGGCGGGGTGTTAGGCGGGTGCGCCGTGGGGGTTTGGCGTCAGGGCGAGGGGGAGGGTGTGCCGGGGTCAGGGGGTGGGGGTGGGGAGGGCGGTGGCGATGAGTTGGGCGAGGTGGAGGGGGGTGTGGGCGGGGGCGAGGTGGGTGATCTGGGTGCGGCAGCTGAAGCCGTCGGCGAGGACGGTGGTGTGGGGGGCGGCTGTGCGCAGGGTGGGGAGGAGGAGGCGTTCGGCGATGGCTCGGGAGGTCTCGTAGTGGCCCCGGGCGAAGCCGAAGTCGCCGGCGAGGCCGCAGCAGCCGGGGTCGAGGACGTGGTTGGTGAGGCCGAGGCGGGCTTCGACGCGGCGGTCGGCGGCGGAGCCGAGGACGGCGTGCTGGTGGCAGTGGGTCTGGGTGATGGCGGTCGCGGGGATTCGAGGGAGGGGGGCGTCGGGGGCGTGGGTGTCGAGGAATTCGGCGAAGGTGTGGAGGTGTTCGGTCAGGGGGTGGGCTTCCGGGCCGAGCAGTTTGGGGGCCTCCTCGCGGAGGGCGGCGGTGCAGCTGGGGTCCAGGCCGATCACGGGGGTGTCGGCGGGGAGGCCGGCTGCGCCGACCGCCCGGAGGCTGCGGCGCAACACCCGGCGTGCGGTGTCGAGTTGGCCGGTGGAGTACCAGGTGAGGCCGCAGCAGACCGGGCCGGCCGGGAGGTGGACGTCGAAGCCCAGGTGTTCCAGGACCTGGACGGCGGCGCGCGGCACCTGCGGCTGGAGGTGGTTGGAGAAGGTGTCCGGCCAGAGGAGGACGGGGCGGGCGCCGGGTGGGGCCGGGTGGGTGGCGCGGTGGCGGGGGTGCGAGCGGGTGAAGGGTTCGGGGGGCAGGACGGGCAGGGGGCGGCGCGGGTCGATTCCGGCGAGGCGTTTGAGGAGGGTGCCGGCGCGGGAGTGGGCGAGGGTGTTGGCGGCGCCGGGGGCGCGGGAGGCGGCGCGCAGCCAGAGGGGGAGCCAGCCCATCGAGTAGTGGGTGAGCGGGCGGGGGCGGCGGCGGTAGTGCTGGTGGAGGAACTCGGCCTTGTAGGTGGCCATGTCGACGTGGGTCGGGCAGTCGCTGGCGCAGCCCTTGCAGCTGAGGCAGAGGTCCAGGGCCTCGCGGACCTCGGGGGAGCGCCAGCCGCCGGTGACCAGGTCGCCGCGCAGCATCTCGGCGAGGAGGCGGGCGCGGCCGCGGGTGGAGTGGCGCTCCTCGCCGGTGGCCAGGTAGCTGGGGCACATCACTCCGCTGCCGGGGGCGACGCACTTGGCGACGCCGACGCAGCGGTGGACGGCCTTGGTGAGGCTGCCCGCGTCCTGGTCGTAGGGCAGGGCGAGGGGGAGCGGGCGGCGGGGGGCGGTGACGAAGCGAAGGTCGGAGTCTAGGGGGCGGGGGTCGACCAGGGCGCCGGGGTTGAGGAGGTCGTCGCCGTCCCAGATGCGCTTGAACTCGCCGAACAGGGCGATGACTTCGGGCGGGTACATGCGCGGCAGCAGTTCGGCGCGGGCCTGGCCGTCGCCGTGTTCGCCGGAGAGTGAACCGCCGTGGGAGACGGCCAGATCGGCGGCCTGTTCGAGGAACTCCCGGAAGACCAGCACTCCTTGGGGCTCGTCCAGCGGGAAGTCGATGCGCAGGTGGACGCAACCGTCGCCGAAGTGCCCGTACGGCACGCCGTGAAGGCTGTGGCGGCGCAGCAGCGCGCGCAGGGCCCGCAGGTAGTCGCCGAGGCGCTCGGGCGGGACGGCGGAGTCCTCCCAGCCGGGCCAGGCTTCCCCGCCGCCGGGCAGGCGGGTGACGATGCCGGCGCCCGCCTCGCGGACGGCCCACAGCTGGCGCTGCTCGACGGGGTCGGTGACCAGGGAGACGGTGGCCCCGCGTTCGCGCCGTACGGCGTCGGCGAGGGCGCGGGCGGCCTGGTAGGCGGCGAGCGGGGTGTCGCCGCCGACTTCGAGGAAGAGCCAGCACTCGCCGGCCGGGAGGCGGTCGAGCGCGGGTGGGCGGGGGCCGGCCGCGAGGAGGGCGGCGATGAGGTCGGCGGCCATGCCCTCGGCGGTGAGCGGGCCGTGCGGGAGCAGGGCGGGGATCGCGTCGGCGGCGGCGCCCTCGTCGGGGTAGCCGGCGACGACCAGGGCGCGGGCGGGCGGTTCCTCGACGAGGCGGACGGTGGCGCCGAGCAGGAGGGCGCAGGTGCCTTCCGTGCCGGTGAGCGCCCGGGCGAGGTCGTGGCCGCGTTCGGGGAGCAGCGCGTCGAGCGGGTAGCCGGAGGTGCGGCGGGGCAGCTGGGGCATGCCCTGGCGGATGGTGGCCAGGTTGCGGTCGGTGAACTCCTGCAGCTGGGTGTGGAGTCGGCCGACCCGTCCGGGCAGGGCGCGCAGCGCGGCGCGCTCGGCGGCGGTGAGCGGGCCGCCGACGGTCAGTTCGGTGCCGTCGGCGAGCAGCAGTTCCAGCTGCTGGACGTGGTCGGAGGTGCGGCCCCAGGCGAGGGAATGGGAGCCGCAGGAGTCGTTGCCGATCATGCCGCCGAGGGTGCAGCGGCTGTGGGTGGACGGGTCCGGGCCGAAGCGCAGCCCGTACGGGCGGGCGGCGCGCTGGAGGTCGTCCAGGACGGTGCCGGGCTGGACGTGGGCGGTGCGGGCCTCGGGGTCGACGGCGAGGACGGCGCCGAGATGGCGGCGGAAGTCCAGCACCACCGCGCCGGGGCCGATGGCCTGCCCGCCGATGCTCGTCCCGGCGCCGCGGGCCACCACCGGCACCCGGTGGGCGCGGCACAGGGCCATGGCGGTGCGCACGTCGTCCAGGTCGGCGGGCTTGACCACGCCGAGCGGCGGATGGCGGTAGTTGGAGGCGTCGTGGCCGTAGACGGCCCGCTCGGCGGTGCCGAAGCGGACCTCGCCGCGCAGCACGGCGGCCAGCTCGCGGGCCAGCTCGGCCCCGGGGACGGCGGACGGACGGCTCATCGGGGACCCTCCCGGCGTTCGGCGACCTCCGAGCATGCCAGCCGGAGCGGGCGCGGGGTACCGGGCACGACGGGGGTTCCGCCGAGCGGGGTCATGTGGCAGGGTCGGCGATCATGATCGACGACACAGCCGATGACGCCTGCTCCGCGGATCCAGCCGACCAGGACCCGGCCGGGCCCGACGCCTACCTCGCCCGGCTGCCGATCGGGGAGCCGCTGCCGTTCCCGGTGGACGGCGCGCCGTCCTGGGAGATCTTCCCGTACGAGGGGGAGATGACCGTCCGTGAGCTGCGGGCGCCCGAGCTGCCCGAGCCGCCCCGGCAGGGCGAGGACGGCCCGGAGAGCTGCAAGCAGTGCGCCCGGCCGGACTCCGACTTCCTGTGGACGGACGCGCACTGGCGGCTCAGCGGCACCGACGAGCCGACGGGCCTGCCCGCCGCGCTGCTGCTCCAGCCGCGCGACCACCACGACCTGCTGGACCTGCCGGTCGAGCTCTCCACCGCGCTCGGCCCGATGCTCCAGCGCGTGGAGCGGGCGGTGACCTCGCTCGGCGGCGTCGGCCGGGTGCACGTGAACCGCTGGGGCGACGGCGCCGCGCACCTGCACCTGTGGCTGATCGCCCGGCCCGCCGGGGTGATGCAGCTGCGCGGCTCCACGCTGCCGCTGTGGATGGACGTGCTGCCGCCGCTGCCCGAGGGGGTGCGGCGGGAGCGGGACCGCCGGGTCGCCGCCGCGATGGCGGCGGACGGCGGGACGGCGCACGTGCGGTGATCAGCGGCGGCCGGTGAGGGTCCCCTTGGCGATGTGGGAGAGCTTGGCGACCTCGAAGGCCGGGTAGGCGCCGCCGGCCAGCAGGGCGAACTTGATGCCCTCGCGCCCGCCCGGCTTGCGGTGGCCGGGCGGGAGGAAGCGGCGGTGGTGCTCGGCGGCGCGGTGGAAGAACTGGGGGCGCTCGGCGCGGGTGACGCAGCCGGCGAGGTCGAAGACGAACAGGTAGTGCCGGATCATCCGCACGAACAGGGCGTCGCGCACCGCGTACAGGTGCGGCTGCTCCTCGAGCAGGGCGAAGCTGCGCTCGTACTGGTCGAAGAGGTCGAAGACGCTGCTGCCCGGGCTGCTCGCCGGGTGGACGGTCTCCCGGCGGCGCAGCTGCACGCACTCGCGGGGCAGCACGGCCGCCTTCTGAGCGCCGAGCATCGCGGCGTGGACGACGGGGACCTCCTCGTACCGGCCGTCCGGGAAGGTGAGGGCGAGCTCCTGCCAGTGGCCGCGGCGGATCAGCCGGTCCCAGATCAGCGGGGGCGCGCCGAGCAGTTCGGGGTGGTCGAAGGGGGCGAAGGGCTCGGGGCCCGCGGCGGCGAGCAGGGCTTCGGCGGCGCCGGGCCAGTCGCGGTCGTTGTGGCGGCGGGTGTGGCCGAACTGCAGCACGTCCACGGGGCCGGTCTCGAGCAGCCGGTCGGCGAGGGCGGCGAGGCCCTCGCGGGGGAGCAGGTGGTCGGCGTCGAGGAAGAGCAGGTACTCGCCGCGTGCCCGGGCCGCGCCCGCGTCGCGGCAGACCCCGACGCCGACGGCCGCGTTCAGCCGGAGCACGGAGACCCGGGGGTGGCGGGCGGCGTACGCCTCGGCGAGGTCGGCGCCGGACTCGGGGGAGCGGTCGGCGACGACGATCACCTCGACGTCGTCGAGGGTCTGCGCGAGCAGGGAGTCCAGGCACTCGGCGAGCTGTTTGTGCTGGTCATGAGCCGGGACGACGACGCTGATGAGGGGTGAGGGCATGACGCCGGAGCGTAAGAGGGCGCGCGAACCGTGGCAAAGCCCTGACGGGGCGTAATTACGGTGATAGGCGGCAAATCGTACGACCGTACGCCATATCTTCACGTCGCCTTCCGGGCGTGTCCACGGCAGGTTGGGGCGTGGAAGGCGGGGCGAAAGGGTCTGCGAGAGGGTCCGGGAACGGACGGCACTACGCCAGTAGTGGCACTACTGATGTAGTGCCACTACTGGCGTAGTCGCCTAGCGGGCCCCGAGGGGCGCGATAAGGCCGGTTTTAGTACCAGTGGTGGTTCTGCCAGAACGACCAGGCGGCGCAGGGGCTGCCGTAGCGGGAGTTCATGTAGTCCAGGCCCCACTTGATCTGGGTGGCCGGGTTGGTGCGCCAGTCGGCGCCGGCGGAGGCCATCTTCGAGCCGGGCAGGGCCTGCACCAGGCCGTACGCGCCGGAGGAGGCGTTGACGGCGAGGGGGTTCCAGGTGCTCTCGTGGAAGACGATGTTGCTGAAGCACTGCAGCTGGCCGGCCGGGACGATCTGGGCGGCGATCTGCTGCGGGGTGCCGGAGTAGGCGCTGCCGAGGTTCTGGCGCTGCTGGGAGCGGGAGGCGGCGGCGTCGGCGTCCGCCTTGGCCTTGGCGTCCGCCTGGGCCTTCGCCTCGGCCTCGGCCTGCGCCTGGGCGGCGGCCTGGGCCTGAGCGGCCTGCGCCTGCGCGACCTGGGCGGCCTGGGTGTCCTGCGCGGCCTGCTGGGAGGCGGCGGCGGCGTCGGCCGTGGCCTGGTCGGCGGCGGGCTGCCCGTCCACCGACACGGCGGCCACGGGGGCCTCGGCGACGACGGTGGTGGAGTTGCCGACGCCCGGGAGGGCGAGGGTGGCCGTGGCGGCGCCGGCGAGCACGAGGGTGGTGACGCCGGTGATCAGGGAGTTGCGGCGGGCATGGCTGAGCGGCATGGGGCTGGACAATCCTTTTCCGTCGGTGGCCGTCCTGGGGCCGTGGGATCCGCGCCTACGGCAACGGGGCGCGGGGCATCGCACGGGCCCCGGGTGAGCGGGGCCCGCGCGGCCGTACGGGACGGCCGTGGCGCCCCGGCGGAGTGCGACGGGGCGGGCGGGGGCTGCGCGGCGCCGGTCGGGCGGGCCGCGCTGCCCGGCGACCCGACATTCTTGGCAGGGCGGCGGACGGGCCGCAAAGGCGCTCGCTACTACGGCGGGTAGTGGCTACAGGGCCGCCACACAGGGGATCTTCGCCCGCTTTGCGGTGAATTGTCCGAATTGGGAATGCAAGGGTCCCGCGCCCGCGTCACCGAGGGGAGGGGGCGCCGAGACGGCCGGTGGCCTGGCTTGTTCAGGCCGGACGAGCTCGGGCGGGCCGGGCGCGCGGAGCCGTCGGGGCAGCCGGGAGGGGGTGTCGGCCGCCCCGGCAACTATCGAGGATCGTGGACGCCGTACGGCCTGTGCGCGGCCTCACACGTTTACGGCCCGGAGTTCGGCGGAGCGTGACCACGCGATTGCGGGCGGAACGGGTGCGGACGGGAGCGGGTGGAAGGGGTGCGGACGAGAGGGGTGCGGGAACGGCGCCGGGCCCGGGAGCCTCCGCAACGGCTCCCGGGCCCGGCGTTTCCGAGCGGCGCGGACGGGTCAGGACTCCGCCGCCACCGCGACCCGCCGCCGGCGGCCCACCACGGCCGAGGCCGCGAGCACGATCGCCGCGGCGACCAGCGACAGGTACATCTGCTTGCGGCCGTCCGCGTCCGTGAACATGTACGCCACCACGAACCCGATCATGCCGATGGCCGTCCAGGTCAGGTACGGGTACAGCCACATCCGTACGGTCAGTCGCTCCGGGGTCTCCCGCTCGATGATCCGGCGCATCCGCAACTGGGAGAAGCAGATCACCAGCCAGACGAAGAGCGCAACAGCGCCCGAGGAGTTGAGCAGGAAGGCGAACACCGTCTCCGGGTAGGCGTAGTTGAAGAAGACGGCGACGAAGCCGAACACCACCGAGGCCAGGATCGCGACCCGGGGGACGCCCCGGTCCGTGACCTTGGCGAACGCCTTCGGGGCGTCGCCGCGCTGCCCGAGCGAGAAGGCCATCCGGGAGGCGGTGTACATCCCGGAGTTGAGGCAGGAGAGCACGGCCGTGAGCACGATCACGTTCATCACCTGGCCGGCGTGGGGGATGCCGACGTGGTCCAGCACGGCCACGTACGGGTTGGCCTTGACCTCGGCGGAGTCCCAGGGGAGGAGGGTGACGACGAGGAGGATCGAGCCCAGGTAGAAGAGGCCGATGCGCCAGATCACGCTGTTGGTGGCCTTGCTCACGGCGCGCTCCGGGTCCTCGGACTCGCCGGCGGCCAGGGTGACGATCTCGCTGCCCATGAAGGCGAAGACGACGGTGAGCATGCCGGTGAACACCGCGCCGACGCCGTGCGGCAGGAAGCCGCCGTGGCCGGTGAGGTTGGTCAGGCCGACCGGGTCGGTGTCCGGCAGCAGGCCGAAGGCGGCCAGGGTGCCGATCACCAGGAAGGCGGCGATCGCGACGACCTTGATCCCGGCGAACCAGAACTCGAACTCGCCGTAGGAGGCGACGGAGAACAGGTTGGTCGCGGTGAGCACGGCCATGACGATCAGGGCCCAGCCCCACTGGGGGACGCCGGGCACCCAGGAGTGCAGGATCTTGGCGCCGGCGGTCGCCTCCACGGCGAGGACGACGACCCAGAAGAACCAGTACAGCCAGCCGATGGTGAAGCCCGCCCACCGGCCCAGCGCGCGGTCCGCGTACGCGGAGAAGGAGCCGCTCTGGGGGTCGGCCGCCGCCATCTCGCCGAGCATCCGCATCACCAGGACGACCAGGATGCCGGCCAGGGTGTAGGAGAGGAGGATGCCGGGGCCGGTGGAGGCGATGCCCGCGCCGGAGCCGACGAACAGGCCCGCGCCGATCACGCCGCCGATGGCGATCATCGACAGGTGGCGGTTCTTGAGCCCGGCCTTGAGGTGGCCGTCGCCACCGTGGGGGGAGGGGGCCTTGGTGGCCGGCGGCGGGTTGGTGGTGTCCGCACTCATCGTTGGGTTGCCTGTGCCTTTCCCGCGCGGCCTGACCCTCGGCTCGTCGCGCCGGAGGGTGGGGGACGAACCGCGCATTGCGGTGCAACCTAACTTCTACGCCCGGGTATCGGAACACGGCCGGGGGAATTGTTCGCTCAGCGGACGGAAACCGCAGGTCAGAGGGGGTGAAGGGGGCAGGTGAAAAGCTCAGATCTGACGCAGCATCAGAGTTCGGGCCAGGAGGTGCGCCCGACGAGTGCGCTCCGGAGCGTGGTGAGGGCCTGCCGGGCGGGGATGACCCTTGCGCTTCACCGCGGCAGTGGGAGGGGTCGTCGACGCGGACTCCGGCGATCCCCCGCGGCCGGACGAGGATTTCGGCGACGGCGACCATCGCCTTTCCTGAAGGCCGGTGCCTTTGAGTGCGAGGCGGCCGTTCCCGAACGCGCGGCTCCGGAAATCGGCCACGCCCTGGCCGATTCGTCGGTGTTCGACCGCCGTATTCCGCCAGAGGGAAACCTTCCGTGCGGCTGATGTGTTGTCACATCGGTTATTCGTCAATCCGATTCGTTGATCCCGCACCCGGCTGCCGATGCGTTGACGGAGCATCGGCATTCGAGTTAGCGTTCGGCTCGAAATCGGCTTGATCGCCCTGTTTCGCTCCCGCTGTATTCGGCCTGGTCATGGGCTCGCCCCCGTGTCGGGACGGTACGCGGGGGGAAGCCGGTACTTTTTTGGACCAGTTTGATCGACTTGACCGGATCGGGGCCGGGATATCCCCCGATCCGTACACATGACGGGGGAAGTCATGAGAACAGCGTGTATGGAACCTGCATTGCCACGCGACGGCCTTCTGAAGGGCCTGGGCCCGCGACCCGCGTGGAGGCCGGACCGTTGACGAATTCGAGACTGCCAAGGGACGAGCGACCGGCGCCGGCCGGTGCGGCAGTGGGAGGGGACGAGGTCGTCCAGGCGTTACTGGACGTCCGCACCCTCATCGAGGCGACCGTGGCCAGGCACCGGGACCGACGCTCCAGCCAGTCACCCGTCGCCATGGTGGCCGCGGACGACGGCAACGTCCTCGGGACCATCGAGGAGATGATCGCGGGCGCCGAGCGGACGGTCGACGTGGTCTTCGCGACGGACGTGGTGCACGCCAGGGCCATCCACCTCGCCCTGCACGGACTGCTGTCCACCAAGGGTGACGCGGTGAAGGTCAGGCTGCTGTGCCCGCCCGCGATGTTCGACCGGGAGTTCCTGCGCGTGCACGCGGCCCGCGGCAGGCCCCTGGAGGTGCGGCTGGCCAGGATGCCGATGCTGGAGGCCGTCCTGGTGGACGAGAGCGCGGCGCTGGTCTGCGTGGAGTCGGGCACCGCGGCGGTGCGCGAGGCGTCCGTGATCCGGGCGCCGTCGGTGCTGCGCACGCTCTACACGCTGCTCGGCGGGGTGTGGCGGCACGCCGTGCCGGCCGGCGAGCACGTCGACTTCGGCGGCCGGGCGCGGACGGAGTTCGCGGTGCGCATCCTGGGCTGGCTGAACGCCGGGGTCACCGACGAGGTGGCCGCGCGCGAGCTGTCGGTGTCCGTGCGCACCTACCGCCGCTACGTCGCCGAGATCATGGAGCTGCTGAGGGCCAACTCCCGTTTCCAGGCGGGCGCGAGGGCCTTCGAACTGGGCCTGCTGCCCGGCAACTCGCAGCCCGACCGGCCGGCGCAGCCCCCCGCGGGGGCGGCCCGGCGCGCGGACACGCCCTGGGTGGGCGTGCCCCGCCAGCCGGAGGGCCCGGGCTCGGCCGCCCGGGAC
Organism: Kitasatospora sp. NPDC051170; assembly: GCF_044455705.1. Taxonomy (NCBI): domain Bacteria; kingdom Bacillati; phylum Actinomycetota; class Actinomycetes; order Kitasatosporales; family Streptomycetaceae; genus Kitasatospora; species Kitasatospora sp. NPDC051170. Next base: position 50,646 of record NZ_JBITFA010000016.1, on the reverse strand, counting down.
CACGCCCTCCCGGCGCGCAGGGCCTGATCGGCCCGGCGCGATGCACCACCCGTAGGACGCGACCCCCGGTGCCCCGGTGCCGGGGGACGTCGTCACCCTCTGGAACACCTCCGCCACCACCTCCGCCGCCACCTCCGCCGCCGCCACCGCCACCGTCGCTGTCGTCGGCGAGGCCGTGGAGTGCTACGCCCGCGAGCGCAGCCCCCGGTAGTACTGGAGGAGCATCAGCGCGAAGAGCACGCCGCCGAGCAGGAAGAACCCCTCGACGATGCGGATCGACCAGATCGTGTAGTCCGAGGGGTGCGCCACGCCGTACACCTTCTCGTCGGTCTGCCCGGTGACGCTCTGCGGCAGGGTGCCGAGCACCCCGCGCAGGATCAGCAGTACGGCGCCGATCCAGGCGCTGACCGTCAGGGTCCACAGCGGCGCGGACTCCCTCCAGCCCGGTACCACCCGCACGGCGGCGCCGACGCGGCCGACCGTGGTGAGGGTGCGCTCGCGCCACACCGGGCGGACCAGTGCCAGGGAGACGACCGTGCCCCAGGCGCACATCCCGACCACCACCAGGTCGTAGACCAGGAACCCGATGTTGTGGAACGACAGGTCGATGTTGTCGCCGTCGCCGAGGCCGAAGTGCCCGCCCAGCGCCCAGTAGAGGTGGAAGACGCCGAACACGAGCGCCCACAGGGCGGTGGCGTGGGCGGCCCAGGTGGACGGGCGGCCGGCTTCGGCGGTCCGGTCGACTGTGGTCATCGGTACTCCAGGAATCAGACGGGGAAAGGGGGTTGAAGGGAATTCGGCGGTCCGTCAGCGCTGGGCCCGGAAGATGGCGAACACCACCCGGAGCACCATCACGCTGCTGACCAGCAGCAGGTTGTAGCCGAGCACCTGGAACAGCTGGAGCGACTGCCCCAGCGTCGGCCCGCCCGAGGTGCGCAGCAGCAGCACCCCGATCAGGCCGAGCGTGCCGCCGAGGAAGGTGAGCAGCACCTCGTGCACCAGGGTGCGGATGAAGCGGCGGTCGCGTTCGTCGGCCAGGAACCGCACCTGGACGCCGAGTCGGCCGTGTTCCAGCGAGTTGGTGATCCGCTCCAGCCGCCGCGGCATCCGGCGCAGCACGGGCGCCAGGGCGAGCGCCTCCTCGACGACGGTCTCGCCGAGGGACTTCGGCGTGAGCTTGCGCTGGAGCTGGGTCCTGGCGAAGGCCTTGGCCCGGGTGATGATGTCGAACCCGGGCACCAGGAGCTCCATCGAGCCCTCCAGGGTGGCGAGGGCGCGGAAGGCGGCGGCGATCTCGGGCGGGCAGCTCAGGCCGTGCCGGGCGACCAGGAGGAACAGGTCGGCGAACATCTCGCGGTCGGGCTTGACGCCGGGGGTGAGGTGGCGGGCCATGAACCGGCCGAGGGCCCGTTCGAGCTTGGCCTCGTCGATCTCCTCGGCGCGGTCGACGAGTTCGAGCAGTGCGTCGCACAGGGCGACCGGGTCGCTGCGGTGGATGGCGAGGAGCAGGTTGCGCAGGGAGGCGCGCAGCATCCGGTCGACGCGGCCGACGGAGCCGAAGTCGAGCAGGCCCAGCGTGCCGTCGTCGAGGAGCATGATGTTGCCGGGGTGCGGGTCGGCGTGGAACACCCCGCCGAGCATGATCTGTTCGAGCACGCACTCCAGCAACTGCTGCGCCAGCGCGTCCCGTTCGGTGGCGTCGCTGGGCAGGGCGGGCCCGGCGGAGCCGAGGGTGACCCCGTCCATCCAGGCGAGGACCAGCACCCGCGGGGAGGAGTACTCCTCGTGCACCTCGGGCAGCCGCACCCGGGCGGTGACGGCCGAACTCCCGGCACCTGCTCGGACGGCGGCCGTGTTGCGGGCCTCGACCCGGAAGTCCAGCTCCTCGTGCAGGGAGCGGGCGAAGCCCTCGGCGAGTTCCATGGCGCCGACGGTGCGGCCCCACTCGCTGTGCTCGTCGAGCTTGCGGCAGATCCGGAAGAGGATGTCGAGGTCGCGCTCGACGGTGGCCTTGGCGCCCGGCCGCTGCACCTTGACCACCACCCGTTCGCCGGAGCGGAGTTCGGCGCCGTGCACCTGGGCGATGGAGCCGGCCGCCAGGGGCTCCCGGTCGAAGGCGGCGAAGACCTCGGAGGGCGCGCGGCCCAGTTCTTCGGTGAGCACCTGCTCGATCTCGGTCCAGGGCTCGGGGGCCACCTGGTGCTGCAGCCGGGTCAGTTCCCCGACGAACTCGGGCGGCAGCAGGTCGTAGCGGGTGGAGAGCAGCTGGCCCATCTTGACGAACGTCGCCCCGGCCTCCTCCAGCGCCAGGCGCAGCGAGAGCGCCAACTGCGCCCGCTCGGCGGAGGCCTGGGGCCCGGCGGCCTGGTTGCGCCCGCGCAGCCAGCGGCCGAGCCCGTGGCGCACCGCGATGCGGCTGAGCTCGGTGTAGCGGCGGGTGCGGGCGAGGCGGCGGCGGACGGCCTGCGGCCAGCGCACCACGCCGGTGATCCTGCCGCCGGGCAGCACGACCTCGGCGAGGGCGAGGAAGGCCATGGAGCCGAACACGGCGCAGCTGATCTGGACGGTGATCAGGGCGCCCTTGCGGGCGTCGCCCATGGCCTGGCCGATCAACGCCGCCGCGCCGAGCCCGGTCAGTCCGGCCAGCAGGGCTCGGGTGCGGCCTATTCGGAGCCCGAGCAGGCGGCGGGCGCCGGCGGAGAGGAAGGCGATGGTGGCGAGGAGGCTGACGAAGGACAGGACCAGGAACAGGGCGAGTTGCATGAGTGGGGGGCGGCCCGCTCCCGGTGCGGTGGCGGTGCGGGCCGCGGCTCCTTTCGTGCGTCGGGCGGGCTCGGGGCAGGGGAGTGGACACCCCACGTGGCGCCGCCCCCGGTGTCCCATCATTCACCGGACGGACCATCGGGGACGGGGCTTCGGACCGTCAGCAGCCGGTCCCGTACAGGGCTGTCGCGGCGATCGGCCACACGGCGATCCCGCCGAACTCCGTCCGGGTCCGCCAGCATCGCACCTCGCAGGGGGTGCGGACGGTGACGGCCGGGCCGCGGAGCGAATGCTGTCCGGTAGCTGACACGGCAAGGACCGGGCGCGGCCGGGGCCCCTCGCGCGACGGGCGGCGTGGCAGCATCGGGACAAGATCCGCAGCGGATTCCTCGCGGTGGCGGCCGACGCGTTCCCGGACTCGGCCGCCGAGCCCCCGCCGGGGTGCGCCCCACCCCGTGAGACTCACTCCTCCCGCGGCTCCTCCGGCAGCTTCTCCGGCAGCTGCTCCCGCGGCTCCTCCGGCAGCTCCTCCCGCAGCTCCAGGACGGTGATCAGCCCCGCGTCGCCCGGCCGCCCGGTCAGCCGGGCGGCGAGCAGCCTCGGCACGTCGGACTCCTGCGCGTACCCGGGCAGCAGCGTCACCCGGGCGTGCCGCACCCCGGTCTCGCCGCGCACCGCGTACGTCACCAGGTACGTGGTGCGCTCCGGCGGGGGAGCGGTGGGCGGTGGTGCGGACATCGGTGGTACGGGCATCGGCGGATCGGCCTCCATCGCGGCCCCCTCCTCGAAGTGTGGCCGAACCGGGCGCATCGGGGCACAGTGGGAGCCATGCAGACCACCTGGAAGGGGACGATCAGCTTCGGGCTGGTCAGCATCCCCGTCCACCTGTACTCCGCGACCCAGGAGCACGACGTCCCGCTGCACCAGGTGCACGCCAGGGACGGTGGCCGGGTGCGGATGAAGCGGTACTGCGAACGGGAGGAGAAGGAGGTCCCGTACGCGGAGATCGCCAAGGGCTACGAGTCGCCGGACGGCCGCACCGTCACCCTCACCGACGAGGACCTCGCGGACCTGCCGCTGCCCAGCAAGAAGATCATCGACGTGCTGGCCTTCGTCGACGCGGGCGACATCGACCCGCTGATGTTCTCCAAGGCCTACTACGTGGGCGTCGCCGACCAGGCCGCCGCCAAGCCGTACGCCCTGCTGCGCGACGCCCTGCTGGAGTCCGGGCAGATCGCCGTCACCAAGATCGCCCTGCGCACCCGGGAATCGCCCGCGGTGCTGCGGGTGCACGAGGGCACGCTGGTGCTGCAGACCTGCATCTGGCCCGACGAGGTGCGCCCGGCGGCGGGCATCGCCCCCGAGGGGGACGTCACCGTGCGGCCGCAGGAGCTCAAGATGGCGCGCTCGCTGATGGACACCCTCTCCGAGGACTTCGACATCTCCCAGCTGCACGACGACTACCAGCGGGCCCTTCAGCAGGTGATCACCGCCCGGCTGGAGGGCGTCGAGCTGCCGCACGAGGAGGAGGCGGGGGAGGCGCCGGACAACGTGATCGACCTGATGGAGGCGCTGCGCAGCAGCCTGCGCCAGGCCAAGGGCGGGCACGAGGCCGAGGAGTCCGCCGAGGAGAAGCAGCCGCGCAAGCGCGCTCCCGCGAAGAAGGCGGCGGCGAAGAAGACCGGCGCCGCCGCCGCTGCCAAGAAGACCACCGCGAAGAAGACCACCACCCGGAAGTCGGCCCCACCCCGGGCCTCCTGATCCCACCCGACCTCCCCCACCCCCGGAGGCGATCTCGATGGACCTGCTGACCTACAAGGAAATGGAAACGGGCCCCCAGGCCGAACAGAACCCGGGCCTGGGCCACCGCGTCCGCAGCTGGCTGCTCACCCTCAGCCCGACCGTGGTGACCTTCATGGTCGCCCTCTCCGTGGGCCTGGGCATGGTCGCCACCCAGGTGAGCCTGACCCCGATGCTCGTGCTGATGGCGATCTTCTGGGGCCTGACGGTGATCGCCATGGTCGGCGTCCTCGCCCGCTGGATGACCCCCGGCCGGGGCAGGCACCGCATGGCGTCCTGAAGCAGTCCTGAAGCAATCCTGAACCAGTCCTGAACCAGTCCTGACCCCGGCCGGGCAGCAGAGGGCCCTCAGCCGATCCACACCGTGGTGACGTTGCAGAACTCCTTGATGCCGTGCCCGGACAGCTCCCGCCCGAACCCGGAGCGCTTGACGCCGCCGAAGGGCAGCGCCGGGTGGGAGGCCGTCATCCCGTTGAAGAACACCCCGCCGGCCTGGACGTCGCGCACGAAGCGCTCCTGCTCGCCCTCGTCCCGGGTCCAGACGTTGGAGCTCAGCCCGAACGGCGTGTCGTCGGCGAGCGCCACCGCCTCGTCCAGGTCGGCGACCCGGTAGACGGTCGCGACCGGCCCGAAGGTCTCCTCCCGGTGGATGCGCATCGCCGGGGTGATGCCGGTCAGCACGGTCGGCTCGTAGAACCACCCGGTGTCCCAGCCCATCGGCCGCCCGCCGCCGCACTCGATCCTGGCGCCGTGCGCCCGCGCGTCCTCGACCAGTTCCTCCAGGTCGTCGCGCCCCTGGCGGCTGGCCAGCGGGCCGACGTCCGTGGCCTCGTCCATCGGGTCGCCGACCCTGAGCGCCCCCATCGCCCCGGTGAACCCGGCCAGGAAGCGGTCGTAGACGTCGGTGTGCACGATGAACCGCTTGGCCGCGATGCAGGACTGGCCGTTGTTCTGCACCCGGGCCCGGACGGCGGTGCGCACCGCCGCGTCCACGTCGGCGCTCGGCAGGACGACGAACGGGTCGCTGCCGCCCAGCTCCAGCACCGACTTCTTCACCTCGTCCGCAGCCGTGGCCGCGACCGCCCGCCCGGCCGGCTCGCTGCCGGTGAGGGTGACGGCGGCGACCCGCGCGTCCCGGACGACGCCCTCGACGGCGCCCGAGCCGATCAGCAGCGTCTGGAAGCAGCCCTCGGGGAAGCCCGCCCGGCGGAACAGGTCCTCGATCGCCAGCGCGGTGCGCGGCACGTTGGAGGCGTGCTTGAGCAGGCCCACGTTGCCCGCCATCAGCGCGGGCGCGGCGAAGCGGATGACCTGCCAGAAGGGGAAGTTCCACGGCATCACGGCCAGCACCGGCCCGATCGGCCGGTAGCGGACGTACGCGCGCGAGGCCCCGGCGTCGGCCACGTCGGCCGGGTCCGGGTGCTCGTCGGCGAGCAGCGCCTCCGCGTGGTCGGCGTACCAGCGCATCGCCTTCGCGCACTTGGCGGCCTCCGCGCGGGCCTGGACGAGCGGTTTGCCCATCTCCTCGGTCATGGTGCGGGAGAGGGACTCCTGGTCCTGGTCGAGCAGGTCGGCGGCGCGGTGCATCAGGTCGGTGCGGGCGGCGAAGGGCGTGGCGCGCCAGCCGAGGAAGGCGGCCTCGGCGCGGGCCAGGCGCTGCTCGATGCCGGAGGCGTCGAGGGCGTCGAAGGTCTGGAGGGTCTCGCCGGTCGCGGGGTTGACGCTGGCGATGGGCATGCGGGGCTCCTGGGGGACGGGGTGAGGGCTGGTCTCACCCTCCCCGACGCCCGGCCCCCGGGCACGCGCATGCGGCCCGGCGTGTCCTCGCCGGACCGCCTGCGGGAGGACTCACTCCGGCAGCGACTCGGCGCGGGCCGCCGCCTCCCGCGCCCTGGCCCCGGCCCGGGTGCGCCCGGCCGTCACCAGGCGGTGGGGGAAGCGGTGCAGGTACTCGGCCTCCAGCTGTCCCATGCGCAGGGTGTGCCGGTTGAGCGCCTCCTCGGACCCGTACAGGAAGGTCTCGTGGCGGGTGCGGTGCAGCTGCTCCAGCTCGTGCAGCAGGGTGTCGTTGCCCAGCGCGTGCGGGGAGACGCCCTCGGGCCGGGTGTGCGGGTCGACGTGCCGCATGTCTCGCTACCTCCTCGGCGGAAGCCCCCTCCTCCAGGGTGCGCGTCCTTGCCGCGCCCGTACAGCCGGGCGGGTCGAGCGGGCCGGGCGGATTACACAAGAGGTGTTGTAAAAGAACTGTCGTACAAGAGCTCTTGTGTATATCCTCCCGGCATGGACGAGACGAACGACACGGCCGACACGGCCGACACGGACGAGACCAGGCATCAGCCGCAGGACACCCGGGCGATCTCCGACGCCCGCATCCTCGCCGCGCTCACCCACCCGCTGCGCCGACGCCTGATGGACCTGCTCAAGGTGGACGGCCCCGGCACCGTCGGGCAGCTCGCCGAGCGCACCGGCCAGGCGGTGGGCAACGTCAGCCACCACCTCAAGGTGCTCGCCGAGAGCGGGCTGATCGAGGAGGCCCCCGAGCTCGCCCGTGACCGGCGCGAGCGGTGGTGGCGCCTGGCCGACCGCCAACTCACCTGGGCCCGGGCCGACTTCGACGGCGACCCGGTCTCCGAGGCCGTCGCCGACGCGGCCGGCTCGATCATGGCGGAGCGCCAGATCGAGCTGGTCCGCGAGTGGGCGCTGCGCCGCAGCGGCTACCCGGCCGACTGGCAGGACGGCTGCGCGATCGCCACCCAGGGCTGGCTGCGGCTCACCCCCGAGGAGGCCCGGGAGCTGGCCGCCGACCTGCACGAGGTGATCCAGAAGTGGGTGAACCGGCCGGTGCCGGAGGACGGCCGCGAGCGCGAGACCGTCCTGGCCTTCGCCCACAGCGTCCCGGCGCGACCGTGAGCGCCACCCTGGAGGCGCCCGAACTCGCCTCCCGCTGGGGCCTGTTCGCCCACCGGGACTTCCGGCTGCTGTGGTCGGGGCAGACGGTCAGCAGGCTCGGCAGCAGCATCACCTCGATCGCCCTGCCCCTGGTCGCCGTGCTGGCCCTGGACGCCGGGCCGACGGCCGTGGGCCTGCTGACCGCCGCGGCCTGGCTGCCCTGGCTGTTCTTCGGCCTGCCCGCCGGGGTGTGGGTGGGCCGGGCGTCCCGGCGCAGCGTGATGATCCTCTGCAACCTGGCCTCGGCGGCGCTGTTCGCCGGCGTCCCGCTGGCCTCCTGGCTCGGGGTGCTCACCCTGGGGCAGCTGCTGGCGGTCGCCTTCCTCACCGGCACGGCGGCGGTGTTCTTCGACGCGGCCTTCCACGCCTACCTGCCGGAGCTGGTGCCCGCCGACGGCCTGATCGAGGCGAACGCCAAGCTGGAGGGCAGCGCCTCGGCCGCCAACGTCGCCGGGCGGGGCCTGGCGGGCCTGACCGTCCAACTCCTCGGCGCGGCGGCCGGGTTGCTCGCCGACGCCGTCAGCTTCCTGATAGCCGCGGCCACCCTGCGCGCGATCCGGGCCCGGCCCGCCGCACCGGCCGCGCCGCCTGTCCGAGGCGCACTGCTGCGCGAGGTCCGCGAGGGCCTCGCCTTCCTGTGGCGGGACCCGTACCTGCGCGCGTTCACCCTCTACGGCGCCGCCGCGAACTTCGCGCTCACCGGCGGCTACCAGTCCGTGGTGGCGCTCTTTCTGGTCCGGGACGCGGGGATCGCCCCGGGCTGGGTCGGCGCCCTCGCCTCGGCGGGCGCGCTCGGCGGCGTCCTCGGCGCGCTGGTGGCCCGCCCGCTCTGCCGACGGCTGGGTACCGCGCGCGGGCTGCGGATCGTGCTGCTCACCGTCCCGCCGGTGGGCCTGCTGATGCCGCTGGCCGGCCCGGGCGCCCGGGTGGCGTTCTACGTGGTCGGGCTCTTCGGGGTGGTCGCCGCCGTCACCCTGGTCAACGTGGTGCTCGCCAGCTTCCGGCAGTCCTACACCCCGCCCGCGTTGCTCACCCGCGTCACGGCCAGCGCGATGGTCACGGGCTACACCCTCATCCCGCTGGGCGCCCTGGCGGGCGGCGCGCTGGGCGACCTCGTCGGGACGCGTGCCACGATGTGGGTGATGACCACGCTGCTCGCCCTGTGCGGGGCGCTGCCGCTGGCCTCCCCGCTGCGGACCCTGCGCGACCTGCCCGGCCGGCCCGACGGGTCCGGCCCGAGTGACAGCAGATCATAGGATGAATCCATCTAAACCTTAAGAATCCGCCCACGACAGCACGGATCGATCGCATATGCCTCTTCCCAAGGCCGAACTCCACCTGCACATCGAAGGCACCCTGGAGCCCGAACTCGCCTTCGCGCTCGCCGACCGCAACGGCGTCGAGCTGCCCTACGCCGACACCGAGGCCCTGCGCGAGGCGTACTCCTTCAGCGACCTGCAGTCCTTCCTGGACCTCTACTACGCGCTGATGGCCGTGCTGCGCACCGAGCAGGACTTCGCCGACCTCGCCGACGCCTACCTCGCCCGGGCCGCCGAGCAGGGCGTGCGCCACGCGGAGATCTTCTTCGACCCGCAGGCCCACACCGCCCGCGGGGTGCCGCTGGAGACCGTCGTCAACGGCCTCACCGCCGCCCTGGAGAAGAGGGAGGAACGCCACGGCATCAGCACCCGGTTGATCATGTGCTTCCTGCGCGACGAGTCCGCCGAGTCCGCCCTGGAGACCTTCGAGGCCGCCCGCCCGTACTTCGGCCGGATCTCCGGCATCGGCCTGGACTCCGCCGAGGTCGGCCACCCGCCGGTCAAGTTCCGCGAGGTCTACCGCCGCGCCGCCGAGGCCGGGCTGCACCGCGTCGCCCACGCCGGGGAGGAGGGCCCCGCCTCGTACATCACCGAGGCGCTGGACGTCCTCGGCGTCGAGCGGATCGACCACGGTCTGCGCTGCCTGGAGGACGGCGAACTCGTCGCCCGCCTGGTCCGCGAGCAGATCCCGCTGACCCTGTGCCCGCTCTCCAACGTGCGCCTGCGCTGCATCGACACCCTCGCCGACCACCCGCTGCGCGAGATGCTCGACGCGGGCCTGCTGGTCACCGTCAACTCCGACGACCCGGCCTACTTCGGCGGCTACGTCGAGGACAACTTCCGCGCCGTCCGCGAGGCCCTCGCCCTGGAGCCGGAGACCCTGCGCCGCCTGGCCGCCAACTCCTTCCGCGCCTCCTTCCTCGACGAGGAGCGCCGGGCCGAACTCCTCGCCGAGGTCGAGGCGTTCGTCTTCGAGCCCACCGAGCTCTGACAGCGGGACTGCCGCCCCCTCCGCTGCGGGAGGGGGCGGCGGGCCGTCAGAGCAGGGTCGACCAGTAGTACCAGAACCGGTTCAGCACCAGCAGGGCCACGACGGCGTACCAGAGCGCCGGAACCGTCCAGTGGTAGCGCGCCAACTCCCGTACCACCGGCCGCAGTCGGCGGCCGACGGGGATCACCCCGCTGCGCAGGTTGTGCAGCGTGGTGTACCAGAACAGCGGGATCATCGCCGCCCACACCACCATGCAGTACGGGCACAGGGCGTTGATCCGGTAGAGCGCCTGGTACATCAGCCAGGTCACGAAGCCGATCCCGAAGACCGTCCCGGCCTGCAGGCCCAGCCAGAACCAGCGCCGGAACGAGGCGCCCGCCAGGAGCCCGGCGCCGATCGCGATCACCACCGCGAAACCGGCCAGGCCCAGCAGCGAGTTGGGGAAGCCGAAGGCCTCGGCCTGGTCGCTGCGCATGATCGAGCCGCAGCTGATGATCGGGTTGATGTTGCAGCTGGGGACGTAGGACGGGTCCTCGAGCAGCCGCAGCTTGTCCAGGGTGAGGACGGCCGAGGCGAACAGCCCGAGCGCGCCGCCGACCAGCAGCAGCCAGGCGAACGGGCGGCTCGCGCCGTACGTCCGGGCGGGGAGCTGGGCCGGGGAGGCGGGGGAGGCCAGGGGGGCCGGGGCCGTCATCCGCCGACCTGCTGCTTGACCATCGCGGTGAACTGCTCGGGCGAGACGGCGTTGCCGCCGGTGAGGACGTCCAGCTTCTTGCCGTCCAGCTTGACGGTCGGGGTGCCGGTGACGTCGCTCTTGTTGAACTCCTCGTTCACCTTGGCCGCCCACGGCTTGTAGGTGCCGTCCTGGACGGCCTTCACGAAGGCGTCCGTCTTCAGGCCCGGCACCTGGCCGGCGAGGTCGAGGACGTGGTTGACGTCGCCGAAGGCGTCGCTGCTCTCCTGCGGCTGGTTGGCGTAGAGCACGTCGTGGAACGCCTTGAACTTGTCCACGCCCTCGTTGAGCGCGGCCCCGGCCGCCGCCAGCGCGGTGCGCGAGCCGCTGCCGCCGAGGTTGGTGTCCAGGAACGTCGCCAGGTGGTACTCGATCTTGTACGTGCCGGCGTCGGCGCCCTGCTGGAGCGCCTTGCCGGTGGTGGTCTCGAGCTTCTCGCAGAACGGGCAGCGGAAGTCCTCGTACACCGACAGGGTGTGCGGGGCGTCGGCCTTGCCGTAGGTGACCACGGTGCCGTTGGTGCCGGTGGCGTTGGCGGGGATCACCAGCGGGCCGTCGGCGGAGGCTTCCGAGCCGGAGCCGGAGGAGCCGCCGACGGCGAAGGCCACCCCGGCCGCGAGGGCCAGCACGGCGGCGGAGGAGACGCCGACCACGACGCGGCGGCGGATGCGGTCGGAGCGCTCGGCCTGCTCGCGGGCGACGCGCATGCGCTCGGTGGCGGAGGTCTTCTTGGCGGTCTTACGGGAGTTGCTCATGGGGTGTCGTCCAGTGCTCTCGGGCGTGCAGGGGGTGCGAGAGGACCGGCCGTCCGGACGGTTGGGTCAGGCGGCCGGGACGAACACCGGGGGGCCGCGCCGCACGGCCGGGCGCACGGACGCGCCCTCGGCGGGAACGGCGGGGCGGCTGGCCTCGGGCAGCGGCACCCGTACCACCGGACGGGCCGGGACGGGGGCGGCGAGCAGCCGCAGCAGCCGGGCGAGGACGGGCAGGTGCCGGTGGGCGACCTCGCCGACCATGCGGACCGTTTGGGCCAGGCAGGTCATCGCGGCGTCCGCCCGGCGCAGCCCGTACGCGCCGATCAGCGCGATCGCCGTGTGCAGCAGCAGGAGCAGCAGCACACCGGCCTGCTGGGAGACGCCGTGGCCGAGCAGGAACCCGCCCAGCGAGCCGCCGCCGCAGAGCAGCGGCTGGAAGCCGTGCGCGGCCTCGGGCGGCAACTCGGGGCAGGTGGACTGGGCGACGTCGAACAGCGCCCCGGCGCCCAGCTCCAGCGGCAGGAACACCGCCGCGACCGTCGCGTAGCCGCGCTCGCGCCCGGCCAGGGCGAAGGCGGCGGCGAAGACGGCCAGGCCCGCCAGGCCCATCGTGGCCAGCGGCAGCGCCCGGCCGGTGACCAGCACCTGGCCGAGCCCGGCGAGCAGCACGACGAGCGCGGCGAAGACCGCCGCGCGCAGCGTCCTGGTGACCGGGCCGATGTCCATGGCATCCGAGTCTGCCACAGGTTGAAACCGGAACGGTCGGCGCCGAGAGCCGCTGTGAAGAGCCTCACCACCCGCGCTGAGCTGGGCTTATCCCCTCCTTACGGCGTGCGGGCGCCGCCCGGTGGGGGCAGACTGGGCCGCATGCCGGAGCTGCCCGAGGTCGAGGCGCTGAGCGCCTACCTGTCCGAACGCCTGACCGGGCGCGTGATCGCGAAGGTCCAGCCGGTGGCGATCAGCGCCCTCAAGACCTACGACCCTCCGGTGACGGCCCTGGAGGGCGCCGCCGTCGCCTCCGTCACCCGGCGCGGCAAGTTCCTGGACATCGAGGCCGGGGGCCTGCACCTGGTGGTCCACCTCGCCCGGGCCGGCTGGCTGCGCTGGAAGGACACCCTGCCCGCCGAGCCGCCGCATCCGAGCCCGAGGAACCCGCTGGCGCTGCGGCTGCGCCTGGAGGGCGGGGCGGGCTTCGACCTCACGGAGGCGGGGACGAAGAAGGGCCTCGCCGTGTACGTGGTGCGCGACCCCGCCGAGGTGCCCGGCGTCGCCCGGCTCGGCCCGGACCCGCTGGACCCGGCCCTTACGCTCGACGCCTTCGCCGCGCTGCTGCGCGGGGAGCGGCGCCGGATCAAGGGCGTGCTGCGCGACCAGAGCGTGCTGGCGGGCGTGGGCAACGCCTACTCGGACGAGGTGCTGCACGCGGCGCGGATGTCCCCGTACAAGCTGGCGGCCGACCTGGGCGAGGAGGAGACGGCTCGGCTGTACGAGGCGCTGGGCACCACCCTGCGCGAGGCGGTGGAGCGGTCGCGGGGCCTGGCGGCGGGGGAGCTCAAGGCGGAGAAGAAGATCGGCCTGCGGGTGCACGGCCGCACCGGGCTGCCCTGCCCGGTCTGCGGGGACACCGTGCGCGAGGTCTCCTTCGCGGACTCCTCGCTCCAGTACTGCCCGACCTGCCAGACCGGGGGGAAGCCGCTGGCGGACCGGCGCCTGTCCCGGCTGCTGAAGTAGCGCGGCCCGGGGTGCGCCCCCGGCGGACGGCACTACTCCCGTAGTGGCACTACTTCCGTAGTGCCACTACTTCGCCAGTGCCGTCGCCTTCGGCGGTGCCACTACTGCGGTAGTGGCACTACGGAAGTAGTCGGGACGCCGGACGGGCCTCAGCGCTTCACCGCGACGCCGCCCCAGTAGTACGCGGCCTTCGGGTCCGCCGGCGGCTCGCCGTCCGGGCGCCAGGCGAGGACGGGGGACAGGCCCGGCTCGACGAGGTCCCAGCCGTCGAAGAAGCGGAGCACGTCGTCGTGGGAGCGCGGCACCAGGGTCATCCCGCCGGCGCGGGCGGACTCGGCGACCTTGCCGACGGCCACCGGGTCGAAGTCCTGGGTCGGGGTGGTGAGCGCCAGGCAGCTGCCGGAGGGCAGGGCGTCGCGCAGAGCGGCGACGCGGCCCCACGGGTCGTCCTCGTCGGCGATCAGCATCAGCACGGCGATCATCAGCAGGCCGACCGGCTGGGTGAGGTCCAGCGTCGAGGTGAGCGCCGGGTCGGCGAACAGCTCCTCGGGCTTGCGCAGGTCGGCGTGGATGTACGTGGTCCGGCTGGCCGGGCTGGAGACCATCAGCGCGCGGGCGTGGGCGAGGACGATCGGGTCGTTGTCCACGTACACCACGCGGGTGCCGTCGCTGACGGACTCGGCGATCTCGTGGGTGTTGGGCGAGGTCGGGATCCCGGTGCCGAGGTCGAGGAACTGGCGGATGCCGTGCTCCTGGGCCAGGTGGCGCACGGCGCGGCCCTGGAAGGCGCGGTTGGCCTTGGCCATCTGCTTGATGCTGGGCACGGCCTCCTCGATGGCCTGGCCCATGGCGCGGTCCGGCGGGAAGTTGGTCTTGCCGCCCAGCCAGTAGTCGTAGACGCGGGCCGAGTGCGGGGTGGTGGTGTCGACGCCGAAGCGTTCCCACTCGCTGAGCTCGACCTTGTCCGCGTCCTGCGCGCCCGGTTGGGGGAAGTCCTGACTTGTCGTCATGGCCACGTCCTCTGATGGCAGATCATCACACTGGGAGAGCACAGCGTAGCGGCCCTCACGGGAACCCGGGCGTCCGGTCGGGGAAGCGCCGGGGAAGTCCAGGGGACGCCGGGTTGGCGGGGGGGTCGGCTCGGGCTTGCCTAGCCCGTCGGAGTGGTGATCGGGGTCGCCCGGGGTCAGCGGCGGTGACCGGCGGGGGAAGCATCAGGAATGCTGTCTGATCGTCAGATTACTTCGCGAAGATTGCTGCTGGTCGCGGCCGGCATGTCCCTGCTCGGAGCCGCCGCCGGCTGCCGCGGCCCGTTCTCCGGCGAGCCCTCCGCCGCCGCCCCGCCGAGCCCGGAGGCCGCCGAGGCCGGGGCGCTCGGGGCGGTGCCGACGGGCTCGCCCTCGCAGTGGTCCCCGGCATCCGGGCCCACCTCGCCCCCACCCGCACCACCCTCCTCCGCCCCACCCTCTCCCGTACCCCCGTCCACGTCCGCGTCCGCGACCACATCGGCGACCGCATCGGCATCGGCCCAGGCCCCCGGCACGGCCACCGGGGAGCCCGTCCACCGGGTGCTCACCGAGCGGGAGAGCAAGCCGGTGTACGAGCTGGACGCGGCCCAGCGGGTGGTCGCCCTCACCATCGACGACGGACCCGATCCCCGGTACACCCCGACCGTGCTGGCACTGCTCCAGCAGTACGGCATCCGGGCCACCTTCTTCCTGGTCGGCGAGAACGCCACCGAGCACCCGGCCCTGGTGCGGGAGATCGCCGACCGGGGTCACCACATCGCCAACCACACCTGGACCCACCCGGACCTGCGGCACCAGTCCGAGGCCAAGGTGCGCGAGGAGCTGGAGCGCACCTCGGACCTGCTGCACCGCACCACCGGCCGGCTGCCCACCTGGTTCCGGGCGCCGGGCGGCGACTGGTCACCGGTCTCGCTCAAGGTGGCCGCCGACCTCGGGATGCGGAACATGGGCTGGTCCGTGGACCCCCGGGACTGGGCGCGGCCCGGCACCTCGGCGATCACCGACCGCATCCTGAAGGACGTGCGGCCGGGGGCGATCCTGCTCAACCACGACGGCGGCGGGGACCGCTCGCAGACGGTGGCGGCGCTGAAGACGTACCTGCCGACCCTGATCGACTCCGGGTACTTCTTCACGGCCCCGCCGAACTGAGGGCCGTCCGAACTGAGATCCGTCATTCCGTCGTTGCCCGAGGCGGCCGGGTAGCGGTTTCGATGTCTAAACCACTCGAACGAGTGGATTGGGAGAACCGTTTCTGCGGTTTTTGGGCCTCTAGGGTGATCTCGCACCAATTCATCGGGTACCTGCGCGTACCACCTGAAAGGCCCTCAAACATGCGTCTCCGCAACGCCGTGCTCGCCGCCGCCAGCGCCGCCGCCCTCGTCCTGTCCACCCCGCTGTCGGCCAACGCGGCCGTCGGCGACTTCCTCTACAAGGTCGGCCCCGGAGTCCCGGCCGGAATCGCCGACCCGGAGAGCGGCAAGTGCATCAACCTCTTCGGCGCCACCGAGAAGGACCCGGCCTTCGCACCGGACAACTTCACCACCTCCACGGCCACGGTCTTCCTGGACTTCGACTGCAACGGCGACGTCTACTACGTGATGAACCCCGGCAAGCGGCTCGGCGACCGGCTCAAGCTGCGCTCCGTGATCTTCTCCTGAGTCGGACCCTCCCGTACTCCTCCGGCCGGGGGCCGGGGGGCGGGGGCCGGGGGGGGACCCCCCCGCGGCCCCCCCCCCCCCCCCGCGCGGTGCGGGGGCGGGAATGGGGTAGCCCCCCCCGCAAAGGTGGGGGAGGGATGTGCGTCACCCCAAAACAA